>NZ_JADWYO010000002.1 GCF_022414595.1 Streptomyces sp. MUM 203J | reverse complement strand
GTTACGCCATTCGTGCAGGTCGGAACTTACCCGACAAGGAATTTCGCTACCTTAGGATGGTTATAGTTACCACCGCCGTTTACTGGCGCTTAAGTTCTCAGCTTCGCCCCACCGAAATGGAGCTAACCGGTCCCCTTAACGTTCCAGCACCGGGCAGGCGTCAGTCCGTATACATCGCCTTACGGCTTCGCACGGACCTGTGTTTTTAGTAAACAGTCGCTTCTCGCTGGTCTCTGCGGCCACCCCCAGCTCCCACTGCAAGAGTGTTCACCGGATGTGGCCCCCCTTCTCCCGAAGTTACGGGGGCATTTTGCCGAGTTCCTTAACCATAGTTCACCCGAACGCCTCGGTATTCTCTACCTGACCACCTGAGTCGGTTTAGGGTACGGGCCGCCATGAAACTCGCTAGAGGCTTTTCTCGACAGCATAGGATCATCCACTTCACCACAATCGGCTCGGCATCAGGTCTCACCCTCATGAGAGACGGATTTGCCTATCTCTCGGGCTACACCCTTACCCCGGGACAACCACCGCCCGGGCTGGACTACCTTCCTGCGTCACCCCATCGCTTACCTACTACCACCTTGGGTCGGCGGCTCCACCACTCCCCTTCACCCGAAGGATCCAGGGCGGCTTCACGGCCTTAGCATTAATGGGCTCGATACTGGGCGTTTCAAAGCGGGTACCGGAATATCAACCGGTTGTCCATCGACTACGCCTGTCGGCCTCGCCTTAGGTCCCGACTTACCCTGGGCAGATCAGCTTGACCCAGGAACCCTTAGTCAATCGGCGCACACGTTTCTCACGTGTGTATCGCTACTCATGCCTGCATTCTCACTCGTGAACCGTCCACAACTACCTTCCGGTGCTGCTTCACCCGGCACACGACGCTCCCCTACCCATCACAGTCCCCGTTAGAGGTATGTACTGCAATGACACGACTTCGGCGGTACGCTTGAGCCCCGCTACATTGTCGGCGCGGAATCACTTGACCAGTGAGCTATTACGCACTCTTTCAAGGGTGGCTGCTTCTAAGCCAACCTCCTGGTTGTCTCTGCGACTCCACATCCTTTCCCACTTAGCGTACGCTTAGGGGCCTTAGTCGATGCTCTGGGCTGTTTCCCTCTCGACCATGGAGCTTATCCCCCACAGTCTCACTGCCGCGCTCTCACTTACCGGCATTCGGAGTTTGGCTAAGGTCAGTAACCCGGTAGGGCCCATCGCCTATCCAGTGCTCTACCTCCGGCAAGAAACACACGACGCTGCACCTAAATGCATTTCGGGGAGAACCAGCTATCACGGAGTTTGATTGGCCTTTCACCCCTAACCACAGGTCATCCCCCAGGTTTTCAACCCTGGTGGGTTCGGTCCTCCACGAAGTCTTACCTCCGCTTCAACCTGCCCATGGCTAGATCACTCCGCTTCGGGTCTTGAGCGTGCTACTCAACCGCCCTGTTCGGACTCGCTTTCGCTACGGCTACCCCACACGGGTTAACCTCGCAACACACCGCAAACTCGCAGGCTCATTCTTCAAAAGGCACGCAGTCACGACGCAAGGACAAGTCCTTGCGCGACGCTCCCACGGCTTGTAGGCACACGGTTTCAGGTACTATTTCACTCCGCTCCCGCGGTACTTTTCACCATTCCCTCACGGTACTATCCGCTATCGGTCACCAGGGAATATTTAGGCTTAGCGGGTGGTCCCGCCAGATTCACACGGGATTTCTCGGGCCCCGTGCTACTTGGGTGTCTCTCAAACAAGCCGCCGATGTTTCAGCTACGGGGGTCTTACCCTCTACGCCGGACCTTTCGCATGTCCTTCGCCTACATCAACGGTTTCTGACTCGTCCTGTCGCCGGCAGACGACAGAAGAGAGATCCCACAACCCCGCATGCGCAACCCCTGCCGGGTATCACACACATACGGTTTGGCCTCATCCAGTTTCGCTCGCCACTACTCCCGGAATCACGGTTGTTTTCTCTTCCTGCGGGTACTGAGATGTTTCACTTCCCCGCGTTCCCTCCACACTGCCTATGTGTTCAGCAGCGGGTGACAGCCCATGACGACTGCCGGGTTTCCCCATTCGGACACCCCCGGATCAAAGCTCGGTTGACAGCTCCCCGGGGCCTATCGCGGCCTCCCACGTCCTTCATCGGTTCCTGGTGCCAAGGCATCCACCGTGCGCCCTTAAAAACTTGGCCACAGATGCTCGCGTCCACTGTGCAGTTCTCAAGCAACGACCAGCCACCCGTCACCCCGCCACAAACGCAGCGAGAACACCGGGGCCGGCGTACCGAAGGGCGAGCAGCGCTCGCACCCTCAGACACCCAACAGCGTGCCCGGCCCGACCCCTCGCATGTGATCCGTTTTCCACGCCGAAGCAGTACTAGCGGTCCATCCAAGAAGATCGTGCCGAGTAGTCAACGTTCCACCCATGAGCAACCGTGCGAGTCATTCGCTCGCAGTCGGCTATGTGCTCCTTAGAAAGGAGGTGATCCAGCCGCACCTTCCGGTACGGCTACCTTGTTACGACTTCGTCCCAATCGCCAGTCCCACCTTCGACAGCTCCCTCCCCACAAGGGGGTTGGGCCACCGGCTTCGGGTGTTACCGACTTTCGTGACGTGACGGGCGGTGTGTACAAGGCCCGGGAACGTATTCACCGCAGCAATGCTGATCTGCGATTACTAGCGACTCCGACTTCATGGGGTCGAGTTGCAGACCCCAATCCGAACTGAGACCGGCTTTTTGAGATTCGCTCCACCTCACGGTATCGCAGCTCATTGTACCGGCCATTGTAGCACGTGTGCAGCCCAAGACATAAGGGGCATGATGACTTGACGTCGTCCCCACCTTCCTCCGAGTTGACCCCGGCGGTCTCCCGTGAGTCCCCAACCTCCGAAGAGTTGCTGGCAACACGGGACAAGGGTTGCGCTCGTTGCGGGACTTAACCCAACATCTCACGACACGAGCTGACGACAGCCATGCACCACCTGTACACCGACCACAAGGGGGCGACCATCTCTGGCCGTTTCCGGTGTATGTCAAGCCTTGGTAAGGTTCTTCGCGTTGCGTCGAATTAAGCCACATGCTCCGCCGCTTGTGCGGGCCCCCGTCAATTCCTTTGAGTTTTAGCCTTGCGGCCGTACTCCCCAGGCGGGGCACTTAATGCGTTAGCTGCGGCACGGACGACGTGGAATGTCGCCCACACCTAGTGCCCAACGTTTACGGCGTGGACTACCAGGGTATCTAATCCTGTTCGCTCCCCACGCTTTCGCTCCTCAGCGTCAGTATCGGCCCAGAGATCCGCCTTCGCCACCGGTGTTCCTCCTGATATCTGCGCATTTCACCGCTACACCAGGAATTCCGATCTCCCCTACCGAACTCTAGCCTGCCCGTATCGACTGCAGACCCGGGGTTAAGCCCCGGGCTTTCACAACCGACGCGACAGGCCGCCTACGAGCTCTTTACGCCCAATAATTCCGGACAACGCTTGCGCCCTACGTATTACCGCGGCTGCTGGCACGTAGTTAGCCGGCGCTTCTTCTGCAGGTACCGTCACTTTCGCTTCTTCCCTGCTGAAAGAGGTTTACAACCCGAAGGCCGTCATCCCTCACGCGGCGTCGCTGCATCAGGCTTTCGCCCATTGTGCAATATTCCCCACTGCTGCCTCCCGTAGGAGTCTGGGCCGTGTCTCAGTCCCAGTGTGGCCGGTCGCCCTCTCAGGCCGGCTACCCGTCGTCGCCTTGGTGAGCCGTTACCTCACCAACAAGCTGATAGGCCGCGGGCTCATCCTGCACCGCCGGAGCTTTCCACCACCATCAGATGCCTGAAGTGGTCGTATCCGGTATTAGACCCCGTTTCCAGGGCTTGTCCCAGAGTGCAGGGCAGATTGCCCACGTGTTACTCACCCGTTCGCCACTAATCCCCCGCCGAAGCAGGTTCATCGTTCGACTTGCATGTGTTAAGCACGCCGCCAGCGTTCGTCCTGAGCCAGGATCAAACTCTCCGTGAATGTTTACCGGTAATCCGGTTGCACACTCGCGTTGAGCGGAACATCGGGAGGAATAGTCCCGATGTTCACAGCGTCCTCGCTGTGTTTTTCAAAGGAACCTCGTCTCAGAGAGACGGGGTTATCAACATATCTGGCGTTGACTTTTGGCACGCTGTTGAGTTCTCAAGGAACGGACGCTTCCTTCGTACTCACCCGAGAGACTCTCTCAGGCTTTCCTCCGGGCGCTTCCCTTCGGTGTTTCCAACCTTACCAGATCCTTTTTCCGTTCCGTTTCCGGTTCGGATTCCGTTTCCGGTGGCCGTTGGAGGGCCTTTGCCTTTCGGCTTGATTCGACTTTATCAGATTCTTTTCGGCCGAGTTTCTCGGCTTCGCGATCCGAATGGAGGAATCATCGGCTCCGAGAGACCGTCGACCGCATCGCGGCGACTTCACTCGGGAGCGAGAGAGACACTAACTGTTGTTGCGGAACCTGTCCAGTTCCACGCAACCGTTAAAATCTACCTCCCCGCATCCCCCGTGTCAACGGGTTTTGCGGGCGAAGAGAACAGTAGCAGCTCTCAGAGGCGCTGCGCACATCAGGCGGCGGTAGGCAGATCGGCGCTGCGGTCGGGGGCGTCGATGTCGCCCGTCTCGCCGGCCCGGGCCGCTCGGCCGCCGAGCACGTACACATACAGGAGGAAAGCGAGCTCGGCCAGGACGCCGATGGAGATGCGGGCCCAGGTGGGGAGGTCGGACGGGGTCACGAAGCCCTCGATCACTCCGGCCACGAAGAGGACCAGGGCCAGACCGATCGCCATGCCGATGGCGGCGCGGCCACGCTGGGCGAGGGCGGCGCGGCGGGTCTGTGGCCCCGGGTCGATGAGGGTCCAGCCGAGCCGTAGGCCCGTACCGGCAGCGACGAAGACGGCGGTCAGTTCCAGCAGACCGTGCGGCAGGACCAGACCCAGGAAGGTGTCCAGGCGCCCCACGGAGGCCATCAGGCCCAGGCCTATGCCGAGGTTCAGCATGTTGAGGAGCAGCACCCAGAGCACGGGCACGCCGAGAAAGGCGCCGAGAGCCAGGCAGAGGGCGGCTGCGCGGGCGTTGTTCGTCCATACCTGCGCGGCGAAGGAGGTCGCCGGGTTGCTGGAGTAGTAGGTCTCGTACTGGCCGCCGGGGCGAGTCATCTCTCGGAGTGCGTCCGGGGCGGCGATGGCGGACTGCACCTCGGGGTGAGTGCCGATCCACCAGCCGATGATCGCCGCGACGAGGGTGGAGAGTACTGCGGTGGGGATCCACCAGTGGCGTGAGCGGTAGACCGCGGCAGGGAAGCCGACGCTGAGGAAGTGAGTCACATCGCGCCATGTGGCGCGGCGGATACCGGTGACGGCAGCTCGGGCGCGGGCGACGAGTTGGGTGAGACGGGCGGTGAGTGCCGGGTCGGGAGCGGTCGACTGGATCACGGAGAGGTGCGTCGCGGTGCGCTGGTACAGGGAGACGAGTTCGTCCGCTTCGGCGCCGGTGAGGCGGCGGCCACGGCGCAGGAGGTGGTCGAGGCGGTCCCACTCGGCTTGGTGGGCGTTGACGTAGACGTCGAGGTCCATGATCCGCTGTTGCTCCTGGCCGGGGTCCGTATGGTCCGCGTGGTTCACGCGGTGTTCGGTCTTCTCGTCATGTGCGTGGTACGTACTGCTGCTCCCCGCCGGACGCTCGTCCTGGTGCTGCCTGTTCTGCGCCTGCTGCGGCGGGCTGTCGGACAGCTTGGCAGACTGGCGTTCGGAGGGGTTGGACCAAGTCGGCCGACGGAGCGGAGGGGTGGGCGCGGTGAGTGAGGTCGTGACGGGGGATGCGGTCGTCCTGGGGATACGGGCGGCGCGGCTGCCCAGTCGGGCACTCGCGGTGTTCATCGACCTGCTGATCGTGTGGACCGTGTTCCTGCTCGTGTCGATCGGCATGGCCTTCGCGACGGCTTCGCTGGACGAGGCGGCGGCGATGGCGGTGTCGATCGCGAGCTATGTGCTGATCCTGATCGGGGGACCGATCGCGGTCGAGACGCTGAGCCATGGGCGCTCGGTGGGAAAACTGGTGTGCGGGTTGCGGGTGGTGCGGGACGACGGGGGGCCGATCCGGTTCCGGCACGCGCTGGTGCGGGGGCTGATCGGGCTCGTGGAGATCCTTATGACGTTCGGTGTGATCGCCTGTTTCGCATCGCTGGTGTCGGCACAGGGGCGACGGGTCGGTGATGTGTTCGCGGGAACGCTGGTCGTGCGGGAGCGGGTTCCGGCGGCTCGGGTGACGGCGGTACCTCCGCCTCCGGCGTGGCTGGTGGGACGGTTCGCCCAGTTGGATCTGTCGGCGGTGCCGGATGAGCTGTGGCTGGGCGTCCGGCAGTACCTGACACGGATGGGACAGCTGGACCCGGAGGCCGGGCGTGGTCTGGCCGAACGCCTGGCTGATGAGCTGGTCGCGCGGACGGGCACGCCGGCGCCGGCCGGGGTGCCGGCCGCCGCGTATCTGGCAGGTGTCCTGCACGAGCGGCAGACGCGGGATGCCCGGCGGGTGGCCGCCGTCCCGGTTTCAGGGACGGCCGGAGAGGGAGCCGAGGCTGTGAGGGGTGCGGTTGTGGGGGCCGCGGGGATCGAAGGGGTCGCGGGATCCGGGTCGGGGTTCGTCCCTCCTGGTGGGATGGGGGGAGCTCCGGTGTCCCGGGCCGCCTCGGGTGAGGGGGGCGTACGGGGTGAGGGGAAGGCGCAGGCGCAGACGCCTGCCGGCGGGTTCGCTCCGCCTGCCTGAACGGCGGTCACGGAACCTGGGCTGATGATGATCCGGTCCGGGGAGCCGGGGCCCCTTCGGGCCTGGCACCGGGGCGTCGACGGGAGTCGCCGGCCTCAGGAGAAGGCGGAAGGCGGGGTCTGGAGGTCTTCCAGCTCCATGCCGGGGGCTGCGAGGACCACATCTCCGGCGATGTGGACGGTGTGCCGTTCGCCGGTGTCCAGAGCTGTCACCTGGTACTCGTCCACACGGAGGGGGCCGTTGTCAGTGGTGTGCGCTTCACTGTTCACCAGTGACCAGGACTGGTCGACGGTGAAGGGCGCGAGGACCGGGTCCGTGAAGGCCACCAGGCGGACGCGGGTCGCGCCGGAATGGGGGGTGAGACGCAGGAGCCGGGATGTCGCGACGAGGAATGCCGGGGATCTGCCGGTGAAGGCGTGGGCGGGCACGTTGCCTTCGACGGCTTCGCTGCCGGTGGGGTCGCTGCGAACCCAGGTGACGCCTTCGAGGGCAGCGCCGCGGACCTGCCAGCCGCCGGTGTGGAGTTCCAGTCGGATGGGGCGGCCGAGGTCGTCCAGAGTGAGGTCGACGGAGCCGGTGTGGTCGCCGGAGGGGGTGGTGATCTGAGAGACATAGCGCCAGCCGGTAGGGCCGGGTGCGCAGTGGAAGTGCTCTTCTCCCAGGGGGGTGTGATCGTGCGGATCGTGGAGGGAATAGCGGCCGCGCGGCATAGGTCCTCGGGGGCTTGGTCCGGGTGGTGTGCGGGACCGGTGCCGGTCCTGCGCCGACAGTAACCGGGTCGGGCCGGGGGCGGACCGCGGGTCGGGTTGTGGACGGGCTGATGGCCTGGCACGGTCTGTCGCCGACAGGTCGTACGGTCGTACGGATCGACCCAGGGGGCCGAGACGTCTGTACGGCACCGAGGGCGGACCGGCCGGTGGTGGGCAGACGGCTCGCGGTGAGCGCCGGCGGGACCACGCGGGTCCGCGGCAGCGGGTGTCGGGCGGCCGTCGGAGGCCGCCGGTGCTGCGGCCGACGGCGTTGTGCCCGGGCCGTAGGCCGGGTGCGGTGCGGGACGTCGGTGGGCCGTTGGCGGTATGCCGGGTGACCGGGCAGGCCCCCGTCACGGGGGTGCGGGGGTCTGCCTGCTTGCCTGGCGGTGTTCATCGGCTCGGCTGCGGGTTTCGAACGCCGGTGGGCACCTGCCGACTGCCCGTTGCCCAGTTCGTCGGGCGCCGCTGCCGCGTTGCCTTCGCCGGCGGGTACCGACCGGCCGGAGCTCTCCGCGGTTTTCGGGCCGCCGGGCTGCCGTCCGCCGCTGCCGCCCGGGAGCAGCGTGGTCGCCGGACTGCCGTGGGACTGCGTTGCCCGGCGACTGATCCGGTGGGTGCCCTGGGCCTGTGCTGGGCGCGCCCGGTGGCGGGTTGCTGGCGCTGCCAGGCGACGCCGCGGCGGCGGTACGGGCCGTTTCACGTCGGCCACCTTGGGCGGGAGGGGACTGCCGGGCACCGTCCCGGCGGAGTCGGAAGCCCCACGGCCCCTGGCTGGCCCCCTGCGGCCTGTGGCCGGTCTGGACGGTGGCCGGGGCGAGAGCGCGGGTCACGCGGTCACCCGCGCCAGTGGACCGTCCGGGCCAGGTGGCACCCACCGGGCCGACCGGGGGCCATAGCCGGTCGGTGTGCCGCCGTGGCGATGCGGCCCGGGCACCGCCGTGGCCGGGGCGCTGTGACGGTTGGCCGGAGTGCCGCTCGGCCGGGCCTCCCCGGGGGCCCGGGGGAAGGTGTGTACCTCGTGCGGGGTGGCGGGTCGGGGCCCGGTCGCCGCCCGGCCTGCTGGTGGGAGACAGGCCGGGCGGGGCAGGTGTCAGTAGCGGTAGTGGTCGGGCTTGTAGGGGCCTTCGACCTCGACGCCGATGTACTCGGCCTGCTCGGGGCGGAGGGTGGTCAGCTTCACGCCGAGGGACTCCAGGTGGAGGCGGGCGACCTTCTCGTCGAGGTGCTTGGGCAGCACGTACACATCCGTCGGGTACTGCTCCGGCTTCGTGAACAGCTCGATCTGGGCCAGGGTCTGGTCCGCGAACGAGTTGGACATGACGAACGACGGGTGGCCGGTGGCGTTGCCCAGGTTCAGCAGACGGCCCTCGGACAGCACGATGATCTTCTTGCCGTCGGGGAAGGTCCAGGTGTGGACCTGCGGCTTGACCTCGTCCTTGACGATGCCGGGGACGGCGGCGAGGCCGGCCATGTCGATCTCGTTGTCGAAGTGACCGATGTTCCCGACGATGGCCTGGTGCTTCATCTTGGCCATGTCGGAGGCCATGATGATGTCCTTGTTGCCGGTCGTGGTGATGAAGATGTCGGCCTGGTCGACGACATCGTCGAGCGTGGCGACCTGGTAGCCGTCCATCGCGGCCTGCAGGGCGCAGATCGGGTCGATCTCGGTGACGATGACGCGGGCGCCCTGGCCGCGCAGGGACTCGGCACAGCCCTTGCCGACGTCTCCGTAGCCGCACACGACGGCGACCTTGCCGCCGATCAGCACGTCCGTGGCACGGTTGATGCCGTCGACCAGGGAGTGGCGGCAGCCGTACTTGTTGTCGAACTTCGACTTGGTGACGGCGTCGTTGACGTTGATGGCCGGGAAGAGGAGGGTGCCCTCGCGCTGCATCTCGTACAGACGGTGCACACCCGTGGTGGTCTCCTCGGTGACACCGCGGACCTCGGAGGCGAGGCGGGTCCACTTCTGCGGGTCCTCGGTCAGGGTGCGGTTGAGGAGGCGCAGGATGTGCCCGTATTCCTCGCTGTCCGCGGTTGACGGGTCCGGAGCGGCGCCGGCCTTCTCGAACTCGACGCCCTTGTGGACCAGCAGGGTGGCGTCACCGCCGTCGTCCAAGATCATGTTCGGCCCGCCGGTGGGGGTGTTCGGCCAGGTCAGGGCCTGCTCGGTGCACCACCAGTACTCCTCCAGGGTCTCGCCCTTCCAGGCGAAGACCGGGACGCCCTGCGGGTTGTCCGGGGTGCCGTCGGGGCCGACCGCGATGGCGGCGGCGGCGTGGTCCTGGGTGGAGAAGATGTTGCAGGAGGCCCAGCGGACCTCGGCGCCGAGGGCGACCAGGGTCTCGATCAGGACGGCGGTCTGCACCGTCATGTGCAGGGAGCCGGTGATGCGGGCGCCTGCCAGCGGCTGGGCGGCGGCGTACTCCTTGCGGATCGCCATCAGGCCGGGCATCTCGTGCTCGGCGAGGGTGATCTCCTTGCGGCCGAACTCGGCCAGGGACAGGTCCGCGACCTTGAAGTCCTGACGGTTCTCGACAGTCGTCATGGCGAGCTGCTCCTCGTTGTCGTGGCGAGGTGGGTAAGGGTGGGCGTGCTCTGCGGTGGCGGGCACGCGTAGGCGCACGGGCGTACCGGCGTACGGATGCTCGGCACTCGCGGAGCAGTCGTCGGAGCCCTCTCTCCCTCGGCCGGTCCCGCGGACCGCCCGACCGCCATCAGCAGCGACGTCTGTCTTCGAATGTCTCTGCCGAATCTACACCGATGGGGTCGGATGCCTTCAAGTGCGCCTTCAGGCGTGCCTGAGGATGTCGGGTTCCAGGTAGATGACGCGGGCGATGGGGACGGCGTCGCGGACGCGGGCCTCCGCGGCGTCGATGGCGGCGGCGACCTCGGCGGCGGTGTCGTCGTGCTGGACGGCGATCTTGGCGGCGACGAGGAGCTCCTCGGGGCCGAGGTGGAGCGTGCGCATGTGGATGATGGCGGTGACGGTGTCGCCGTCGACCAGAGCCTTCTCGATCTTCTTGACCTCGGTCGCCCCGGCGGCTTCACCGAGCAGCAGGGACTTCGTCTCGGCGGCGAGGACGAGTGCGATGAGGATCAGCAGGACGCCGATGCAGGCGGTGCCGATGCCGTCCCAGACGCCGTTGCCGGTGATGAGCGCGAGGCCGACGCCGCCGAGGGCGAGGACCAGGCCGACGAGCGCGCCGAAGTCCTCCAGGAGGACGACGGGGAGTTCGGGGGCCTTGGCGTGGCGGACGAACTCCTTCCAGGACTGCTTGCCGCGCAGTGAGTTGGACTCCTTGATGGCGGTGCGGAAGGAGAACGCCTCCGCGACGATCGCGAAGACGAGGACGCCGACCGGCCAGTACCAGGCTTCGATCTCGTGCGGGTGCCTGATCTTCTCGTAGCCCTCGTAGAGGGCGAACATGCCGCCTACGGAGAACAGGACGATGGAGACGAGGAAGGCGTAGATGTAGCGTTCGCGGCCGTAGCCGAAGGGGTGCTGGGGGGTGGCTTCGCGCTGCGCCTTCTTGCCGCCGAGGAGGAGGAGCCCCTGGTTTCCGGAGTCGGCCAGCGAGTGCACGCCTTCGGCCAGCATCGACGACGAGCCGCTGAAGGCGAACGCCACGAACTTGCTGACCGCGATGGCGACGTTGGCGGCGAGTGCCGCCACGATCGCCTTGGTTCCGCCGGACGCGCTCATGCGGGTCGTGTCCCTTCCCCTGATGCCTGATGCCCTGTACCTGATCCCTGGTACCCGGTGCCTGGTGTGCTGTGGCCGCGGCGGCGCGGCGTCCGGTGTCAGACGGCGGCCGTGGCCCTGAAGACCGTACCGGAGCCGGAGAGCCGTGCCTGCTCCCCGGCGGGGACGTAGACGGACTGGCCGGGGGTGAGGGGGAGGTCTCCGAGGCGGGGGCCGCCCGCGGTGGCCAGGACGATCTGGGCGGCGGGGGCGGTGAGGTCGGCCGGGGCGGCGCCTTCCGGCCGTACGAAACGGGAGAGGCGGAAGTCGTCGATCGGCGTCTCGTACACCTCCTCACCGGTCTCGTCGGCCTCGGGGCGCAGGATGCCGGGGTCGCCGGGCGTGAAGCGGACGACGCGGAGGAGCTCGGGGACGTCGACGTGCTTGGGGGTGAGACCGCAGCGCAGGACGTTGTCGGAGTTGGCGAGGATCTCGACGCCGAAGCCGCTGATGTACGCGTGGGGCACCCCGGCGCCGAGGAAGACGGCTTCGCCGGGCTGGAGCCGCACGTGGTTGAGGAGCATCGCGGCGATGACGCCGGGGTCGCCGGGGAAGTGGTGGGCGAGACCGGCGTACGGGGCATAGCTGCCGCCGAGGCGGTCGCAGGCGGCGGCGGTGTCCGCGACGGTGTCGGCCATGGCGTCCGGGTCGGCGGTGAGGACGGCGGTGAGGACCTCGCGGAGCGCGGCTTCCTCGGGGTGGGCGTGGAGGAGGTCCACGTACGGCTTGAGGGAGTCGACGTCGAGAGCGGCGAGGAGTTCCGCGGTCTCGTCGGGGGCGCGGAAGCCGCACAGGCCCTCGAAGGGGGTGAGGGCGCAGAGGAGTTCGGGCTTGTGGTTGGCGTCCTTGTAGTTGCGGTGGGCGGCGTGGTGGGGGGTGCCGGCCTGCTCCTCGGCGGCGTAGCCCTGCTGGGCCTGGGCGAGGTCGGGGTGGACCTGGAGGGAGAGGGGGGAGGCGGCGGCGAGGAGCTTGAGGAGGAACGGGAGGCGGGGGCCGAACCGGGCGACGGCGGAGGGGCCGAGTTCCTGTTCGGGGGCCGCGGCGACGACCTCGGTGAGGGACTGCTCGCGGGGGGTTCCGTCCGGGGCGGTGCGGGTGACGCGGGAGGGTGCGCCGGGGTGGGCGCCCATCCACATCTCGGCCTGGGGCTCGCCGGTGGGGGTGGTGCCGAGCAGTTCCGGGATGGCCGTCGTGGAGCCCCAGGCGTAGGGGCGGACGGTGTTGGAGAGGCGGTCCATGGCGTGTGGTGTTCCTTGGTTCTCGGCTGCTCGGTCTGGTGCCAGGGTGCTGCTCTGAGGTGGCGCCCGGATGGCGTCCGGGTGTGACGGGAGTGTCGGCGCAGGTGTGCGGGCTCGACCGGGCTTGTGGGTGCTGTGAGTGGCGGCTGTCGTCAGGCGGTGGGCGGGCGCCCGGTCCGGTCCGTCTGCAGAGGTCGTCGGCCTGGTCAGCGGGTGCTGTCGGGGTTCAGCGGGCTGGAGGCGAGGGTCAGGTAGCCGGCTGCGAAGTCGGTGACGGCGAGGAGTTCCGCGAGGGCTTCGAGTTCGCTGCCGGGTTCGGGTTCCAGTTCGCTGACGGCCGTGTCGTGGCCGAGGGCGAGTTCGCGGGCGGCGGGGGCGGCGGTGAGCCCTCCGGCGTCGGCGGGCCGGTCGCGCAGCAGCACCACGCGCGCGTGCAGGGCCTGCGGGTCCTCGACCCGGTCCCGGAAGAAGTCCTCGGGGTCGGCGCCTGCCGCGAGGTCACCGGCGAGGAGGCCGCCGTGGGCGGGCAGGGCCTCGGGCAGCTGGGCGGCGAGGGCGGGCCGGCCGGCGAGTTCGGCCATGACCGCGGCGAACCGGCGGCCGACGGGCGCGGCGGTCTCGCCCTCGGTCCAGATGAGCGGCAGGGTGTCGGCCAGCTCGGCGGCCAGGGTCTTGGCCGGGTTGCTGTACGTGGCGATGGCGGGGCCGCAGCGTTCGGCGGCGCGGTCGAGCCGGTCCGCGACCTTCTCCAGGGTGTCGGCGGGCGCGGTGAGCAGGCCGACGCGGTCGAGGAGGGCGAGGAGGGGGGTGAACAGGGCCCAGAGGGCGCCGGGTCCGGCCGGCTGGATCTCCTCGTACGTCTCGTGGGGCGCCGTGGCGAGCGGGACGAGCAGGCCGTGACTGCCGTTGACGGCCTCGGTGAGGGGCGCGCGGTGGGGAGCGACGGCGACGACGGTGACACCACGGCGGTAGGCCTGCTGCGCGAGGAGGGCGAGGCCGGGTTCGGCGCCGTCGGTGGTGGCGATGAGGAGCAGGTCGAGGGAGCCGGCCCAGCCGGGGAGGGCCCAGCGCAGAGCGCCTGCGGCGGGGGCCACGCCTGTGGGGTGGAGGTGGGTGACGGGCGCGGAGGTCCCGGCGAGCGCGGTGACCAGATCGGCCACGCAGGTGGCGGCGGTGCCGGGTCCGGCGATGAGGACGGCCCGGGGACGGCCCTCGGGGCTGAGGGCGCCGATGCCGGCTTCGTCGGCGTGCCGCGCGGCGGTACGGACGCGGGCACCGGCTTCGGCGGCTCCGCGCAGCAGGCCTCGGTGGTCCGCGCGGGCCAGGGCTTCGGGGGCGTCGAGCAGTGACTCGTCGAGCATGGGTGGGGCCTCCGATCGCCGGGGCTGGGTGAGGCGGTTCGCCGGGTGGCGGCACTCCGGGCGGCGGTGTGCCGGTCCGGCCATGGCGGTACGGGTGCGGGTGTACGCCCCCGGGGCCCGGGGTGTCAGGCCGGGCGGCGGGCCTCGTCGACGAGGAGGACGGGGATGCCGTCGCGGACCGGGTAGGCCAGGCCGCAGTCCTCGCCGGTGCAGATCAGCTCGGGGGTCTCGGCGCCGGTGTGGTCGCTCAGCGGGGCATGGCAGGCCGGGCAGGCGAGGATCTCCAGGAGGCCGGCTTCGAGCGACATGGGGTCGGTTCCCTTCGGGCGGGGCTGGGACGAGGTGGTGCTGGGTGGTCGTGCGGGTGGGGGCGGTACGGCGCGCCCCGGCGCCCCGTCAGCCTACCGCTGGGGCGCCGGGGGCGCGGCCCGACCTGTCCGGGCGGGTGGCCGGTTGACGGGGCGTGCGGCTCGGGGCCGTACGCCCCGTCGACGCGCGGCGTGCGCGGGTACTGCGGACGCCCGGGTGTGCGGCGGTACGGGTGCTACGCGTGCGTGGCCGTGCGGTACCGCCTCACCCGTGCCGTACGGGTGCGGTCACGCGGGCAGCCGGTGCGGGTCCTCACGGCGCGCGCGTGCCGCTACGGGTGGGCCGGCCGGATCAGGAGGCGCGGACCAGTCCGAGGACCTCGTCGCGGATCTCGGCCATGGTGGCCTCGTCGCGGGCCTCCACGTTGAGGCGGAGGAGGGGCTCGGTGTTGGACGGGCGGAGGTTGAACCACCAGCCCTCACCACTGATGGTGAGGCCGTCCATCTCGTCGGTGGTGACGCCCTCGCGGGCGGTGAACGCCTCGCGTACGGCGGTGGTGCTGGCGGTCTGGTCGGTCACCTTCGAGTTGATCTCGCCGGAGGCCGCGTAGCGGTCGTACGAGGAGACCAGGGACGACAGAGGACCGTCCTGGCCGCCGAGGGCGGCGAGGACGTGGAGTGCGGCGAGCATGCCGGTGTCGGCGTTCCAGAAGTCGCGGAAGTAGTAGTGCGCGGAGTGCTCACCGCCGAAGATTGCGCCGGTGCGGGCCATCTCGGCCTTGATGAAGGAGTGGCCGACGCGGGTGCGGACGGGGATGCCGCCGTTCTCGCGGACGACCTCGGGGACGGACGAGGAGGTGATCAGGTTGTGGATGACCGTTCCGCCCGGGTGCTTGGCGAGTTCGCGGGCGGCGACCAGGGCGGTGATGGCGGACGGGGAGACCGGTTCGCCGCGCTCGTCGACGACGAAGCAGCGGTCGGCGTCGCCGTCGAAGGCGAGGCCGAGGTCGGCTCCTTCGGCGCGGACGCGCTCCTGGAGGTCCACGATGTTGGCCGGGTCGAGCGGGTTGGCCTCGTGGTTGGGGAAGGTGCCGTCGAGCTCGAAGTACATGGGCACGAGCGTGAGGGGCAGGCCCTCGAAGACGGTGGGGACGGTGTGGCCGCCCATGCCGTTCCCCGCATCGACGACGACCTTGAGGGGCCGGACGGACGTGAGGTCGACGAGGGACTTCAGGTGGGCGGCGTAGGCGGTGAGGCTGTCCTCCCGGTTGATCGTCCCGGAGGTGGCGGCGGGGGCCGGGGCGCCGGACTCCAGCCAGCTCTCGACGAGCGTGCGGATCTCGGTGAGGCCGCTGTCCTGGCCGATGGGGGCGGCACCGGCGCGGCACATCTTGATGCCGTTGTACTGGGCGGGGTTGTGGGACGCGGTGAACATCGCACCCGGCAGGCCGTGGTGGCCGGAGGCGAAGTACAGCTGGTCGGTGGAGCACAGTCCGATGACGGTGATGTCCGCTCCCTGGGCGGCCGCCCCGCGCGCGAAGGCGCCGGACAGGCCGGGAGAGGACGGGCGCATGTCGTGTCCGACGACGATGGCGTCGGCGCCGGTGACCTGGGTGAAGGCGGCACCGAACAGCTCGGCGTGCGCTTCGTCCCACTGATCCGGCACGACTCCGCGCACGTCGTACGCCTTGACGATCTGCGACAGATCAGCAGCCACTGATCAACCCTCCCTGCGAGCCCTGTATGGAGTACACAACCTACCCGGGTGGGTGTAAGGGGACGTACGGAGTGCCCGGGGCGGGCGGGAGGGGCCCGAAAGGTCCGCGTGCTACGCGTCCGGGGAGCGGAGGACCCGGAGGTGACCGCGGCGGCCCACCTCGACCGGGTCGCCGCCCCGGCCGCCGGGCTTGCCGCCCGCCTGGGCCTTGCGCTCCTGCGGACGGGCCGCTTCCCGTACGGCGTTGGCGAGGGCTTCCAGGTCGTCGCCGCTGGGGCGGGAGGGGGCGGAGGCGTCGGAGAGCCGGACGACCTCCCAGCCACGGGGCGCGGTGAGGCGCTCGCTGTGCTCGGCACACAGGTCGTAGCAGTGGGGTTCGGCGTAGGTGGCGAGCGGGCCGAGGACCGCGGTCGAGTCGGCGTAGACGTACGTCAGCGTCGCGACGGCAGGGCGGCCGCACGCGGTGCGCGAACAGCGACGTACAGGGCTCACGACGTTGGACGGTACCGCACTCTTGAGCGGGCCGCGACGACTCTCCGCCAGGTCACTCGCCCGTGTCGCGGTGTGACGTCGCGCACAGGGGCGTTCGGCCCGGCGTCGGTGACCTGCGACGGAGGGGGCGCGAGGGGGAGGGGCGGAGGTTGAGACGACCACAGCGGGTGAGGCAGGACGGAACAGGAGGGTATAAATCCAGTCATTTTTCCTCGCTGAACCGGTCAGGGACGAGAGCATTGGAACCGGGTCGGTCGGGAGCGTTCGAGGCGGGGGCGTGAGGAGGGCGCGGATGCCGCAGAAGCGGGGCCGGGGCGGGCACGGGGCGAGCGGCGGCGACGGGGCCGGCGAGGGGCGGGGTGATCGGTCTGCGGGGACGTGCCGGGTGTGCGGCGGGTGGGGAACGCTCTGCCGCCGAGGGAGCTACGCTGCGTCAGGTGAAGGACAGTGCCGTGCCTCCCCCGCCCGCCGCAGGCGGAACGCCTGGTGGGACCCCCCGTCCGCCCGAGTCGCGGCCACGCCGCAGGGACCGCCACGGTCGCGGGATGCGGGGGCCGGTCGCGCCTCCGCAGGTACCGCTGTCGGCCACGCGGGCGGACACGTTCCGCGATCTGGTGCGGGACTCGGTGGAGCGGCTGGAGCGGCGCTGGCCGCAGCTGGCCGACGTGGACTTCCATGTGGTGGAGGTGCCCGTGTCGGTGGACGACGCGGTGCCGCTGGGCAGCGCGTCGCCGGCCACCCGGGACCGGCACGCCCGGGTCGTCGTCTACCGGCGGCCGGTGGAGCTGCGGGCCAAGAGCCAGGGCGAGCGGGCGCTGCTGGTGCACGAGGTCGTGGTGGAGCAGGTAGCGGACCTGCTGGGCCTGGCCCCGGAGTCCGTGGACCCCCGGTACGGGGAGGACTGAACGGGACGGCGAGTCCGGGGCTCGGCGCCCGGGCCCCGGTGGCCCGGCTGACCGGGCCTTCGCGGGCCGCGGTCTCCCCGGTGGCTCAGCGGTCCAGCACCGTGAGGTCCTGGCGGGCCTCGGGGACCGCCACGTGCGACCCGTCGTCGGTGAGGGGCTGAAGAGTGAACATCTCGACCTCGCCCTCCTTCCGGGTCAGCATGCGGGCCGCGTGTACCTGGGCACCCGGGGCGGGCTCCACTGTCAGGGCGTAGGCGCCCTTCAGGCCGGACGGGACCGGTGGGGTGACCGCCTGGGTGGTGCCGCCCTTGACCGTGTACGTCTTCGTGGCGGGGGTTCCGCCCTCAGTGCCCGCCGACGCCGTCACCTTGACCTCGGCGTCGCCCTTGCCGGTGGCGGCGAGGAACAGCGTCGTGTTCTTGGCGGTGTTGCCCGCGATACTTCCCCGCTCGCCGACCGGGGAGGTCGCGGGGACGAACGCGACCTCCTGCTTCTCGCCGGCCCCGCGGATCACCCGCAGGGCCGCGACGACCGGTGTGGACCGGCCGGCCTGGGCCGGGGACAGCAGCAGCGATCCCGCCTCCCCGCTGGTGAGGTCCTTGAGGTCGGCGGCTGCCGTCATGCCGGACTTGACTCGGATGCTCTGCTGCACGGCCGGTGTGATCGTGCCCGTCGGCCCCATGAGCTGGATCTTCATCTCCGCGTCGTCCTCGCCGGGGGCGTACACGACAAGCTGGACGGAGGTGGCGTCGGCCGGGATGCCCGGCAGGACCAGGGTGGCGGCCGGGTCGGTGGACGCGGTGAGCCAGTCGCTGCCGAGCTGGTCCACCGCGGACTGCACCGCCGCGCCGACCCGTCCGCTGCGGGTGGTGACGTGCGCGGTGACGTTCGTGGCAGCCGGGTCGGCGGTGAGCGTGGACAGCAGGACCGGCACGCTGGACTTGGCCGGGACGCCGATGCCGTCGGTGAGCTGGGACTTGAGGGGGCCCTCGGGGCCGTACAGCTCGATGTCGACGACGGCGGCGGTGTCGTCGGGGTTGGTGAGGTGGACGTAGTCGCGGCGGTTCTCGGCGGTCGACACACCCGGGAACCAGAAGTCCGTGTCGGGCGGTGTGCAGCTCACGCCGAGCAGGCCGCGGGCGCCGCCCGCCGGGACGAGGGTGGTCTGCTGGGTGGTCCAGCCGGGGGCGAGGCGGCCGGACGCGAGGCCGATCAGGGCCGGGGCGGTGGCGCCGTCGGCCTCCGCGGAGACGGGGGTGCCGGGGGTGGTGGCGGTGAGCACGGCCTTGTCGGCGGCCGACGGCTTCGCCTTCTCGGTCTCCTTCTCCTCGTCCTGTTGTCCGTCCTGCTTGTCGTCGTCCTCGGCCGCGGTCGTGTCCCGGGACGGGGCCGAGGGCTTCAGCTCGGCCTTGTCGGTCTTCTCGGCCTTGCCGGTGCTCTTGTCGCCGCTCCCGGCCGGTGTGAACGACGTGTACGCCGTCTCCGCCACCTCCGAGGAGCTCGGTGCCGGGCAGAGCAGGCTGCTGCGTTCCACGGGCAGGCGCGCGGGGGCCGCTGTGCCCGGCGTCGCCGTGGCGGGGGTGTCCGGGGAGGTGATGGCGGCGACGCCGGTCAGGGCGGCGAGGGCGGTGGCGGCCGCGAGGAGGGAGAGGGTGCTGCGGTTCACTGGTGGCTGCTCCCGTCGGGACGCGGCTGACGCGGCTCGTTGTCGTGGCCGTACGCGTCGTACCGGCCGCCGTATTGCTGGTCCCCGTACTGCTGCTGGTCCTGGTACCCCTGGTCCTGGTACGCGGACGGATCGTAGCCGGGGGCCTGCCCGTACGGCTCCTGCTGGCCGTACGGCTGTGCGTACTGCTGCCCGTACGGCTCCTGGTGCGTCTGGTCGCCGCCGTAGGTCTGGCCGCCGTCCCAGTCGCCGTACGCGTGCGTGCCGGTCATGGCGTACGGGTCGGCGTCCTGGAGCGGCGCCTCCCCCGGCGCGGGGGGCGCGTCTCCGGGGTCGCCCCCGGCGTCCGCCCCGGGCCCGGCCGGTGTGGCTCCGGCCGCCTCGGCTTCTGCGGCGGCACGGAGACGGCGGGCGCGGCGGCTGTCGCCGGTGGTGTCCTGGGCAGGCAGGGCGACGGCCTCCTCGGGCAGGTCGTCGTCGATGGTGCGGCGCCGCCCGGGCAGGGCGAGGACCAGCAGGACGACGGCCAGGGCGCACTGGCCCCAGATCCAGGCCCGGTGGCTGAGGGGCGCCTGGTAGGTGAGGTCGAGCCGGCCGCCCTCGGCGGGGAGTTCGAAGCCCTGTGCCCAGTCGTCGACGGTGGTCCTGGTGAGGGGCTCGCCGTTGAGGGTGGCCCGCCAGCCCTCGTCGGCGCGGTCGGCGAGGCGCAGGACGCGGCCGGGGCCGCCGGGCTGGATGTCGGTGTGGGCCTCGACGGGGTCGGACTCGACCGGCAGTGGTTCCGCGGCGCTCTGCGCGCGTTCGTCGGCGCTGGGGACGATGACGACGCGGGCGACCTGCCGGTCGACCCGCCAGAGCGCGCTTCCGTCACGCTGGCTGAGCCGGGTGAGGCCCGGGGTGGCGTCGAGGACACGGCTCATGGCCCGGGGGGCGCCGTCGCGGACGAGGACGTACCTGATGGCGAAGCCGCTGAGTTCGGCCGTCTGGTCGGCTCCGGAGCCTGCGACGAGGTGGGAGACGACCTTGTCGAGGCGGGGGTCGCCGCCCCCGGCGGCGGTGAGTTCGGCGTCCCCGAGGCGGGCGCCGGAGCCACGGACGAGGGCGTAGCCGACCTTGGCCTCCGAGGGGCCGTCGAGGACGAGGGTGCGGGGCTGGTCGCGGGTGATGCTCTCCTCCGCGACGAACGCCGGGACCTGGCTGGGGTCGCGCCGTTCCAGGGGGCCGTCGGCGCCGCCGATCATCCAGCTCGCGGCCGAGATGCCGGGGCCGACGGCGGCGGCGAGGGCGACGAGGGCGGCGAGGGGCTGACGCCAGCCGAAGCTCTGGGCGGCGACGCGGGTACGGGCGCCTTCGGCACCGATCATGGCGGCGGCGAGGAGCGCGAGGCCGTAGACAAGGGTGGCGGGTCCGGCCCAGCCGGTGCCGCCGTCGCCGGAGCCGTTGGTGAGGACTGCGGTGAGGAGCCCGGTGAGAGCGACGGCCCAGGCCGTGTGGACGGCCAACCGGCGCTCGGTGCGCAGCAGCGCGCCGAGGGCGGCGAGCACGATGCCGAGCAGGACGAGTCCGCTGGTGGCGCCGGGGCCGCCGGGGCTGATGCCGAGCAGGTCGAGGGCGGTGGCGGGGCCGGTGGCGAGTTCGGCTCCGGCTTCCTTGAAGAAGGCGGCCGGGTGAGTGAGCAGGTCCAGGGACCAGGGGGCGAGGACCAGCAGCGGCGTTCCGGCGACGGCGAGGAGGCGGAGCCCGTACGCGGTGATGTCGTCGCGGCGCAGGGCGAGCGCGGCGAGACCGAGGACGACGGCGAGCGGCCACACGATGGGCGTGAACGCCATCGTGAAGGTCAGCAGGAGGGTGTACGCCCAGGTGGCACGCCAGCTTCCGCGCGGGGCGCCGGGTCCGCCGTCGCGCAGCCCGTACGCGGAGACGGCGGCGCGGGCGATGAGCGGCAGCAGGACGGCCAGGGCGGCGGTGCCGAGGCGGCCGGTGGCGAGGGCGCCGGTGGCCGCAGGCAGGAACGCGTACGCGATGGCGCCCCAGGCGCGCAGGAGGCGGGATTCGACGAGAGAGCGGGAGGCGAAGTACGCAGTGATGCCGGCGAGCGGGACGGAGCAGACCAGCAGGAAGGTGACGGCAAGTCCGGGGGAACCGAGGAACAGTCCGGAGAGGGCGGCGAGGAGCGCCAGGTAGGGGGGTGCGGTCTGGGTGCCTCCGGCGCCGAGGGGATGCCAGGCGTCGGCGTACCGGCCCCAGAGGTCCCCGACGGTGTCGGGAACGGGCAGAAGGGTGCCTCCGGCGAGGGAACCGCCACCGAAGAGGTTGCGGCAGGCGACGAGGGACACGAGGAGGAGCAGGGCGAAGAGGACCGGTCCGGGCTTGCGGGCGATCTTCTTGAGCCGGGCGAACTGCTCGATCTCCAGGTAGTCGGCGTCGTCGCCGCCGGGGCCGGATTCGACGGCGCCGTGGCGGGAGCCGCCGGAGTCGGTGTCGCGGCCCGCGAAGTTGGAGGCGATCTGTTCGACGGTGGCGCGGACGGTGGCGCCGGGTGGGGGGAAGAGGGGCCGGAGTTCGCCTGGTTCCGCGGCGTACTCGGACTCGTCGGCGGCGGCTCTGCGGGCTCTGCGGGCGGCGATGACGCGCTCGGGGCGCAGGAGGACGGCGAAGAGGCCCATGACCTCGTCGACGGCTTGGACGGGCGCCTTGCCCACGAGGTAGGCGAGGGTGCGCAGGAGGGTGCCGAGGACGAGGCGGACGAAGACGTACGGGAGGGCGAGGCCGCGGGTGTTGGTGAGGAGCGTGTAGACGGCTCCGGCCTTGTCGACGCGGTGCGGGTTGGCGACCGAGCGGCCGGCGCAGTCGACGGTGCGGCGCTCGCGGGAGGCCGCTTCGGCGTGCCGGAGGACGGCGTCGGGCGCGACGAGGACACGGTGGCCGGCGGACTGGGCGCGCCAGCACAGGTCGACGTCGTCGCGCATGAGGGGCAGGCGGCGGTCGAAGCCGCCGAGTTCCTCGTAGACGTCGCGGCGGACGAGCATGCCGGCGGTGGAGACGGACAGGACGGGCCGGATCTGGTCGTGCTGGCCCTGGTCCTGTTCGCGGCGGTCGAGGCCGGTCCAGCGGCGTCCGCTGTTGGCGATGGTGACGCCGACTTCGAGGAGCTGCTTCTTGTCGTACCAGCCGCGCAGCTTGGGGCCGATGACGGCTGCGTACGGGTCGGAGTCCGCGACGCGGAGGAGTTCGGCCAGGGCGTCGGGGGCGGGGGCGCAGTCGTCATGGAGGAGCCAGAGCCACTGGACGGGTTCGCCGTGCGGGAGTTCGGGCATGTCGTATGCCTCGTCCCGCCAGGTGCGGCTGACGGGGTCCCAGCCGCTGGGCCGCTTCAGGTAGGGCAGGTCGTCGGGGCCGAGGGCGGGCGCGGTGCGGGCGGCCTCGTCGACGGCGGCACCGAAGCCGGTGCGGCGGGCGAGGTGGAGGACGCGGTCGTCTCCGATGGCCTCGCCGACGAGCCGGGCGGAGTCGTCGGCACTGCCGGTGTCGGCTGCGACGGCGTACTGGACGGGGCGCTCCTGGCCGAGGAGTCCGGCGAGGGCGTCGGGCAGCCAGCGGGCGCCGTCGTGGGAGACCAGCACCGCGGTGACGACGTGCCGGGGGAACTCGGGCTGTTGCGGCGCGGAAGCGGCGCCGAACGCGGCGGTGGTGGCGGTCATCGGGGTACGGGCCCTCCGGCCAGGGGGGCGCCCCCGGCTCGGGGGCGGCGGAGCGTCTCTGACGGGGCTCCACACTAATGGCTGGCACGGAGGCGGTCGGCCGCCCTGTGGATAACACTTGCCGCCGCACGACGGGGCTCTGGCCCGGACCCCTCGGCCGGGGCCGAGCCCCGGCGCGTCACGAGACACCGCACATCAGCACGAGAGGGGACGCATCACCGCAACCGGGGATATCCGGCGACAGGGTTGGGAACCGGATGCCGGGCTCCGCCGAGCGCGCCCCCGACAACCGGCCGGAGCCGGCCGCGCCGTGGGCGCCGTCGGGCCGGAGTCAGACCGCGGCCTTCTTGAGGCGGCGGCGCTCACGTTCGGAGAGACCACCCCAGATTCCGAAACGCTCGTCATTCGCGAGTGCGTATTCGAGGCATTCGGACCGGACCTCGCAGGCGAGGCAGACCTTCTTGGCTTCACGTGTGGAGCCGCCCTTCTCGGGGAAGAACGACTCGGGGTCGGTCTGGGCGCACAACGCGCGCTCCTGCCAGCCGAGTTCTTCGTCCGCGTTCTCGACCAGCAGTTCCTGGAACAACTCGGTCATGTGCGCCCCTCGTCGGTCATTACGTCCCCGTGATGCCGCCGTTTCCGTTTTCGGCCGAACGACACGAGTGAAATTACAAGTGTGAGGCTCCGGGGCAGTCAAGCCGAGATCTGCTATTGAGCCCGGTATTCACTCTGCGGAACCAAGGCCGTGCAGAAAGTGTTCAAATCGTCAAAAATGAGACACATGCCGTCACGGCCCTGGCGTCCGCGCTCGCGGCACCTCACGCAGGGAGAGACGACCGCGGACTCGATCTTGTTGCAATCGGAACGGTGAAGCGATCCGGATCACAGTCAGGTCACGAGGTTCTGTGACCCACTGTCCTCCCTTCAGCGCGGATGCATAAACCTTTCTTCAGGTGACGTAACCGGATGTGATGAAACATTGAGCCCAAACCACGCATCGGGTTGACAGAGGGAACGGCCGTCGGCCACTTTGGTGGGCATGCCAGCGACCGCAGCGCCCTCCGCGCCCCACGACCTCCGTGGGTTCCGTCGCGCTGCCCTCGTGCGCTGTTGTTGTTCCTGTAGCTGTTGCTGTTGACGCCGTAAGGCTCCAGCGCAGTCACTCCCCCACCGGGCAGGCCTGATCCAGTCGGCCGTGTGCCCCGGGTGAAACGCAGTGATCCGCAGGGATCCCCCGTAGTGATCCGTATCCAATGATCGTCGAGCCTCGTTCGACCGTGCGTCGACCGACACCGCTCCGCTCTGCCGAGGAACCAACGCACCCCATGAACGACGACAGCACGACCAGCGGCAACCCGACCGGCACCGTCACGGCCGACGCGACCGCCACCGCCACCGCCACCGCCACCGCCACCGACGACAGCGACCTGCAGATCGCCGGTGACATCCTCGCAGTCCAGCATCTGCTCCAGCCCGCGAAGCAGCACCCAACCACCGTCGCGGAGTTCGCCGGACTGGCCCGCTCCATCGCGGCCGACCGCGGCCAGTGGGCACATCTCGTCGCCTACGACGCCACGACCCGCTGGTACCACCGGCTCCGCACGGGCCCCGGCTACGAGGTGTGGCTGCTGTCCTGGCTGCCGGGCCAGGGCACCGGGCTGCACGACCACGGTCCGTCGTCCGGCGTGATGACCGTGCTGGAGGGGGAGCTGACGGAGCATTCGGCGCGAGGTGCACGAGTCCTCGACGGGAGCGGGCGCGGGGGATGGGGCAGGGTGTTCGCGCCCGGTCATGTGCACGAGATCGTCAACGACTCGCTCGAACCGGCCGTCAGCCTGCACATCTACTTCCCCGGCCTGACCGAGATGCCGATGCACGCGGCTCGTCCCCTCACCCGTTCGGTGCCTGGGGTTGTCCACAGTGCGGATGTCGTCCACAGTCTCTGAGGCGAGCGAGCGGGCTGTCGTGTCCGCCTGACAGACTGCTGTGCATGCGAGTTGTGGTTCTGGCCGGCGGCATCGGTGGTGCCCGTTTCCTGCGTGGTCTGAAGAAGGCCGCGCCCGACGCGGACATCACGGTCGTCGGCAACACCGGCGACGATATCCATCTGTTCGGGCTGAAGGTCTGCCCGGACCTGGACACGGTGATGTACACCCTCGGCGGTGGCATCAATGAAGAACAGGGCTGGGGACGGGCGGACGAGACGTTCCAGGTCAAGAGCGAGCTGGCCGCGTACGGCGTGGGGCCGGAGTGGTTCGGGCTCGGGGACCGGGATTTCGCCACGCACATCGTCCGCACGCAGATGCTGGGCGCGGGCTATCCGCTGAGCGCGGTCACGGAGGCGCTGTGCGACCGGTGGAAGCCGGGGGTGCGGTTGCTACCGATGTCCGACGACCGGGTGGAGACGCATGTCGCCGCCGAGGTCGACGGGGAGCGCAAGGCGATCCACTTCCAGGAGTACTGGGTGCGGCTGCGCGCCTCCGTCGACGCACAGGCGGTCGTGCCGGTGGGTGCCGACCAGGCCAAGCCGGCGCCGGGTGTGCTGGAAGCGATCGCGGATGCGGACGTCGTGCTGTTCCCGCCGTCGAACCCGGTGGTGAGCATCGGCACGATCCTGGCGGTGCCGGGGATCCGGGAGGCCATCGCGGACGCGGGCGTGCCGGTGGTCGGACTGTCCCCGATCGTGGGGGACGCTCCGGTGCGGGGTATGGCGGACAAGGTGCTCGCAGCGGTGGGCGTGGAGGCGACGGCGGCGGCCGTGGCCAAGCACTACGGGCCGGGGCTGCTGGACGGCTGGCTCGTCGACACGGTGGACGAGGGCGCGGTGGCGGAGGTGGAGGCGGCGGGCATCCGCTGCCGGGCGGTTCCGCTGATGATGACGGACGTGGAGGCGACCGCGGCGATGGCCGGCGAGGCCCTGCGGCTCGCGGAGGAGGTACGGGGATGACACGGCGGGGGGACGTGGAGGGGATGGCCGCCGGGGGGCCGGAGGATGCCGGGTCGGAGGCGGGGACGGGGCCCGTCGGGGTTGCCGCCGGGGCCGGTGGGCCGGATGACGGCCTGGACGGTGGTCCGGCCGGTGGTGCCGCCGGAGGTGTGAGCCATGGTGCGGTCGGTGGCGTGGAGGATGGCGGGTACCGGGTATGGGCGCCTGGAGGGGTGCCTGAGGTGCAGGAGGGCGATGAGCCGGCGAAGCTGATCGCCATCGCCGAACCGGGGCTGGCCGACGGGGACATCGTGCTGGTCACGTCGAAGATCGTGAGCAAGGCGGAGGGGCGGGTCGTCGCGGCCGACGACCGGGAGGCCGCGATCGACGCGGAGACGGTACGGGTGGTCGCCCGGCGCGGCACGCTGCGGATCGTCGAGAACCGGCAGGGGCTGGTGATGGCCGCCGCCGGGGTGGACGCCTCCAACACCCCGTCCGGCACGGTCCTGTTGCTGCCCGAGGATCCGGACGAGTCCGCGCGGGCGATACGGGCGGGGCTGCGGGATCTGCTCGGTGTCACCGTCGGGGTCGTGATCACCGACACCTTCGGGCGGCCGTGGCGGAGCGGCCTGACGGACGTGGCGATCGGCGCGGCCGGGGTGCGGGTCCTGGACGACCTGCGGGGCGGCACCGACACCTACGGGAACCCACTCGTCGCAACCGTCGTGGCCGGTGCCGACGAGCTGGCCGCCGCCGGTGACCTCGTGAAGGGCAAGGCGACCGGACGCCCCGTCGCCGTCGTACGAGGGCTGGCGCACCTGGTGACCGGGGACGGGGAGGACGGGCCCGGGGCTCGGGCTCTGGTGCGGGACCCCGGGAGCGACATGTTCCGGCTCGGTACCTCGGAGGCGATACGCCGCGCGGTGACGCTGCGGCGGACGGTGCGGGCGTTCACCGACACCCCCGTGGATCCCGGTGCGGTGCGGCGCGCGGTCGCCGCGGCGGTGACGGCGCCCGCGCCGCACCACACGACACCGTGGCGGTTCGTGCTGCTCGAGTCGTCGCGGGCGAGGCTGCGGCTGCTGGACGCGATGCGGGACGCGTGGGTGGACGATCTGCGGCGGGACGGGCTGGGCGAAGAGGCCATCGCCCGGCGGGTGCGGCGGGGTGACGTACTGCGGAACGCGCCGTACCTGGTGGTGCCGTGTCTGGTCGCGGAGGGCGCGCACACCTACGGGGACGCGCGGCGGGCGGCGGCCGAGCGGGAGATGTTCGTGGTCGCGGCGGGTGCCGGGGTGCAGAACTTCCTGGTCGCGCTGGCGGGTGAGCAGCTCGGCTCGGCGTGGGTGTCGTCGACGATGTTCTGCCGGGACGTCGTACGGGAGGTGCTGGAGCTTCCGGAGAACTGGGACCCCATGGGGGCGGTCGCCGTGGGTCATGCGGCGGAGGCGCCGAAGGAGCGGGCAGCGCGGGAGGTGGGGGACTTCGTGACGGTGCGGTGAGTGCGCGGGGCCCGGGCCCGCTGGTCGTCCGCCGTTCCGGCCCTCCCCGGTGACCGGGACTCCGCCCCGGGCCCCGGTGTCGCGCGTGGACGGTGTTCGGCACGCCGTACGGCTGAAGGGGCGCCCACTGCGGGGGCGTGTCTAGAGGCCGGCGATGTCGCGGACGCTCATGCGGGGAGCGCGGCGGGGCGGGGTGTGGCCGCTGAGGAGGATCAGGCGGACGGCGCGGTGGCGCTGGCCGGCGTACGGCTCCAGGAGCCGGAGCATCTCGGTGTCGTCGGCGTCCCGGTTGTCGCCCAGGGCGTGGCCGATGACACCGGGCAGGTGGTAGTCGCCCACGCTGACGGCATCGGGGGCGCCGTTGCTGCGCTGCACCGTTTCGGCGGAGGTCCAGGGGCCGATGCCCGGGATGAGTTCCAGGCGGCGGCAGGCGTCCTCCGGGACCATGGCCGACGCCTCCTCCAGGCGGGGAGCCACCCGCACGGCCCGCAGGACGGTTGCCGAGCGCTTGCCGTCGACTCCCGCGCGGTGCCAGTCCCAGGACGGGATCCCCGCCCAGGTGCGCGCGTCCGGCATCACGTACATGCGCGGTTCGCGGCCCGGGACCGCCGGGCCGGGCGCGGGCTCGCCGTACTGGCGGACCAGCAGCCGCCAGGCCCGGTAGGCCTCGTTCGTCGTGACCTTCTGCTCCAGGATGGACGGGATCAGCGACTCCATGACCAGTCCGGTGCGGGTCAGGCGCAGGCCGGGCCGACGGTGCAGGGTGGTGGCGAGCAGGCGGTGGCGGGGGGTGAACGCCTCCGGGCCGTCCTGTGCGCCGAGCAGGTCCGGGAGGGTGTCCAGGAGCCACTGGGCGCCGGAGCCCCAGGCCTGGGCCTCGACGGTGCCGCCGGCCATGTTCGCCGTGACGCGCAGGGTGCCGGGACCCTCCGGGGTGCGGGTGGTGCGCCATACCGCGCCGTCCGGCGCGGGGCGGAAGGTCGGGTCCGCCGGGCCTCGGCGGAGGGGCGCCAGGGTGAGGCCCAGATCCAGGGGCCAGGGCGGACGCCAGGTCCGGGTCCGGCCGGTGTCGGCGCCGCTGCGGGGCCGACCGGGGCCGTTGCCCGGACCGGGGGGGTGGGCCGGACCGGTGCGGGTCTGCCACGGGCTCGTACCGCCGTGGCCCGGGCCGGCGTGGACACGCCCCCTGCCGGCACCGGTGCCGCCGGGGCCGGTGCCCGTACCGGGGGTGCGCGCCGGGGGTACGGAGCGCGTGGGCTCGGGGCCGGTTCCGCCGGGGCCGTCCTCCGCCGGGTTCCCGGCCTCGGCCGGGAACAGGTGACTCGCCACGCCCTGGGTGGTGCCTGCCTCCACAGCTGAAGCGACCAGATCCCCACCCGCTGCGGGGGCGGCGTTCCCCCGAGCCCCGGTGGTGAACGGCGCGGCCTCCGGATCTGCGGCGACGGCCCCGGCCACGGCGCTGCCCGCCGTGGGGGCGGCCGTAGCCGTGCCCGCCGTGGGAGCGGACGTGCCCCCGTCCGCCGTGGGGGCGGAGGTGGGTTCGGCCTGCGCGGCCGGGTGGATGGCCGAGGTGTGACGGGGGACGTAGCGGCCTGCCACTGGGGGCTCCGGAGGGGTGGGGTCGGCTGGCGGTGGGGCTCTGGACAGGGTAGCCCCGCGCTGCCTGAAGCCCGGTGCTGCTCAGGTTCCGGCCCGCCTGGCCGCGGCCCCGCCGTACCCGGGCTCCGGCCCGCCTGGCTGCGGCCCGCTCGCCTTGGCCTCGGGCTCCTACTGGTCCGAGGAGAAGCGGATGGAGCCGGCGGTGAGGCGGGCGTCGCACCAGACGCGTACGCCGTCGCGGAGTTCGTTGTCCGGGCCGATCTGGGCCCCGTCGCCGATCACCGCGCCGTGCAGGATCGAGCGGGCGCCGATCCGGGCGCCTTCGCCCACCAGGGAGTCCACGATCAACGCACCCGGCTCCACGACCGCGCCGGACATGATGACGCTGCCTTCCACGGTGGCGCCCTCGCCCACCGTCGCGCCCGCGCAGACGACGGTGCCGCCCGTCAGCTTGGCGTCCGGGGCCGCCGTCGCGCCCTCCAGTACCAGGCGCTCGCCGTGCCGCCCGGGCACCGCCGGGGAAGGGGCGCGGCCCAGGACGAGGTCGGCGGAGCCGCGTACGAACGCCTGCGGGGTGCCGAGGTCCAGCCAGTACGTGGAGTCGACCATCCCCTGGAGGTGGGCGCCGGAGGCCAGCAGGTCCGGGAACGTCTCACGCTCGACCGAGACCGGGCGGCCGGTGGGGATGGAGTCGATGACGGAGCGCCGGAAGACGTACGCGCCGGCGTTGATCTGGTCGGTGACGATCTCCTCGGGCGTCTGCGGCTTCTCCAGGAAGGCGGTGACGCGTCCGGTGTCGTCCGTCGGGACCAGGCCGAAGGCGCGGGGGTCCTCGACCCGGGTGAGGTGGAGGGATATGTCGGCGCCGGAGGTGCGGTGGGTGTCGACCAGGGCGCGGATGTCGAGACCGGTCAGGATGTCGCCGTTGAAGATGAGGACCGGGTCGTCCGGGGCCGAGTGAAGCCGCGAGGCGACGTTGCGTATCGCGCCGCCGGTGCCCAGCGGCTCCTTCTCGGTGACGTACTCGATGTGCAGGCCGAGCGCGGAGCCGTCACCGAAGTACGGCTCGAACACCTCGGCCAGGTACGAGGTCGCCAGCACGATGTGCTCGACGCCGGCCGCCCGCGCGCGGGCCAGCTGGTGGGTGAGGAACGGCACTCCCGCCGCCGGCACCATCGGCTTGGGCGTGTTGACCGTCATGGGCCGCAGCCGGGTTCCCTTGCCACCGACCAGGAGGATCGCTTCTGTCACCTTGTCGTCTCTGCTTCCTACTGGGGCCGGCCGATGGGTCACGCGCTGTGTCGTGGTGTCTGATGCGTGTGTGCGGCTCCGCGTTCCGCGTTTCGCGTTCCGGGATCGGTCATACGATCAGGGTCATACGATCAGTACGGGCGGACAGTGTAGGCAGATCGTGGAGGTCCTGTTCAGGCGGCCGTCGAACTGGCGTTACCTCAGCTCCTCCCCTGGTATTTCGCCGCGGCCGTGCGGATCGTTCCGAGCTTCTCGTAGAGCTTCGCCCCCGGGCATTCCGTGGCGTAGCCGTCGCGGTGTCCGGAGATGACCTTCAGCTTGGCCGTGGTGCCTTTCTTGTACAGGTTGCCGCCGGCGGATGTCAGCGTGGTCGTGGCCCGCGGATCCCTTCCGTGCAGGCCGAGTTTCCAGGACGTCAGCTGCGCCGCCGCGGTTACCGCCGCGGCGGGTGGGGTCGAGGTGGTGAATGTGCCGAGGACCGCGATGCCCGTGCTGTTGCTGTTGAAACCGAGAGTATGTGCGCCCTGCACCGCTCGGGCTACTCCGCCGGCCCTGCCTTCGTAGATGTTTCCGCACTTGTCGATGGCGAAGTTGTAGCCGATGTCACGCCATCCCAGGCTCACCGTGTGGTAGCGGTAAATACTGCGAAGGAGCGAGGGGGCCTGCGCACAGGTGTAGTTGTTCCCGGTGGCGCTGTGATGGATGAATGCCGCACGCACCGTGTTCGTGTAGAGGAAGTGCGCCTCGCGCAGCGACTCGTCGGCACCCCAGCCCCTGCGGGTGACGATCGGCGGCCTGGGGCCGATGTAGTCCTCGGGGAGCTGGGGGGCGACGACAGCGTCTCCGACGATGTCCGCTGCAGCCTCGGCCGCGGCGTCCGCTGCGGTGTCCGCTGCGGCTTGCGTCGGGGCGTCCGCTGCGGCTTCTCCCGCCGTGTCCGCGGCGGCTTCTGTCTCCGTGTCTCCTGTCCCGGCCGCCTCGGCCGGGGCCGGGGACGTTTCCCGGGGGGACTCTCCCGCCTGCTCCCGGGGTGTCTGTTCCGTGTCCGGTTCGGGGTCGGCGCTCGCCGCGGCCGCCCCGCTCGCGCCGGAGACCTCGCCCGAGTCGTCGCCCGGGTCCACCAGTTCGACGCGCAGTCCGCGCGGCAGTGCCGCGCGGGCGGTACCGGGGCCGGTCGCGTTCGCGGCTCGCACGCGGACCTCGACGCCGTTCGAGTCGCCCACCCACAGCGGGGCCGTGGCGCCGCGTACCGCGTGTGCGCGGGCCTCCGCAGTGCCGGAGTCGGCGCCGTGCTCGCCGTGGTGGGCCTCCAGATCCTGCCAATCGGACCAGGCGCCCGTCGTGGTGGAGCGGGTGCGGACCTGGACCGTGCCGCGCAGTTCCGCGCGCGGGTTCTCCCAGACCACCCCCAGCAGGGAGAACGGCTGCACGTCCCGCCGGGCCAGCCCGCGGGTGGATGTCCCGCCACCCGCGCGGTTCTCGGCGCCGAGCGGCACCAGCGGCAGGGACCTGGTGGAACCCGGCCCCGCCGGGTCCCCGGGCCCGCCCGGGTGAGCGGCCCTCGCGGCCTTGGCACTCCGGGGAGGCGTGGGGGCCTCGTGCAGGGACAGCGACAGCGGCACGGCGAGCGCGGCTGCGGTCGCCACGCCGATCGAAGAGACGAGAAGGGAACGCATAGCCCGATAGTCGACATGCCTCATGCGCTTCGCTCGTTCCTTTTCTGACGGTCCATCGGGCCGTACGGAGTAACAAGTCACCCGCTCGGCCCTCCCCCGACGGGCCCCGCCACGTACGCTTGCGCGGGTGAACGCCAGCGACCGCACCCCCGCCGACCTGCTGCGATCCGCGCTCGCCGCGGACCCGGCCCGCCCCCTTGTCACCTTCTACGACGACTCCACCGGTGAGCGCGTCGAACTGTCCGTCGCCACCTTCGCCAACTGGGTGGCCAAGACGGCGAACCTGCTCCAGGACGGCCTGTCGGCCGAGCCCGGTGAACGGGTCGCGCTGCTGCTGCCGGCGCACTGGCAGACCGCGGTGTGGCTGCTGGCCTGTTCGTCGGTGGGCGTGGTGGCCGAGCTGGACGGCGACCCGGCGGCGGCCGACCACGTGGTGGCCGGGCCCGACCGGCTGGAGGACGGGCTGGCCTGCCCGGGCAGCCGACTGGCGCTGTCGCTCGCGCCGCTGGGGCGGCGGTTCGTCCCCGGAGCCCCGGACGGATACGAGGACTACGCGGTGGAGGTGCCCGGCCAGGGGGACCGGTTCGCCCCGTACATGCCGGTCGAGCCGGACGCGGTCACGCTCACGGTGCGGGGTGACGGTTCTGAGCTGTCGGGCGCCGGACTGGTCGCGCGGGCGCGGGAGGACGCGGCGCGGCTGGGCCTGAAGAGCGGGTCGCGGCTGCTGTCCGGACTGGCATGGGACACCTGGGAGGGCGTGTCGGCGGGGCTGTACGCGCCGCTCGCGGCGGGCGGGTCCGTCGTCCTGTGCCGCCACCTGGACCGGCTGGCACCGGACGCGCTGGCGCAGCGGGTGGAGAGCGAACGGGTCACGGACCGGGCCGGCGCCTGACCACCGTACGTCCGCCGCTCGTCGGCGCCTGACGGGCCGGACGGGCGGAACCCGGGCCGCCGGAGCGCGGGGGCGGCGCCTCGCCGTCGTCTGCCGGAGTGCCCGACCCCCCGTACGGCGGAGCGGGCGGCGCGGGGCGTCGAGTCCAGCCGGGCGGGGAGGGCATGGGCATGGATGATCGGCACACAACCCTGTGCCGGGCTCAGCCGTCTCACTGTGCGTGACAGCGGTGCGGCTGCCCTGGGTGCCGCCGACGCCTGAAGGATGGACTCTGACGTGACGGACACTTCCGGCACCTCCGACCCGCCCCCCGAGCCGGAGCCCGAGGCGACCCCAGACCCCGGCCCCGGCTCCTGGTGGCGGGCAGGATGGCTGCGCTGGGGCGCGTTCGCGGCGGCCCTGCTCGTGATGACGGCCTCGGGTGCGGGATGGTGGCTCTACCGGAAGCTGGACCGGAACATCACCACCGACACGACCGCCGTGGCCGAGCTGAAGCGGTACGAGCGGCAGCGCCCCGCGCCCGTGCCGCGCGGCGGCCGGAACATCCTGCTGATCGGGTCCGACACCCGCGCCGGGGACGGCAACGCGGAGTACGGGCAGGACGGCGGCACCCAGCGGTCGGACACCACGATCCTGCTGCACATGTCGGCGCGCGGGCACGGCGTCACGGCCGTGTCGCTCCCCCGCGACCTGATGGTGGACATCCCCGAGTGCCACACCCCGGACGGCAGGGCCACGCCTGCACGCTTCGCCCAGTTCAACTGGGCGTTCGAGATCGGCGGAACGGCCTGCACGATCCGTACGGTGGAGAACCTCACCGGGATCCGGATGGACCACCACATGGTGATCGACTTCCGGGGCTTCAAGGACATGGTGGACGCCGTCGGCGGGGTACGGGTCTGCGTGACCGAGCCGATCGACGACAAGGACGCGAGGCTGAAGCTGGACGCGGGGCCGCAGACGCTCGACGGCGAGCAGGCCCTGGGGTACGTGCGGGCCCGCAAGTCCCTCGGGGACGGCAGCGACACGGAACGCATGGACCGCCAGCAGCAGTTCCTCGGCGCACTGGTCCGCAAGGTGCAGAGCAACGGCGTGCTGCTCAACCCGACGCGCCTCTACCCCGTGCTCGACGCGGCGACCAGATCGCTCACCACCGACCCGGGGCTGGACTCGCTGAAGGACCTCTACGAGCTGGCGCGGACGCTTCGCAGCGTACCGGCTGAAAAGGTGCAGTTCCTGACGGTTCCCCGCCAGCCGTACCATGCGAACCGCAACCGGGACGAGCTGGTGCAGCCCGCCGCCGACCAGCTGTTCAAGCGGCTCCGAGTGGACGCGCCCGTGCGCGTCGTACCGTCAGGAGAGGCAGAGGAGCATGACACCGGCCCGTCCCCGTCGTCCGCGACCGCTCCCGCCCCCAGACCTTCCGGAGGCGCCCCCACCTTCACCGGAACCAACGCCGCCGCAGGCGCATGCCGATAACCGGGCCGACAAGCAGAGAGACAGGAGCTCAGATCCATCCCCTTCGGGGTGACTTGTCCGATTGTAAGGACCGTGGAATTTGTCACGCGCGTCGCCCAGCTCTGAGCTGGGCGGATAGTGTGACGCGATCCGGTGCGATGGCCACCTACGTCACGCGCCAGGATCGAGAGACCGAGCGCCAGGCGGGGAGGCGTCTCGCGTGGCACCGACGGAGGACTCAAGCAACCGTGGACGCGCACAGCCGTGGACGGGCGGAGGACATCGACCCCGCCGACCAGTGGGTGCTGAACCCGGCGACCGGTAACTACGAACTGCGACTGGATCCTTCCACACCGCAGTCACCTGTCGCCTCTCCGCACGCCACCACCGCCTCACCAGCCGCCTCACCAGCCGCCTCGCGCACCACCGCCGCGCCGGCCGAGTCCCGCCGCCGGGTCGCGGAGGTACCGAGCCAGCGCAGACGGCGCGTGCCCGAACCCGGCCACGAGGACGAGCATGAGGACGGCGGCCCGGACCGCTCCGGCGGCGGGCGCCGCGGCGGCTCGCGCGGCTCGGCCGGCCGACGCAGGCCCAGGCCGAAGAAGTCCCGGGGCAGGAAGGTCCTCGTCTGGACGGGCGGGATCACCGCCTTCGTGGTGGTCGGCACGGCGGTCGGCTACTACTACGTCAAGGGCCGCCTGAACGACAACATCAGCACCTACGACGTGGCCGGCGCGGGCGGCAGCACCGGGGGCTTCAAGAAGGACCAGGCCATCAACATCCTGGTCATCGGCACCGACAAGCGCACCGGTGACGGCAACGAGGGCTATGGCGACAAGAACAGCCCCGGCCACGCCGACACCACGATCCTCTTCCACGTCTCCAAGGACCGGACGAACGCCACCGCCATGTCCATCCCCCGGGACATGATCACGGACATCCCGGACTGCGAGACCAAGTCCGACGGCGGCACGCGCGTGATCCCCGGGTCGCTGGGCTCCCGCTTCAACGAGAGCCTGGGGCAGCTGGAGCGGGACCCGGGCTGCGCCATGCGCACCGTCAACGCGATCACGGGCGTCCCGATCGACCACTTCATGATGGTCGACTTCAACGCCGTGAAGACCCTCTCCACCGCGGTCGGCGGCGTCGAGGTGTGCGTGGAGAAGGACGTCGACGACAAGAAGTCGGGACTGAAGCTGCCGGTCGGCACGAGCGTCATCGAGGGCGAGCAGGCTCTCGCGTTCGTCCGCACCCGGCAGGCCTTCGGACTGAAGAGCGACCTCAGCCGCATCGAGACACAACAGCAGTTCATGAGCTCGATGATCCGCAAGATGAAGTCGAGCGACACGCTGACCGACGCGGGCAAACTCTGGGACCTCGCGGACGCGGCCACCAAGGCGCTCACCGTCGACACCGGCATAGGGGACGTCGACAAGCTGGCCGAACTGGCGAAGGAACTGGCCAAGGTCGACACGAAGAACATCAGCTTCGTGACGCTGCCGGTCGTCGACAACCCGGACGACCCGAACAGGGCGACCGTCGTCATGGACCAGACCCGGGCCCCGCAGCTGTTCTCCATGCTCCAGAACGATGTGTCGCTCACCGAGGTGAAGAAGAAGGAGAAGGACGCCAAGGACGCCAAGGCCAAGGCGGAGGCCGAGCTGCTGGAAGGCCCGCGCGCCGAGGCCGCACAGGTGCGGGTCGACGTCTACAACGGCAGCGGGGTGCGCGGCGGCGCCCAGTCGACGATCAACTGGCTGCAGAACGAGCAGGGCGTCCGGCTGTCGACGAACAAGGCGAACGCTCCGGAGAACATTGGGAAGACGACACTGGAGTTCGCGCCAAACCAGATCGAACAGGCCCGGAAACTGGCCGACCTGATGGGGCTTCCGGCCTCGGCGCTCAAGCAGGGGACCGCGGACGCCGGGGAGCGCGAGCCGATGGTGCTCACCCTAGGCAAGGACTTCACCGCCGCGGGGGTACCGATCACCGGGCCGGCGAAGGCGCCGGAGGGTGTGCAGAAGGTGGAGGCGGACAAGCAGGTGTGCGCCAAGTGACGCCTGCCGCCTGAACACGGACACATACAGGGGAGACGTGGGTGGGACACAGCAGCGTGCGTGGGGAGGGAACGCGGGGAGGCGTTCCGCACGCCCGTGAGGCCCATGAGCCGGGCCGGGACGACGGTCCCGGCGGGCACATAGGCACAGGAACAGGAACAGGAACAGACGTACGGGAACGGGACGGCGACGGCCGCCCGGACCGCCCCGGCGGTCCCCCGGGAGGTGCGCCCGGCGGTCCGCCGGGCAGGGGCCGGAGACGACCCCCGGGAGACGGGCCCGGCGGCTCGCGGGGGCGGCGCCGGGCCGACGTCCCCCGGCAGCGGACGGCCAAGGGCGGCAGACGCAAGGTGTTCCGCTGGGTCGCATCCGTCCTGTCCCTGCTGATACTCGGCACCGCGGCGGCGGGCTACCTCTATATCGAGCACCTCAACGGCAACATCCGCAGCGGAAGCCGCAGCGGCGGCGACAGCGGGGTGACGAAGGCCGCGCCGAACGCGTCCGGGCACACCCCGCTCAACATCCTGCTGATCGGCTCGGACAGCCGGAACTCCGAGGAGAACCTGAAACTCGGCGGCGCCAGGGACACCGTGGGCGACAAGCCGCGCGGCGATGTGCAGATGCTGCTCCATGTGTCGGCGGACCGCAAGAGCGCGTCCGTGGTGAGCATCCCGCGGGACACCCGGGTGACCATCCCGGAGTGCAGGGACCCGGAGACGGACGAGACGTTCCACGAGGTCAGCGACATCATCACGCACTCCCTCCAGCGGGGCGGCGCGGGCTGCACACTCACCACCTGGGAGACGCTGACCGGCGTCTACATCGACCACTGGATGATGGTGGACTTCGCGGGCATCGTCAGCATGGCGGACGCCGTCGGCGGCGTGCCGGTGTGTGTCGACCACGGGGTGTGGGACCGGCCCACCCGGCAGCAGAAGGGCGGCTCGGGCCTGAAGCTGCCCACCGCGGGTGAGCACGAGGTCAAGGGCGAGCAGGCGCTCCAGTGGCTGCGCACCCGGCACGCCTGGGGAAGCGACCAACTGCGCGCCCGGGCCCAGCACATGTACATGAACGGCATGCTGCGGCAGCTCAAGGAGCAGAACGCGTTCACCGACACCGGCCGGATCATGGACCTCGCGGAGACGGGCACCAAGGCGATCCAGGTGTCGGACGAGCTGGGCACGGTGAAGAGGCTCTTCGACCTGGCGATGGAGCTGAAGGACGTCCCGACGGACCGCATCACCATGACGACCCTGCCCACGGATCCGGACCCCCGGAACCCCAACGCCCATCTGGTGCCGCAGACCAAGGCGTCGGCGCAGCTGTGGAAGATGCTCCGCGAGGACATCCCCTTCGACAAGAACGGCGGGCCGGACGACGGCAGGGCGTCCGCCTCGAAGAGCCCCGATCCGAAGAAAACCGGCCCGCGGGCGGCCGAGCCCGGTTCGCTCGCGGTCACCGTCCTCAACGGCACCGGCGGCGACGGCCAGTACCCCGTGAAGGGGCGGGCCCGGCACATCGGGGAGCTGCTCCGGGGCATGGGTTTCACCCGGGCCACCGAGTCGCAGACGGCGGCGTCCTCCTCCGAGACCGTCCTCGCGTACCCCAAGTCCGCCGGGGAGCAGGGCAAAGCGGACGCGCTGTCCGTGGCGGAGGCGCTCGGTCTGTCGAACGGCGCGGTGCGGGTGGCGGCCGACGTGGAGGGGCTGCGGCTGACCGTCGGCGCGGACTGGCGCGAGGGCGACACCTTCCCGAAGCAGGAGAAGCCCGAGGCGGGCGCCCTGCCGGACGACGCGGAGAACTCGAACGCCGCCGAGAAGGACTGTATGCCGGTGTACGGGCCGTACCGCTGGGACGGGAAGAGCTGACGCCTCCCGCCGACGCCTCCCGCACATGAGGAAGGGCCCGCCGCCACCGCGGCGGGCCCTTCCTCATACGGCTGTCAGCTCTTCGCCTGGACGACCGCCGGGCGGCGGCTGGCGATGACCCGCCTGGCGAGCGCGCGCGGGCTGGTCAGGAAGCCGAAGCCCCAGGACATGTGCATCGTCGCGAGGGCGACGGGGATCTGGGCGCGGGCCTTCAGGGGCAGGCCCTTCCCCGCAGGGAGCGAGCCGAGGGTGATGGCCGCGAGGTATCCGCCGGGGACGACGAGGCCCAGCGGGGTGAGGGTGGCGCCGACGGCCAGACCGGCGGCGATGGCGCACAGGGCGGTCGGCGGGGCCAGGTAGCGGAGGTTGATGGAGCCCTGGTGGTAGCGGGCGACGACATGGCGCCAGCGGCCGTAGTCCTTGTACTGCTTCGCCAGGGCCCGCACGGTGGGGCGGGGGCGGTACTGGACGCGCAGCTCGGGCGAGAACCAGATGAGCCCGCCGGCCTCACGGATGCGGAAGTTCAGCTCCCAGTCCTGGGCGCGGATGAACTCCTTGTTGTAGCCGCCCTGCTGTTCAAGGGCCTCGCGGCGGAAGACGCCGAGGTACACCGTCTCGGCGGGGCCCGCCTCGCCGCCCGTGTGGAAGGCCGCGTTGCCGACACCGATCCTGGAGGTCATGGCGGCGGCGACGGCCTGCTCCCAGGCGTTCTCGCCCTCGGCGTGCATGATGCCGCCGACGTTCTGCGCGCCGGTCTCCTCCAGCAGGCGGACGGCGGTGGCGATGTAGTTCGGGGAGAGCATGCCGTGTCCGTCGACGCGTACCACGATCGGATGGCGGGACGCCTTGATCGCGGCGTTGAGCGCGGCGGGGGTACGGCCCGTCGGGTTGGGCACGGTGTGGACGCGGGGGTCCTCGGCTACCAGCTCGGCGGCGATCTCGTCGGTGCGGTCCGCGGAGGGCCCGAGCGCGATCACCACCTCCATCTCGCCGTCGTACTCCTGCGCGAGGATGTGGCGGACCGAGTCGCGCAGATACCGCTCCTCGTTGAGGACCGGCATGATCACGGAGACCGGGGGCAGGGGCGGCATGGTTCCTAAGGGGGTCCGGGGCGGGTGTGGCGCCGCCACGTTACCGCGAACGGGGGACGGCGAGGCGCGCCGCCCGGGCGGCGCGGGCGGGCGCTGATCGTATGGGCCTACTGTGCGTACGGTCCGCCCCTGTCAGCTCACCGTGCGTCCCCCCTCGCCGTACGATCCCCCCTCCGGTCTCGTCCCGCGCCGTCCGCGGAGGTGCCCGCCCGTGCCCACACCGCCCCGCCGCCGCCCGGCACGCCCGGGTCCCCCGCCACCCGCCCGCCGCCGTGCGGGACGGCCCCCGGCCGGGCGCCGCCGCGGCGGATCGCGATGGGGTACGAAGCTGGCGACGGCCCTGTCGGTGCTGGTGCTCGGGGCGGGCGGGATCGGGCACGCGGTCATGACCAGCCTGGACACGGGCATCGGACGGGTCGACGCGTTCAAGGACATGAAGAACCGCCCCGAGGGCGGCCACGGCACGAACATCCTGCTGGTCGGCACGGACGGGCGCGCCAACCTCACTCCCGAGGACAAGGCCCGCTACCGGCTGGGCGGGGCCCCCTGCAACTGCACGGACACGATCATCCTGGCGCACATCTCGGAGGACCGGCGGCGGGCCAGCCTGGTGTCGCTGCCCCGCGACACGTACGCGGAGCTGCCGGAGCGCCGGGACGCGACGAGCGGCAAGCGGCACGCGTCGCACCCGGTGAAGCTGAACGCCGCGTACGCGGAGGGCGGGCCGAACCTGACCGTGCGGACGGTGGAGCAGCTGACCGGGGTGAAGATCGACCACTATCTGGAGGTCGACTTCGTGTCGTTCATGCGGACCGTGGACGCCGTCGGCGGGGTGCGGATCTGCACGGCACGCCGGATGAAGGACCCGCACACCGGGCTGGACCTGGCGGCCGGGACACACACGCTGGACGGCGGGCAGGCGCTGCGGTACGTGCGCTCGCGGTATGTCGACGGGGCCTCCGACCTGGGCCGGATGCGTCGCCAGCAGCGGTTCGTGGCGGCGCTGGTGGAGCGGGCGTCGAGTGACCCCGCGCTGCTGAACCCGGTTCGGTTCCGCAAGGTGGTGGGCGCGATGGCCGGGGCGGTGCGGGCCGACGACGGCTTCGGGGCGGAGGAGATGGTGGGGCTGGCGAAGGCGATGCGGGGGTTGTCGACCACCTCGTCGGAGTTCACCTCGGTGCCGGTGGAGCCGGCGGGAGCGGCGGTGAAGGGGCTCGGGTCGGTGGTGAAGTGGGAGGCGGAGGGCGCGCGGAAGCTGTTCGACGCGATCCGGGAGGACCGGCCGCTGACGTCGGTGTCCCGGTCTCCGGGCGCCGCCGCGGCGCCCGCGCCCCGGCGGAAGCTGGTGGACGTGGCGCCCGAGCGGGTGCGGGTGCAGGTCTACAACGGGACGCGGCTGGACGGGCTGGGCGCGAAGGTGGACGCGGCACTGCGGGCGACGGGGTTCCGCACGACGCGCACGCCGTACAACGCGGACCGGCGGGACGTGGTACGGACGGTCGTCGCGTACGACCCGCGCTGGGACCGGTCGGCCAGGACCCTGGCGGAGGCCCTGCCGGGGGCGGAGCTGCGGGCGATGCCGGGGCAGGGGCCGGTGATGCGGGTGACGGCGGGGACGGCACACACGACGGTGCGGCCGGTGCGGGCCGAGGCGCCGGTGGCTGCGCCGCCGAAGGGCGGGTACAGCGCGGTGACGGGCGACCAGGTGGTGTGCCCGTGAACGGGGGGCCGGGCGCTGGGCCTCCGGAAAGGGAGGGCTACGCGTCCATGCCCTCCGCCGCGCGGCGCTCCCGCAGCTCCTTGATCGCCCGGCGCCGGGCGAGCCGGTGCGTGCGGCGGATCTGCGCCTCCTGGTAGCGCCGCATGTCGCGTTCCGTCTCCGGCACGACCGGCGGCACCTGGCGCGGCTTGCCGTCCGCGTCGACCGCGGCGAAGACCAGGTACGCGGAGCCGACCTGGGTCGCGGGCGTGGACTCGTTCCAGCGCTCGGCCAGCACCCGGACGCCGACCTCCATGGAGGACCGGCCCGTCCAGTTGACCTGGGCCTTCACATGGACCAGGTCGCCGACCCTGACCGGCTCCAGGAAGACCATCTCGTCCATGGAGGCGGTGACCGCGGGCCCGCCGGAGTGGCGGCCGGCGACGGCGCCCGCCGCGTCGTCCACCAGCTTCATGATCACGCCGCCGTGCACCGTACCGAGGAGGTTGGTGTCGTTGTGGGTCATGATGTGGCTCAGCGTGGTGCGGGAGGCCGCGGTGGACTTCCCTTCGAGCATGGCCTGATCTGTCATGCCCTCCACCATATGCCCGGACTGGTACGGCGCCGCACCGCACCTCTCCCCCGGCGCAATGCATCAGCTTCGCCACAGCGGCGCTGCAATGCGCCCCCCGACCTGTAACGGCCCAGGGTGCGGGCGGCACACTGTTCGGCATGAATGACTGGCCTCAGCCCGGACGGCCCGGCTCGCGCCCCGGCGCCGTCCCCCCGGTCCCCCCGCAGCGCCCCGGCGGGGCGCCCGGCTCCGCGCCCGGTGTGCCGCCGCAGCCGTCGTACGGCCCCGGGAACGGGAGGCGCGGCCAGGCCTCGGGCCCGTACGCCGACGACTACAACACCGGACAGGTGTACGGCATCCCGCGCCCCGGCGAGGAGGGGCACGGCGGCGGTGGCTCCGGCCGCCCGCCCGTCCCCGGCGGCGCGCGCCCCGCGCCGGACTGGGGGCGCCGCATCAAGATCGGGTCCATCTCCCTGGTCGTGGCCCTGCTGGCCACCACGGTCGGCACGTACTTCTGGGCCGACGGGAAGATGCGCCGCGAGGTGGACCTGGGCAAGGTCGTCGAGCGTCCGGAGGAGGGCGCGTGCACGACCTATCTGATCGTCGGGTCCGACAGCCGCGAGGGGCTGACGGCCGAGGACAGGAAGCGGCTGCACACGGGCGCCGCCGAGGGCAAGCGCACGGACTCCATGATGATCCTCGCGGCCTGCTCCAGCGGGAACACGATGGTCTCGCTGCCACGTGACTCGGACGTGGAGATACCGACGTTCGTCGGCTCCGAGTCCGGCAAGACGTTCAAGGGCACGGGCCGCCGGGTGAAGCTGAACGCGGCGTACGCCGAGGACGGCCCCGAGCTGCTGGTCCGGACCGTGGAGCACAACACCGGGCTGCGCATCGACCACTACGCGGAGATCGGCTTCGCGGGCTTCGCGAACATCGTCGACGCGCTCGGCGGGGTCGAGATCGACATCGAGAAGGGCTTCAAGGACAAGAAGTCCGGCGCCGACTTCCAGACGGGCAGGCAGACCCTGGACGGCGAGCAGGCGCTCGCCTTCGTCCGCACCCGGTACGCGTTCGCGGAGTCGGACCTGGCGCGGACGAAGAACCAGCAGAAGTTCCTGGCGGCCCTCGCGAGCCAGGCGGCGACGCCGGGCACGGTCATGAACCCGTTCACGCTCTACCCCACGCTGGGCGCGGGTCTGGACACGCTGATCGTCGACCAGGAGATGTCGCTGTTCGACCTGTCGGAGATGTTCTTCGCGATGAAGAGCGTGAACGGCGGCGACGGCACGTCGATGAACATCCCGATCTCCGGCAGCCGGGGCGGCAATCTGGTCTGGGACAAGGAGAAGGTCAGCCGGCTCGTGCAGCAGATCAAGAACGACGAGAAGGTGACGGTCACGTCCGACCGGTGAGGACGCGCGGGCGGGCCGCGTGAGCAGGAGGCCCGCCCGCGCCGCCGGTCAGCCCGCGAACGGGTTGGCGTGCCCGGGAAGCTGCTGCCCGGGCCGCAGGAGGCGCTGCCGCCCGTGCTCGTCCCGTACGGCGACGAACCCGGCCGCCTGGAGCCGCGCGGCGATCCGCTCCCGCCGCACCCCGCCCAGCTTGAACGCGCCCACGAGGAACCCGGCCATCAGGACGCCGCCGATCAGGGCACCGAGGTACATCCCGGCCACCAGCAGGACCAGCACCAGCACGACCACCGCGCCCCAGGCGACGGCCTGCTGCTGCGTGCCGGCCGCCTGGGCCATGACGTCGTAGGCGATCCGGTCCTTGTTGCGTGCGACCGCCTCCCGGGCCTCGGGGAGCGGCTTCAGCGACCCCGGCCGCATCCCGGGCGCCGGTCCGCCGTTGCCCGCCTGCGGGTACGCGGCGATGGTCGCCGCCTCCCGGGCCCGGGCCTCGGGGCGCGGGTCCCGGTACAGGTACGCGGTGATCTGCTTCTTGTCGGCACCGTGCCGTCGTGCATCGGCGTACTCGAAGCCGTAGTGCTCGACGAGGTGGACCAGCGCGGCGAGCCGGCTGGTGTAGAGGGCCCCCTCGGTGATCTCGACGACGTCCTGGCCGGCGATCTGCCGGAGGACACCCGATATCTGACGTTGTGTGAACATTTCCCCTACCCTCGGATTCCGCTACGCGCGCGGACGGCCCATCGCGCGGTACGTCCAGCCCGCCTCGCGCCACACGGCCGGGTCCAGGGCGTTGCGGCCGTCCAGGATGATGCGGGCGTTGACGACCTCGCCCAGCGCGGCCGGGTCCAGCTCGCGGAACTCGCGCCACTCGGTGAGGTGCAGGACGACGTCCGCGCCGCGTACCGCGTCCAGGACGGTGTCGGCGTAACCGAGGGTGGGGAACAGGCGGCGGGCGTTGGCCATGCCCTTGGGGTCGTACACGGTGACCTGGCCGCCCTGGAGGTGGATCTGCCCGGCGACGTTGAGGGCGGGCGAGTCGCGGACGTCGTCGGAGTCCGGCTTGAAGGCGGCGCCGAGGACGGCGACCCGCTTGCCGAGGAAGGTGCCGTCCCCGAGGGCCTCGCGGGCCATGCCGACCATCTGGCCGCGGCGGCGCATGTTGATGGAGTCGATCTCGCGGAGGAAGGTCAGGGCCTGGTCGGCGCCCAGTTCCCCGGCCCGCGCCATGAACGCCCGGATGTCCTTGGGGAGGCAGCCGCCGCCGAAGCCGATGCCCGCGCGCAGGAACTTGGCGCCGATGCGCTCGTCGTACCCGATGGCCTCGGCCAGCTTCACGACGTCGCCGCCGGCGGCCTCGCAGACCTCGGCCATGGCGTTGATGAAGGAGATCTTCGTCGCGAGGAAGGAGTTCGCGGCGGTCTTCACCAGCTCGGCGGTGGGGAAGTCGGTGACGACGAACGGGGACCCCTCGGCCACCGGTGTCGCGTACACGTCGCGGAGGAGCTTCTCGGCGCGCTCGCTGCCCACGCCGACGACGATGCGGTCCGGGTGCAGCGTGTCCTGGACGGCGAAGCCCTCGCGCAGGAACTCCGGGTTCCAGGCCAGCTCCACGTCCGCGCCCGCGGGCGCCTGCTCGGCCAGCAGCCGGGCCAGCCGCTCGGCGCTGCCGACCGGGACGGTCGACTTGCCGACGACGAGGGCGGGGCGGGTGAGGTGCGGGGCGAGGGAGCTGAAGGCCGCGTCGACGTACCTCATGTCGCAGCCGTACTCGCCGTGCTTCTGCGGGGTGTTCACGCACACGAAGTGGACGTCCCCGAAGGCCGCGGCCTCCTCGTACGAGGTGGTGAACCGCAGCCGCCCGGTGGAGCCCGCCGCCCCGGTGACGTGCCGGGCGAGCAGCTCCTCCAGCCCGGGCTCGTACATCGGGACGCGCCCGGCGGCCAGCATCTCGACCTTCTCGGGCACCACGTCCAGGCCCAGCACCTCGAATCCCAGCTCCGCCATGGCCGCCGCATGGGTGGCGCCGAGGTAGCCGGTGCCGATCACCGTGATCTTCAGGGCCATGGGTGCTGCTCCTGGGGTGTCCTGTGCTGGTCGGGCGGGTGCGCGACGGAGAGCATATCCGGGGGTGCGCGGGGGCATCGTTCGAGCTGTCACCAAACTCACGTATGCCTCATCCGTGGGCGGCGACTAAAATTCGGGTTACTTAACGGTAGTTAGCAGCAGCTCAGGGGAGTGAGAGAGACATGGCGGGAACGCCTGACTTCGATCTGTACCGCCCGTCCGAGGAGCACGACATGCTCCGGGACACCGTCCGCTCGCTCGCCGAGGCCAAGATCGCGCCGTACGCCGCCGCCGTGGACGAGGAGGCCCGCTTCCCGCAGGAGGCGCTGGACGCCCTCGTCTCCTCCGACCTGCACGCCGTGCACGTCCCCGAGACGTACGGCGGCGCGGGCGCCGACGCGCTGGCGACCGTCATCGTGATCGAGGAGGTGGCCCGTGTCTGCGCCTCCTCCTCCCTGATCCCGGCGGTGAACAAGCTGGGCTCGCTGCCGGTCGTCCTGTCCGGCTCCGAGGAGCTGAAGAAGAAGTACCTGCGCCCGCTCGCCAAGGGCGACGCGATGTTCTCGTACTGCCTCTCCGAGCCGGACGCGGGCTCGGACGCGGCCGGCATGAAGACGAAGGCGGTCCGCGACGGCGACCACTACGTCCTCAACGGCGTGAAGCGCTGGATCACCAACGCGGGTGTGTCCGAGTACTACACGGTCATGGCCGTGACGGACCCCGAAAAGCGCTCGAAGGGCATCTCGGCGTTCGTCGTCGAGAAGTCCGACGAGGGTGTCTCCTTCGGCGCCCCGGAGAAGAAGCTCGGCATCAAGGGCTCCCCGACCCGCGAGGTCTACCTCGACAACGTGCGCATCCCCGCCGACCGCATGATCGGCGCGGAGGGCACCGGCTTCGCCACCGCGATGAAGACCCTGGACCACACCCGCATCACGATCGCGGCCCAGGCCCTCGGCATCGCGCAGGGCGCCCTCGACTACGCGAAGGGCTACGTCCAGGAGCGCAAGCAGTTCGGCAAGCCGATCGCGGACTTCCAGGGCGTCCAGTTCATGCTGGCCGACATGGCGATGAAGCTGGAGGCCGCGCGTCAGCTCACGTACTCCGCCGCCGCCAAGTCTGAGCGCCTCGACGGCGACCTGACCTTCTTCGGCGCCGCCGCGAAGTGCTTCGCCTCGGACGTCGCCATGGAGATCACCACGGACGCCGTCCAGCTCCTCGGCGGCTACGGCTACACCCGTGACTACCCGGTCGAGCGCATGATGCGGGACGCGAAGATCACCCAGATCTACGAGGGCACGAACCAGGTCCAGCGGATCGTGATGGCCCGCAACCTGCCGTAACGGCGTCTTCGAGGCCGGTTCCGACGGCCCCCGGCGATCGATGGGACCGCCGGGGGCCGTCGCCGTACGAGGCGGGCCGTCAGCCGATGACCGGGCGCTCCTCGGGCAGTTCGTAGCGGCGGACCCGCTCGCGCAGGGCGAGGGCCGAGACCAGGGTGACCGGGCCGAGCCGGCCGACGAACATCAGCAGGATCGCGATGAGCTGCCCGGACGTCGGCAGGTGCGGGCTGACGCCCGCCGACAGCCCGTTCACCCCGAACGCCGACACCGCCTCGAACAGCACCACTTCGAACGGTGCGTCCACCACTGCCATGAGGGCCAGGGACGCCGCGATGACGAAGCCCACGCCGAGCAGGGCGACGGTCAGCGCCTGCCGCAGTGCGTGCGGGGCGAGGCGGCGGCCCATGATCGTCGAGTTGGGCTCGCCGCGCACCTCCGCGATCATGGCCGCGGCCAGCACCGCGAAGGTCGTGACCTTGATGCCGCCGGAGGTGCCCGCGCTGCCGCCGCCGATGAACATCAGCGCGCAGGTCATCAGCAGGGTCGTGTCCTCCAGGGCGCCGATGTCGATCGCGTTGAAGCCTCCGCTGCGGGTCATCACCGAGTGGACGAAGCCGTTCAGCAGCTTCTCCCCCCAGGTGAACGGGCCGAGCGTGCCCGGGTTCCCCCACTCCAGCAGACAGGTCAGCACGGTGCCGGTCAGCAGCAGCCCTGCGGTCGTGACGACGGTGAGCTTGGTGTGCAGGGACCAGCCGCGCCGCCCCGTCGTCCGCCGCCGGTTGCGGTGCCGCAGCAGCTCCAGCAGTACGGGGAAACCGATGCCGCCGAGGATCACGGCCACCGCTATCGGCAGGGTCACCAGCGGATCGGAGGCGTACGGCATCAGGCTGTCCGGCTGGAGGGCGAACCCGGCGTTGTTGAAGGCCGACACGGAGTGGAAGAAGCCGTGGTAGACCGCGTCGCCGATCGGCATGTCGTATCCGAACCGGAAGCGCAGCGCGAGCCAGGCCCAGACCGTCAGCTCGACGGCGGCGGTGGTCCCGGCGACGCCCAGCAGCACCTTCCGTACGTCTCCGATGCCCAGGCTCTTGGTCTCGGCGGCGGCGGTGAGCTGCATGCGCAGCTTGAGCTTGCCGGAGACCAGCAGGGCCAGCAGCGACGCCATGGTCATGATGCCGAAGCCGCCCGCCTGGATCAGCGCCAGGATGACGCCCTGGCCGAAGCCGCTCCAGTGGGTGCCCGTGTCGACGACGACCAGGCCGGTGACGCACACCGCGGAGGTCGCGGTGAACAGGGCCGTGACGAAGGCGGTCGCGCCGCCGGTCGCGGAGGCCACGGGGAGGCTCAGCACGACCGCTCCGGCGAGGATCACCGCCGCGAAGGCCATCACGGTGGTGCGGGCGGGGTGGGTGGTGAACAGGGCCTGCCACAGCCTCAACGCACGTCTTGGCACCGCTCGCTCCCGGCCCTCTTCCCCGTACCCGGCCTTCCTCTTCACCGGCGTGACCGCCCGGCCTTGATCGCCCCGGCGGGTGGTCACCCTACCGCGCCGGGAACACCGACCCCGCTTCCCCTGTTTTCCGGCGGAAAGTGTCGGTTTGTTGCCTAGGTAAAGTAATCGCCAAGACGTCACCCACACGTGTCACGTGTCCGGCCAAGGAGTTCCGCTGTGCCCGCTCCGCGTATGAGCAGTACGCCGCTGCCAGGCATCGGGGTCCGCTACGACCTCACCACCCGCGAGGACCGCCGTCTTTCGGTCGTCGCGCAACGGGACGGGACGCGGGTGCTCAACGCGTACCGCAGTGACGATCCCGACGCGTGCGCGCTGTCGGTGAAGCTGACCTCCCGGGAGTCGGAGGCGCTGATCGACGCCCTGATGCCCGCGCACCACAGCCCCAACCTGCTGTCCACGACGGACCTCGGCCTGGTGGCCGAGCGGATCGAGCTGGCCGCGGCCTCCCACTGGAACGGGCGGCACCTCGGGGACACCCGCATGCGGACCGAGACGGGCGTGTCGATCGTGGCCGTGCTGCGCAGGGCCGACGCCATTCCCGCCCCCGGGCCGGACTTCCGGCTGGCCGGCGGGGACACGCTGATCGTCATCGGCACACGCGAGGGCGTCGACGCCGCCGCCGCGATACTCGGGCGGGAGTGAGCGGGTGCACTCCTCCGCCACCTTCCTCATCGAGTTCGGTGCGATCATCCTCGGCCTGGGCCTGCTGGGCCGGATCGCCGGACGGCTGAAGTTCTCCCCCATCCCCCTCTATCTCCTGGCCGGTCTCGCGTTCGGCACGGGTGGGCTGCTGCCGCTGGGCGCCAGTGAGGAGTTCGTGGCGATCGGCGCCGAGATCGGCGTCATCCTCCTGCTGCTGATGCTCGGCCTGGAGTACACCGCGACGGACCTGGTCACCAACCTGAAGACCCAGTACCGCGCCGGGCTGGTGGACGCCTGCCTCAACGCCCTGCCCGGCGCGGCGATGGCACTGCTGCTGGGCTGGGGCCCGGTCGCGGCGGTCGTCCTGGCGGGCGTCACCTGGATCTCGTCCTCCGGTGTGATCGCCAAGGTCCTGGGCGATCTGGGGCGGCTCGGCAACCGGGAGACTCCGGTGGTCCTGAGCATCCTCGTGCTCGAAGACCTGGCCATGGCCATGTACCTGCCGATCATCACCGCCCTGCTGGCGGGCGTCGGCCTCGCCGCGGGCAGCGTCACCCTCGCCATCGCGCTGGGCGCGGCGGGCCTGGTGCTGTTCCTGGCCGTGCGGTACGGGCGGGTGATCTCCCGCTTCGTATCCAGCGACGACCCCGAGAAGCTGCTCCTGGTCGTGCTCGGCCTGACCCTGCTGGTCGCCGGCATCGCCCAGCAGCTCCAGGTCTCGGCGGCCGTGGGGGCGTTCCTGGTGGGCATCGCGCTGTCCGGCGAGGCCGCGGAGGGGGCGCACAATCTGCTGAGCCCGCTGCGGGACCTGTTCGCCGCGGTGTTCTTCGTCTTCTTCGGGCTGCACACCGACCCCGCGAGCATCCCGCCCGTCCTGCTGCCCGCGCTGGCCCTCGCGGTGGTCACGGCCGCCACGAAGATCGCCACCGGCTACTGGGCGGCGAAGCGCGCGGGGATCTCCGCGCGGGGGCGCTGGCGCGCGGGCGGGACGCTGGTCGCGCGCGGCGAGTTCTCGATCGTCATCGCGGGGCTGGCCGTGACGGCGGGCATCGAGCCGTCCCTGGGCCCGCTGGCCACGGCGTACGTCCTCATCCTGGTCGTCGTCGGCCCGCTGACGGCCCGCTACACGGAGCCGGTGGCCACCCGGCTCACCCGCCGCCGGATGCCGGGTGAGGGCGCGGTGCCGCAGCCGACGCCCATGGTCGCGCCGCGGGAGGAGATGCTCGACCCGGTGGAGGACGGCACCGGCCACCGGGGCTGACCCGCGCCGACGGCCCCCGGCGCGATCCGCCGCCGGGGGCCGTCACTCTTGTGAGGTCAGGCAGCCGCGCTCACGGCGGCGCATCTCGAACAGGATGCCGCCCTCGCGGCGACGGGCAGGGCGGAACCGGCGCCGGTGGCGGCTGCCGGAGGCGTCGGTGGGCTGGGCGCCGCCTTCTGACGATGCCGTGGTACCCGGCAGTCGAGGAGCCGGACCCACCCGTCGTGGACTCGGCGGAGTCGTCGGCCGCGTTCTTGTCGAAACGGCCGCGGCGCGCCGGAGGGGCGATGGTGCCCCTGGCGCCGGGCACGACCTTGCACCACAAGGTCCACCTGGTCGCCGACCGGCACTCGACCCACCGCCCGAAGACCGTCCGGTCCTGCCTCGGCACCACACCCGCCGACCAGCCCATTTCACCCTTCAGAACAGAATGAAAGAAGCTCACTGAGCTTCTTCAGCGGTGCCGCTCCAGGGTGAGGACGGCTTTGGCGATTGACGTCATGTGGTTTGGGCTGCACCGGGATCTGCGGAAGATGCGCCAGGACTTCAGACGTGCGACGCCGCGCTCGACCGGTGCCCGCGCCGCGGCCAGGGCCCGGTTGCGGGTCTTCTCGGTGAGGGTGAGTTCCTGCAGGGGCCTGCGTTTGATGCCCGTGGTCACCCAGGGGCCGCCGCCCTGGTAGGCGAGATCGGCCAGGATGGGGACGCCCTGACGCTCGCTGATGCGGATGATCCGGTGGGTGCGGGCAGCGGTCAGATCGTGCGCCCGGCCCGGCAGTGCGGGTGAGAGCCACAGCAGCCGGCCGCCCGGATCGGTGACCACCTGCACGTTCACCCCGTGCCGGCGGTGCTTGGCCGAGTAGTCGGCCCGTCCGTCGCCGACCCGGTCGCACTCCGCGAGCGTGCCGTCCAGCAGGACGAAGTCCGCCTCGGCCTCGCGCAGGACCTTCAGCAGACCCGGCGCACGTTCAGCGAGCAGGTGGACGACCGCGCTGGTGTAGGCGTGGGCGGTGGACTCGCTGATCCCGAATCCGGCAGCGATCTTCGCCAGGGTGGTGTGTTCGCGGAGGTACACCAGTGCCACCATCGCGCGCTGGGACGGGCGGAGCTTGCAGCGGCGGTCGCCCTCACGGGTGACAACGAGCATGGTGACCCACTCCACGAGCGCATGGGGCAGGTCGAGTACGGCAGGATAGATGACCAACGAGGCCCCCGAGCAGCGTGGTTGAGACGTCAGACATCTCGATCAACAGCCCGGGGGCCTCGCTCGTTGCGGTTCGTGGACCGTCACCTGATCGGTGGCCAACTCGAAGAAGCTCACTGAATCGTTCTCATCCTGAATATGTGCAGGTCAGCAGGGTGTGGACGGCTTGGACTGCCGTGCCGATGGCGGCGGGTGGAACAGCGGGCTCGTCGCAGTCGCCGCCACGTCTTGAGCTGAGCGAAGGCACGTTCGCCGGGGGCTCGCAGTCGTGCGTGGTCGCGGTTGAACTGCTGGCACTGCTCGGGTTGTTCGCCGTAGTGGTAGTACGGGGTACGGAAGGTGGCGCCGGCGCCCTGGTAGGCGCGGTCCGCGAGCACGAGGATGTGCCGGGTGAGGCAGGCTTGGACGATGCCGTGAGCGCGGGCCGCGGTCAGTCGTGCGTGCGACCCGGCGTCGCGCGCGAGAACCACAGAGGGGTGCCGTCCGGACGTGCGACGACCTGGACGTTCATGCCGTGCTTCCGGTGTTTTTGGGAGTAGTACGGCTCGTCCGCGGCGATGCGGTCGATGGGGATGAGCGTGCCGTCGACGATGACGAAGTCTCCTTCGCCCAAGCCGACAAGGGCCTCCTGCAGGCCGGGCGCCCAGGAGGCCAAGACCTCGAGGGTCTCGTCCACGTACCGCCAGGCGGTTGCGGTGGAGATCCCGAACTCCGCCGCAAGCTGGGGCAGCGTCTCGTTCTTGCGTAGGTGCACCAACGCCAGCAGAGCCTGGTGGAAGCAGCCCAGCTTGCGCCACCGCGTGCCGCGTTCACACCTTCGGGCATAGATCAGCCATGAGATGCTCGACCAGCCCATGCGGGACGTCGAGCGTGGCACGATACGGGACCAAGCGAGGCTCCTCGGACGAAGCGTGGTGCGTAGAGAACACCACCGCAACGACCAGGAGCCTCGCCTCGTCACACCACCCTGCTGACCAGCATCTTCATCCCTGCAGGACAGGATGAAAACGGTTCACTGAGAAACTCGTTTCTAGTTCTCAATGAACTCAGACCAGAAGGCCACTGTCGAACACGGCCGTGGCGACATCCCAGGTGTTACGCCCCCGAACTCGCGGTCCACGTAGTCGGCCAAATCCCGCCCATAGCAGATGATGTCCGTCTCATACACCGAGAGAACCGGGTGCCCGTAGGCACCGCGCTGTGCAGGCAGATATCGGTGACCATAGACGGGAGCCAACTTGGGTACACGCTTCAAAGCCTGACTGGCGATTTCGAGCGCTTCTGCACAGTCGTTTGGCTGAGATCCCCAGGAACTGTGCCACCACCCGTCGCGAGTCAGATCCAAAAGATCGGTGACTGGAGCCTCGATCCAGGCTTGGAGCTTTTCGGGATCACCACTCCTCCAGTCCGGCCACGGGTTCTCCCAGGCGGCATTCTCCTTCGGTTCGGAAAAAACGGGAAGCCTTTGAGCCAGAAAGACCCTGTGATCTTCGGAGAATTCGAAGCCATAACGCTCTTCAATAATACTGAACTCGGAATCAGACAGGCCCGCATCAAACCGGCAATTCCCGAGTTGAGCCAGCCGAGCCGCGGCCGAGATCCCGATCTCAACACCAGTCGTTTCCCTCATTCCGGCATCCTACCATCCCACACAAAAGAGAGGGGCCCCATCGAGCCACTCAGAAGACTGCTCCCAACAGAGGCCCCTCACCCATTACCCATTCACCGCCCGAACCTTACTTCCACCCATCGTCGGGGAAGTGGGGAGCCCTGAACGGATGGATCGTGGCGTAGTGATCGACAGACCAGCCCATGACTTTGCGGCCGTCATCGAGCGTCACCACAAGGATCCGAGTCTTATTTTCCTTATCCGGAATTTTGTACTCCGCCGCGCCTTTCCATCTCCCTTCATGCTTCCCCTTCCCTTTGAATACTTTCGGCCGACCAGTCCTCTCGTTAAGGATGCGCATGTTCTCGCCGCGCCCTGCCCTAATGTCCTCATACGCGTTGATGAGCTTCTTGGACAGATTATTAGGCAACCTGTCGGAAAGCCGCGGGCATTGCACTGCGGAGGAAAGTGAAACCCCTACGAAAGGGGTCTTCTGGAAAGTGCGAGATGCTCGGAGTGGCGCGCACTTCGGCTTGAACCCGAGACGCCGAGAGAAGTCCTCGAACCAGCCGCTGAGCTTCTCCCCCCACTTGGCGAACTTCGTCCCGCTCGCGGCGTAGCCGGCGATCGGCACCATGGCCGCACAGGACAACGACGCGTCGACAACCTCGCCGTCAATTCCGTACCAAAGGCAGTTGATTCCGTCCGCTGGCTCACCTAGGCCGGGAGCGAGGCCGACGACGTCTATGAGGAAATGGGCGCCTTCCTTGGAGAAGACGTCGTCCCAGCTGACAAGAGGCGTAGTGAGTTCGGTGCGCAAATTGTCCAGGACGAGGTCAATGACGATCTGCCGCCTCAACTGTTCTAGCTCTGCACCCTTCGCAGCTTCGGCCTGCTTGAGCAGGACCATCCTGACACGAGCTTCCTTCGCCGCCTTACTGGCCTCTGTAACACTCTTTCCAGCCGCGATCGCGGAAGCCTTCGCCCGATTCGATGCAGCCCACGCATCGTCGGCGTTTCCGCGTGCCCATATAGCAGATGCCACCGCGCTCGCAGAGGAGTTCGCGGCCCTCTGAGCCGCATGGTTCGCATCCGCTTCAGCCTTGCGCGCATTCGCCGCAGCTGCCGCGGCCTCCACCGCTGAGGATTCCGCTTTCTTCGCGGACTGATGCGCCTGCTCAGCATACGTGCTCGCCTGATTTGCGGCGGTTTTTGCCACCCTGGCATAGGTAGCGGCCTCGGCTGCGGCGTTACGCGCAGTGGCTGCGACTTCAGCCGCTTCGGACGCGTTCTGCTGAGCAATTGCTGCGACTCCGGCGGCGTCGGCAATCACCTTCTGAACTTGCGCGCTGTGAGTCGCCGCCAACCGATCCTTGCGTAGTGCCTTGTATTGACCAAGACCGATGAAGGCATCCAGGAGCTGCGGAGGGCCTTCCAGAGCAATCTGGGCTGCTGCCTTGACCTCCGGTGTGCCATTTCCCATCAGCTGTACGGCGCGGACTCGCGTATCTGCCCTACGAGCATCGTGCTGACCAGTGGTCAGGAAGTCCTTCAGGGCGTCGACACTGCCGTCTGCGAGCGCCTGCTTCCCAGCCTCTTGCACTCCACGCTCGCCATTACCGACCAGATAGACGACCCGGACACGGTAGTCGGCCGCTGCGGCCTCGTACTGGCCCTCTTCCAGAAATTCTCTGATCTCGGCCGGACCACCCTTCAGGGCCTGCTCGGCTGCCGTCCTGATCGCCTCTGAGCCGAATTCATAGGCGAGGCGTTCTACACGTGCCCGTTCATCCAACTCACTGGCTTCCTTGCGGCCGCTGCGCACATAGGCAAGGACTTCGGCGTCGGCCCCCGCGAGTGCCGCCTCAGCGGCGGCCTGGCTCCAGGGTCCTTGGCTCTTCATCGTCAGCAGTGCGATCTGGCGGCCCTTCTCAGCCACCGCCTGGTCGCTCATTCCGGACTGCGATGCTTCGGCGACCAGACGCTCGGCCTTTGTATTGAGTTGCTCTGCCTCCTTGGCAGCGCGGGTAGCCGCTGATCTGCGCTCGTCGTCTCGGACCTTCAGCTCCCGCGCCCGCTCAACAGCCGCCGCCGTACGCGTGGCTAGCTCTTCGGCTTCGATCTCGCGGGCCAGTTCAAAGGTGGCGCGGGCCTTTGTTACAGCCGCGCCAGCAGCGTCAGCTGCAGCCTGTGCTGCAGCGGCATGAGCACTGGACCGACTGGCTGCGGTAGTGCTTTCGCCTGCGTGTTTGGCTGCCTCCTCGGCTGCCTTCGCAGCGTTCTCCGCATGCGTCGCAGCGTTCCTGGCGGCATCACGGGCGTGGAACGCGGCAGAAGCAGCCTTCGTCGAAAGGCGGTCCGCAGCGTTTGCAGCCCGGGTCGCCTCTGCAGCCTGGCGTCGGGCCTGAGCCGCAGCCGACCGCGCAGTCGCTGATTGCGCACCGGCTTCAGCCGCATATCCGCTGGCTGCCTCCGCTGCGTTCGCTGCAAGTTTGGCATTGCCCCCGGCTTCTGCCGCGAGCCGTGCTGCGTGGCCTGCCGCCTTGGCGGCCTGACCCGCATGTTCCGCCGCGTCAGCTGCCTGCGTGGCACCCTTGGCGGCGTCCCGGGCGTCTTGCGCGGCCTTCCTTGCCATGTCGGCAGCCGAAGCCTTCCCAGCCGCTCTCGCCGCCGCGTTATGTGCGACAGACGCCTTCCTCGCCGCACCTGCGGCAGCTGAGGCCGCATGCGCTGCGGCATTCGCTGCTATGCGCGCCGACGTGTTGGCCGCGTGTGCAGCGGTAATGGCCTGCTGAGCTGCCGCGGCCGCGCCCTTCGCCGCATCAGCAGCCCGGCCAGCGGCACTCGCCGCTATCTTCGCATCACCCTTGGCCGCCTCAGTCTCCTTGGCGGCCTTCTGCGCAGCCTCCTTTGCGAGCCTGGATGCCGCTACCGCCTGCTCGGAGGACTCCTTGGCCGCTTCGGTCTCGGCCGCGGCCCGGCGGCCGGCCGCTACGGCTTGCGCGGCCAGTTGGGAAACGGTGGCTCGCTCCTGGTCCCTAGCTCGGGCGGTGTGCTGGCCAACCAGCAGGAACTCTCGGATGTCCTCTATGGAACCGCCGAGCGCGAGCAAGCCGGCCTCCCTGGTGGCCGGACCGCCCTCGCCTATGATTTGGACCAACTCCACCCGGTCGTCAGCGTCCCTGGCAGTGAACTGTCCTTCGTCGAGGAATCTGCGGACGTCCTCGATCGATCCACTGAGTGCCTCTTTGCCGGCCTGCTGCACACCTGGGCCGCCCGCACTGATGATCTGAGCGACCCGAACCCGCTGGTCCGCCTCTAGTGGCTCACGCCACCCAACCCGAATGAAGGCACTCAGGGCCTCCGGCGGTCCTTCCAGGGCCTTCCGCGCTGCCTCTCGGACCCCCCGGCCACCAACGCCGTGCATCTGGGCGACTGCGACTCGCTCGTCACTCAGTTGGGCGATGTCCTTTTCGCGCTCCAGAAACCGGCGGACATCATCGTCGCTTCCCGTGAGTGCTGCCTCGGCCGCGGCCCTAACTCCTGGGCCACCGGTCTTCCACAACTCGACAACCCGTCCGCGCTTGCTGTCCGGTAAAGCGCTCACGAGCGGGCTGTCGCCCACGATCTCGTCCGCCCAGGCAGGGCCGGTACCTGCGAGCCCAGCCATCATTACCAGTGGCAATAGGCAGAGCAGCGCGCCACGAAGGACGTGAACGCGTCTGCGGCGCAACCATCTGGCCGATATTTCCTGATTCAACCTATGACTCATCTCCTGCACCGGCAACAAAGTTGCCGGATGCTGAATCTCAGCTGAATGAGCCTAACCACACGCAGGAGACAACCATGCATACCTAACATGCCACAAGGATTCGGAATTTGGAATTCCGGTTCTCCATCTGAGTGACAGATGGAGCATGCCGTTCAAGGCCCCCAGGTGCGCCACCTCCCCCCCTCCCCGATCTCCACGCCTGACTGATAGGTTTCTCAAGAGCCGGAATGAGGCTGGAAATCGACTCATCCGACACCGATAGTGTCGTGTACAGTCACCTGAAAGGAGACGACGTGATCTCGTCAACCAGAAGACTCGTAGTTGCCGCCTTAGCAGGGGCAGCTCTAATAGGCGTATCCGCTGCCGCCTATGCGGCGGTGCAGCCTCAGGATCCCGCGGCCTCGACTGCCAATTCAGCAGACAATACAGTCCCGCCCACGGTGGTCGAAGACTTCTCCTATCCTGGCGCGGCGCAACTATTTGAAGAGACGGGCGTAAAGCTAATCCAGGGCGATGGAGGCATCCTCCAAGGGGAGTGTGACGGGTCATCGAACCAGATACTGGTGTACTCCCGCGCACTTCCCGCACGCTATGACAATCAGGTGTGCTTCAAAGCCGTGAAAAGTTACGGCCACCTGACACTCGAACTCCCCGAGGTGTTCGGACTGTGGACCAAGGACCGTCCCGTCAGTGCGGCACTGACAGCCGAGGGCAAGACTCAGACCGTTAAGCTAACCAAGAACGATTTCAAGAGTGTGGGTGAAGGTGCACAGAGCGCACCCACCATGCTCGTCGAGCTGCACGTGACCGGATAGTGCCGCTCCTGACTCCCGCCTACGGCGGAAATTACGGGAAGAGTCGGCGATCACAGGAGAAAGCGGCAGGACGCCGCGTTTGGGGGAAGAGACGTGCGTAGGGCGACGAGGTGCGGGGCCTTGTTCGGCGGCCTGTTGGCTGCTGCAGGGGTGATTGTGGCGAACCCGGCGCAGGCTGTAGTGGGAGCCTCTGCTGGCGGCGAGGAGAAGCCCTTCGTTGCGATGATTGAGATCGGTAAGACCGATCGCAACTGTTCGGGTGCGCTGATCGAGTCGCAGTGGATTGTTACGGCCGCGAGCTGTTTCGCTGACGATCCCGCGCAGCCCGGGTCGGTTGCGTCGGGGGCGCCCTCGCGGCCGACCAAGGTCACTGTGGGGCGTGCGGACTTGGGCGCAGGGGGCGGTCAGGTGCGGGATGTTGTGGAGTTGGTGCCCCGGGCGGATCGGGATGTGGTGCTGGCGAGGCTGTCGGCGCCCGTTTCGGGGATCGCGCCCGTGGCGCTCAGCGCTGCCGCTCCCGTAGAGGGGGAGAAGCTGTTCGTGGCCGGTTTCGGCCGGACGAGGAGTGAGTGGATTCCGGGGCGGATGCATGTCGGTGAGTTCGCCGTCACCGGCAGCCGGGGTTCGGAACTCGACATCGACAGCCCGGATGTTTCAGCGGCGGTCTGCAAGGGGGATGCGGGCGGTCCCGCCCTGCGGGCCGGTCAGGGTGGCGACGAGCTGGTCGCCGTCAGCAGCCGCTCCTGGCAGGGCGGATGTCTCGGCGCCGAGGAGACCCGTCGCGGTGCCGTTGAAGCCCGCCTGGACGACATCACCGACTGGATCGGCGCCCAGGTCGCCCGTTGGTCACTCAAGGCGCATGCCAACGACAAGTACGTCGCCACCGAACTGAGTGCCACCGGCAGCCACGACGGCCGACTGCGGGCACGAAGCGACAAGGCCCGGAGCTGGGAGCAGTTCACCCTCCACACCCGCGACGGCGGGAAGAGCGTTTCGCTCCGGTCCGTGGCCAATGATCTCTTCGTCAGCGTCGAACTCAACCAGACCGGCAAGTACGAAGCGATGCTCCGCGCCCGCGCCGGACGCCCCGACAGCTGGGAGTCGTACACACTGATCCCCCAGGGCGACCAGAACTACGCACTGAAGTCCGTACGGAACGGTAAGTACGTCGCCACAGAAGCCAAGTACGCCACCGCCGACACCGGACTGCTGCGTGCCCGCTCGGACAACATCTCCACCTGGGAACGCTTCGCCCTCCAGCACGCCGACAACTACCGCGTCACAGGCACCGCACCTGCAGGACCCGCTCCGCTTCCCGTGAACTGACGTCACGCTGTACACCGCAGGTAGTCCAGAACGGGCACCACTGGAGCGCAAACACGATCCTGCAAGCCTCCTAACGCATAGGTCGCGGGTTCGAGTCCAGCGGGGCCTCCATCTACCCAAGGGGACAACTGGCGTGATCCGCGACCTGTCGTGTCGCGTCCTCGGCAGCTCAGGAGCGATGGCCTCCCGGCGTGATACATCGCCGGGAGGCTGCCGAGTCATGGCCTACGCGTCCTGATGGCAGGCGCAGGCGCACCTGATCGAGAAGACCGGCTCCTCACCGGGGCCGGGGCGGTCGGAGGCGTACACGTCCTGCGGGTGGCAGAGGTGGTGCCACCCGATCTCGCACTCCCCCGGCCGGCCCGACCGCTCCACGTCCTCCAGGAACCGGCGGACGGCCCGCTCCGGGCTCACTCGGCACCGCCCCGGCACCGGCGGCGGGCCGCCAGGAGGTCCAGCACATCCGGCAGCGGCGGGAAGTACGGCGCACACCCGGCGCAGGCATAGACGTTGAACCCGGGCCCGGAGTTCTGGTGCACCTCGGAGACGACCACGGCCTCGTCCGTGACCCACGCACACCGCACGCACATCCGGACCGGCTTCCGCGCGGGGGGCGGGGGCGCTCACCAGGCCGCTCCCGCACCGTGCAGGACCCGCGTGTCCAGGTCGACCCCGAAGTCCGCCGCGAGCACCAGCGCGAGACACCGCTGCCGCTGCCGGTCCCGCTCCTCCTGCCGCTCGTGCTCCAGCAGGTACGGGCGGACCAGGACGGTGTCCTCCCCGGCGAACGTCTCCGCGCCCCCGTACGGGGACCGGGGCCGCGCGGTCCATCCCCAGGACGGACCGAACCACGTGCCCGGCTCCGGCCGGAAGGATGCGCCGGCCGAGCGGGCCGCCGCCGCCCGCGGTGCCCGAGCCGTGGCGGCGGGACACCCGCCCGCCCGCCTCCTGCCCGAACCGGGCACGAGGACGCCCAGCAGTGTGCGCAGGAAGGCATGGATAATGCCCATGTCGTCAGCTCCTTCGAAGCTGGTGGCCGATGCCCCGGGACGGCCCCACCGTCGCCGGGGTCTTTCCTTCTCTCTGACTGTACGCCAACTTGGTACGTCTTGGTACGTGCTATCACGTGTAATCGCGGATCATGTCGACCTATGTTGACCTGGGTTGATCTCTTACGCTCCAAGTCATGATCGAGATCGACCGCGAGAGCATCACGCCGATGTACCTGCAGCTGGCATCCGCGCTACGAGAGCGAATCCGACGTGGCGAAATCCCGATCGGCCGCCGCATCCCCTCCCATTACGAGCTGGAGCAGGAGACGGGAGGTGTGGTCAGCCGCCGCACCATCAAGTCGGCCATCGAGACGCTCCAGGCAGAGGGAGTGGTTCGCGGGGTTCAGGGCAAGGGTGTGTTCGTCATCGCGAAACCCGACGCGCCCCAGCCCCCTGACGGGCCCGAAGGTGACCGGTCCGCCGAGTAGCGGACGCGCCAAGGCCATGGCGGCCCACACACGCCCCTGACCCCAGATCAGGGGCGTACGCCGGTGGCGATGAGCGTTCCGATGTGACCGGCGGTGGGCGCGGCGAGCTCGGTCGCCGTTGCCTCGGTGAAACCGGCCCCGTACAGGAACTGCTGCCAGCTCTCCGGGGTGTAGCTGTAGCGGTAGGTGTACATGGCGGGTCCGGCGAAGCCGCCCTTGTACATGCCCTGCGGGCCGTAGGCGCCGGGGATGGCGGGGGGTTGGGAGAACGCGAACACACCGCCCGGGTTCAGGTGCTCGAAGACGAGGGGGAACAGCCGCTCGGGGGCGGTGAACCAGGCGGCACCGAAGACGGAGTAGACCGCGTCGTACGTGGTCGTGGTGTGGGCGAGGTGTTCCAGGACTTCGGCGCACACGAACCGTGCTCCGAGGTGGCCGAACCGTTCGGCGGTGTTCTCCACCATCACCGGTGACAGGTCCACACCCGTGGCCTTCACGCCATGCTGTGCGAGGTAGGCGAGCGCCCGGCCGGTACCGCAGCCGATCTCCAGGACGCTTCCCGGATCGCGCAGCAGACCGGGGCCGGGGTCCTGGGGGTGGTTCGTGTACTGAGTCCACCGGAACACCGGTTCGCCGTTGGAGTCGTCCTTCCAGGCACTCTTGGCGTAGGCGTCCCAGAGCTGGCGTTCGTGGTCGTAGTTGTGCGGTGCACTCACGGTCATGGTCCTGTCGGGCGGGATCGGAACGCTGCCCGGGGCACCACCGGAGCGGCGGGGCCCCCAACCTGGTGCAGCGGTGCGGTGGTCAGTGGCTGTCCGGAACCTTGCTGTCGCACGGGGAGCACTCGGCCCCGTCCCGGTCCCACAGCTCCTTGTCCGGCGCGAAGCCGACGGAACGCAGGAAGTCGGCGGTCCGGACGACGGTGCCGTCGTTGCGGCGCTGGACGAACGGCGCGTGGTGCTTGTAGGCGCCGCCGTTGTACGCCGCGCACAGCGCGAAGTACACGGGCGTGTCCAGGATGACCTGGTGCACGCCGATGTCCACGACCTTGCCGACCCCGAGGTGCACCTCGGGGTGCTCCATCGAAGCGACCATGTACATCACGGCGTTGGCGAGGATGCGTTCGGCCAGGTCACGGACCATGACCTCGTCGCGCAGCAGCAGGGCGACCTCACGGTCCCACACGGTCATGCCGCTGTCGAAGACGTTGGCCGTCAGGTGTCCGATGCGCGGTGCGACGGCGTTGAGGAGTTCCTTCGGGTCACGCGTGCGCGTGACGGTGTGATTGATGACGGCGACAGTCATGTAGGTGGTGCTCCTCCCGATCGGTTCGAGTGGTGCATGCAGGGCAACCCGGTCTCGGACGGGGCGAGCGCGCCGAACGCCGGCCGACTCCACGCAACCGACACCGCCGGGCACGGGAGCGAGCTCCGGATCAGTCCTGAGCGGCAGTTCTACCGGCTCACCCCATTAGGTCTCGGCTTCACCATGCCGACACCCCTTCACGTCGTCTGTGTGGTGACCAGACTAGGAACCCGGGAACTTCAACACCCAGCAAGTTGCACGCGGTTGCACGGATTCCTCAGAGCGAGTCAATCGCCCTTCGGATCACGTCGCGAGCGTCCGTGCCGCGGACCGCGATGCGGGACAGTTCCCTGAACGCCTTCAGGTACGTCCTGATCTCGCCGGGGGCCGTGACGTTGACCTCCGCCGTCAGCGTCTCGACGGCCACCTGCGCATCGTCGAATGCATAGAAGGCTTCCAGCGGCCATACGGTGCGGCGCGCGGCCAACGGGATGATGCCGAGAGACACATTGGGCCGGGCCATCACCGAGAGCAACGAGCAGAGCTGCTCCGCCATCGCTTCCTCGTCTGCGACGCGGTAGCGCAGTACCGCCTCTTCGAGCAGCAGCCCGAAGCGGTGATCACCTTCCCGCACGACGCGGGAACGTCTCAGGCGGGCTTGCACGGCCTCAGCCACGTCGTCGGGAGTTTCCTGGAAGTCGGTGATGGAGCGCAGCAACCCGGCGGCGTACTCGGCGGTCTGGAGCATCCCGGGTACGACGTTGGAGGCGTAGACACGGAAGCAGCGTGTGCGCTGGTAGAGAGGCACCGTCTGCTCGTGCACGCGACGCATTCCGTCGCGGTGGATCTGGCGCCACTCCACATACATGGACTCGGCGTTGCGTGAGGCCGCGATCAGGTCGGGTATCTGGTCCTCAGCGCCGCAAGCCGTACACCAAGCCCGGATATCCGCGTCCGAGGGAGGCGTCCTGCCGCGGACGATGCGGGAGGACTTCGACTTGTGCCAGCCGCACCGGACGGCCAGTTCATGCCCTGTGAGCCCGGCGTCCTTCATGACTGCTTCCAGGCGCGCCGCGACGGCGGCACGAGCCGCTTGAGCCGTGGAGAGGGGAGGCGTGGGCATGTGCTGGCCGACCAGGGTCAGATGATGAACTTCTCGTGTGGGACAGCCCGCTCCCACACCGCTTCGAATGCGTTGGCGCAGCGCTGAGCGACGGCCGGGTCCTCGGTCTGGTCGGTATGCACCCACCGACCGTCCCCGTCGAAGATATTGAACTGGACCAGCCGACTGTCGAAGAGCCAGAAATCGTTCCCCGGTAGGGCCAGGTCAGACGCCTGGCGCCGAGAGAGCCAGCGGATCTGCTCGCCTGCCGCGATGTTGGTGAACGTGCCCGAGTACTCGAAGCGGATGTAGTCGCTCACCGGTTCCGAGATGATCCGGGCCCGGCGCATTTCGACGCCCTTCCTCGTAACCTCCTGTACGAGGTCGAGCCACGGTCGCCACCAGGAGGTGCGGTCGTCAGGGTCCAGCCGGTGTCCCTTACGCCACGCAGCGAATCCCTCGTTCTCGTTCTCGATACCGTAGGCGTCACGCATCTCCAGATGAACGGCCGACGTCTCGGCCGCCCGAAGCAGGTCGGCAAAGCTAGTCAAGCTCTGCGACATCAAGCGCCTCCCTCAGAAGCGGGATCATCCGGTTCGGTACCCGGATCACTGCCTCATGACCGGGGATCGGTACGTCCTGCGAGCTCCCCCCTGTGGTCTGTGAGTCTGCCTTCCATCCTTGGATGACGAGGTCCTTCGTACCCTCATCGACCCACACAGCCGGAGAACCGTGATCCCCGGACTCTGGATCTTTTCCGACAAACCGCAGTGCCATGACAACCTCCGCTGTCGCGTGCGTCGCGCTTGGTTGCATGACCCTCACTCTGCGGAACTGCCGAAGTCAAGAGGGCCCGGGCCCGGTGGGGCGGCTCTGGGCGGCGTGCGTGGTGGCTGCGGCGTCAGATGACCTCTGGCGGGTGCCCGTAGTGGGGTCCGTGGCGCTGGAAGGCGCGCCAGGACTCCGCCTCTGCGGGGGAGGCACCGGGGAACGCCCCGACGCGGAGGCCGCGGGTCGCCTCCACCGTGAGGGTGCCGTCGTTGCCGACGTGGACCTCCTGCACCCGGGGTCTTGCCCCGGCCATGACGCAGGTCAGAAGCGCCGCACAGGTGTCGTACACGATCGAGAAGGTGTCGAAGGCTTCGGGGCCGACGCTGTCGGGTGCGTACGCCATGTCCCGTGACCCGAGGACGGCCCGGCCGTCGTGGAAGATCCGGAAGGCGCACTGGATGTGCACCCGGAGGTCTTCACCCTGCGGGCCGGTGAACTCCACGACGCCCATGCCCGCGGCCCGGCCGACCGCGCGGATCTCCGCCTCGCGCAGCAGCAGCCGGACGTCCTCCACCAGGGTGTCGGCGTCCACCGTGCGTCTTCCCTCGGCCTGGCCGACGACGCCGTCGTGAGCGTTCACCGCCGCTTCCTGCGCGGCACCACGGCGAAGCCGCGCAACAGTACCGCGGCTGCCAGTGAGGCGCCGGAGGTCCAGAGCAGGGGCGGGCCGAGTGCGACGAGGCCCCGGGGCATGGTGGTGAGGCGGCCCGCCGGGTCGTAGACCAGGGACAGGCGCGTTCCGGGATCCTCCGGGGAACGGAGGACGTATGTCTCCAGGCCGCTGTCGGCGCAGTCGAGGCGGTGCCGGTACGCGAGGTCCCTGTCGTCGCCGGGCGACTCGCGGACCCACACCCGGGTGACGTCCGTGACGGTGCACTCGGTTTGCACGCCCCGGGTGTGCAGCATCCACAGGGAGACGGCGAAAGCGCCGACCATCAAGGAGGCGATCATCGCCGCCGCACCGGCCCCGTAGAACCTCGGCCGCTCCGGGCCTCCCGCGGTGAGGTGGACGATGAGGTCCGCGGCCACGACCACCACCACCAGCAGCCACATCAGGCCCGTGAGCAGGACCGACCAGCCGCCGCTGTCCAGGTACAGGGCGCCTGCGGCGAGCCCCACCGCTGTGCACGGCACCCCCGCCGCGAGGATGAGCCGTCGGCCCCACCCCGCCGTGAGCCACTCGGCCTGCCCCTCCATGTCCCACATGGTTCAGTCCCCTCTTCCCCCGCCTGGTGCCGCATCAGGCAACGTCCGCCCCGTCGGTACCCGCGTGTGTGTCCTGGATCCTGTCCGCGGCACCTGATCGGGGAATCCTCGTCCGTCTTCCGGGCGGAGCCTGCGCTCGCGACCGCTCATGTTGCTCAAGTCCGCCGGGCTGTGGGTCCGGAACCGGATCAGGGCCGCTCCGGCGTCTCCGCAGCCCGAGGGCCCACAGGCAGCCCGTGCCCGGGTGTTTCCGTCACAGGCCGCGTGGACCGGCCGCCGAGTACCGCCGAAAGGGTGACACTCCGGGACCGGCGCACCTTCACCATCCCCACAGGAAGGCGCCCTATATTGCACACCGACACACCAGATGAACATCCGATTTTCTCTCCTTATGAGAAGAAGTGCCCCATGACTCGAAGCCCCTCCCCACGACGTGTCGGCAGGCGAGCACGGAGCCGCCGCGCCGCCCGCACCCGCTCCCGTATGGCCGTTGTGGCGGTGTCGGCACTGGTGCTGGTGTCGATCGCGCTGGCCCTGGGAAAGTTCCTGGCCGGTGACGACATGGCGGCCGCCGACGACAGCGACCCCGGCAAGGCGCAGACAGCAAGGCGGGACAGTGAGCCGTCGGCGGACGGCAAGGCCCGCGAGGAGGAGCCGTGGGACGGCAAGGTGAAGATCCTCGGCGACGGCTCCACCTCCTACACGGGACCACAGCCGGACCAGCTCAAGGCGGAGCGCCTCAAGCCGGGTGAGAAACCCCCGCAGTTCGTGGTGTTCTCCTGGGACGGCGCGCTGGAGGGTGACGACCACCTCTTCTCCCACTTCCGGAAGGTCGCCGAGGAGAGCGACGCCCATATGACGTTCTTCCTGACCGGGATATACCTGCTCCCCGCGTCGAAGAAGGACGCGTACGAACCACCGCAGCACGAGCGGGGCTCGGCCGCCATCTCGTACCCCACGGACGGGCACATCCGGAGCACGCTGGAGCAGCTCCGGAAGGCATGGCAGGAGGGGCACGAGATCGGCTCGCACTTCAACGGCCACTTCTGCGGTGAGAAGGGCGGCGGTGACTGGAGCGTCGAGGAGTGGAAGAGCGAGATCCAGCAGACGTACGACATGGTGAAGGAGTGGAAGACGAACACCGGCTACACGGATCTTCCGCCGCTGCCCTTCGACCCCGACCGTGAGTTCGTCGGGGGACGCGCTCCCTGCCTGGAGGGGCAGAAGACACTGCTGTCGGCCATCGGGCAGTTCGACTGGCGCTACGACGCCAGTTCGCCGGGCGACTTCCAGATATGGCCCGGCAAGAAGGGGGATATCTGGGACTTCCCGCTGCAGATGCTGCCCTATCCGGGCAAGGAGATCCAGGTGCTCGGGATGGACTTCAACTTCCTCTACAACCAGTCGGGGGGCGAGACCCAGGGCGAGCCGTCCATGTATCCGGCGTGGGAGAAGACCACCCATGACGCCTATATGAACGGCTTCAACCGGGTCTACCACGGCAGCCGTGCCCCCCTGTTCATCGGCAACCACTTCGAGCAGTGGAACGGCGGCATCTACATGAACGCGGTGGAGGACGTCATACGCGAGGTCTGTCCACGCGAGGACGTGAAGTGCGTGTCGTTCCGCGAGCTGGCCGACTGGATGGACGCGCAGGACCCGAAGGTCCTGCAGCGGCTTCGTTCGCTCGACCCGGCGCAGGCCCCCATCTGGGAGAACGTGGTCTTCTGAGGACTCCGGGTCTTCTGACCGCCGTGGCGGCGCACTCCCGTCAGGGGCGCGCCGCCACGGCCTCCGTGTAGTTCCGCCAGATGTCCAGGGGCATGGGGTGGCCCTGGGTTTCGGAGGTGTGGCCCGCCACACCGTCCAGGGGCATCAGCTCGAGCTTCCTGAGGTCCATCCGGTACATCGAGACCGCCGTCGCCTCGTCCTCGGTGTAGCCGACGAACCAGGCCGCCGTGTTGTCCTCGGTGGTGCCCGTCTTCCCCGCGGGCCGGAGACCGGGGATCCGCGCGTCCCGGCCGGTGCCCTCGGCCACGACACCGCGCAGGGCGTCCGTCACCTTCGCGGAGACGTCCGCCGAGAAGGCCCGCCGGGTGGCGGGCTCGGGCAGGGCGACCCCCGACCCGTTCTTGGTGACCCGGGTGACGGAGTGGGGGGAGGCATTGACCCCTCCGGCGGCGAAGGTGCTGTACACGGCAGCCATGCGGATCGCGCTGGGCGTCGAGTTGCCGAGCGCGAGCGCGGGCACCTGGGGGCCGATGCTGGAAGGGAGGAGGCCCGCCTTGCGGGCATGGACACGCAGGCGGTCGAGACCCACGTCCATGCCCAGCTGCAGAATGGCGGAGTTCACGGAGTTCACCATGGCGCCACGGAGCGTGATGCTGCTGCCCCAGTCCTTCTCTCCGTCGTTCCTGCCTTGGAAGATCTTGCCGCCGCGGTCCCAGTAGGGGCCCTCCGGAGTCGTCACCGTCGCGTTGTGCTGCCCGTTGTACGGGGTGGACGGGGTGACGGGCCGGCGGTCGGCATCGCGCTCCCGTACGACGCCGTCCGTGAGCGCGGCGGCGTACACGACCGGCGCGAACGCCGAACCGGCAGGAACCACGACGGCGTTGGCCTCGTTGAATCCCTGCTTGAAGTAACCGGGGCCCCCGTAGAGGGCGGTGATGCGCCCGTCGCCGGCGACCGTCGCCGCGCCCGTCTTGACGAACCCGTCGGACTCCCTCTCCTCCGTGTCGAGCTTCTTCCGCTCCTCGGTCACCGCCTCTTCCAGGGCTTCGGTCTTCGCCCGGTCGAAGGTGGTGTAGATCTGGTAGCCACCGTGGTCGAAATCCTTCTCCGGGACCTTGCCGACACGTACGACGTACGACTTGGCGAGCTCCGTGAGATAGCCGCGCTGCCCGCTGAGATCGGTCCTGCCGCCGGTCGTCTCGGTGGGCTCGGGAAAGGTCTTGTACTTCGCGCGCTCGGCCGGGGAGAGCCGTCCGATCTCGACCATGCGATCGAGAGTCCACTCCCATCGTTCGACCGCCCGCTCGCGGTTCTCGGGACCGAGCGTCGGGTCGTAGAGCCCGGCCCCCTTGAGGAGAGATGCGAGGAACGCCCCCTCGCTCGCGTTCAGCCGGGACACGTCCTTTCCGTAGTACGCCTGGGAAGCACGCTGGATCCCGTACGTGCCGCGGCCGAACCAGCTGGTGTTCAGATACCCCTCGAGGATCTCGTCCTTGGTGAAGTTGTTGTCCATCTTGACGGCCAGCAGCATCTCGGTGAACTTCCGGGAGAACGTCTGGTCCTGACTCAGGTAGACGTTCTTGACGTACTGCTGGGTAATGGTCGAACCGCCCTGGGTCTGGCCGCCGCTGACCATGCGCGACAGCGCACGCAGGATCCCGGAGGGCGAAATACCCGGATCGGAGTAGAAGCTCGCGTTCTCGGCCGCGAGCACCGCCCACCGGACGTCCTCGGGTACCTTCTCCAGGGGCATCTCCTGACGGTTGATCCAGCCGGTTCTGGCCATCCTGGTGCCGTCGGACCAGTAGTAGACGTTGTCCTGCTGGGTCGCGAAGTCGTTCGGCTTCTCCGGGATCTCCGTCAGCGCGTACGCGATGCCCATCAGGGTCGTCAGCGCTCCCAGCCCCGCGGCGAACGCCCCCAGAGTCTGGCGCCAGGAGGGAATCCAGCGCCGGTACCCGGCTCTGCCAGGGCGCGGATACCGGGGGCGTACACGCCTCAGAAGGCTCCGAACCGGCCGGGTGGACACCCGTCGCGGCTCTCCGGTCCGCTTCTCCCGCCCGGCACGCCGGCCCCGTACCGGTTTCCTCCCCTGCTCAGGACGCTTCCCCCGCCTACCCACGGAACACGCTCCGTATCTCCCATGACGACGACTTCACAGCACTCTCTTCCGGTCCTACTCGGTACGGCCGCCCCCCGAACACGCCGGTGGCCGCGGCGGACCGTTCACCCGTTACCCGGACCGGCCCACCTTGCGTGCGAACTGGGAAGGACTTCTCCCATACCCCCGCTGCGAGGCACACGCCGGGGATCATCAGCCTTGCCGTCGTACGTCCGAATCCTGTCACCGCGGCGCCACAGCCTCTTCACCCATGGCCCTTCACCGAGGATCTTGTGTGACCATTCCGGTGCTCGGCCGGACGGCCGAGGTGAGAAGGGGACACCACGTGAATCGAATCTCCCTCAGAATCGCTGTGAGTGCGGTATCGGCCGCGATCCTGACGACCCTCGTCGTACCGGCCTCGACGGCCGGCGCGACGGGGCAGCAGGCCCTGGACAGCACCGGGGTGGACAGCAGAACCGCCGAATCGTTCCAGCAGATGGCGGAGGACGTGCTCGACGAGCGAACGGAAGCGCTCCTGGACCGCGAGCGCCCCCGGAGCGCCGACCGGCAGCGCCACCGGAACATACGTGTCGCCTCCGCGCTGGCCCGCCACGAGAAGGGCGGCCGGTCGAAGCTCAGGGGGCGCAAGGCCCGCCTCGCGGCGCTCGGTGAGGCGTACGCCGACTCGGACACCCGGGTCGACGTGGACAAGGTCCGCGTCAGGGGACGGCACGCCACCGTCCAGGTCACCGAGACCACGACCCTCACCTACAAGAAGGTACGCGGCGACGAGCCGTCCACCACCGGCTTCCAGGCACACCACGAACTGCGCTTCACCGAGCGCGGCCGCGGCGAGTGGGAGCTGACGCGCATCCGGCCGACCGACACCGGGCTGGTGGCGGTCAACCAGCCCGACACGACCGCACAGAGCGCCCCGGGTGCGCTGCCCGCCAGCAAGCCCGCCGCCACCACCTGGCCCGCCCCGAGCGCGCCGAAGGACTGGAACGCCACCGGCTACGACTACCGGGCCATGGCCAGGTACGCCGAACGTTACTGGTACAACTACAACCCGGAGTACCGAAGGTTCAACGACGCGGGCGGTGACTGCACCAACTTCGTCAGCCAGGCCCTCAAGGCCGGTGGCTGGCAGCACGTCCCCGGCGGCTACGACGACCACCGCGCCTGGTGGTACGGCGACTCGTACCAGTCCACCTCCTGGGTGGGCGCGAACGAGTGGTCCTGGTTCACGCTCTCCCAGAAGCGAGCGACCAACCTGGCCAGCGCCTACCAGCTCGATGTCGGCGACGTCATGCAGATGGACTTCGACCGGGACGGTTCGAAGGACCACACGATGATCACCACGTACCGGAGCTTCAGCGGGGTCCCTTACCTCACGTACCACTCCGTCAACACGTACCGGAAGTCGCTGGCGAGCATCGTGGCCTCGTACCCGAACGCCGTGTACTACGCCTACCGCACCTGACGCCGGTCCGGCCGCTCCTGTGCGGTGTCGATCCGTCCCTCGCCGACGTCGGCCCGGGATCCGCACTACGCCCTGGCACTGCTCGGCGGCCGGTGGTATCCGGCCGGCACTGCCGCCACGCGGCTCATGGGACCGTACATCGTGTGTGACACCGGCGGATTCCAGCAGAGCGGGGCGACGAACCCGTCAAGCCGGTCCGGCCGGTCGCGGTCGACACGGGATGAGCCGTGACCGACCGGAGGGCGGAGAGCCCGACCTCCGCGACGTGGCCGAGCCGGACGGACGTTGCCTGATGCGGCACTAGTCCGCCGGGCGCAGGGCGATCAGCGGCACGCCCTTCCGGCGGTCGGCGCCCAGGGCCTCGAAGTCGGCCGGGGTGCGCGGGGCGTGGCCGACGGACCGCATCAGGCGTCCGGCCAGGCGCGGGTGGCGGCGGGCGTAGTCGGCGAGGGCGCGGCCGGACTCCTCCGGCGGAAGCGGTACGGCCGTGCCCCGGTACCTGCGCCATCCGACCTGATAGCCCACCTCGGGTGTGGCGAGGATGTTGCGCAGCCACTGCGAGCGCTCGCCGTATCCGGAGGCGATCAGGTACGTGCCCGGTTCGGGGAGCCGGGCGACCACTTCGAGGACGACCTGGCGGGGTCGGCCGGACTTCCGGCCGGTGTGGGTGAGCAGCACCATGCGGTGGCCCAGCAGTCCGCCCAGTCCGACGCGGTAGAGCTTGATCGGGGCGCGCAGCACCAGGCGCCGGAGTCCTTTGGTGGGCGGTCCGCCCTTGAGCGGGTTGATCACGGCGTGTGTTCCCTTCCTCTCGGGACGAGCAGGGTGACCAGGGGATCCGCGAGGGCGGCCAGGTCGACGGAGCGGTCGAACAGCGCCTGCAGGACGCATCCCTCGATGGCTCCGACGAGCACGGTGGCGTGTGCGGGCGGGGCGACGGCGGGTTCGGCGCCGTGCCCGTCCTCCGCCGTCAGCAGGAGGGTGACGGCTGCCCGGTAGTCCCGGTAGAAGGCCGCCATGTCGATCCACTCCGGCGCCCGCACCCCCGCCGACCAGACGTCCAGCAGCACCCGGGCGAGGTCGCGCTCCCGGGCCAGCAGCTCCATGACCGAGCGGACCAGGAGCTCCAGCCGCTCCGAGGCTCCGCCCGGCTGCCGGGCGATGTCCGCGAGCAGGGCCTCGGAGCGGGCCGCCAGCCCCTCGAACGCGGCCCGCAGCAGCTCCTCGCGGCTGCCGAAGTACAGATAGACGCTGCCCTTGGCGATGCCCGCCTCCCGGGCGATGTCCTCGATCCGGCTGCCGTCGTACCCGTGCCGGGCGAAGACCCGCACCGCGGCGGCGAGGATCTCCTCCCGCCGCGCCTCACGATCGACCTGCTTCGGCATCGCACCACCCTCTGGCAATAATGACTGACTGGTCAGTCATTATTGCAGACGGGTGTCCCCGCCCGCCAGACGCATCGACGAAGGGCACCCCGCCACAGCGGCGGGGTGCCCTTCGTCGGGTGCCGTCCAGGCGGCTTCAGCCGTCCAGTTCCTCCAGCCGCGCCGTCGACGGCCCGCGCCGGGTCGCCGCCTCACGGGCGGCCGCCTCCGCGTCGCGGAGGACGCGGACCGCGTTGTGCCAGGTCAGCTTGGCCACGTCCGCCTTGGACCAGTTGCGGGAGAGGAGTTCCGCCACCAGGTTCGGGTAGCCCGCCACGTCCTCCAGACCGTTCGGGGTGAAGGCCGTGCCGTCGAAGTCGCCGCCGATGCCGATGTGGTCGACACCGGCCGCCTCACGCATGTGGTCCAGGTGGTCCGCGACCGTCGCCGCCGTGGCGACCGGGCGCGGGTCGCCCGCCTCGAACTCCGCGTGGAGGCGCATCGCCTCCGGGGTGGTGTCCAGGTGGTGGAAGCCGTGCGCCCGCAGGTTCTCGTCCGCCCTGGCCGTCCACTCCACCGCTGCCGGGAGGATGAACTTGGGGACGAAGGTCGCCATCGCCACCCCGCCGTTCGCCGGGAGGCGTTCCAGGACGTCGTCGGGGATGTTGCGGGGGTGGTCGCAGATCGCCCTGGCGGAGGAGTGGGAGAAGATCACCGGGGCCTCGGTGGCCTCCAGGGCGTCCCTCATGGTCGTCGCCGCCACATGCGACAGGTCCACCAGCATGCCCAGGCGGTTCATCTCACGGACCACCTCGCGGCCGAACGGCGACAGGCCGCCCACCCCGGGCTCGTCCGTCGCCGAGTCCGCCCACGCGATGTTGTCGTTGTGCGTGAGCGTCATGTAGCGCACGCCCAGCGCGTACAGGGCGCGCAGGGTGGCCATCGAGTTGTTGATGGAGTGGCCGCCCTCGGCGCCCTTCAGCGAGGCGATACGGCCCTGGGCGCGGGCCGCCTCCATGTCGTCGGCCGTCCTCGCCCCGGCCAGCTGCGCCGGGTGGCGCACCAGCAGGCGGTCCACGCAGTCGATCTGCTCCAGCGTGGCGCTGACCGCGTCGTCGCCCGCCAGGTCGCTGCGGACGTACACCGACCAGAACTGCGCACCGACCCCGCCCGCGCGCAGGCGGGGGAGGTCGGTGTGCAGGCGGCCGGTCTGGTCCAGGGCGATGTCCAGGCGGTCCAGGTCATAGCCCGCCTTCTCGCGCAGCGCCCACGGGAGGTCGTTGTGGCCGTCCACGACCGGCGCCTCGGCCAGCAGGTCGAGCGCGTCCCGCAGGTGCTCCCCCGCCGCGGCCGTCACTTCGCGAAGCCGAACGACGGCGAACCCTCGACCTTGGCCCGCAGACGCTTCCCCTTCTCCGTGGCCTGGTCGTTCAGCTCCTGCTGGAACTCCTTCATGCGGGAGAGCAGGTCGGGGTCCTGGGTCGCCAGGATCCTCGCCGCCAGCAGGCCGGCGTTGCGCGCTCCGCCCACCGACACCGTCGCCACCGGGACGCCCGCCGGCATCTGGACGATCGAGAGGAGGGAGTCCATGCCGTCCAGGTACTTCAGCGGGACCGGTACGCCGATGACCGGGAGCGGCGTGAGCGAGGCCAGCATGCCGGGGAGGTGGGCGGCCCCTCCGGCTCCCGCGATGACCGCCTTCAGGCCGCGGTCGGCCGCCTGCTCCCCGTACGCGAGCATCTCCCGCGGCATGCGGTGCGCGGAGACGACGTCGACCTCGTACGGGATCTCGAACTCGTCGAGCGCCTGGGCGGCGGCCTCCATGACGTGCCAGTCGGAGTCGGAGCCCATGACGATGCCCACGAGGGGCGCGGGTGCGTTACTCAACGATCGTTCCTCGCAGATAGCCGGCGGCGTGGCCGGCGCGCTCCAGCACGTCGGCCAGGTCGTCGCCGTAGGTGTTGACGTGGCCCACCTTGCGGCCCGGCTTCACGTCCTTGCCGTACATGTGGATCTTGAGCTGCGGGTCCCGGGCCATGCAGTGCAGGTACGCCTGGTACATGTCGGGGTAGTCGCCGCCCAGCACGTTCGCCATGACCGTCCAGGGCGCGCGGGGGCGCGGGTCGCCCAGCGGCAGGTCGAGGACCGCCCGTACGTGGTTGGCGAACTGGGAGGTCACCGCGCCGTCCTGGGTCCAGTGCCCGGAGTTGTGCGGGCGCATCGCCAGCTCGTTGACGAGGATCCGGCCGTCGCGGGTCTCGAACAGCTCCACGGCGAGGTGGCCGACGACACCCAGCTCCGCGGCGATGCGCAGGGCCAGTTCCTGAGCCTCCAGGGCGCGGTCCGCCGGGAGATCGGGCGCCGGGGCGATCACCGTGTCGCACACGCCGTCGACCTGGCGGGACTCCACCACCGGGTACGCCACGGCCTGGCCGTGCGGGGAGCGGACGACGTTCGCGGCCAGCTCCCGCGTGAAGTCGACCATCTCCTCGGCCAGCACCGGCACACCCGCGAGGAACGGGTCGTGGGCGTCCGCCTCGGAGCGGACCACCCACACGCCCTTGCCGTCGTAGCCGCCGCGGACCGTCTTCAGGATGACCGGGAAGCTCCCGACCTCCTGCGCGAACGCCGCCGCGTCCGCCGGGTCCGCCACGATGCGGTGGCGCGGGCAGGGCACGCCGATCGCGTCGAGCTTCGCGCGCATCACGCCCTTGTCCTGGGCGTGCACCAAAGCGTCGGGCCCCGGACGGACGGGGATGCCGTCCGCCTCCAGGGCCCTGAGGTGCTCGGTGGGTACGTGCTCGTGATCGAAAGTGATCACGTCGCACCCGCGCGCGAAGTCACGCAGCGTGTCCAGGTCGCGATAGTCGCCGATGACGACATCGCTCACGACCTGGGCCGCGGAATCCTGTGGGGTATCGCTGAGGAGCTTGAATCTGATGCCGAGGGGGATGCCCGCCTCGTGGGTCATACGGGCGAGCTGACCGCCGCCGACCATGCCGACTACCGGGAACGTCACCCTCCTAGGGTAAAGGCCGCCCGCCCGTGCCCCGTATGACGGCCGTCGCATTGCCCCCGGCTGGCGGTTCCGGGCGATTTCGGTTACCCGAGCGTCACCCGGGTGGTGGTGGTTAGCATGACCGAGTTGACGGATCCGACCGGACGGGGCTGAAAGATCACGATGAGTGAGCGCGGCGCACTGCGGGCGCGGCTTGACCAGCTCGCCCGGGAGATCGCCAAGTTCGGCGTGGTCGGCGGCGTCGGGCTGCTGGTCAACATGGCGGTGTTCAACCTGGTCCGGCAAGTGACCGAGATCCCGGTCGTACGGGCCAGCCTGATAGCCACGGTGGTGGCCATCGGGTGCAACTACGTGGGGTTCCGCTACTTCACGTACCGGGACCGTGACAAGTCCGGGCGTACCCGCGAGATGACGCTGTTCCTGGTGTTCAGCGTGGTGGGGCTCGTGATCGAGAACGGGGTGCTGTACACGGCGACGTACGGCTTCGGGTGGGACAGCCCCCTGCAGAACAACTTCTTCAAGTTCTCCGGGATCGGGGTGGCGACGCTGTTCCGGTTCTGGTCGTACCGGACCTGGGTGTTCCGGGCGCTCCCCCTGCCCGAGGCGGCGGCTCCGGCGCCGGAGCCGCAGGCGGCCGGGGATCCGGAGCCGGTGGGCCAGGGCAGCCGCTAGGTCCGCCCGCCGCGCGTGCCGGGGGTCAGCGAACCGGGCGGGGATGCGCCGCCTTGTCGCCTCCGCCCGCCTCCCGGCTCAGGAACAGCGCGAACACCGCGGGCTTGAGCTGGACCAGTTCCAGCCGGCCGCCGTCCGCCTCCGCCAGGTCGCGGGCGACCGCGAGGCCGATACCCGTGGAGTTGCGGCCGCTGATCGTCCGCTCGAAGATCCGCGCCCCGAGGTCGGCCGGGACACCCGGGCCCTCGTCGGAGACCTCGACCACGGCCTGGTTTCCGGTGACGCGGGTGCGCAGCGCGACGGTTCCGCCGCCGTGCATGAGCGAGTTCTCGATGAGCGCGGCGAGCACCTGGGCGACCGCGCCCGGGGTGCCGACGGCCCGCATACCGGTCTTCCCGGAGCGTACGAGGGCCCGGCCCGCGTTGTTGTAGGCCGGGCGCCACTCCTCGATCTGCTGCTTGACGACCTCGTCCAGGTCGAAGGCGACGGCGGAGCCCGTACGGGGGTCGCGGGAGTTGGTGAGCAGCCGCTGGACGACGTCGGTGAGCCGCTCCACCTGGGAGAGCGCGGCGTGTGCCTCCTCCTGGACCGTCTCCAGGTCGTCGGTGGCGGCGATCTCCTCCAGCCGCATGGACAGCGCGGTGAGGGGCGTACGGAGCTGGTGCGAGGCGTCGGCGGCGAGGCGGCGCTCGGCGGTGAGCATCCGGCCGATGCGTTCGGCGGAGGAGTCCAGGACGTCCGCGACCCGGTCCAGTTCGGGGACGCCGTACCGCTTGTGCCGGGGGCGGGGGTCGCCGGAGCCGAGCCGTTCCGCGGTCTCCGCGAGGTCGGTGAGCGGGGATGCGAGCCGGTTGCCCTGGCGTACGGCGAGGAGGACGGCCGCCACGACGGCCAGCAGCGCGACGGCGCCGATGATCAGCAGCGTACGGCCGACCTCGGCCAGGACGCCGGAGCGGGACTCCTCGACGGTGACCTTCTCGCCCTGCTCTCCTGTGGCGGAGCCGCGGATGACACTGCCGTCGGGGCGGGTGCCGACCTCGATGGGCGGTTCGCCGGGGATCTCGATCCGCGCGTACCGCTCGGTGCCGCTCTGGTCGGCCAGGATGCCCGGGTGGACGGGCTCGCCGCCGACGAGTCTGCTGTCGACGATGCTGGCGAGGCGCACCGCCTCGGTGTCGACGCTCTCCTGGGCGCTGGTGCTGATGATGCGGGTCTCGACGAGGACGAGGGACGCCCCGAAGAAGGTGATGACCACCAGCACCACGGCGAGGGTGGAGTTGATCAGCCGACGGCGCACGGACCGGCCTTCCGTTGGTCGTCTTGTCCCTGGTCTCTTCTCGTCGTCCGGTCGTCTAGCTCTTCTCGAAACGGAAGCCGACCCCGCGCACGGTGGCGATGAAGCGGGGGTTGGCGGCGTCGTCCCCGAGCTTCTTGCGCAGCCAGGAGATGTGCATGTCGAGCGTCTTGGTGGAGGACCACCAGGTGGTGTCCCACACCTCACGCATCAGCTGGTCGCGGGTGACGACCCGCCCGGCGTCCCGGACCAGGACCCGCAGCAGGTCGAACTCCTTGGCGGTGAGCTGGAGTTCCTCGTCGCCCATCCAGGCCCGGTGCGACTCGACGTCGATCCGTACGCCGTGGGTGGCGGGCGGGACGGCGGCTTCGGCGGCACCGCGGCGCAGCAGGGCACGGACGCGGGCCAGCAGTTCCGCGAGACGGAAGGGCTTGGTCACGTAGTCGTCGGCGCCCGCGTCGAGTCCCACGACGGTGTCCACCTCGTCGGCACGGGCGGTGAGCACGAGTATCGGCACGGCGTGCCCCTCGGAGCGCAGCCGCCGGCAGACCTCGAGCCCGTCCATGCCCGGCAGGCCCAGGTCGAGCACGACCAGGTCGACCCCTCCCCGCAGTCCGGCTTCGAGGGCACCGGGCCCGTCCTCGCGCACCTCGACCTCGTACCCCTCCCGGCGCAGGGCGCGGGCCAGCGGTTCCGAGATGGAGGCGTCGTCCTCGGAAAGCAGTACACGGGTCATGGAGTGATGGTAGTCCGCGTGGGGTGAAGCCCGTGCGGAGATCGCGTCAGGATCACCAGAACCTGGGCATGAGCGACTGGAATTAAGGAACAACCTTTGAATATATGCATACGGTTCCATGATCGCCTGTGATTCATCTCTCAAGCCCTTCCAAATGGCGCACTCTCGTGGCGTATGGTGGCGAGACGCTCCCGTAGCGGCAATCCGGGACCTTTGGCGCCAACACTCGTTGACAGGTCGAAGGTCTCTTTTCTGCGCGGCGTCAGAAACGCCGGGGTCCCCCCACGGGACCCGGTGCGAGCAATGACCTGTGGCCGGGCTTCGCGGCGCGATGACACGCGGCGGGGCATGGATCCCGGAGCGGCGACCCCGCACCGGTACCGGCCGTCCCCCACGCGGGCGTGCGGCGCTCACCCGGCGGCACACGTCCCGAGAAACACACAAGGATCGTGACCATGGCGTCCAGCCTGACGAGGGACTCGGCGGGCAGCCCCGCTGCCCACGAGAAGACCTTCCTCGGCCACCCCCGCGGCCTGGCCTTCCTCTTCATGACCGAGATGTGGGAGCGCTACAGCTACTACGGCATGCGCGCCCTGCTCGTCCTCTACCTGTCGGCCAAGGCCGCCGAGGGCGGGCTCGGCTTCGAGGACGCCACCGCCGTCGCCATCTACTCCGTCTACAACGCGATGGTGTACCTGCTGGCCCTGCCGGGCGGCTGGTTCGGTGACCGGGTGTGGGGCGCCCGCAAGACCGTGGCGATCTCCGGCACGATCATCATGATCGGCCACTTTCTGCTGGCCGTGCCGTTCGAGGCGTCCTTCTTCGCCGGCCTGGCGTTCATCGCGGCAGGCTCGGGTCTGCTGAAGGCCAACATCTCCACGATGGTCGGCCACCTGTACCAGGACAAGAACGACCCGCGCCGGGACGGCGGCTTCACCGTCTTCTACATGGGCATCAACCTGGGTGCCTTCGCCGCGCCGCTGACCATCGGCACCGTCGGCCAGCTGGTGAACTGGCACCTGGGCTTCGCCATGGCCGGTGTCGGTATGGCCATCGGCCTGGTCTTCTACTTCACCGGTTTCAGCAGCCTGGCGCCCGAGTCGAGCCGGGTGCCCGCCCCGCTCTCCGCCGCCGAACGCATCGGCTTCGTCCGCAAGGCCCTCATCTGGCTGGCCGTCGCCGCGGGCGCCTACGCGCTGGTCGGCCTGAGCGGCGTGTTCACGATCGACTGGGTGCTGTGGCCGCTGACCCTTCTGGGCCTGGCCCTGCCGGCCTACTACCTGGTGAAGGTGCGGCGCGACCGCGAGCTGGAGCCGGTGGAACGGTCCCGGATGTCGGCGTACGCCTGGTTCTTCGTGGCCGCCGCCGCGTTCTGGGCGATCTACGACCAGACCGGCTCCACACTCAGCCTGTTCGCGAAGAACAACACCGAGAACACACTCTTCGGCTTCGATTTCCCGTCCAGCGCGTTCCAGTCCCTGAACCCGCTGTACGTGATGGCACTGGCTCCGGTCTTCGCCTGGCTGTGGGTGGCGCTGTCGCGGCGCGGCAAGGAGCCGAGCACGCTCAGCAAGTTCGCGACCGGTCTGCTGATGATCGGCGGCTCCTTCTTCGTGATGATGCTGGCGCAGGCCGCGTCCTCGGGCGGGGCCAAGGTCACGCCGCTGTGGCTGTGCTCGGTGTACCTGATCCAGACCGTGGGTGAGCTGACCCTCTCCCCCGTCGGCCTGTCGCTGACGACGAAGCTGGCACCGGCGAAGTACGCCTCGCAGATGATGGGCGTGTGGTTCCTGGCGGTGACGGCGGGCTCGTCCGTGATCTCGCTGCTCCAGCTGGTGGGTGCGCCGACGGACACCGAGTGGTGGTTCGCCAGCCAGGGTGCCGTCGCGGTGCTGGGCGGTGTCGCGATCTTCATGTTCCGCCGGAAGGTGCAGCCGCTCATGGGGGGCGTGCACTGAGCCACGGACCGCTGGTCCGCTGCAGGGGCGCCGCGCCGGACAGGCGGGGCGCCCCTTCTCCGTACCCGCCTCGGTGTGACGCACGGGGCTTCGGTGGCGGCGGACGAGATGCCTATAGTTCAGCGACCGGTCAGGCGTAGGGCGTCGCCGGTCGTGTCAAGGGGGAGGGACTCATGTCGGACACCACGGAGCAGCGGGCCGGTGGCAGGACGTCACGGAAGCGTTCCCGCCGGGCCGCCGGGCGCGGGAAGCGACGGGGGCTGCGGATAGCCGGGCTGGGGCTGGCCGTGCTCGTGCTGGGCGGAGCCGGGGCGGCCTGGTGGACGTACCGGGAGCTGGACAGCAACATCAACAGCGTGGACATCAACCAGGCCCTCGGCGACAACCGCCCGGAGAAGGCGCCCACCGCGCTCGCCGCGACGAACCTGCTGGTCCTGGGGTCCGACTCGCGCGCCGGGGACAACGCCGCACTGGACGCGGGCAAGGTGGGCGGCGCCCGGTCCGACACCGCGCTCGTCGTACACATCTCGGCCGACCGGTCCAGGGCCGTGGCGGTCAGCATTCCGCGCGACACCCTGGTGGACCGGCCCGTCTGTACGGACGCCTCGGGCGGCGAGACCGGGGCGGCATCCCGGGTCATGTTCAACTCCGTGTACACCACGGGTGGTTCCGCCTGCGTCGTGAAGACCGTGGAGAAGATGTCCGGGGTGCGCATCGACCACCTCATGGAGATCGACTTCGCCGGGTTCAAGGAACTCGTCGACGAGCTGGGCGGTGTCACCGTCGACGTCAAGGAGCCCATCCGGGACACCAAGGGCGGGTTCACCCTGGACCCCGGGACGCACCGGCTGAACGGCACGGACTCCCTGAAGTTCGTCCGCACCCGGTACGGGTACCGGGACGGCAGCGACCTGGGGCGGATCGGGCTTCAGCAGCAGTTCATGATGGCGCTGCTGAAGGAGGTCAAGCAGCAGGACCTGCTGGGCAGCCCGGCGAAGGCGTACCGGATCGCGCAGTCCGCCACCAAGGCGCTCACCACGGACGAGGAGCTGGCCTCGCTGACGGCGCTGGCGGAGTTCGGGCGGGAGATGCAGGGGATCGATCCGTCGACGATGGAGACGGTGATGCTGCCGGTCGCGTACGACAAGGCCGACCCGAACCGGGTGGTGGCGGCGGAGCCGCAGGCGGGTGCGCTGTGGCGGGCGCTCCGGGAGGACGCGTCGATTCCGGAGTCGGCGACGAAGTCGCCGGCGACGGCGCGCTGACGCCTTCCCGGGGGCCCGCCCTTCCGGGCCCGGTGCCCCGGTCTGCGCACGGGTCCGCCGCCCGCGTCGGCAGGTCCCCGCGGACGCGGCGCCCAGCGGGTGCGGGTCAGGGGGATCCGTCAGGCCGGGGGCCGTTCCCGCGACGGAGCGGGGGCAGCCCCGCCCCGGCCGAAGCGCCGTACCGCGGCGGGACGCGAAGGCGGCCCCCCTCGCCGCCCCCGGTCACCCGGCCGGGGGCGCGGCTGTCATCATGGGCGGTCTGCCGTGTGAAGGGCATGCGGTGGACAGACGCAGGGGGTGTGATGGCGGGCGGAACTGTCGTGGACGGCGGGGTGCGCATGTCGTGGGGGGAGGCGCTCTCCCGGTTGCGGAACGCGCAGAAGGCCGCCAAGGGGGTGTCGCTGTACTCGCGGTTCGTGAACCGGCCCGCGGGACGTGTGCTGGCCGCCAGTGCCTATGTCGCCCGGCTCACTCCCAACCAGGTCACCGTCGTCAGTGCCGCGTTCAGTTTCGCCGGGGTCGCCGTGCTCGCCCTGGGCGCACCCTCGTGGGCCGTCGGGGTGCTGGTGTCCGCCGCGCTCGTCGTCGGGTTCGCGTTCGACTCCGCGGACGGGCAGCTCGCGCGGCTGCGCGGGGGCGGGTCCCCGGCCGGGGAGTGGCTCGATCACGTCGTGGACTGCGCGAAGCTCACGGTTCTTCACCTCGCGGTCGCGATCAGCTTCTACCGGTACCCCGGGTTCTACGGCACCGAGGGGTCCGAGCTGTGGCTGCTGCTGCCGTTCGGCTTCCTGCTCGCGACCATCGTCACGTTCGTCGGCGGGCTGCTCACCGAGAAGCTGAAGCCCAGGCCCGCGCCGGGCAGCGCGCCGCCCGCGCCTTCGACGCTGCGCGCGGTCGCGCTGCTGCCGGTCGATCACGGCGTCTTCTGCCTGGTGTTCGTGCTGCTCGGTGGCGGGCCGCTGTTCCTGTGGGGCTACGGGCTGCTGGGCGCCGCTGCCGCGCTCTATCTGCCGCTGTTCCTGGTCAAGTGGTTCCGGGAACTCGACAACGGCTGAAACGTCTCAGCCCGGCTGGACGCCCGCCGTCTCGCCCTGCGGCGCCGGGTCGGTGAGCGCGTCCAGGGCGCGGCGGAGCTGGGTGCTGCTGGTGTGGACCGTATACGGGAAGTAGACGACGTCCACGCCGACTTCCGCGAAGTCCTGCTCCAGCTTGTCGCCCTTGGGCGTGCCCCGCCAGTCGTCGCCCTTGAACAGGACGTCGAACCGGACCTGCTTCCAGGTCTCCACCTTGTCCGGCACGGTCTCGACGAACGCGGCGTCCACGTACTTGATGTTGCGGACGATCTCCAGCCGCTCGATGAGCGGGATGACCGGGCGCCGCCCCTTGGCCATCTCCACCATCTCGTCCGACACCACTCCGGCGACCAGGTAGTCACAGTGCTGCCGGGCGTGACGGAGGATGTTGAGATGTCCGATGTGGAAAAGATCGTAGGCCCCCGGGGCATATCCGACCCGGTATCCTCGGCGCTCCGACATGGCTTGCTTGGCCCCCTCTGAAACGTTCCGCCCCCGTGTATCCGGCATGACAGTACCGTGCACGTGAGCGGGAGGACAGGTGAACGATTAGGGTGCACGGGCAATCGTTCGTCACAATGGGGGGCAGCCGATGCCGGACACACGTCCATCGGAGCCGGGTGGTATACCGCCGCAGCAGGCACAGCGGAAGCGGCGTGTGCTGCTCGTGTCCACGAACTACGCACCCGAGCACACCGGTATCGGACCCTACGCCACACAGGTCGCCGAGCACTGGGCCGCCCAGGGACACGAGACGCACGTCCTGGCCGGCATGCCGCACTACCCGTCCTGGACGGTGGACGAGGACTACCAGGGCGCGTGGCGCCGCACCGAGCAGCGCAACGGCGTGACCGTGCACCGCAGACGGCACAGCGTGCCCGCGCGGCAGACGGCCGTGCGGCGGGCCGTGTTCGAGGCGTCGGTGCTGACCCACAAGCTGGTCGCGCCCCCGCGCATCGAGCGGCCGGACGCCGTCGTCGCACAGCTGCCCAGCCTCGCGGGCGGGGTGACGGGCGCCCGGCTGGCGAAGCGCTGGGGAGCCCCGTACGTGCCGGTCGTGCAGGACCTGATGGGCGCCGCGGCCGAGCAGAGCGGCATCGAGGGCGGCGACAAGGCGGCTGCCGCGGCGGCCCGGGTCGAGGGCTACGCGCTGCGGCGGGCCACGCTCGTCGGGGTCATCCACGAGACGTTCGTGGAGCGCGTGACGGCGCTGGGCGTGGCGCCCGAGCGGATACGGATCGTTCCCAACTGGTCGCATGTGGCCGCCCCCTCCGCGCCCCGTGAGGAGACCCGGGCGCGGCTCGGCTGGGCGCCCGGTGACACGGTCGTGCTGCACGCCGGGAACATGGGCCTCAAGCAGGGCCTGGAGGTCCTGGTGGAGACCGCGCGCCTCGGCCGGGACGTGCGGGTGGTGCTGATGGGCGACGGCAACCAGCGGGAGACGCTGAGCGAGCTGGCGCGGGACGTGCCGAACCTGGAGTTCCTGCCGCCGGTCGACTCCGACCAGTTCCCCGACGTGATGGCCGCCGCCGATGTGCTGGCCGTCACCCAGCGGGCCTCGGTCCTCGACATGAGCGTGCCGTCCAAGCTGACCTCGTACTTCGCCGCCGGACGGCCGGTCGTCGCGTCCGTCGCGGACGGCGGTGGAACCGCGGAGGAGGTCCGGCGCTCCGGGGCCGGCGTGCTCGTACCGCCGGAGGACCCGGCGGCGCTGCTCGCGGCGGTACGTAATCTGGCTTCCGACCCGGTCGCGGCGGAGCGTCTGGGGACGGCGGGGCCGCGCCACGTGGAGGCGCATCTCGGCCGGGCCGCCGGTCTGGCGCGCTACGACGCGCTCCTGGACGAGGCCCTGTCCCTGGCCGGGGCGGGTACGGCCGGGTCGTCGGCTGCCGGTCGCGGAACATCAGGAGGGGCGAACAGGTGACGCAGCACGCACAGGGCGGCGGCTCGGGCGGGCCGGCGGCGATACCGGCGGTTGCACCCGCGGGACAGGTGCCACCGGCCGTGGTCATGGAGGACGAACCGGACCTGCTCCGGGACCAGTTCCGGCAGCTGCTGCGCTATCCGCGGCTCATCACGGGCGGTGTGCTGCTCGGCCTGCTGGGCGGTGCCTGGCTCGGCTTCAGCACCTCGGACACCTACGTGGCGACCAGCGACGTCGTGCTGCGGGCGGCGACCGAGGACCCCTTCAACCCGAGCATCGCGGTCGAGAAGACCCTCGACATGAACACCGAGCGGCAGGCCGCGACCAGCCGCCGCACCGCCGAGAAGGCCGCGGAGAAGCTGGCGTACGACGGCGACCCGGCCGGGCTGCTGAACGAGCTCCAGGTCACCAACCCGCCCAAGTCGCTGGTGCTGCGCTTCAGTTACACCAGCGACAACCCGGGAGTCTCCGCGCAGCGCGCCAACGCCCTGGTCGACGCGTACCTCGCGGACCGGCAGGAGCAGACCGAGAACACCCGCGACACGATGATCGAGGGGCTGCAGAAGCAGCTCAATCCGATCGCGAAGGAACACGACAAGCTCGCGGAGAAGCTCGACGGCAGGACCGGCTCCGACGTCGAGGCCGAGTACACGGTCAAGGCCAACCTGCTCAACCGGATCACCGAGCTGAACAACCGCATCAGCAAGCTGAAGGCGCTCGACATGACGCCTGGCAAGGTGATCAAGGTCGCCACGGCGCCGACCGAGTCCGACGGGCCGGGCTGGGCGCTGTCGCTGGGTCTCGGCGGCGCCGTCGGCATCGCGCTCGGTCTGCTGCTGGCGTGGGTACGGCTGGTGTTCGACCCCGCTGCCCGCTCCGAAGGCGATGTGGCGCGTGCGCTGCGTGCCCCGGTCCTGGGGTCGCTGCCCCGCACCGGGGACTCGGAACCGCTGCTCGCGGAGAACCGGGAGGACTCGCCGCTCGCGGAGGAGTACCGGTCGATCGCCTACCGGCTCGCGTACGACCAGCGGTTCGCGGACCGGCGGCGGCTGCTCGTGGCCGCGCCCCGGGGCTCCAGCCGTACGGCGACGGCGGTGGCCGTCAACCTGGCCGCGTCGTTCGCGGAGACCGGCAAGCGGGTGCTGATCGTGGAGGCCGAGCTGCGCCGCCCGTCGCTGGAGAACCAGCTGCGGGCCCGCGAGCTCAACCGCCCGTCGTGGAGGCAGGACGCGGACGGCGGCGGCAACAGCGGCTGGCCCGGCACGCGGCGGCTGACCGTGGACGCCGGTGAGTCGGGCAGCTTCGAACTGGTGCCGGGCACGCGCGTGCGGAACGTGGCACGGGCGCTGACCTCGCCGGAGATGTCCCGCCTGGTGGAGGAGGCCAACGACCCGCAGGTCACGGTCATCGTGCTGACCCCGCCGGTGTTCGCGTACGCGGACGCGCTGGCGCTGGTGGACCGGGTCGACGGTGTCCTCGTGGTGTGCGACCCGCGCGGCGTGCACCGCTCCCAGCTCTCCCGGCTGCGGGACCTCATCACCGGCGCGGGCGGCACCGTGCTGGGCACGGTCATGCACCGCGGCCAGGGCGGCGGCAAGGAGAAGGGTCCCCAGGGCGGCAAGGGCCGCCGCAAGAGCGGCGGGCGCGGTCAGCGCGGCGGCGGTGCTTCCGGCCCCGACTCCGGCGACAGCGGCAGATACGCCGACGCGGACCGTTACGAAGCCGCCGACCAGGGCTATGACGACGGGTACGACACGGACTACGAGGCGGCCGGCCAGAACGGCGGCTACGAGCAGCAGGCCGCCCAGGGGGACGCCAGTTCCACGATGGCGCTGCGCACCGTCGCGCCTCGTCGGCAGTGAGCGGTCCTTCGGCCGTGGACACTCCCGAGAGAGCCCTCCGGGGCCGTACGGCCGCGCTCGCATCGGTACTCGACCAGGGCGCGGCCGGGCTCACGAACATCCTGGTCCTGATCCTCGCGGCGCGGCTTTCGACGGTGTCGGGCTTCGCGCAGTTCTCCATGGTGTACCTGGTGTTCACCGTGGCGCTGGGCCTGTTCATGGCGTACGTCGGTCAGGCGCTGGTGCTGGAGAAGGGCACCCTGCCGGAGCGGGCCGCGGCCTGCCGGAGCGCGCTCGGCTTCACGGCGGCGGCGTCCTGCGCGGTGGGCGTCGCCCTGGTGGCGCTCGGCCTGGTGTCCGGTCCGGTAGCCGGGCTGCTGGCCGAGCCGTCGGGCCGTGCGCTGGCGGCGCTCGGCGCGGTGCTGCCGGTGGTGCTGCTCCAGGACGCGGCGCGGTACTGCTTCTCCCTGCTGGGCCGCCCGCACCACGCGCTCGTCGCGGACGGGCTGCGGCTGGTGTGCACGGTGGCCGTACTGATGGCGCAGCCGGACGGGGCGTCACCGTCGCGGCTGGTGCTGGCCTGGGGGCTCGCCGCCCTGCCCGGTCTGGCCGCCGGACTTCTGCTGCTGCGGCGGACGCTGGGCGCGGGCGGGCGCGGAAACCTGCGGCGGTACGTCCGGCGGGGCCACCTGGGGCAGCGGTTCGCGGTCGAGTTCGCGGTGGGCAACGGCTCCAGTCAGCTGGCGGTGCTGGCGCTCGGTGCGGTGGGCAGCCCGCTGGCGGTGGGAGCGCTGCGGGGTGCGTCGGCGCTGTTCGGGCCGCTGAACGTGTTCTTCGGCGCGGCGAACGGATTCGGGCCGCCGCTGCTGAACCGCCTCGGCGGCGGGCGCGCGGTGGTGCGGGCGACGCTCCTGCTGGGCGCCGCGCTGGCCGGTACAGGCGCGGTGTGGGGCGCGGTGTGGTGGCTGCTGCCGGACGGGTGGGGGCGGCAGGTGCTGGGCGACACGTGGCCCGCGGTCGCGGAGCTGCTGCCCGCGTCGGCGGCGCAGTACACGTTGATGGGTCTGGGCGTGAGCGCCCTGCTGACCCTGCGGGTGCTGAGCCCGAAGCAGACGCTGCCGGTGCAACTGGTGTTCTCGGTGCTGTCCGTGGTGCTGCTGTTCACCGGCTTCGCACTGGGCGGTGCGCTGGGCGCGGCCTGGGGCCTGGCGTGCGGGTCGGGGCTGAAGGCGGTGGCGGCCTGGGTACGGGTGCTGCGGTTGCGCCGCGCGGCGGACGGGCCGTCCGAGGAGACACCCCGGGGGCGGGCCCGGCACCGGGCGGGGCGCGGGTAGGCCGTTTCCTCTGCCCCGTCGGCCGCCCCGCCGTCCTGTCCGGCCGGTGGGAACGGCTCGATTCGCGCCCGCTGCGCCTCCGTCGACGGCACACACCGGCAGCGACGGACGGTGCCCGTCGGCCCGGCGGCGTCTGTCAGGCTGTCGGCCCGGCGCGGAGCCGCCGCGCGTCCCGCACGAGCGCGTACGAAGCGCTGAAGAAGATCACGGCTCCGGCCGCGGGCCGGCGGACCGGCGCCCCGGAGCGGTACGCACGGACGGCGAGAACGAGCAGGAACACACCGGCGAGGACACCGGAGGCCGGGACCGGAGCGCTGACGGGGTGAGCCGCACGGGCATCGTCAGGAAGGACCGGGACCAGCGGAAGTGATCCGGACGAACCCGCCCGGCTCGGGCCGACGGCGCTCACCCGCCGTCCCGCGCCATCCCGGCTGTGCTCGGTCCCGGAAGGGGCCGGGTGGGAGAACGGCGCCGGGACCGCGGCATCAGCGCAGGCCCGCCCGTGGATCCCGGCGCCGTGTCGCGATCAGCGCCAGGCACATCGCCGCGATCGCGATCTTGCCCGTCGCCTGGAGGAGCGGGCCTCGTACGAGGATGAAGGAGTAGCCCGCCACGAGCGGCGCCGCGATCAGCAGCAGGCTGCCCGACGGGGAGCTGCGGACGGCCCGGCGGGCCACGCGGCGGTCCACCCGGGCCGCGGCGTAGCCGAGGCCCGCCAGGCCGAGCGTCATGCCGACGGGGCCGTAGTCGATCCACAGCTCCGCCCATATCGGGGACGACAGGTTCGTGTTGACCGCGCCCATCCACTCCCCGACCGTCACGCCCGTGTCGTTGGGTTTGTCCTCCCACATGGAGCGGGGAACCGCGAAGAGCAGCGAGCCCGCCAGCTGGTAGCCGTAGCTGTGGCCCTGGCCCGACTCCACGTACGTGATGGTGTTGGCGAACATGCCGACCTGGTCGTAGTCCTTGAGCGCCAGCGGTTCCAGGAAGGACGTCGTCTCGACCGAGCGGGTGTTGTTCTCGTCGTACCGGAACTTGTCCATGAACGGGAAGAGGAGCAGCGCGACGATCACGCCCAGGCTCAGCGACGTCCGGTACATCGCGGCGCTCACCGGGAACGCGGTGAAGAGCAGGGCGAACATCACCGTCAGGAACCAGTAACGCGGGTTCGAGATGGGGTTGTTCACGATGACGTTCAGCAGCACCAGGGCGGCGAACATCGCGATGACCGACCAGGTGCGGCGGGCGCGCTGTGACGTGATCAGCCAGCGGGTGTACGCGAGCAGCGCGATCAGCGGGGGCACGGTGCCGAAGCCGCGCAGGAAGGCCTGCCCGGCCTGGCCGCCGCCCTCGGGGGCGACACCCGTGTCCTCGATGGCCCCGATGATCTCCTGGCGGCTGGCGAAGAACACCGCCGGGCCGCCGAGCTTGACGATGAGCAGCCCGCCGCAGGCGAACGCGAACAGGGCGAGCAGGTACAGACGGCGGCGGTGGATCAGGACCGGCCGGTCGTCCGGGGCGACCTCGCCCGGCGGGCGCGGCTCGCCGGGGGCGCGGCGGCGCCACGGCGGCCGGTAGCGGGCGAGCAGTGCGCCGATGTCGAAGGCGAAGCAGCCGAGCAGGACGAGGGCGACGGCCTGGACGAGGTCCTCGCGGGGACCGACGACCGGCGTCGGCACCCGGTCCAGGACCGCCTGGGCCAGCGGGGCGACGCCCATCGCCATGTAGCAGAACATCCAGAAAGTGGCCTGAAGCAGCCTGCGGCGGGCCGTGAGAACCATGGCGGAGAGCCGGACACCGCAGTAGACGGTGAGGACGAGCTGGAGCCAGAACGCGGCGTCCCGGGGGCCGTCGCCGGGCTGGGAGATCACCACCAGCGGCAGGAAACAGGACAGTCCCAGCACCAGGGGGATGGCCAGCGCGCGGGACAGCAGGGTGCGCGGCCGGAACGGCGGGGGCAACACCACCGTGGCGTTCCGTACCGGGGGCGCCGCGGCCTCGGTTGTGCCGGATATACCGGGGGCCGCGGTGTCGGTCGTCACGTTCTGTACCCCCCGGTCGCCCCTGGTTCCGCGCGCAGTCTAACGAGCCACGGGAGTGGGGCACGCCCCGTGGGACCCGGGCCCTGCTCTGTGGCAGCCCGGCCGAAGCCGTTAACCTGAGGTTCGTCTTCACAGTTTCGCCGCGCCATGACCATCAGCCGCCCCGCCCGGACGGCTGGGGTTCCGGGGGTCGCCTCCCGGAGAAGCGCAGCACACCATGCGCACAGAGGGGGGAGTCCGGCATGTCGCGCGATCTGTCCGCGTTCACGCTGGCCGGCTACGACAAGGGCCGGGGCAAGCTGACGCAGGCGCTCTGGTTCGCCGTGCTCAACCTGGTGTTCATGGCCTGGTGGTGCCCCGCCCGGCTCCGCGTCGCGCTGCTGCGCGCGTTCGGCGCCCAGGTGGGGAACAACGTGTTCATACGGCACAAGGTGCGCATCCTGTGGCCCTGGAAGCTCAGCATCGGGGACAACGCCTGGATCGGTGAGGGTGCCTGGCTGCTCAACCTGGAGCCGGTCGCCATCGGAGCCAACGTCTGCGTGTCCCAGGAGGCGCTGCTCTGCACGGGCAGCCACGACCACCGCGCCGCCGACTTCCGCTACCGCAACGCCCCGATCACCGTCGAGGACGGCGCCTGGGTCGCGGCCCGCGCCACGGTGCTCGCGGGCACGCGCGTCGGCCGCCACGCGGTCGTCGGTGCCGGAGCCGTACTCCACCAGGATCTGCCCGAGTTGACCCTGCACACCGCGGACGGGACGCGCCGACCCGTCAAGGAGCCCCAGTGACCGTCCCGCCCAGCGCCCCGTCCCTGCGCGTCCTGCACGCCGTCACCCTGCACTCCCCCACCGGCGCCTTCGGCGGCCCCGTGCGCGTCGCCCTCAACCTGGCGCACGGCCTGCGCGAGCGCGGCCACGAGCCCCGGCTGCTCGCCCTGGCGGACGGGTTCGGCCCGACGCCGCCCACCGATGTGGAGGGCATCCCGGCGCGGCTGCACAACGCCAAGCGCCTCCTGCCGCTGGGCTTCAGCGGCATCACCTCGCCCGCCCTGCTGTCCGAGGCGAAGACCCTGGTGCGCGGCGCGGACGTGGTCCATGTCCACCTGGCCCGCGACCTGGTGACCCTCCCCGTCGCCCTGGCCGCGCTGAAGGCGGACGTGCCGGTGGTGCTCCAGACGCACGGCATGGTCGACCCCAGCGACAAGCTGCTGGCGAAGGTGCTGGACGCGCTGGCGGTACGGCGCGTCCTGCGCGGCGCGGCGGCCGTGCTGCATCTGACGACGCACGAGCGGCGCGGCCTGGACGCGGTGCTCGGCACGCCGCTCACCAACGCGCACGCCCTCGTCAACGGCGTTCCCCGGCAGGACCGGCGGCCCGCCCCGGACGGCCCGCCGCGCATCCTGTACGCGGCCCGGCTCCAGGCGCGCAAACGGCCCTGCGACTTCGTGGCCGCCGCCCCGGACATCCTGCGCCGCCACCCGGACGCCCGGTTCGTCATCGCGGGGCCGGACGAGGGCGAGCTGCCCGCCGTGCAGAAGATGATCGCTGACCTGGGGCTCGGTGACCGGGTGAGCTACCTCGGCGCGCTCGGCTCCGCCGAGGTGCTCGACGAGCTGCGCCGCGCGCATGTGTACGTCCTGCCGTCGGTGGACGAGCCGTTCCCGATGTCGGTCCTGGAGTCGCTGTCCGTCGGCACCCCGGCCGTGGTGACCGTGTCCAACGGGCTCGCCTCCGCCGTGCGGGACGCGGGCGCGGGCCGGGCCGTCGAGGACGCGTCGCAGCTCGCGGACGCGGTCGTGGCGCTGCTGGACCCCGAGGAGGCACGAAAGGCGTCGGCCGCGGCACACATGCTCGCGACCGACGCCTTCTCGATCGACGCGGTGGTGGAAGACCTCCTGGAGGTCTACGGACGGGCCACCGCGCAGGCCCGCGGCCAGGTCTGACGGACAAGCGGTCCGGCCGACAGGCGGTCCGACGAACGGCGGGCCCGAGCCGGTGCAACCGGCTCGGGCCCGCCGTCAGGCGTTACGGGCTCAGGCCCGCAGCCAGGCGTAGCAGCCCGAGGACACGAACCGGGCCGCCCCCGACGGGATCTTCAGGGAGTGCGGTCCGGTCGCGCCCGCGTCCGGACCCGACGCCAGCAGGTTGCCCTTGGCGTCGGTGACCTGCCACGAGCAGCTCGGGCCGGACGACACGGTCTTGTAGCTCCCGGCCGCCGGCTTCTCGTGGGTTCCGTCCCCGTAGCCGCCCTTCGCCGCGTCCACGACGGGACGCTGCTCGGGGCAGAGGTGGGCGACGGCCGCCTCGGCGTCCGGGATCTCCCCGGCCGCGACCGCCGCCGCGGCGGCGGTCTTGTCGCGCTTGGCCGTGCGCTCGATCCGCTGGCAGGACTCCTTGCCGACGTCGAGCACGGCCGCGGGCTCCATGGACTCGGGCACCCGCCCGGTGAGGAACTCCTTCTCCGGCTTGGAGAAGGAACCCGTGGCGGGCTTGAGGTCTCCCTCCGGCACCGTGGGGCCGGTCGGCTCGGCCGCCTTGGGGGTCTCCTCGTCCTGGGTGGCGTCCTGCTCCTGTTCGAGCCGTTCGGCCGCCGACAGGGCGGGGCCGGAGGCCGACGGCGAGGCGTCGGCCTCCTTCCCGTCCGAGGAGCCGGAGCACCCAGTCAGCCCGAGCGCCGCGGCCAGCAGCAGCGAGGCCGCCGCGGCCGGACGCCCGGACCGCCGCCGTCCGAGACGGTGACGGAAGGTACCTGAGGTACTGGTGGTACGCATCTGTCGCTCCTGCACCACGGTCTAGTTCGGCGAGAAGGTGAGGATCAGCTTCGGCGTCCCGCCGGACTGGCTGGCCTCACTCGACCACAGCCACAGCGAGTCCGTGCCCTCACCGGTGAGCGCCATGTCGTACGTGCCGCCCAGACCCGCACTCAGCGCCGCCGCGTCCAGCTGGACCGAGGCGGCCGTGTTGGTCGTGTTCGGCGAGGTGAGGGTGCCCAGCGTCTCGTCGCCCAGCGTCGGCCGGGTCGCGTAGGTGACGCCGGACTCGGTCCAGGTGCCCGTGACGGGCCGGACCTGCACCGGGTCGACCGATCCGGCGTACGACGCCGAGTTGGTCTTCACCTCCAGGGCCGCGCCGACCAGCTTCGTCCCGGCGGGGGCCGCCGGGAGCTGGAACCGCAGGTACGTCTCGTACCGGGAGGTGCCGCGCACCGCGAGGGACGTGGAGCCGCCGTAGTTGGTGCTCTGCGCACCCGCGTTGACGTACGTGTCCTCCGCGACCTCCACCGTGGTGACGGTGTCGCCCTTGACGGAGGCCTTGGCGTGGTGCGTGGCCACCTGGGCGGCACTCAGCGCGGTCGGGTAGACCGCCGCCTCGTCGATCAGACCGGCGAACTCGTAGCTGGACGGTCGGTACGGCCAGCCGCCGCCGATGCTGTCGGCGCCGACGTGCCAGTAGCCGAGGTACTTCTCGTGACCGGTGTTGCTGTGGGTGCCGATCTTCTTGCCGTCGACGTACAGCGTCATGCCGCCCGGCCCCTGGGTGCCGACGACGTGGTGCCACTTGCCGTCGTTGTAGGAGGACGGGGTGACGATGGTGCGCACGCCGCGGTTGTAGGCGCCGAAGACCAGCTGTCCCCAGTTGGTCATGTAGAGGTGCTTGTCGTACTTCGAGCTGTTGCGGGTGGTGTTGTTGCCGAACCCGATCAGCTTGCCGCCCCGCCACGTGGTCGTCTTGAACCACGTCTCGATGCTGTACGCGTCCGTGGGCATGACCCGCCGGTCGCTGTACAGACGGTCGTTGACGCCGTCGAAGCCGAAGGACTTGTTGCCGGTGGCGACCGCGCCGGGCTCACCCTGCGTGGGGCCGTTGGTCTGGAGGCCGCTCAGGTCCCCGGTGGACGAGTCCGCGACGTACGGGCTGGTCGTGTCGTCGAGCCGCCAGTACATGCTCGCGCCGTCCGCGATCACCTGGGAGGCGTACGGATCCGGGGTGGTGGCGACGGTCGCGGAGGCCGTGGCGGACAGCGCGCTGACGTTGCCGGCCGCGTCGGTGGCGGTCACCCGGTAGCTGTGGGTGGCGCCGGAGGTCAGGTCCTTGTCGGTGAACGAGGCCTGCGGGCGGTGCCAGGGCAGCGACTCGGCGTCGAGCGTGGCGATCGGGGTGGCCCCGCCGTCCCGGTAGACCTTGTACGTGAGCTTGCTGTCGTCGAGGTCGAGGCTGGTGCGCCAGCGGACCTGGACCTCGCCCGGCTCGACACTGGCCGCGCTCACGTCCGGCGTGGTCGGCTTGCCCGTGTCGCCGGTGGAGGCGAAGCGGGTCAGACCCTGCCCGGCGGCACCGTTGACGGTGGTGAACTCACCGCCGGACCACAGGTACTCGACACCGTCCTTGGCGGCGACCGTGATGGCGCGCGGGCCGATGCCCTCGCCCAGGCCGTCATTGGTGTCGGGGAACCAGCCGAGCTTGCCGGTGGACGTGGTCGGCTGCGCCAGGAAGTGGTAGCGGCGCCCGTCGGGGAACTCGCCCACGCTGGAGCAGTCGTGCGCGTGCGAGGCGCTGTACAGCACGTTCTTGTGGGACTCGACGGCCTGGGTGGCGCCGAGGCAGGTGTCCCGCCAGCGCTCCGAGAAGCCGTTGAGGTCCAGCGCGATGCGCCCGTCGAAGACGCCGCCGCCGGTGCCCTCGTTTCCGGTGTAGAAGCCGGTGGCGTCGGTGTCGATGTCCTTGACGACCGAGTTCCACGGGATGTAGCCGGTCGGGTACGCCTTGACGACCGAGCCGCTCTGCGCGTTGACGACCGCGAGGGCGTGCGAGTCCTGGCCGTTGACCTCGAAGAAGTCGCCGCCCAGCAGCACGTTCTGCCCGTCCGGGGTGACCTCGACGGCCCGGCCGGGCTCGTCGGCGTCGGCGGTGAAGGGCTTCAGCTCGCCGGACACGGCGTCGACGGCGGCGAACCGCTTCCGGGTCTGGCCGTTGACCTCGCTGAAGTCGCCGCCCGCGTACACGGTGTCGTTCGTGACGGCGAGGGCCCGCACGGTCGCCGGGAAGACCGCGTTGAAGCCGGTCTTCGGGGTGCAGCTCGCGATGTCGATGGCCGCGGCGCTGGACACCGGCTGGCCGTTGACGGCACCGAAGTAACCGGCCGCGTAGAGAGTCTTCTTGTCGGGCGACACGGCGAGGGCGCGTACGGTGGCGCTGCCGGACGGCACGGTGAAGGACAGCTCGCAGTCGGTCGGGGCGCCGGTCGCGGCGTCCAGGGCCACGAAGTTCAGCGCTTCCCTGGCACTCCCGGACGAACCCTCCGGAGGCCGTACGGCCGAGAAGGTACCGCCGGCGAACACGACACCGTCGGCCTGGGCGAGCGCCCAGACGATGCCGTTGGTCTGCCAGGTCGGAAGGTCGTCCGCGGTGAAGGCGACCGGCGCGGTGAGCGCGCCGGCCTGCGGGGCGACGGCCACGCTCAGTCCGGTCACCGCCACGGACAGGGCGAGGGCAGCACGCAGCCCTCTGGATCTGTTCATAAACCCCCCCCAAGACCAAAAGGCCTTGATGCCTGTGGGTGACCGCTGCCCCACGACGTCAGCTGCCGTACCGCAGGAATCACCCAGTCAAGAATGAATCAGCCGTAGGGTAACGCCTCATCGGCGGATTTCGGCCAGCTGTGACGAAACCGCAAAACTCCGGAACCGGGGGGCCTGAGGCCCCCCGGTCACCGTCTCAGCGGTCCACGCGGACCGCGGCGCCCGACAGTTCGTCCTTCACCTGGCGGACGTCGGCGTCGACCATGATGCGGGCCAGGTCCTCGACCAGCACCTCCGGCTTCCAGCCCAGCAGCTCCTCCGCCTTGCTCGCGTCACCGATGAGGGCGTCGACCTCGCTCGGGCGCTCGTACTTGGCGTCGTACCGGACGTGCTCCTCCCAGTCGAGACCGGCGTGGCTGAACGCGGTCTCCAGGAACTGGCGGACCGTCGCGGGGACGCCGGTGGCGACGACGTAGTCGGTGGGCTCGTCCTGCTGGAGCATGCGCCACATCGCGTCCACGTACTCCGGCGCGTAGCCCCAGTCGCGTACCGCGTCGAGGTTGCCGAGGTAGAGCTCCTGCTGGAGACCGGCCTTGATACGGGCGACCGCGCGGGTGATCTTGCGGGTCACGAAGGTCTCGCCACGGCGCGGCGACTCGTGGTTGAAGAGGATGCCGTTGACGGCGTACATGTCGTACGCCTCGCGGTAGTTGACCGTGGCCCAGTAGCCGTACACCTTGGCCACGCCGTACGGGCTGCGCGGGTGGAAGGGGGTCTTCTCGTTCTGCGGGGGCGGGGTCGCGCCGAACATCTCGGAGGACGAGGCCTGGTAGACGCGGGTGTCGATGCCGGAGGCGCGGACCGCCTCCAGCAGCCGCAGCGCGCCGAGGCCGGTCACGTCGCCGGTGTACAGCGGGGCGTCGAAGGAGACCCGGACATGGGACTGGGCGCCGAGGTTGTAGACCTCGTCGGGCTGTATCTCACGCAGCAGGTTCACCAGCGCCACCCCGTCGGAGAGGTCGGCGTGGTGCAGCGTGAAGCGGCGGCCGGACTCCTGCGGGCCCTGGTAGATGTGGTCGATGCGCTCGGTGTTGAAGGTGGAGGAGCGCCGCACCAGACCGTGCACCTCGTATCCCTTGGACAGCAGCAGCTCCGACAGGTACGAGCCGTCCTGTCCGGTGACGCCCGTGATCAGTGCGGTCTTGCTCATGCGTGGTTCTCCTCCCGGGCGGTCCGGTTGCCCGGCGCCCACCCGCGTTCTGATGCGAAACAGATGAAAGCTACATACGTTGTGAACCGTGAGATCCACGACAAATACGCGAAAAGCACGATAGATACGTCACATCATGACTCTGGCTTGTGGCGTGGCCGTCCTCGCCTGGCATGATCCGGCTCATGACCGACTCGTCGCAGGCGGCTTCGCCGCCCACCACCCCCTCGTCGCCCCTCCTGCCCGCCCGGGCCCGGATATTCGTCGCCGGGCACCGTGGGCTCGTGGGGTCCGCCGTGGTCCGCCGCCTCACCGCCGACGGCCACGAGGTGATCACCCGTACCCGTGCGGAGCTGGACCTGCGGGACGCCGCGGCCACCGCCGCGTTCCTCGCGGAGGTACGGCCGGACGCGGTGGTCCTGGCCGCGGCCAAGGTCGGCGGCATCCTGGCCAACAGCACCCAGCCCGTCCCGTTCCTCGAGGACAACCTGCGGATCCAGCTCAGCGTGATCGCGGGCGCCCACGCGGCCGGGGTCGGCCGGCTGCTGTTCCTCGGCTCGTCGTGCATCTACCCGAAGCACGCCCCGCAGCCCATCCGCGAGGACGCGCTGCTGACCGGCCCCCTGGAGCCGACGAACGAGCCGTACGCGCTCGCCAAGATCGCCGGCATCTGCCAGGTGCAGTCCTACCGGCGCCAGTTCGGCGCCTCGTACATCTCGGCCATGCCGACCAACCTGTACGGGCCGGGCGACAACTTCGACCTGGAGACCTCGCACGTCCTGCCCGCGCTGATCCGCCGCTTCCACGAGGCGCGGGAGGCCGGCAAGGACTCCGTCACGCTGTGGGGCTCGGGCACGCCCCGCCGGGAGTTCCTGCACGTCGACGACCTGGCGGACGCCTGCGCGACGCTGCTGGCCCGCTACGACGGCGACGCGCCGGTGAACGTCGGCTGCGGCGAGGACCTCACCATCCGCGAGCTGGCCGAGACAGTGGCCGACGTGACGGGCTTCACCGGCCGGATCGACTGGGACACGAGCAAGCCGGACGGGACCCCCCGCAAGCTGCTGGACGTGTCCGGGCTGACGGACCTCGGCTGGAAGCCCCGCGTCGGACTGCGCGACGGCATCGCGTCGACCTACTCCTGGTGGCTCGGACAGAACGGCTGACCACCCGGCCCCGGCCCGCAGGGCCGGGGCCGCCCCCGTTGACGATCGGCTGGCCATGGGGCCTCAGTACGCCCCGCGGCCGTCGACGACGGCGCGGAAGGTGCGGCCCATCACGTCCAGGTCGCTGCTGAAGGACCAGTTGTCGACATAGTGCAGATCGAGCTGGACCGTCTCGTCCCAGGTCAGGTCGGACCGGCCGCTGACCTGCCACAGGCCCGTCATCCCGGGCTTGACCCGCAGTCGGCGCAGCTCCGTCGCGTCGTACCCGGCGACCTCCTCGGGCAGCGGCGGTCGCGGCCCCACCAGGGACATGTCTCCGCGCACCACGTTGAACAGCTGCGGCAGCTCGTCCAGGGAGGTGCGGCGCAGGAAGCGGCCGACGCGGGTGACCCGGGGGTCGCGCCGCATCTTGAACATCTGGCCGTCGTTCTCGTTCTGCGCGGCGAGCTGCGCCTTCAGCTGGTCGGCGTTCACGACCATGGTGCGGAACTTCCACATGGTGAAAGGATCCTGGTCGAGGCCGATGCGCTGCTGTTTGTACAGCGCGGGGCCGCGTGAGTCGAGGCGTATCAGCAGCGCCATGAGCAGGAAGAACGGCGACAGCAGCAGCAGCCCGAAGCCCGCCCCGAGCCGGTCCATGGCGCCCTTCAGGGCCCCGTGGACACCGCCGGTACGGGGCTTGTCGACCCGCAGCACGGTCAGCCCGGCCACCGAGCTGGCGGCCAGCCGCTTCACGGACGTCTCGACCAGGCCCGGCGCCAGCGCCACCTCGAACCCGGCGTCGTGCAGCGCCCAGGTCAGCTCGCGCAGCCGGTCGCCGGTCAGCCGCGCCCCGGGTGCCAGCAGCACCACGTCGGCGCGGTACCAGCGGGCGAAGGCGACGAGCCGCTGCCCGGCGCTCAGCCCGACGTACGCCTCCCAGTTCTCCGGCCCCCCGGCGTCGGCCGCCTTCTGGTAGGCAACCTCCGGTCCCAGGTCCAGCCGGTCCCCGCGACCGGCCGACGCGGCCGTCACCTCGCGGTGCGCGGCCGTGGCGGCCTCGTCCTCCGGCCCGTTGCCGACGACGACGGATCCGACCAGGGCCATCGGGTGGTCGGTGTTGGACGCCAGCCGCCGTACTGCGCTGTCCAGCGCGCCCGGCTCACCGACCACGAGGACCCGGTCGACGGCCTCGGCGGCCCGACGCCGGTTGGTGAGGTGCTTGTGCACGGCACGCCGCAGCACCAGCGAGCACACGAGCGTAGGTGTCAGAGCGAGCAGAGACGGGTACGGAGCCGGTGTCTGTGTGGTGGCGACGCTGAGAACCGCAAGGACCGCGATCAGGATGAGCCAGTCGTTGAGCACCGGAAGCGCCCCTCGCGACTCACCGACCTCCGCCTTGCGGTAGCGGTGCCGTACCGCCTGCACACCGATCCACAGGGCGGCGGCGACGGCGGCATACCGCACCGGATGCGGCTGGCCGACCTCGCCGAACACCAGCAGGACCGACAGGGCGGTCACACCCGCGTCGGCGGTGAACAGCACCGGCAGGTACCAGCGCGGCTTGGCCAGACGGCCCGAGCCCGAGCCCGACCGGCCGCCTCCGTCGGCGGCCCGCAGGCCACCCGGTCGCGCGGTGCGGAAGTTGTTGGTTTTTGTGTCTCCCAAGATGGCACGCCCCCCCAGGGCAGGAAAAGCGTCCGCCGCTCATGTCATCGGCGGTACTTACATTTCCTTCACGGCAGGGCACACTACGCCACACACACGTTCTGTAGAACACGGTCTCTCGTAAGGTTCCGTATACATAACGTTTCCGGACACTCTCCCGAACTCTCCGGCAGCGGTGCGCGCGGAGGCGGGCACGCGCCCTAAAGCGCAGGTGGCCACGCGGTGATGAGCGGTGGGGAGCGGGTCGGCCGGGCAGGCGGTCAGGCCGGCGCGGAAAGCTCCGCCCACACGGTCTTGCCCGGCGCCCCGGTGGTGCGAATCACACCCCAGTCCAGACAGAGCCGCTGAACGATGAACATCCCGTGCCCACCGGGCCGCCCCGCGCGGTGCGGAGTGCGCGGTGACGGCCGGCCGGTGCCGCGATCGGCCACTTCCAGTCGCAGCACCTTGTCCCCGCGGGTGACCCGCAGCTCCTCTGGTCCGTCGGCGTGCAGACAGGCGTTGGTGACCAGCTCGGAGACGACCAGCAGGACGTCCTCGGCGACGGCACGGCGGTCGGCGGTGGCGGCGGGCAGCCATCCCCAGTCGTACAGGGCACTCCTGGTGAAGTCCCGGGCGAGCGGTACGACTCCGCTGGCCCCGTCCAGCGCGAGCCTACGGGTCTCCGGGCCGAGACCGCTCGGCGGTTGCTGCTGGGCCGCACCCATCAGCGCGTCACCTCACCGATTCACCAGGTCGCCGCCCGCGTCGACGTCGACATCGCTTTTAGAGAGAGTGTGACCCCTCGGCGGCGCACCGGGGGCACTTCCACGTTCTTCGGCGTTCTCCTGCCCGAGAGTTTTCGGGCAACACCCACCAGATCGGTCGCGTGCGCTACAGAGTGAGCGCGGCGTCCAGCGAATCATGGACGGTGAAGACCGCCTCGGCCCCGGTGATCTGGAAAACCCGGGCGACCGCGGGCCGCATCGCGGCGAGATGGACACCGCCACCTGCGGCCTCGGCTTTCAGCCGGGCGCCGAGGAGCACGTTCAGACCGGTCGAGTCGAGGAACTCCAGCCGGGAGCAGTCGATCACGAGGCGGCTGCGGCCTTCGGAGAGCGCGGTGTCGAGTGGCTCACGCAACAGATCCGCCGTGTGGTGATCGAGCTCACCCACCGGGGTCAGGATCTCGCTGGGGCCTTCCGTCCGCGCCCCGACGTGGAGTCGGCCCGGATGCGCGCTGCCGACCGTCTCGCGGCCCATTCCGCCCCTCTTCACCGTTGCCGTGCGGGTCGACAGAACCCTACGCCCAATCCGGACCAGTCGGTAGTCGAAGGGCACCACAAAGGGTATATACGGAACAAAAGCCACTTGCATCGATCAGCGCTGAGCCGGTAGGGCTAGTAAGGACACCACCAACACGGCCGGCTTTGGAGGCGCCGCACACCGCACGCAGACGTAGATGGGCTTCGGCGGCCTTATGCCGACAACCATGGAGGACACCATGTCACCCCGGCTCGACGAGACGCGTACCCCCGACGCGGCGTCGGCAACCCCCTCGCACGACCATTTCACCCGCGGCCTCGGCACGGGGTCCGGCACCGGTCCCGCCGCCGCGGAGGCGTACGAGGACCTTCCTGACCAGCCCCGGCCGACCTACCACGGCCCTGGCTTCCAGGCCTTCCCCGACCTGGACCTTCCCGAGATCCCCCCGTACGACGAGGTCGCACCGCTCGACGCGCGGGCCCTGTCCAAGACGCTCTTCTCGCGGCTCGAGACCCTCGAGGAGGGCACCCACGAGTACGCCTACGTCCGCAACACGCTCGTCGAGCTGAACCTCGCGCTGGTGAAGTTCGCGGCCTCCCGCTTCCGCTCCCGCAGCGAGCCGATGGAGGACATCATCCAGGTCGGCACGATCGGCCTGATCAAGGCGATCGACCGGTTCGAGCTGAGCCGCGAGGTGGAGTTCCCCACCTTCGCGATGCCGACGATCATCGGTGAGATCAAGCGCTTCTTCCGCGACACCTCGTGGTCCGTACGCGTCCCCCGCCGCCTCCAGGAGCTGCGGCTGGACCTGGCCAAGGCCGGCGACGAGCTGGCCCAGCGCCTGGACCGCGCCCCGACGGTGGCGGAACTGGCCGAGAAGCTCGGCATCAGCCAGGACGAGGTCGTCGAGGGCATGGCCGCGAGCAACGCGTACACCGCCAGCTCGCTGGACGCCCAGCCCGAGGAGGACGACACCGAGGGCGCGCTGGCCGACCGCATCGGCTACGAGGACCACGGGCTGGAGGGCATCGAGTACATCGAGTCCCTGAAGCCCCTGATCGCCTCCCTGCCGCCCCGCGACCGGAAGATCCTTTCGCTGCGCTTCGTCGCGGGCCTCACCCAGTCCGAGATCGGTGAGGAGCTGAACATCTCCCAGATGCACGTGTCACGGCTCCTCTCCCGCACGCTGAGGAAGCTGAGAAAGGGCCTCACGCTGGACGAGTGACCTCCCGACGGCACAGCGGAGAGGGCCCGCTCCCGGATTCCGGGGAGCGGGCCCTCTCCGCTGTGCCGGGAGCTAGTCCATGATCGCCACCAAGTGGCCGAGGAGCAGACCGCAGGCCGCCACCGCCAGGGCCGCCGCCAGGCAGAGGCGCAGCGCCTCCGCGACGCCCCACCACGCGAGCCGCGTCACGCGCCGCGCCCGGGCCGACACGGCCGGCCTCCTCACCGCTGCCGTCGTACCACCCGCCGCCCGTACCGCTCACCACCGCGGCCACCGGTGCGCGTCGCGCGGGAGGCCGGGGGCCGGTCTGCGGTGGAGGGCGGACGGACGGCCCCGGACCCGGGTTCCGGCAGTGCGGCGGCGGGGCGGGAAGGCGGCCTCCGGCATGGCCGTGGGAGCAGCGATCTCCCGGGGCGTCTCGTGCCGCTGCCGCACAGGCGGTCCTGCCTCCGGCTCACCCTTCACCGGCTCTCCCCCTTCGGTCCCGCCGGGCCCGGCTCGCCACCGCGGACAGAGGAGCCGGACGATGCGAACCTCTCGATCCCGGCACGCGACGATCTGACGGTCCGACGACCAGTCGGGCGGCGGGTCATCCATGGCGATCCGGGCACGCGCCTGGCCTCCCGCGGGGAGGGCCGGGAGGGCGGCGCGGCCGCGCCCTGCCGGGGGATGCAGGGCGTGGCCGGATGCGCCTTCTCCGCCCGGGGGTGACGGAGTGGTACGCGGTGTCAGCATGGCACTGTTTCCAGCCATTCGGCAGGGGTCTGACTGGAATTCGTCTGACGAGTGCGTGGGCAGCCGGGCCTCAGGCCCCCCGCTACCGGGGACCTGAGGTGTCGCTCGGCGCCGTGACGGTCGGCGGTGAGGCGGGCGGGGCCGGAAGGCCGGGGAGCCCGGCCTTCGCAGGGCACGGGTCTCCCTGACGTGATGCCGCTCCACCCGTGACGACCTCGCCCGCCGACGGTGCACGCGGCCGTATTGACGGGTCCGGGCAACTGGGACACATTGGGCCGGGGCTTGAGGGGGGAATCGGATGGTTTCTGCTTCTCTGTGCGAAGAACTCATGCGGCGGCGGCTCGGACGGGAGTGTCTGTACGTGCCGTCCTGTCGGCTCGGGCTGTATCTCGCGTTACGGCGGTGGTGCCGGCCCGGCGGGCGGGTGCTGATGTCGCCGGTCAACGACGACGTCATCTTCTTCGTGGTGCTCGCCGCCGGACTGCGTCCCGTGCAGGCGCCGTTGAGGGCGCGGGACGCGTCGATCGACGCGTCCGCCGTACCGGAGGGGGTGTGGCGTGGCCTGTCCGGGGTGCTGACGGCCAACCTGTACGGAAATCCCGACCCCGCTCCCGAACTGGCCCAACGGTGCGGGGACTTCGGGATCCCACTCCTTGAGGACTGCGCTCATGCCATCGGGTCCGGGACCGGGACCCACGGGGACGCGTCCGTGTTCAGTCTGTCCAAGCACGCGGGTGTCAGGACCGGCGGGTTTCTCGCGGTGCGGGACCCCGCGGAGCTTCCCGCGCTCGCACGGGAACGGGACCGGCTGCTTCAGCCCGCCCGGCACCGTACCGAACTCGCCTACCTCGCCCGGCCGTACGCCGAGGCCGCCGTGCGCGGTCTGCGGCTGGCGGGGGCCGCGCGGACGGCGCTGCGGTTGCTGGGGCGGGAGGAGCGGGACGGGATCCGGATGCCCCTGCGGGGCGGGGAGCTGAAGCGGGCGCTGGACGACGCGCCCGGCCTGGACGCCTTTCACCCGTGGGTGCGGGTCGACCTGCACGACTACCGGCTCGCCCCGGGCCGCGCCCGGCTCCGTCGCGTCGAGAAGGCCCTGCGGCGGCTCGACGGCACGCTCGACGCGCACCGTGCCGGCGCCGCCCGGCTCCAGGCCTCCCCCTGGGGCGACCCGCAGGCCCCCGACCGGCCCCTGTTCCGCGTGCCGCTGCTGGTCGCGGACCGGGACGCCGCCATCGCGGCGCTCGCCCGGCACCGGATCACGACCGGATACCTGTACGACCCACCGCTGGACGACTACGCGGGGCCGGACTTCACCGATCCGGCGCCCCGCCCGGACGCCGCCCGCTGGTTCGCCCGGCACGCCCTGCCCGCCGACCCGCTCCGGGCCGGCGCCGTCCTGCGGGTCCTGCACGCCTCGGGCGCCCGCCCCGCGCCTCCCCCGCCGCCCGGCGCCCGCGGTGCCTGACGCGACCCGGGTGCGGGACCGGCCCCGTACACCCGTGGGCGGCGGCGACTCGCTCTTCAGGAACGCCTACGCCCTCATGCTGTCCACCGGCGTCTCCGCCGCGCTCGGTCTCGGCTTCTGGCTGGTCGCGGCCCGCCACTACACCGAGGAAGCCGTCGGCCAGGGCTCGGCCGCCATCGCCGCCATGAAGCTGCTCGCCTCCGTCACGGCCACCACCATGATCGGTGCGGTGGTGCGGTACGTGCCACGCGCGGGCCGGGCCACAGGACCGCTGGTGTGGCGGGCGTACGGGCTGAGTTCGCTCGTCGTGTGCCTGGCCTGCGCCGCGTTCCTCGTCACGCTGGACCTGTGGGGGCCCTCGTACGCACCGCTGCGGGGGCTGCCCGCCGGGCTGTTCTTCGTCGCCGCGTGTGTGGCCTGGGCGCTGCTGACACTCCAGGACGGCGTGCTGACGGGGCTGCGGAAGGCGGTGTGGGTGCCGGTCGGCAACGCGGTCTTCTCGGTGGGGAAGCTCGTGCTGCTGATCGTGCTGGCCGGGGTGATGCCCGTGCTGGGCGTCTTCGTGTCGTGGGCGGCCGCGATCGCGCTGTCCGTGCTGCCGCTGGGCTGGCTGGTCTTCCGGCGGCTGATCCCCCGGCAGGCCGCCGCCGACCGGGACCGCGAGCCGCCGGGCGCACGGGAGATGGGCCGGTTCCTGGCCGGGGACTCGGCGGGCGCGCTGTTCAGCCTGGCGATGATCAACCTGCTGCCGGTGATGGTCGCCGTACGCTTCGACGCAGCGCACAACGGCTACTTCTACACCGCGTACACGGTGGGCGGGACCATGGAGTTCATGGCCATCAACATGGCCTCCTCGCTGACCGCGCACGCCTCGCACAGCCCGGAGACCCTGGCCGAGGGGGTACGGGGAGCACTGCGGCGGATGGCGCTGCTGCTGGTCCCGGTGGTGGTCGTGCTGGTGGTCTTCGCGCCGTCCATCCTGACGCTGTTCGGCGCGTCGTACGCCGAGCACGGGTCGCTGGTGCTGCGGCTGCTGGCGGTGGCGGCGCTGCCGCGGGTGGCGGTGGAGCTGTACATCGGGGTCCTGCGGGTGCAGGGACGCACCGGCCGTCTGGCGGCGGTGCAGGGCGTGATGTGCGTGCTGGTGCTGGGGAGCGCGGCGGCGCTCCTGGGCGTGGCGGGGATCTCGGGGGCGGGGCTGGCCATGCTGGTGTCGATGACCGTGATGGGAGTGGTGGCGGCGCCGGGGCTGGTGGGTGCGGCACGGCGGACCGGGGGCCCGGGAGCGGCGCCCCCGGGCCGGGCTCACCGGGACGGAGGCCGCTGCCGGAAGTAGCCGTCCTGCCCCGCCTTCCGGTACCCCTCCAGCGCCGGTCCCTCGTCGACCGTCAGATCGCAGTGGTCGCCCGGCACCGGACGGTTCCACTGCACCACCGCCCGCACCTCGGGCAGTTCCTCACGCGTGACCTCCGGCACCTCCTCGTACCACTCCCGCTGCCGCTCCGGCCGCTGCGGATCGGGCGCCGTCGCGAACTCGGCGAGCATCAGGGGCTTGCCGGCCGAGATGTTCGCCCGGATCCACTCGTACGCCGGGCGCTGGCTCGACGCGAAGTCCAGCCAGTTCGTACTGTCGTGGCACAGGTAGTAGTTGTACTGGTCCATGCCGATCCAGTCGACGTACGCGTCCCCCGGGTAGAGCGCCTTCATCTGCTCCGCGTGCCCGAGGTAGCCGGAGACCGTCCACACCCACACCACGTTGTCCACGCCCAGCTCCCGGAACCGGTCGTGGATGTGGCGCCAGGCCGCGACGAACTCCGCGGGGGTGCCCGCACCTTCGAGGATGCGGAAGTCGGTCTCCTGGTCGAAGGAGAAGAAGAGCCGCTTCCCGTACGCCTTGAGCCGCCGCGCCTGCGGGTCGATGATGTCGCGGTCGTACTTCCCGGACGCGATGTTCTTCCAGCCGAGCTGGGTCTCGGTCCAGTTCTCGTGGTGCGGCTCGGTCCAGACCGTGGACTCCCAGGCGAGCATCAGCAGCCGGTCGCGGCCGAGTTCCTGCTCGTCGGGGGTGAGCAGTTCGCCGTCGAGCGGGGTGCGGGACATGTCGTGGTAGTTGTAGACGAGGTCCAGCCGACGCCCGATCCTCCGTTCGAAGCCGAGGACCGCGTCCTTGAGGGAGCCGTTCTTCGCATACGGCACATAGGCGCCCCACCAGGCACCGCACGGGGGCCGCAGGAGCCGGTCGGGGGCGCAGGGCCCGGAGAGCGGTTCGCCGGAGGCGGCGTAGGCGGGCAGGCCGTGGGCCTCGGGCGGAGCGTCGCCGCCGTCGCCGTCCGGCCTGGCGATCCAGACGCCGACCGTGACCAGCAGCGCCCCGGCGAGCACGAGGGCGGTCACCGCCGGGTGGCGCAGGAACGGGCGCGCGGGCCGTAAGAGGGTATGCCGTGACGGGAGCCTGAGCGGCGCCCTTCGGGGCCGTGGCCTCATCGTCCGCTCCCGTCACGCACTTCGGGCGGCGCCGCCCCGCCGAGCAGCGGCACCCCCGGCAGCAGCGCCGCCACCGTGGTGAACGCGGCCAGCACCCCCAGGAACACCCCCACGGAGAACGCCTCCAGCAGGAACAGCGAGGTCGCCGTCAGCACCGCCGGGGCGAGGCTCAGCGGTGCCGCCAGCGCGACCGCCTCCAGCCGGGCGCCCCCGGGCCGGGGCAGCAGCAGAGCCAGGCCGGGGGCGAAGCACACGAACGCCAGCACCGGGACCCACCGCAGCGCGGACCCGCCGGGCAGCAGGGCCGCGGCGAGGGCGACCCACCCGGAGGCCATGAGCGCCGCTCTCGCATACGGACGGAAGGACTGGGCGGATGACGGCACGACGGCAACCTCCAGTGGATCAAGAGCGATTAGGGCGTGTGCACGAGAACGACCCCGTGCTCGTTCTCCTCCTCGACGCGGAAGAGCGGCGAGCGTCTCAGCGCCTCGGTGAGCGCGGCGAAGCCGCCGGGCGGCAGATATCCCTCACCGGTCACCGCCTTCTCCTGCGTCGCGGTGAGGATCACGTACGCGGGCCGCCCCTCGGGGATGCCGTCGGCCAGGTAGCGGGCCGGGTCCTCAAGCATCTCCAGGTTCTCGGGAACGTCCTGCTCGGTGAAGAACCAGCGCTCGTAGTGGTCGTAGCGGGTGTACGCGCCGGGGAACGAACCCGCCGTCGCCATGATGAGCGCGCCGTCGGGGGCGCGGTCGTGGGCCCGCCGGACCAGGGCCAGTTCGCCGGGGGGCGCGTAGTGCATGCCCTCCTTGCCGTAGTACGAGGGCAGGAACCCGGCCAGCAGGGCCGCGAGTGCCACGGGCAGGGCCACCGCGGTCGCCCGGCGTGCGGCACGCCAGGCCCTTCCGGTGGCCCCCGCCGCAGGGACGAGCGCCGCGGCGGCGAAGAACGCCGTACCGGGCAGCCCGAACAGGTAGACACGGAACAGCATCTCGCCGCCGTAGTCGTTGACGGCGAACATCGGCAGCGGCGCCGCCGAGGCGAGCAGCAGCGGCAGGGCGCTCCGCACGAGCCGACGCCGGACCAGCACCGCCGTCGCGGCCAGCGCGGCGAGGGCCAGCACCATCGCGATGTTGGCCGCCCCGACCAGCTCGGGCCCCGGCCCGGTGGGGTCTCCGGCGTACCCGGCGCGGGAGTTGCCGAGCAGGTCGCCCAGCGAATCGCGCAGGCCGCCCAGGGTGTCGAGGAACAGGGGCCGCCCCATGGTCAGGAACCACGCCGCCATGACGAGCGCGCACACGGCGAGCAGCCCGAGGTTCCGGTGGCGCCGGGTCAGGCAGAGGACGGCGAGGGTCGCGCACAGCATCACGGGCGTGAGCTGGTGGGAGGCGTTGACGGTGACGACGAGCGGCAGGAGCAGCAGCGTGGCGAGGGCGCGCTCGCGCCGGGTCCGGGACGGCGGGACCGGCGCGGCGGCCGGGTCGATGCTCGCCCGGTCCCGCAGGGGCCCGGCGCTGCCGGGGCGTACGAAGTGCCGGAGGACGACGGTGAGGATCGTCAGGAACAGCAGATAGGAGAAGCCCTGGGGGGACAGGTAGTCCTGCCCGACCCAGTTGGCGAGCTGGAAGATCCACACGCCGGTCCAGACGAGCCGCCAGTCCTCGGTGAAGGTGCGGTAGAGCAGGACGAGGACCGGCAGCATGAGCAGTCCGAGGACGACGGGCGCCCAGTTGGCGTAGACGGCCGCGCCGTCCACGCCGAAGGCCCGCACGAGCGCGGCGTTCAGCGCGAAGAAGCCGGGCCACTGGTCGTAGGCGGCCATGCCGCCGGACAGCTCGGTGTACGGGTGGACGGTGCCCTCGGTGAGCAGACGGGTGATCACCTCGTCGTGCTTGCCGGCCCAGGCGTAGCGCACGGAGTCGTAAAGGAGCGCGGGGGGCGCCTTCAGCGCCACCAGCACCGCGACCGTGTGGGCCGCGGGCCACCAGGGCGCCGTTCCCGCGCGGCGCAGGGAGACGACGAACCCGGCGGTGAGGACGAGGAGGGAGGCGTAGTACGCGCCGGGGAACCGGTCGAGCAGCCCGTAGTCCCCGATGTCCCGGAACCCGATGCGGGGCAGCGCGTACCCCCAGAGCGCGGCGGCAACCGGTAACGGCAGCCAGCTGAGGACGGCTTGGGGATGGAGGAGGGGCAGGCGGACGCCGCACGGGCCGCGCACCGGACCGGCGAGGGGCCCGGTGACCGGCTGGGCACCGGGCCCCTCGGCCCCCGGTTCGGCGCCGCCGGGTTCGGCACCAGGACCGGGGCCCGGTCCGGCGGGCCGACCGGACGGGACGGCGGCACCCCCCTCCCCCGGCCCCTCCGTCGCATCGGGTTTGGCGAGGGAGACGGCCTCGCCGTCCGCTCTGGCGTCATCGGCGGCTGGTGATGCGGCTCCACGGTCGTGCACCGTACGTCTCCCCCCAAGGGACCCTGCGTTCTCGGCTGCCGTCCATCCCTCCCCCGCCCGCTCAGCCCGCGAACTCCACCCCCCGTACGGCGGTTCGCGCCCGCCGGTACAGCCGCCAGCCGACGGTGGCGGGCGAGTCGCGGCCCGGAGCGGGGCGGGCGCCGCGCCCGGCCATCCAGGCGGCCACGTCGGCGGCGGTGTGGCTGCGCCGGACGATCAGCCGGGCGATGCGGAACGTGTCGCCGACAGGCGAGCTGAGCGCGTGGCGCACGGCGACGGCCGAGACGTACCCGACGTCCCGGGCGACGCGCCGCACGGCCCGGCTGCTGTAGCCGTGCGGGTAGGCGAGATGGTCGACGGCGTGGCCCAGCACGCCCTCCAGCACGAGCTTGGACTCGCGCAGTTCGCGGCGGACCAGGCGGGGCGGCAGGGTGTCGAGCTGCGGGTGGGTGACCGTGTGGGCGCCGACCTCGATGCCGTGCTGCTCCAGGGCCGGGGCCTGGGCGAGCGTCATCATGGGCGCGGGCGGCAGGAGGCTGCTCCGGCCGGGGGTGACGGCCCCGGTGGTGAGGTAGGCGGTGGCGGGCAGGGCGCGGGCGGCGAGGGCCTCGGCGGTCGGGCCGGGCAGGTCCGCGAAGCCGTCGTCGAAGGTGAGCACGACGGGCCGTCCGGGAAGGCTCACGGCCCCGGACCCGGCTCCTCGCGCGGCAAGGGCGGACACCGGCACGGCGGTCCTCCCGCTGTCGACGACGGCGTCCAGGTGCTCCCTGAACCGCCGGGGTGTGACGGTGAACTCCGCGATCCAGTCCGGCGGGTCCTCCATGACGGCGTGGTAGAGCAGCACGGGAATCGGGTCGGCGGGGCCGTTCATGAGGTCGTGGTCTCCCAGGGGGTACGGGCGGCGCCGCGGAGGCGCCGACGGGCCTTGAGGTAGCCGAGGGGGCCGTGCAGCATGCCGCGCCGCTCCAGCCGGGACAGTTCGCGGGGCCAGGGATGGGCGCGGCTCCCGTGCTCCCCCGGTACGGCGTCGTCCGTGGCGCTGCCGCCCCGGCCGGCGGTCATGGCGCGGGCGTGGGCGAGGCCGCGTGGCAGCCGGGCGATCAGGGCGGGGAGCAGCCCGGGGCGGCGGGCGATCAGGGCGGTGAGACAGGCGGTGAGCCCGGCCCCGTAGCCGAACGCCTGGTTGCGGAGGTCCTGCCAGGTCTCGCGGTGGTGGTGCCAGACGAGGGCGTCCGGCGTGTAGTGGAGGCGGTACCCGGCGGTGAGGACGCGGATGAAGCCGTACAGGTCGTCGCCGCCGCGGGCGGGGGTTCCGGTGCCGGTGGCGGGGTCGAATCCGCCGATCTCGCGCAGGGCCCGGGCGCGGAAGGCCATTCCGGCGCCGGAGCCGAACCGCCCGGCGGTGAAGGGGAACAGCGGCTCGTCTGCGGGCGGCCGTTCGGGGTCGTACGTCCGCGGGACGAAGCCCTTGGCGAACCCGCCGTGGCTCTCCAGCAGCACCTGGGCTGGGGTCTGGAGCCGGGCGGGCAGGATGAGCCCGGTGACGCAGCCGAGCCGGGGATCGGCTGCGAAGGGGGCGGCGAGGGCGGTGGCCCAGCGGGGGTCCGCGACCACGTCGTCGTCGGTGAAGGCGAGGACGGTCGACCGGGGGTCGGCGGCGGCGATTCCGCGGTTGTGGGCGACGGCGAGCCCGGGGGTGTCCTCCCGGACGTACCGGACGCCGAGGGGCGCGTACCCGTGCTCGACGAGTTCGCGCGTACTCCCGGTCTGCGGGGCGTTGTCGACGACGAGGATCTCGTGGTCGGGGTGGTCCTGGGCGAGCAGGGAGTCGAGAGCGCGGGCGAGCTGCCCGGGGCGCTCGCGGGTGGCCACGATGGTCGTGGTGCGGGGCGGGGGGCCGGGCGGGGGTCCCTCGCCGTCGGCGCGGGGCGGACGGCGCCGGAGCGTGTCCCGGGCGGCCTGGAGCAGATGGATACGGGGGCCGTCGCCGACCGGGTCGGGAATGCGGGTGAGCAGGGTGCCGACGGGCCTCCCCCGGAGCCTCAGGAGCACGAACACGGCCTGGCCTGGCACCGGGGCGGTACCCCCCGACACGACCCGTAAGCCGAGCAACTCACCACCCTCCTCGGAGAGTTCGAGATCGATCACGCCCACCGGAGCGTCGGGCGAGGCATCAGCCCTGCGTTCCCCCACGGAACCTCCCTACATGATTGAGGACACGCCGGGCGTGCCCGGCGAGGGCGCGACGGTTGCGTACGAAGCTGTGGGCACGGCGCACCGGCTCGCGGCCGATCCAGCGCACTCCGGAGCGTACGCCGGGCCTCACGCAGGCGCCCTCGTGCACGGCGAGCGCCCCGGTCCTGAGGGAGTCCTTGTACTCGGCGTCGCCCCGCCCGAGGTCGAGGAGTCCGATCCCCTCACGGGCGGCGGCCTCGGCCATCCGGAGATGCAGGACCAGACCGGGCGAGTACCTGCGGAAGTCCGGGTCATAGGCGGGGAACCAGCAGGACAGGACGGTCCGGGAGCGCAGCCCGAAGTGCGCGGCGACCGGCCGCTCGCCCGCGTACAGCACGGACAGCACACCGGAGCGCCCGCCCGGGGCGGCCTGATGCAGGTCCCGCACGAGCCGGCTGATCCACTCCTGCGCGAACCGGTCGCGCCGCCCGGTGCGGCGGTACTGCGCGGACTTCCAGCCCATGAGGGTGCGCAGGGCGGCGGGGTCCCGTTCGTCGAACACGAACCGCAGCCCGTCGCCGCTCTCCCGCCCGAGCTTCCGCTCCTTGGCCAGGGTGGTGCGCAGGAACTTGGGCGAGTGGCGGCGGAGCCACGCCTCATAAGCGGCGTAACCGCCGCTCACATCGATGACCGGCGAGGAGAAGCTCTCGACGACGCCCTCCGACAACGCCCCCTGCCCGTCCTCCAGGTTGTCGAACTCGAAGGCGAAGATCCCGCAGCCTCGCAGGAGTTCCCGAGCGGACAGCCCGGAACCGGGCCGCAGAACGGCCCCCTGGCAGTCCGAGACCCCGTACCCGATGGCGCGGGCACCGCCGAACCGGGTCCTCTCGTACGGGAGGAAGCCCAGTGGCTCCTCCCCGTCCCCCCGCAGCACGGCGACCCGGGCGGTGCGCGCCCGCGCCCGCCCCACGGCCAGCGTGAACTCGGGCTCCATGAACGGATTGGCCGGAACACCGGACCGCGCCCGCAGCTCCCGCCACACCTCGATCTCCCGCGCGGACAGCTCCCCCGGCCTGACGACCCGCGCACGGACACGTCCCCGCTCACCGCTCAACTCCGACCCCCCGGTGTCCCCTGGGTCTCCCCCCTGAGTCTTGCTGCAACAGGACGGTACCGGGGTACATCGCTCCAGGACAGGGTCAATCAGTCATTCAGTCGAAATACGACTCCCGTGCACCGTGCCGCCGGACGCTCGACACCCCGCGATCCGTCACACAGCGCGCATGCCCGGTGGCTGAAAACGTCGAGGCGGGAGGAGGTGGCGTCGTCGCGCGGTCGCCGGTGGACGGTGTCAGGCTGACTTCAGGCATCAGGGAATGAGAAGGGGATTCTTCATGATCACCACCGACTTCGTGCCCGGTTCGCCCTGCTGGATCGACATCGGCGCGCGGGACGTCGCGGCGACCGTGGACTTCTACGGCAAGGTCTTCGGCTGGAGCCACCAGCCCGCCCCCGGCGCCGAGGAGATGGAGTACGGCCTGTTCAGGCAGGACGGCAAGACCGTCGGCGGCATCGGCAGGCTCGACGAGGAGGGCGCCCGCCAGGCCTGGATGATCTACTTCGCCACCGATGACGTCGAGGCCGCGGCCAAGAAGGTCGAGCAGTCGGGCGGCGCGGTCCGGGTACGGCCCATGGGGGATGACGACATGGGCCGGATGGCCCAGTTCACCGACCCGCAGGGCGGACAGTTCGCGGTCTTCCAGGGCGGAATGGGGATCGAGCTGGTCGACGCCCCGAACGGACTGTGCTGGACGGAGCTGTACACCCCGGACAAGGCCGGTGCCCTGGCGTTCTACGGCGGCCTGTTCGGCTGGCGGGCCCAGGACATGGAGCTGCCGGGCGGCGGCGGCACGTACACCATGGTCACCCCCGCCGGCCAGCCGGAGGAGCGCATGCACGGCGGCCTCATGGAGGCGGACCCCGGCATGCTCGCCGCCACCGGAGGCAGGGCGTACTGGCACCCCGTCTTCGCGGTGGCGGACTGCGACGCGACCCTCGCGAAGCTCACCGAGCACGGCGGCCGTGTGGTGTACGGCCCGGACGACACGGAGGGGGTGGGCCGCCTGGCCGTCTGCCTGGACCAGTCGGGCGAGGCCGACTTCGTCGTCCTGAAACCGGCGTCGCGGGCGGGGTGACCAGGGAGCGCCTCGGCCACCCGTCGCCCCGGGCCTCCGCGAGGAACGTGCCCTCGCCGTGAACGGTGACGGTCGGCCCGCGCCCGCCCAGCACCTTCACCGCGCGGCCAGGGATCTCCTGCCGCTCACTGGTCCGCCGTGGGCGGTTCCATGACGACGAAGGATCCCTTGCCCCGGACGGTCACGACGAGTCCGCGTTCACGCAGCTCCTGCGTCGCCCGCCGTGCGGTGAGCCGGGCCACGCCATGCTGCTCCGCGAGGCGCGTCTCGGACGGGATGCCGGACCAGATCCGATCCACGCTGCTCCAAACGTCGTGACTCGTCGCGCCTCCACCGAGGTCGCGAAGGGGCCGCGGCCCAAGGGCTGGGCGCGGCCCCTCGGAGCGGGGATCAGGCCTCGGTCAAGGTGTGGGCCACCAGGGCGTTGGCGTGGCCGTGGCCGAGGCCGTGTTCGGTCTTCAGCCAGGAGACGAGTTCCATGTGCTTCGTCAGCGGCGAGGCGTGGACGAGTGCCTTCCACTCCGCGATCGGGCGGCCGTACTTCTGCTCGATGGAGGGGAAGTAGCTCGCCGGGCCCTTGACCTTGGCCGTTGTCATGTCGTCGTCTCCTAGGGGTGGTTCCTGTTCCCGCTCCTGCCGTTGATGTGGACCTCGTGCGGCGGCCGGGCTCACCGGCCGGGCGGCGTGACCCGCGTCACCATGCCCGCAGTTCGTAGAAGCCCCTGCCGAAGGTCGCCGCCACCAGGCGGGCCCGCCCCGCGTCGTACTCCAGGTCGTCCACCGGGACGCTCGGCATGCCGCGGCCGAGGCGGAACCAGTGGCCGCCGCCCGTGAAGGACGTGAACACGCCCTGGTCCGTGGCGGCGTACAGGATGCCCCCGCGGGCGGCCACCAGGTCGTTGACCGGGGCCTGGGGCAGGTTGCCCGACAGGTCGCGCCAGTGACGGCCGCCGTCGACGGAGCCGTACACATGGGCCGACGGGGAGCCGGAGCGGTACCCGGAGTGGGTGGTCCAGACGCGGTTCGGGTTCTGCTCGTCCACGATCACCCGCGTCACCCACGGGCGGTTCTCAGCCAGCTTCGTCCACGACTCGCCCAGGTCTCGCGTCACCCACACCCGTCCGTCGTCGGTGCCGACGTAGACCGTGCGGCCGTCGCCGGCCGGGGCGACGGAGGTGATCGTGCCGTAGTTCGGGTAGACCGGGTCGTCCCCGGGGCCGCCGGTCAGGTCGGGGCTGATGGGCCGCCAGGTCACCCCGCCGTCGGTGGAGCGGTTCAGCACCTCGGAGCCGTAGTAGAGGATCCGGGGGTTCCTCGGGTCGAAGACGACCGGGGTGAACCAGTTCCGCCGCTCGTACGTGGTGGCGTTCGCGAAGTACGTGAGGGTGTCGCCGCCGTCGGTCGAGCGGAAGCAGTTGCCGTACTGGTAGCAGGCGAAGACGTTGTTCTTGTCGGCGGGGTCGATCAGGTTCTCCTCGCCGTCGCCGCCCAGGTACTCGTCGAAGCCTCCGTCCGGGGAGCCCCAGGAGCGCAGGCTGCCGTTGTCCTGGGCACCGCCCGAGATGCGGGACGGGTCCTGCGGGGTGATCGCGGCACTGTAGAGCTGGGTGTACGGCTGGTGGCGGGACTTCACCCAGCCGCCGTCCCCGCGCGCGTCGGAGCGGTACACACCGCCGTCGTTGCCGAGGTACACGCGGCCCGGGCGGCGCGGGTCCCACACCATGGCGTGGTGGTCGACGTGGATGCTCGTGGCGTCGGCCGACCAGGTGCGGCCGGCGTCCCTTGTGGTGAGCAGGGCCACGCCCGCGACATGGACGTGGTCGGCGTCCGCCGGGTCGGCCCACACCTTGCCGAACCACCAGCCGAAGCTGGACTGGGACGAGGACAGGGCGGCGTCGTCCGGGGTGCGGGTCCAGCTGTCCCCGCCGTCCGAGGAGGCGTAGAAGCCCTCGAAGGGGCCGCTCGTCCGGTTGACGAGGGCGTAGAGGCGGTCGCCCGACACCGCGAGTCCGATGCGGCCGACACCCTCGCCGCGCGGCGGCAGCCCGCCGCCGAGGCGCTGCCACGTGCGGCCGTCGTCCGTGGAGCGGAAGACACCGGAGCCGACGCCCCCGTAGGTACGGAGGCCGGGGCGGCGGCGGTGGTCCCACAGCACCGCGTACAGGCGGTCGCCGTCCACGGCGATCTCGGTCGCGCCCGTGTAGGCGTTCTCACCGGCGAGCAGCCGGTCCCAGGTGGCACCGCCGTCCTCGGAGCGGTACACGCCCCGGTCGCCGCCGCCGTTGTACAGGGACCCGGCGGCGGCCACGTAGACGCGGCGCGGGTTCGCCGGGTCGACGGTGATGGCGCTGATGGCGCCCGAGTCGCGCAGGCCGATGCGGGTCCAGTGCGCGCCGCCGTCGGTGGAGCGGTAGAGGCCGGTGCCCTCGTACGTGATGCTGCCGCCGCCCGGGTTCGGCTCGCCCGTTCCGGCGTACAGGGTTCCGTCGGGGGCGGCGGCGACCGCGCCCATGGCCTGGGTGAGGTGGTCCGGCCAGACGGAGTGGAAGGTCGCGCCCGCGTCGGTGCTGCGCCACAGGCCGCCGCTGGCGGCTGCCGCGTAGAGCGTGTCGGCGCGCTTCGGATCGAGGGCGAGGGAGACGACCCGGCCGCCGATGTTCGTGGGGCCGACGGACTTCCACGGTCCGCCGACCGCGGGGAGCCGGGCGGCCTCGCCGGCGGCCCGGTCGTACGCGTGCCGGGGAAGGCCCTCGCCGGGGAGCGCCTTCTGGGCGTAGCGGTAGTCGGCGGGCGCCGACGGGCCCCGGACGGGGCGGTAGACGTCGTCCGGGGGCGTCTGCGCGCCCGGTGCGGTGCCGTCCGGTGGTGCTGCCGTGACCGGTGGCGCGGTGAACAGCGCGGCTCCGGTGACCGCGGCCAGCAACCACGGCAGCAGACGTCTGCGCATCAACGGCCCTCCCCATCGTCATGCCCGTTTCAAACGGGAACGACGGTACGGCTGGGGCGAGTTGAGCAGAAGGGCGCGTCTCGGCCGTTATGGTGGACGGTCCGTCGGCCGAGACGCGCGGGCTCGCTAGGCGACCCGCACTCCCGCGCGCCAGGTCTCCGTCACCAGGGGGACCCCCGGCCGGTAGGCGAGGTGCACGTGGGACGGTGCGTCCAGGACGGCCAGGTCGGCGCGGGAGCCGACGGTGAGGCGGCCGATGTCGGTGCGGCGCAGGGCGGCGGCACCGCCCGCCGTCGCGGACCACAGCGCCTCGTCCGGCGCCATGCCCATGTCCCGTACCGCGAGGGCGATGCAGAACGGCATGGACGAGGTGAAGGACGAGCCCGGGTTGCAGTCGGTGGACAGCGCGACCGTCGCGCCCGCCTCCAGCAGGCGGCGTGCGTCGGGCCACTCGGCACGTGTCGAGAACTCGGCGCCGGGGAGGAGCGTCGCGACCGTACGGCCCTGGGCGAGGGCGTCGACGTCCGCGTCCGTCAGGTGGGTGCAGTGGTCGGCGCTGGCCGCGTCCAGTTCGACGGCGAGCCGGACGCCGGGGCCGTACGAGAGCTGGTTGGCGTGCACGCGGGGGTGCAGGCCCCTGGCCTTGCCCGCGGTGAGGATCGCGCGGGCCTGGTCGCCGTCGAAGGCGCCCTTCTCGCAGAACACGTCGATCCACCGGGCGTGCGGGGCGCAGGCGTCCAGCATCTCGCCGGTGACGAGGGCGACGTACGCGGCCGGGTCGTCGGCGTAGTCGGGGGACACGATGTGGGCGCCGAGGTAGGTGACCTCGTCGGTGTGGCGGGCGGCGATGCGCAGGGCGCGGGCCTCGTCCTCGACGGTCAGGCCGTAGCCGGACTTGGTCTCGAAGGTGGTGGTGCCCTGGCGGAGCGCCTCACGGAGGTGGCGGGTGAGGTTCGCCTCCAGTTCCTCGTCCGTGGCGGCGCGGGTGGCGGCGACGGTGGTGCGGATGCCGCCCGCCTGATAGGGCCGTCCGGACATGCGGGCGTTGAACTCGGCGGTCCGGTCGCCCGCGAAGACGAGGTGGGAGTGGGAGTCGACGAAGCCGGGGACGACGGCCCGGCCGGCCGCGTCGACGCGGTTGTCAGTGGCGGGTGCTTTGCTTGATTCACCGACCCAGGCGATGTGGTCGCCGTCGATGACGACGGCCGCGTCCTGGATCAGTCCGAGGGGGGAACCGTCACCCAGGGAGGGGTCGTTGGTGACCAGACTGGCGATGTTGGTGATGAGCGTGGCCGCCGTGGCGTCCGGCGCGACGGTGCTGTTCGTCGCGTCGGGCCCGGCGGTCGCCGGGGGGATGTTCATCGGCTCGTTGCCGCTGTTCATGATGCGGGGGATCTCCTTCGACCGGTTCCGGCTCCGGCTCACTCGTACAGGACGGCGATCGACTCGGCCAGCGCGCGCGGCACGTCCTGGACCAGGGCATGGACCCCGTCCCGTACGACATGGCGGCCTGCCACGACCGTGTGGCGCACCTCTGCCGCCGACGCGGCGAATACCGCTGTCTCGGCTGCCAGACCGGGCGGCGGCCCTGCCGTCCTGACGGTGTCCAGCGCGATCGTGGTGAAGTCCGCGAGCGCGCCCGGCTCCAGGTGTCCCGCGTCCCGCCAGCCGAGGGCTGTGTGACCGTCGGCGGTGGCGGCCCGCAGGAGGGCGGCGGCGGTCCAGTGGCCGCGGGTGCGGGTGCGGAGCCGCTCGTCGAGCTCCATGGCCCGCGCCTCCTCCAGGAGGTCGATGACCGCGTGGCTGTCGGAGCCGAGGGACAGGGGGGAGCCCGCCCGCTGGAGGGCGGCGGCCGGGCCGATGCCGTCCGCGAGGTCCCGTTCGGTGGTCGGGCACATGCAGGTGCCGGTGCGCGAGCCGCCGAGCAGAGCGATGTCCTCGTCGGTGAGGTGTGTGGCGTGGACGGCCGTGGTGTACGGGCCGAGGGCGCCGTGGTCGGCCAGCAGCCGGGCCGGGGTGCGTCCGTGGGCGGCCAGACAGGCCTCGTTCTCGGCGGGCTGCTCCGACAGGTGCACGTGCAGGGGCGCCTGCCGGTCGCGGGCCCAGTCGGCCACGGTGGCCAGCCGGCCCGCCGGGACGGCCCGCACGGAGTGGATGGCCGCGCCGATCCGCACGGTCTCCGACTGCTTGAGGGCGGACACGCGCGTGGCCCAGGCCTCGGCCGTGCCGTCCGAGAAGCGGAGCTGGTGCGCGTTCGGGGCGGCGCCGAAGCCGGACGACAGATAGGCGGTGTCGAGCAGGGTGATCCGGATGCCCGCCTCGGCGGCGGCGGCGGTCAGCGCCTCGCCCATGGCGTTGGGGTCGGCGTAGGGGGTGCCGCCGGGGGCGTGGTGGAGGTAGTGGAACTCTCCGACGGAGGTGATGCCGGCGAGCGCCATCTCGGCGTACACGGCGCGGGCGAGGGCGTGGTACGACTCCGGGGTGAGCCGGGACGCGGCCTGGTACATGGTGTCTCGCCAGGTCCAGAACGTCCCGCTGCCGGCCTGGACCCGGCCGCGCAGGGCCCGGTGGAAGGCGTGGCTGTGCGCGTTGGCCAGGCCGGGCAGCGTGATGCCCCGCAGGGCCGTCGCGCCCGGGGGCGGAGCCTGGACACCGGGGCGGACGGCGGCGATGCGGCCGTCCGCCGCCTCCAGGACCACCCCGTGGGCGACCGTGCCCTCATCGTCCGGGAGCCAGGCGTGCTCGGCCCAGTACGTGGTGGTCGTCACCGGCATGCCAGGCCCTCCAGGACGTCGGCGAGGGCGTGCACGCCCGCCACGCAGTCGTCCTCGGCGGCGGACTCCGCCGGAGAGTGCGAGACGCCCGTGGGGTTGCGGACGAACAGCATGGCCGTGGGGATCGTGCCGGACAGGATGCCCGCGTCGTGGCCCGCTCCCGTGCCGAGCACCGGGACGGGCCGGCCGCCGCCCGTAGCCCGCTCGGCAAGGATCTTGCCGAGTTCGTCGCGCAGGGCGTGCGCGAACTCGACGACCGGGGTGAAGGACTCTCGGACGACGGTGAGGTCGACGCCCTGCCGGTCGGCCGCCTCCCGGGCGGCGGCCTCGATCGCGGCGGTGACCGTGTCGAGTGTCGCCTGGTCGGCGGCGCGGGAGTCGAGCCAGCCGCGCACGACGGAGGGGATGGCGTTGACGCCGTTCGGCTCCACGGCGACCTTGCCGAACGTGGCGACCGCGCCCGCGAGTTCCGCCTCGCGGCGGGCGGCCAGGACGGTGTCGGCGTACGACAGCATCGGGTCGCGGCGGTCGGCCAGCCGGGTCGTCCCGGCGTGGTTGGCCTCGCCCCGGAAGTCGTACCGCCAGCGGCCGTGCGGCCAGATCGCGGACGCGACACCGACCGGGTCGCCGGTCAGGTCGAGGGCGCGGCCCTGCTCGACGTGCAGTTCGACGAACGCGCCGATGCGGGCCAGCCGTTCCGGGTCGGGCCCGATGGCCGACGGGTCGTACCCGGCGGCCTCCATGGCCTGCGGCAGGCTGACCCCGTCGCCGTCGCGCAGTTCGTACGCGGCCTCCCTGGTCAGGCGGCCGGCGGCGAGGCGGGAGCCGACGCAGGCCAGGCCGAAGCGGGCTCCCTCCTCGTCCCCGAAGTTGACGACGGCGACGGGCTTGGTGAACTCCGCCCCCCTGCTGCGGAGTTCGTCGAGGGCGGCGAAGGAGGAGACGACGCCGAGGGGGCCGTCGAAGGCGCCGCCGTCCGGGACGGAGTCCAGGTGGGAGCCGGTGACGACGGCGTCCCCGGCGGCGGGGTCACCGAGCCAGGCCCACTGGTTGCCGTTCCGGTCGGTCTCGTACGTGAGGCCACGGGCCTCCGCCTGCTCCTGGAACCAGGTGCGGCAGTCCGCGTCGGCGCCGGTCCAGGCGTAGCGGCGGTAGCCCCCGGAGTGGGCGTCGCGGCCGATGGGGGCGAGGTCGGCCCACATCCGGTGGAAGCTCGCGGGACGGTCCGTGCCGGTCACGCGTCGCCCTCCCGCATGGGCACGCGCACGCCCTTGGTGCCGGCCACCGACTCCGCGATGTCGTAGCCCGCGTCCACGTGGCGGATCACGCCCATGCCCGGGTCGTTGGTCAGCACACGGCGGATCTTCTCGCCCGCCAGTGGCGTGCCGTCCGCGACGGTGACCTGGCCGGCGTGGATGGAGCGGCCCATGCCGACGCCGCCGCCGTGGTGGAGGGACACCCAGGACGCACCGGAGGCGACGTTGACCATGGCGTTCAGCAGCGGCCAGTCCGCGATCGCGTCGGAGCCGTCCAGCATGGACTCGGTCTCGCGGTACGGGGAGGCGACGGAGCCGCAGTCGAGGTGGTCGCGGCCGATGGCGAGGGGCGCGGCCAGTTCGCCGGAGGCCACCATGTCGTTGAAGCGCTCACCGGCGCGGTCGCGCTCGCCGTAGCCGAGCCAGCAGATCCGGGCGGGCAGGCCCTGGAAGCGGACGCGCTCTCCGGCCATCTTGATCCAGCGGGCGAGGGACTCGTTCTCCGGGAACAGGTCGAGGATCGCCTTGTCGGTCTTCGCGATGTCCGACGCCTCGCCGGACAGGGCGGCCCAGCGGAACGGGCCCTTGCCCTCGCAGAACAGCGGCCGGATGTACGCCGGGACGAATCCGGGGAACGCGAACGCCCGGTCGTAGCCCGCGAGCCGGGCCTCACCGCGGATGGAGTTGCCGTAGTCGAAGACCTCGGCGCCCGCGTCCATGAAGCCGACCATCGCCTCGACGTGCTTGGCCATGGACTCGCGGGCACGGGTGGTGAACCCGGCCGGGTCCTTGGCCGCGGCGTCGGCCATGTCGTCGAAGGCGACACCGAGGGGCAGGTACGAGAGCGGGTCGTGGGCGGAGGTCTGGTCCGTCACGATGTCGATGGGCGCGCCCATCGCGAGGAGCTGCGGGAGCAGATCGGCGGCGTTGCCGAGGACGCCGATGGACAGCGGGCGGCGGGCGTCGCGCGCCTCGACGGCCAGCTGGAGGGCGTGGTCCAGGCTGTCGGCCCTGACGTCCAGGTAGCGGTGCTCGATACGGCGCTCGATGGCGCGCGGGTCGCAGTCGATGCAGATCGCGACTCCGTCGTTCATGGTGACGGCGAGCGGCTGGGCGCCTCCCATGCCGCCGAGGCCGGCGGTGAGGGTGATGGTTCCGGCGAGGCTGCCGCCGAACTTCTTCGCCGCGACGGCGGCGAACGTCTCGTAGGTGCCCTGGAGGATGCCCTGGGTGCCGATGTAGATCCAGGACCCGGCCGTCATCTGGCCGTACATGGTGAGGCCGAGGGCCTCCAGGCGGCGGAACTCCTCCCAGTTCGCCCAGTCGCCCACCAGGTTGGAGTTGGCGATCAGGACGCGCGGGGCCCACTCGTGGGTCTGCATGACGCCGACCGGGCGCCCGGACTGGACGAGCATCGTCTCGTCCTGCTTGAGCGTCCTGAGCGTGCGCACCATGGCGTCGAAGGAGCGCCAGTCGCGGGCCGCCTTGCCGGTGCCGCCGTAGACGACGAGTTTGTCGGGATGCTCGGCCACCTCGGGGTCGAGGTTGTTCTGGAGCATCCGCAGGGCCGCCTCCTGCTGCCATCCCAGGGCGCTCAGCTCCGTGCCGCGCGGGGACCGTACCGGGCGAGGTCCTGACATGGCGTGCCTCCTTGTGGGGAGTGTGAGTCGGATATTCACATCCTGATGCACTGAATAGATGTAGTCAACAGTGCGGGCGGCGGTGTGGCGGACAACGGGCCCCGGTGCTTCGCTGAGGGCATGGGTTCCGAGGCTGCGCGCATCGCCCGGCGTCGCGACCAGGCCGTACACGCGGCTGTCGGGCAAGGACTGCTGTCCGAGGCGGAACCGGTCGCCGCCCTGCTGGACGTGGCCGGGATCCGCGACTCCGCCGCCGGACTGCGGGCCGCCTTCGCCGCTGCGGCGGCACCCGGCACCCGCGTCCTGCACGCCTTCGCCGTCAAGGCCTGCCCGCTCGTGCCGGTGCTCCGCCTGCTGCACGAGGAGGGGCTCGGCGCCGAAGCGGCGAGCCCCGGCGAGCTGGCCCTGGCCCGCGCGGCGGGCGTCCCCCCGCACCACACGGTCCTGGACTCCCCCGCCAAGACCGGAGCCGACCTGCGCGAGGCGCTCGCTCTGGGCGTCCCCGTCAACGCCGACAACCCGCAGGAACTGGCCCGTCTCGACGCCCTCACCCGCGAGACCCCGCCCCGCGCCCCGCTCGGCCTGCGCGTCAACGCCCAGGTCGGCGGCGGCACCATCGGCGCGCTGTCCACGGCCACGCCCACCTCCAAGTTCGGGGTCCCGCTGCGTGACGAGGGGGCGCGCGAGTGGATCGTGCGCGCATTCCTGGACCGCCCCTGGCTCACCCGCCTCCACACCCACTCCGGCTCCCAGGGTCTGCCGCTGCGCCTCATGGCCGAGGGCGTACGAGTGGTCTACGAGCTGGCCGAGGAGATCAACGCGGCGGCCGGGCGCCGCCGTGTCGGCACACTCGACATCGGCGGCGGACTGCCGGTGAACTTCGCCTCGGACGACACGGCACCGACGTACGCGGAGTACGCGCGGCTGCTCACCGCCGAGGCGCCGGGACTGTTCGACGGACGGTACGCGCTGGTCACGGAGTTCGGCCGGTCGCTGCTGGCCAGGCACGGCACGGTGCTGGCCCGCGTCGAGTACACCAAGACCGCCGGGTCCCGCCCGATCGCCGTCACCCACGCGGGCGTCCAGGTGGCGGCCAGGACCGTGTACGACCCCGCCTCCTGGCCGCTGCGCATCACCGCGTACGACTCCGGGGGCACCCCGAAACCCGGGCCGCCGACCGTGCAGGACGTGGCCGGGCCCGCCTGCTTCGCGGGGGACCTGCTGGCCGCCGCGCGCCCGCTGCCGCCGCTCTCGCCGGGGGACGTGGTGGCGGCACTGGACACCGGCGCGTACTACTTCGCCCACCATTACGCGTACAACGCGCTTCCCCGTCCCGGGGTGTACGGCTTCGCCGTACGACCGGACGGCACGGTCCGCTTCGCCACCGTGCGGGCTCCGCAGCGGGCCGACGAGATCGTCGCCGAGGCGGGCGGAGAGCACCGGGACGCGCTGCTGCCGGAGTGAGCCACGGGGCTCGCTGCTGCGGGAGTGAGCGGCGGGGCGGCGGACCTTACCGTGCGCAGGGCACGTTTCACTGGGATTCCCCAGAAGTCCCCTCTTCTGTAAAAGCGTTGCGTAACCTCTCCGTCACCGGCCCGCCCAGTCTGCGGAGTCGGCAAACCATGAGGTCGGGGACCTGGGGAGGGAATCGCGCATGCCCGGAATCGACGAGTGCCTGCTGGAGGCGATGACCCTGCCGGGCGTGCTCGGGGCGGCGCTCGTCGACTGGACCAGCGGCCTCGCGCTCGGCGCCGTGGGCGACTCCCCGGTCGGGGACCACTCGCGAGGCGCGGCCGAGGCGGCCGAACTGGCCAGGGCGGCAGCCGAGTTCGACACGTTCGGGACCGCGGCGCCGCTGGAGCGGGACCCCGGCACCGACCCGGCCCCCGGCTTGGAGGACGTCATCGTCACGTCCGGAAACGGCTTCCACGTGATGCGGTTCGTCGCGACCCGCGCCGACAGCAGCCTGGTGCTCTATCTGTGGCTGGACCTGGCGGCCGGCAATCTGGCGCTGGCCCGTTTACGCCTCCGGGACGTGGCCGAACGGCTGGTGCTGTGATGGCGGGCGGGCGGGTGCTGTCCCCGATGCTGCGCAGGCTGGCGGTCGACCGGGCGACCGGCACGCTCGTACGGGACCAGGGCAGGCTGTACCTCGTCGACGGCCGGGTCGCGCACGCGGAGAGCCCCTTCGCGCCGGGGCCCGAGGTGCTGCTCGGCACCGCCGGGCACGGCGCCCCGTCGGCCGGTGCCCCGGCGGTCGGGGCGGGCGAGCGGGACATCTGCCGCCTGAGCGCGCTGTACGACGCGGCCTTCTTCGCTCTGGCGCCCGGCTGCGGCCCGGCCAGGTTCCGGTACGGCGCGCCCGGATCCGCAGGACCCGGGCGGCCGGTCTCCGCCGTCGACGTCGAGCAGGAGACACTGCGGCGACGGGCCCTGCTGGACCGCGTGTGGCCGCACCCGGCGGTGGACACCGCGCCCGTCTTACCGGCCGCCGCCCCCGACCAGCCCCGCCGGAGACCCGGGCCACGTGCGCGGGCGCTGCTGGAACACGCGGACGGTGTCCGCACCCCCACCCAGCTCGCCTGGGCGCTGGGCCGCCCGGCGTTCCACACCCTCCTGGAGGTCCGCCGGCTCGCCGCCGCGGGCCTGGTGGAGACCCCGCGACCCCCCGCAGCACCATCCAATGCCCCCATTACCCCCGTCATTCCCCCACAGGCGTTGCCCCCACCCGGCGCCGACCCCGACATCGACCTGCTCCGCCGGGTCCGTGACCTTCTGGAGGCCCGCCTATGACCATCCGCTCATGATGCGCGCGCTGCGGCAGCGCGCCGACAGACGACAGCTGCTGACCGCCGAGCCGTACGTGCTCGCGGAGCTGCAGCGACTGCGGGCACGCGTGCCCCGCCTCACCGGGGTGCTGGCCACCGTCGCCGACGGCCTGGTACTGGCCCGGGACGCTCCGGGTGTCGAGCCGGAGGCGGTCGCCATACTGACCGCCGCGGCCGTGGGCACGGCCCGTCGGCTGACCGCCGCCTCGGCACTCGGCGACTTCCAGGAACTGCTGGTGAGGGGCGAGCACGGGTACGTCGCCGCATACGCGGCGGGCGGCTCCGCCGTCCTGACCCTGCTGGCAGAGCCACAGGTGAACGTGGGGCGCCTGCACCTGGAAGGCCGCCGTTCGGGCGCCCTGATCGGGGAGCTGGTGGACGGCGCGCTGGCCCGCCCCGAACCCCAGACCGACAACTGAGCAACACAACGAACGAGAACCGAAAGGACACCCAGCACCATGGTCAACACGGAGACGGCCCTCAAGGAAGCGACCACCTCGATCGACGGCGCCCTGGGAGCCGCGCTCGTCGACTACACGACCGGCATGGCCCTCGGCACGATCGGCGGCGGCAAGGACCTGGACCTGACGGTCGCCGCGGCGGGCAACACGGATGTCGTCCGTGCCAAGCTCCGGGCGATGGAGATGCTCGGGCTCAAGGAGGAGATCGAGGACATCCTCATCACGCTGGGCACCCAGTACCACCTGATCCGGCTGCTCAAGGGGCGCGGCAGCAACGGGCTGTTCATGTACCTGGCGCTGGACAAGGGGCGGGCCAACCTGGCGATGGCACGCCACCAGATGAAGCGGATCGAGGCCGAGCTGGAGGTGTGACGCGCGTGGCCCGTACCCGGACCGTACGGGCCACGCGGATCACACCGGCCACACGGTCAGCGGCGGCGCCGTGCCCCACCCGGCACGGCGTCCCCGGCGGCGATCCCGGTCGCCCGGAAGCCGTCGACGCCCTTGCCGACGGGCGCCCCGCCCCGGGACAGGCCGCTCACCGGCACCCACAGCAGCCGGTCCCCTGCGACCTCCCGGTGGCCGAGCCAGAGCGCCTTGGCCCACAGCCCTGCGCCGATCCCCGCGAGGAGCAGCCCGCCCGCGCCCGGCAGCACGAACGACGTCCCGACGGCGGCCAGGAACGCCCCGGCCACCCACCAGCGCCGCGCCCGCCGCCAGGCACGCAGGGTCACGTCCCGGTCCTGGAGAAGGTCGGTGCGGGCGGCCCGTACGGCATCGTCAGCGAGCCGGACGTACCTCCGGCGCCGTACGAGAAGGACCACGGCGGCACCGGCCAGGAAGAGGACAGCTCCCGCCGACAGCCCGATCCGCCGCCCGGTCATCCCGGGCAGCAGCGCCCCGATGCCCGCGCCGAGCAGCCCCGCCCAGACGAGGGGCGCCGCCCCGGCCCGTACGATCACGGCCACCCCGGCCAGCACCTGCCGTTCCCGCGCCACGTCTGTGCCTCCCTCTGCTCCGTACGGCCGTATGCGCGGCGGCAGGCTACCGGCCCCGCCTGAGAGCCGCGTGAGAAAAACCGACGACGGCCCCGGTCACTCCGCGAACAGCCCACGGGCCGCCGCACGGGCGTCGAACTCCTCCAGCCGCGCCTGGGCGTCCGGCAGGCCGTCGCACATCGCCTCCAGCAGGACGCGGCCGAGCAGCATCGGGGCACAGGCGGTGTCGAAGGCGAGGGCGGTACCGACGGCGGCGGGGAGCAGCAGGTCGCTGTGCCCGGCGACCGGTGCGAAGGCCGAATCGGTGACGGTGACGACGGTCAGCCCGGCGGACCGGGCGTACGCGAGGGCCTCGACCACCTCGCGGGGGTGCCGGGGCAGGGCGAAGCAGAGCAGGACGCTCGCCCCGGCGCGTACGGCGGCGTCGATACGGTCGGTGAGCATCGAGCCGCCCTCGTCGAGCAGCCGCACGTCCGGGTGGACCTTGGCGGCGAAGTACGCGAAGCCGCGGGCCTGCGGTGAGGAGGCACGCAGGCCCAGGACGGGCAGCGGGCGGGAGGAGGCGAGCAGCCGCCCGGCGCGCTCGACCGGCTCGGGGTCGGCGAGCAGCTCGGCCAGGTGACGCAGGTTCTCGACCTCGGCGAGGACGGCCTTCTGGTATTCGTTGACCTCGCCCCCGCCCTCGCTCGGGACGGCCGCCCCGCCCCCGTTCTCGGCGGGCGCGACCTCCTCGCGCAGGTACTTGCGCAGCGCCGGATAGCCGTCGAAGCCGAGCGCCACCGCGAACCGCGTGACGGACGGCTGGCTCACCCCGGCCAGCTCGGCCAGCTCGACACTGGACAGAAACGGCACGTCAGCGGCGCGCCGCACCATCCAGTGCGCGATCCGCCGCTGGGTCGGCGTCAGCCGGTGCCCCTCGAACAGCGCCTGGAGCCGCGCCCCCGCGCCCTCGCCCATGCCGCCCACACCCGTCTCCCGCCTCGCGCTATTCAGCCGCCGCCCTGCCTGAATAGACCATATGCAAGTCTCCTGTTCCGGCGAAAGCGCACCGGAGCCGTCGTCGGCTCGTCGGCCTCCGTACCGCCGGGACCGCGGGCAGCGCGGAAACCGGAGCCGAACGCTCTTCGTGTTCGGTTGCGCCGCCCCGCGCGGCTGGTGAGGACAGAACATGCACACCTCGGTCGCCCCGTTCGCCCTGCACACGGGCGAGGATCGCGAGGGGGGACCCGGCGGCTTCCGGGGGTTCACCGAGCGCGGACGCTCGCTGCGCACGCAGTACCTCGGCGACGGCTACCGGCTCACCGCCGTCGACGGCAGGAGCCACCGGCTCACGCACGAGCCGGACAGCGAGGATCCGGGCGTCGTCGTCACCGTGAAACCGTCCGGCCCGGGGGCCGTCGGCTGTCCGTGACCGTGCGCGGCCGCGCACTCCCGGCCGATATCGCACCGGCCGTGCTCTTCGCCGGTGCCGACCGGCGGGTCCTCACCCGCGGGGGCGCCGTCGGTGCGCGCTTCGGCAGGGATCTCCACGCAGCGGCCGGCTCCGCCCCGGCCCGGTCCCCGGCACCGGCCGTCCGCCCGGCGCCGGCCCCAGGGGGAGCCCTGACCGGGCCGGCAGGTCGCTCCTCGCCCAGCTGATCGCGAAGCTCCGGTCCGGCAGACGGCCCGGGATCCTGCGCGGTGTCCGGTGGCCGGGCGCTCGTCGTCAGGGCCGCCGCCTTTCGGCGTGCGCGCGGCACGGCCGCGGCCCGGGGCGGGACCTGTGAGCGGAGCCTCGACCGCAGGTGGCCCCCCGGCGTACGGGGGCTGACAGGCCGTCGCGCGGGCGGCGCGGCCCCGGCGGGCCGCTACGGCAGAGGGGGCGTCGAGCACGTGAAGCTGCCGCGGGGACCGCCGCACCCCGGGTGACCCGGGGGCGGGACGACGGCGGTCCCCGCGGGGGACACGGGCCCGGGTTCAGGGCCGGTCTCCGCGTCCGGCGGCGTGTCGCGGAGGTCCGGGAGCCGCTCCGGGGTGTCCGTGACGCCGACAACTCAAAGGTGCCGGAGGCGTGTTAAGCGGGTGCTGCCGGTACGTGACGTGCGCGTACCGATTGCGCGAAGCCCTGCCCCGCGCCCGCCCCCGTGCCTACTTGCCTTCCTTCACGTCCTTCGCCAGGAACGCCAGCAGGTCCTGGCGGCTCACCACGCCGGTCGGCTTGCCCTCCACCAGGACGATCGCCGCGTCGGCCCGGCCCAGCACCGCCATCAGGTCCTCGACCGGCTCACCGGAGCCGACCTGCGGCAGCGGCGCGCTCATGTGCTTCTCCAGCGGGTCGTTCAGCGACGCCCGCTGGGCGAACAGCCCCTCCAGCAGCTCCCGTTCGACGACCGAGCCGACGATCTCGGCGGCCATGACGTCCGGGTGGCCGGCGCCCGGCTTGACGACCGGCATCTGCGAGACGCCGTACTCGCGGAGCACCTCGATGGCCTGGCCGACGGTCTCCTCCGGGTGCATGTGCACCAGCGTCGGGATCGCGCCGCCCTCCTTGTCGCGGAGCACGTCACCGACGCTCGCGGACGGGCCGGACTCCTCCAGGAAGCCGTAGTCCGCCATCCACTCGTCGTTGAAGATCTTGGAGAGGTAGCCGCGGCCGCTGTCGGGGAGCAGCACGACGACCACGTCGTCCGGACCCAGCTCCTTCGCGGCCTCCAGCGCGGCGACGACCGCCATGCCGCAGGAGCCGCCGACCAGCAGGCCCTCCTCCTTCGCGAGACGGCGGGTCATCTGGAAGGAGTCCTTGTCGGAGACCGCGATGATCTCGTCGGTGACGTTCCGGTCGTACGCCGTCGGCCAGAAGTCCTCGCCCACGCCCTCCACCAGGTACGGGCGGCCCGAGCCGCCCGAGTAGACCGAGCCCTCCGGGTCCGCGCCGATGATCTTCACCTTGCCGTCGCTGATCTCCTTGAGATAGCGCCCGGTGCCGGAGATCGTGCCACCCGTGCCGACGCCCGCGACGAAGTGGGTGATCTTCCCCTCCGTCTGCTCCCACAGCTCGGGACCGGTCGTCTCGTAGTGCGAACGCGGGTTGTTCGGGTTCGAGTACTGGTCCGGCTTCCAGGCGCCCGGGATCTCACGGACGAGGCGGTCGGAGACGTTGTAGTACGAGTCGGGGTGTTCCGGTGCGACGGCCGTCGGGCAGACGACGACCTCGGCGCCGTACGCCCGCAGTACGTTGATCTTGTCCGTGGACACCTTGTCCGGGCACACGAAGACGCACTTGTAGCCCTTCTGCTGGGCCACGATCGCGAGGCCCACCCCGGTGTTGCCGGAAGTGGGCTCAACGATCGTGCCGCCCGGCTTGAGCTCGCCGCTCCGCTCGGCCGCCTCGATCATGCGCAGGGCGATGCGGTCCTTCACCGAACCGCCCGGGTTGAAGTACTCGACCTTGGCCAGGACCGTGGCCTGAAGGCCCTCGGTCACACTGTTGAGCTTCACCAGCGGGGTGTTGCCGACGAGGCTGATCATCGAGTCGTGGTATCGCACCGTAAGTCTCCGGGGTCTCCGTAATGGTCAAGCCAGCGTAAGCCGAGCGGATGCGTAGGCGGACGTGAATCCGGGGCAGGAAGCTCACAGACGATGTTCAGGGACAGTACGGAGCCGGACGCGGACAGCCCGTGATGCCGGCGGGGCCACCGTCAGGCGGACCGTCGGCACTCCGGTGCGCAGGGAGGAGGCCGCCCATGTCGAGGGCGAGAGTGGCACGGCGGATCGCCGCGGGCGCGGCCTACGGGGGTGGCGGCCTGGGCCTGCTCGGCGTGGCGGCGGTCGGGGTGGTCCTCGCGGAGGTGCAACTGGCGAAGCGGTCGGTGGGCGGCGGGGTGGCCCCGCTGCCCCCGGCCGCGGACGGCCTGTACGGGCGCGCGTTCGACGGCGTACCGCTGCGGCTCGCCCTTCTGGGTGATTCGACGGCGGCCGGGCAGGGGGTGCGACGGGCGGGACAGACGCCGGGCGCGCTGCTGGCCTCGGGGCTCGCCCAGGTGGCGGAGCGGTCGGTGGAGCTGCGGAACGTGGCGCTGCCGGGGGCGCGGTCCGACGACCTGGAGCGGCAGGTGACGCTGCTGCTGGCGCATCCGGGGCGGGTGCCGGACGTGTGCGTGCTGATGATCGGCGCGAACGACGTGACGCACCGGGTGCCGCTCACGGCGTCGTGCCGGTACCTCTCCGAGGCGGTGCGGCGGCTGCGGGACGCGGGCACGGAGGTGGTGGTGGGGACGTGTCCGGACCTGGGCACGATCGAGCCGGTGTACCAGCCGCTGCGGTGGCTGGCCCGGAGGCTGTCGCGGCAGCTGGCGGCGGCGCAGACGATCGTGGTGGTGGAACAGGGGGGCCGGACGGTGTCGCTGGGGGACCTGCTGGGTCCGGAGTTCGCGGCGAACCCGCGGGAGATGTTCGGTGCGGACAACTACCACCCGTCGGCGGAGGGGTACGCGACGGCGGCGATGGCGATGCTGCCGACGGTGGGCGCGGTACTGGACGTGTGGCCCGAGCCGGAGCGGCTGGAGGCGGACCGGCGGGAGGGCGTGCTGCCGGTGGCCGTCGCGGCGGCGGAGGCGGCGGCGGAAGCGGGGACCGAGGTGACGGGGGCGCGGGCGCCCTGGGCGCTGCTGAGGCACCGGAGGCGCCGGCGCCTGACGACTCCGGCGCCCGGGCCGGACGTGGCAGCGGCGCCTGAGGGGTGACCGGTGCCGCGGCACCGGTCGACGGGAAGCTCGCCGCCAGGGGCCCGCCGACCAACTGAGCGTACGCTTAGAAATGCGGTGGGGGTCACACCCCCAGTCCCGTGACCAAAGCCCTACGCAGGGGTAACTTCCCCCTGAGTCCGCACCCCCGCACCCGTATCCCTGGAGCGCCGTGATGCCCGAAGCCGTGATCGTTTCCGCCGCCCGTTCCCCCATCGGCCGCGCCTTCAAGGGCTCGCTCAAGGACCTGCGTCCGGACGACCTGACCGCCACGATCATCCAGGCGGCCCTCGCCAAGGTCCCCGAGCTGGACCCGCGCGACATCGACGACCTGATGCTCGGCTGCGGCCTGCCCGGCGGCGAACAGGGCAACAACCTGGGCCGCATCGTGGCCGTGCAGATGGGCATGGACCACCTGCCCGGCTGCACGATCACCCGCTACTGCTCCTCCTCCCTCCAGACGTCCCGGATGGCGATGCACGCCATCAAGGCGGGCGAGGGCGACGTCTTCATCTCCGCGGGCGTCGAGACGGTGTCCCGCTTCACCAAGGGAAACTCCGACACCCTGCCCGACACCCACAACCCGCTGTTCGCGGACGCCGAGGCCCGCACCGCCGCGCGCGCCGAGCAGGGCGGCGAGGACTGGCAGGACCCGCGTGAGGACGGGCTTGCCCCGGACGCGTACATCGCGATGGGCCAGACCGCGGAGAACCTGGCCCGCCTGAAGGGCGTGACGCGCCAGGACATGGACGAGTTCGGCGTACGGTCCCAGAACCTCGCCGAGCAGGCCGTCAAGAACGGCTTCTGGGAGCGGGAGATCACCCCGGTGACCCTCCCGGACGGCACGGTCGTCAGCAAGGACGACGGTCCGCGCGCAGGCGTCACCATGGAGGGCGTCCAGGGCCTGAAGCCGGTGTTCCGCCCCGACGGCCGGGTGACGGCGGGCAACTGCTGCCCGCTCAACGACGGCGCCGCCGCGCTGGTCATCATGTCCGACACCAAGGCGCGGGAGCTGGGCCTGACCCCGCTGGCCCGGATCGTGTCCACCGGCGTCTCCGCGCTGTCCCCCGAGATCATGGGCCTCGGCCCGGTCGAGGCGTCCAAGCAGGCGCTGCAGCGGGCAGGCCTGACGGTCGGTGACATCGACCTGGTCGAGATCAACGAGGCGTTCGCCGCACAGGTCATCCCCTCGTACCGCGACCTGGGCATCGACCTCGACAAGCTGAACGTCAACGGCGGCGCCATCGCGGTGGGCCACCCGTTCGGCATGACCGGCGCGCGGATCACGACCACGCTGATCAACAGCCTGCAGTTCCACGACAAGCAGTTCGGCCTGGAGACGATGTGCGTGGGCGGCGGCCAGGGCATGGCGATGGTCATCGAGCGGCTGAGCTGAGCCCGTGGCGGACGCGAAGCCCGGCGCGACCAGCGGAACCAGCGGCTGAGCCGGGCCCGGCTCGAAGCGGCGCCAACCGCTCCGCGTCCCAGCCGTGACCGAATCTCCCCCAGGATGTGACCTACATCCCGGGGGAGATTCGTTTATGCAGGTCACAGCCGTGGGAGCGGTCAACGGCGATAGGAGAAACCTGCACAATTCGTGACGCAAGGCACTGACAGCCGGGCCACGTTCACGACAAGCTGATGTAGGAAGTGCGGGGGATCGATTGAAACCGGGAGTAAGTCAGTGAGCACCATGCCTCTCGCCCTGCTGCTGACGACGGCCACCGCCACGGCTGTGGGCGCCGCCGCCCTGTACACGGCCCGCGGACTACGGCGGGAGATGGCCGCCCTGCGCCGCGATCTGGCGGCAGCCCGGACCGCCGCCGCCGACGCTCCGGTGGCGTCCGTCCCGCACGCCCGCGCCACCCCCGGCGACGCCGACGGCGCGCCCGCCGCCACGGCGGAGGACATACGGACCGCCGTCGCGGAGGCACTGGCCGAGGAGCGGGAGCGGGAGCTGGCCGAGGCCCGGGCGTTCTGGGCGGCGCAGGAGGCGCGGGACGCCGCCGACTCCCCGGCGTCCCTGCTGGGCGGCCCGTCCGCCGCCCCGGACGAGGGCCCCTACTTCGTGCCCCGCCAGGCCGACTTCGCGGGCCTGGAGGCGCTGGACCTGGACGACCCCTACGCGAGCGAGACCGACCCGCTGGCGGAGCTCGCGGACCTGGCCGAGCTGCCGGACCTCGCCGACGACCTGCCGGAACCGGAGCTTGCCGCGGCGGGCGAGACCACGGACCACCCGGAGGACTCCCCGGAGCTGGCCGCGGCCCGCCGCCGGCACCCCTCGCACCCCGACTTCGTACCGGTCCAGACGCCGGTCGTCACCGATCACGAGCGCACGGTCGCCCGGCTGGAGGAGCTGGCCTCCGCCCGTACGGCCCTCACCGACGTACGCCCCGGACCGCTCGGCACACTCGACGTGTACGTCTTCGCGGACGGTACGACGCTGTGCATGACGCCCGGTCACAAGGAGACCGCCGAACGCCTCGCGGCGGCCCTGGACTCCGGGGCCACACCCGTCCTGCTGGGCGGCTCGGGCGTCTCCGGAGCGTACGCCCTGACGTTCTCCTGCGGCGGCCCGGCGACCGGCGCGGACGACAACGTCTACATCCTCGCGGACCGCGTCATCGCGTCCCTCTGAGGCAGCGTCGCCCCCCGTACGATCCGAGCACCTCACCCGAGCGTCTCCGTACGGGCCCGAGCCCCCGTGCAGGCCCTACAGACCCGCCCGCGCCTCTGCCTCCCGCACCAGCGACACCGCCCCGGCCAGTTCGGCCTGCAGAGCCGCACGCCCGGCCTCCGGACCCGCGCCCGCCAGGGCCGCCCGCCAGGCCTCGGCGAAATCGTTCACGGCGACCGTCACCTGGTCGCCCACCGCGAAGGGCCCCGCGTCCGGCATGGTCCGGGGCGCCGCGCCCGGCGCCTCCAGCCGCTGCGCCCGCAGCGCCAGCTCCCGGGCCAGCGACAGCCCTTCCGCCGCCGCCCCGCGCAGCAGGCGGCTCTGCGGCGCGGCCCGCAGCCGGTCCGCGAACCGTCCCGCCGCCTCGGTCAGTTCCGTGGTCTCTCGCACGCCGCGACCCTACGCGCCGGAAAGGCACTGTTGCCAACGGGCGAACACTCAGGCACCGTGACGTGAAGGAGCACATGCGCACAGCGTCCGGAGGCGCCGATGTCCCACGTCTTCTCCGAAGAGACCCACCGAAATCTGCTCTCCCGCATTCCCCACTGCACCGGCCGCGAAGTGGCCGACTGGCTTCGCACCGTCGAGGAAGGCCCTTCCCTCCTCCGCTTCGAGGAGAAGGTGAGCTGGCTCCGGAGCGAACACGACCTGGCGTACGGCCACGCCAAGGCGATCATCCACGAGTACGACCTGCGACGCGCGGCGCGCAAGCTGCTCTAGCGAAGGGACGACGGACCAACGGGAAGGGCCCGTCCGGCACAGTGCCGGACGGGCCCTTCCGCCATGAGGACCGGACGGTCAGTCCTCGCCCATGAAGATCTGGATCAGCCGCAGGAACTCCAGGTAGATCCACACCAGGGTCATCGTCAGACCGAACGCGGCCAGCCACGACTCCTCGCGCGGCGCGCCGTAGGTGAGGCCGTCCTCGACCTGCTTGAAGTCCAGCGCCAGGAAGCAGGCACCGAGGATGATCCCGATGATGCCGAACACGATGCCCAGCGGGCCGCTGCGGAAGCCGAGCCCGTCACCGCCGCCGAAGACGGCGAACAGCATGTTGACGGCCATCAGCAGCACGAAGCCGATCGCGGCGGCCGTCACGAAGCCGGCGAAGCGGCGGTTCACGCGGATCCAGCGCATCTTGTACGCGATGAGGACACCGGCGAAGACCGCCATCGTGCCCAGCACCGCCTGCGGCACCACGCCGGCACCCACGTACGTGGTGACGGTGCTGGAGATGACGCCCAGGAAGACGCCCTCGAACGCGGCGTACGCCAGGATGATCGCCGGGCTCGGCTTGCTCTTGAACGACTGGATCATCGCGAACACGAACGCGATGAGCGCGGCGCCGATGCCGATGCCGTACGACTTGGTCAGGTTCGCCGGGTCGACCGGCAGCAGGAACCAGGCCAGGGCCGCGGTGGCGACGACCGTGCCGAGCGTGATGGCGGTACGCGACACCACGTCGTCGATGGTCATGGCGCCGGACCGCGCCGGAGCCTGCCCCGGGTCACCGAGGACGGTTCCCTGCTGGGCGTAGGGGTTGGTGGCGTACGGGTTCGTCGCGTACGGGTTCGTTCCAGCGGCGGGGCCCCCGGCCTGCTGCTGCGCGTTGAAGCCCGCGTAGCCGTTGTCGCGGCTGAATCCCCGTCGCGAGAAGACCGGGTTGCTGCTCCTCATCTCACTCCTCCATGGGCCGCCGGGCGCGGCACTCCGGACAAGAGTAATAGGGAAGCAAAGCAAACACCCTAGTGCTCGGGGAGGATCTTTCCGCACCGTTACCGCTTCGAGTCCGGCCGCGCCGGACCGCGCGGCAGAGGGAGGAAGACCGTGCTCGATCCGAGGAACACGGCTCTGGCCGCATGGTCGGACCGGGAACGGCTGACGACCGCCGAGCCACCGACGTCGCCGGGCGTGTACCTCGTCCGCCGGGGGCCGAGCGGCCCCCTGGTCTAGGCAGGGATGGCGGGAGAGCGAAGCGGAGACGGCCTGCGCGGCCGCCTGCGCCGCTACACCAGCGGCAAGGCTCTGGCCTCCGGGCTCGGAGAGACGGTCCTCGACCGCGCCCTGGCGGACCCGGACTGGCTCCGTGCCCGCCTCACGGAAGCGGAACAAGGCCGCCCGATGCGCGCGACCGACTGGGGCAGGACGGCACTGGAACGGGCCGGCCTGTACGTCTGCTGGTCCGTCACTGACGACCGTCCAGCCGCACGGACCCTGGAGAGAGCGGTGCTGTCCCTGGACACCGTCCCCTGGTGGAACCGCGCCCGGTGACCGGCGGCGCGCGCTCCTGGACCAGAAAGACGGTGTCATCGACTCCCCGAAGGACGCCGCCGACCACGCCACGAAAAAGTCCTGGATGTGGAGGACGCACATCCAGGACAACACGACCCGGATCCGCGCGACACAGAAGGCAGTCGCGAACCTCGACAAGAAGCTCGACGCCCTGTCCACGACCGGGATGACCGAGGCAAGGGGTGGCCGTGGCTGCACACGGCTGGGTCTCCGTGCCCAACGAAAGGCCCAGCAGCTTCTTCCGCATACCGGCCCGCGCCCGCAGGGCCGGGGCTGAGCACCCGCCCGGATGGAACGGTGCCCTGCCGGAACAACGTGGCAGGGCACCGTCGTGTCGGCCTCGGCACGACACAAGGGCTGCACGGTCATGGGCCGCTCACCCTTCATCGATCTCCGGGTGCCGTACGCGCCGTTTGAGTTCTGTCTCCACGTCGAGCCGGGACTGGCCCGTGGCCTCCGCGTGCGCGCGGATGGCTGCCTGGACTGCCTCGGCCGTCTCTACAGTGAGGGCGCCGGCCTGGATCTCCGCCCAGGCGGCGGATTCGAGCTCGATCAGCTCGTCCGTGAGCTCTACTGCCACGACCGGGTCGTACGACCGGCCGAGGCGGATACCCCGCACGACGCGACCTCATCACCGCTCACGACGGCGCCCGCTGTTTCCCGCATGCGCGAGCGAGAACAGCGGGCATCATCGACTCGTTCAGCAGTCACCCACAACGCGCAGCGCTCCGTGGCCACACCACGTCCACTGGAAGGCCCTTCTCACGGGCTGCGAGAACGACGTCCGCAGTGCCGCCCCCCTTCCCCGACGGCGGCTCGCCGTTCCATACCGCAACCAGTCGGTCCGCGCGCTCAAGCAGTACGGCATTTGCTGACTCATACGCCTGGCGGTTCGCCGTCTCGTGGGGCATGACCAGGACCTCGGCGGCTGCGGCAACGAGCCGGTCGAAGAGGGCCGCGTGGTCGGGCTTCACCTTGGCCGCTCGGTAGTCCTGGGACGGGAGCACCACGACCAGGCGACCGCCCGCCTCGATGACCTCCTCCGCGAACAGCGAGTCCGAGCCGGCCGCAATGCACGACACTCCCACGAGTTGGTCAAGGTGGTTCTGAAGGAGTTCCCGCAAGGCGGTGCGCACCAGTGGGACACTTGCCTCCGTCAGGTCCATGTGCCCGGTAACCGCTAGCGTCGCCATGTGTGTCTCCTCAGCTCGACAGCAGGTCGCGGATACTATCTCGTGCTTCCCGCACCGGTCGCGACGCGCTGTGTCCCACCGTGTAGGGGTACAGCTGGCCCAGCTGCGTACGGACGCGGTCCGACTGGGTGAGGCGTGCCGCCTCAACGGCTCGCTGGGTTTCGCCCACGGCGCCCGAGACGTCTCCGACAAGGAAGTAGCACTCGGCCAGCCCGATCCGGTCTAGGGCGTGGGAGCGGCTGACCTCGGTGCCACGAGCAGACAACGCTGCCTGGATCTGGGCTGCGGCCTGCTCTGCGTGCTGCTTCGGATCCTTGCGGGCCAGGTCGAGGAGGCGTCCGCCTGTGACGCCAGCCAGCTCCGCCTCGTCGAAGTAGGTGATCCAGTAGGGCTCTTCCTCGTCCGGCCGGGTCTCGTCAAGCGCTTCGGCCGCGCGGGCGGTTGCCCGCTGGAATCCGGCCGCGCGCCCCTGAGCAGCGTAGGCCCATGCTTCCCGGGTGTGGAGCATCGCCCGCATCCGAGGTCCGACGATGCCGCGAGCGCCTTCCTGGGCGAGGCTGATGAGCTGGAGGGCGTCGTCCGGGCGGCTGTTGTACAGCATCTGTCGTGCCATGCCGGCAAGGACGTTGGCCCCGAATGCCTGGTCCTTACCTGCGTGTGCTGCCCTGAGAGCCAAGCGGTAGTAGTCCTGTGCATGGCGTTGGAGGCCAGAGTCCCAGGACATGGTTGCTGCGGTTCCTGCGAGCTGGGCCATGACACGATAGAGCCGCTGTTCGACCTGTGCGTCCTGGTGATCATCGAGTGCGACAGCTACTTCATTGAGCTGTCCGAGGACGGCCTTACGCCGCAGCCCTCCGCCGTATCGGTGATCCCACCGTCGGAAGGCGCGTGCGGTGGTTTCCAGCTCGTCGACTTCCCGCATCCCGAGGCGTCCTCGACGACGTGCGCTCGGCGTCTGCGCAACGGGCTGGAGCCAGCCTTCCAGAGAGTCCAGAAATGCCGCGCCGGATATCGCAGTTCCAGTCAAAGCGCGGGTGGCCGCGCGTCGGTCCATCACAAGATCACTCCTGGTAAGGCGCCCGGCAAGGTCCACGGTGGCACCAGGCCGCCACGGAATCTCGTCGGACGGCTTTTCCTCCGAGGCCTCGGGCGGATCCTGCTGTGGCTGCTGCTGGCACTCCCACGGGCGTGGGGCGAGGCCGAGCAACTGCCCAGGGATGCGTAAGCCGTCCGCGATGCGGCAGATCACGTCAAAGGATGTGACTCGCTGGCTACCGCTCGTGATCGTGGAAACCTTGCCAGGCGTGAGCTGACAGGCCGCTGCGATTCGGTTCTGGGAGAGACCGCCCCACTTCTTGATCAGAGAGAAGACAGCTGCGAAGTCGTGTTCACCAAGAGCTCGCTGAAGGTCGTCTCGGTCAAGAACGTCAGGGGCGAGCAGGCCAGGGGTGGTGGCGTCCATGGGCCAACTTCCGGGAGTGATCCTACGCGCGCTCATGCGGCGTACAGAAGCCTCAACGAGTGTATTACCGCCTCGGTAACCCCCGCTGGTCATCCCGCAATTGCAGCGCTCCAGTCGATGCTGTCCGTGCGACCACAAGCACGAGACCCCGGCGCCGCTGTCACGGCCCGGGGCACGGCCGACTGAGAAGGAGTCGACGGTGCATTGCCTATCACGAACACTCTGCATGTTGGGAGTGCTGCTCTCCGGATCCCGCATGCTGGGGCGGCACGCCCGCAGCCGGGCGCGGAGAGCGACGGTCATCTGTCCCGAGTGCGCGCCTCAGCGTCGCCATCGCGTTGTGCACACGGTGGCCCGGTGCCGACCTGTCCTGGGTTCGACGTCCTTCGTGCTCCAGACTGCCGCCCTCGTACGCCCCTACATGCTCACCCCGGCGGAGCGCTGCCGCGCCTTGGGCTGGGGGTCCAGGTGAGGGCGCCGGGCGTGGTCAGGGTGGGCGACCTGGTCGAGGACCAGAAGACGCGCAGGGTCGGGGAGGTCATGGGGCACTGCGGCCCGTACGTACAGCTGCGCCCCCTCGGCGGTGGCCGGGAATGGGACGCCAGGCCCGACAGGCTGCGGCTGCTGTCGCAGGAGGAGAGGCTCCGGCTCTGCGTGGCGCGCGACAACGCCCGGTCGCGGACGGTGGGCACGAGGCCGGGTCAGGGGCCGCGAGGTTCCGCCGAGCCCGTACTCGACCTCGCCCGGATGGCGTCCGCCGCGAAAGGGCTGCTCTCCGAGGACACGGACGTGCCCTCACCCGAGGAAGTGCAGCGGCTGAGCCTGGCGTACCGGGGTGACCTGATGGTGCTGATCCCCGCCGTTCAGCGGGCCGTCGTCCGGCTGCCCAAGGGCGCAGCGTCGGGGGTGCGCGCACTCGCCGGAGTCGGTGAGGCGCGGGCCCGGCTCGACTACGCGCCCAGCTCCGCTCTGCCCGCGCAGATCGCGCACGCTCAGCGCCTGGCCCGGGCGGTGCTGTGCCTGATCCGGCACCTGGACCACCTGGCGGCCGAGCAGTGACGAAGCTCGGGCTCGCCCTGTACCTGCTGCTCGTCCTCGGCGTCGTGACCGCCGCCGCCACCGTGCCGTCTGGCCGGTACTGATCCACACACCCCCATGGCGACCGCATCGGGTCATGGGTCGCACCGCTCAATCACCTGTCCGGGAGCCGACGCACACCGTCGGCTCCCGGGCAGGCCGCCCACTGGTTCACCAGGGAGTTCCATGAGCCACACCGCCGGTCCCGTTGACGTCACCACGATCCGCGAGACGGCAGACAGAATCCTCTGTCGCGACGCCGTCTCGCCTGCCGAGGCGGATGAGCTGGCCGAGAGGCTGCGTGGCCACGTGCGGGTGCTGATGCCCGAGGTCGCGGCTCTGGCCGACGCCCTGACCGTTGGCGGCGTAGCTGCGGACGATGTCCGGCGCTGTACGAGCGAGGCCGACTTCTGGATCAACATCGGACGTGCGTTCACCGAGCGTGCACACCGTCGGCAGATGCGGGAGCTGGCCAGGGCAGCGCGGACGCTGTGCTGGCACTACGAGAGCCTGACCGCGCAGGCGGTCGTCGGCCGGTGAGCAAGCGCACCGCTGTACTCGCCCTGCCGCCGTAGCGGCCTCGCGATACCCCCCGATCTTCTGTCCGCTGCCGCCGAATGCAGGGGACAGGAAACAGATTCCTGCGGCCGAGGGACCTCATGCGGGCCAGCGCCGGAGGAAGGCACCACCCATTCAATTCCACCACCCAGCACACAAGGGAGCAGGAGTGACCACCACAGCCCTCTCGCGGGAGGCTTTCCCCATGGCACAGGCCGGAGGCCGTGTGCCGCAGAGTTTCGAGGTTCCGTCCGGGCCGGACACGCGGCCCTGGGCGCTGCGCTTCGCGCGGACCCCGGACTCCACCGGTGCCGTGAAGGTGCCCGCGTCGTTCTATGACGAGGACCGCCAGGTGAACGTGTCGTACGACGGCGGTCTGCTGACGTGCATGGCCAACACGCACTCCCCGACCGTCCCGGACGGCTCCACGTCGAACCCGCCGCCCCTGGACGAGGGGCCGAAGGACTGATGACGCCGCCCGTCCTGATCGTCGCAGCCCCGGACGACTGGCCGACAGACAGGGTCGTGACCGAGTTGACCAGCCGTGGAGTGGAAGTGTTCCGCATGGACACCGCGGACTTCCCCCAGCGGCTGACCCTGACCGGACGCATCGACCAGCGGCACGGATGGGCGGGCGGACTGGCCACCGCGCACCGCGCGGTGGACCTGTCCCGGGTCGGCGCGGTGTACTACCGCGCCCCCGGGGCGTTCCAGTTCCCGCACGGCATGTCCGGGCCAGAAGAGCGGTTCGCCGCCGCCCAGGCCCGCGCCGGACTCGGTGGCATCTTGTCCTCCCTGGAGTGCCGGTGGGTCAACCACCCCACGGCCATGGCCCGCGCCGAGTACAAGCCCGTGCAGCTCGCCGCCGCCCGCGAGAGCGGCCTGCGCATCCCGGCCACCCTGGTCACCAATCAGCCGGAGTCCGTGACCGAGTTCGTCCGGCAGACGCCGGGGCCGGTCGTATTCAAGCCCGTATCGTCCCCGGCCCTCGTCGAGGACGGCCGGCTCAAGAGTGTCTACACCCGGCTGCTGACCGCCGAGGACCTGGACGATCTGCGCGGCGTCAAGGTGACCGCGCACCTGTTCCAGGCCTGGGTCGCCAAGGACCATGAGGTGCGGCTGACGATCGTAGGCGAGCGCATGTTCGCCGCGCGTATCGACGCCGGAAGCGACGCGGCGCACATCGACTGGCGCAGCGACTACGGGTCGCTCTCCTACTCCGACATCAGCGTGCCCGAGGACGTGACGGCCGCCGTGCGCAGGCTGATGGACCGCCTGAATCTGCGGTACGGAGCAGCGGACTTCGTCGTGGACCCGTCCGGCAACTGGTGGTTCCTGGAGGTCAACCCGTGCGGGCAGTGGGACTGGATCCAGGGCGCGACTGGACAGCCTATCGCCCAGGCCATCGCTGACGAACTGCAAGGAGGGGCCGCCTGATGGACTGGAAACCACACGCCGCACAGCTCGCCCGCACCGCCCTGCACCCCACGTCACGCTGGTGGGAAGCGGTCCTGTCCGTCCCCCGCCACGTGTTCGTACCCCGCTGGTACACACCCGGCCCGGACGGGTGGACCGTCACCGACGGCCCGTCGGACAAGGAGGAATGGGCGCGCGTCGCGTACTCGGACCACACCGTGGTGACCCGGGTCGGGCCGCTGCACGCGGACCACGCCACCGAAGGGAAGCCGGTCACGGGCGCGCCGACCTCGTCGGCCACTCTGCCGAGCCTGGTCGTGGCCATGCTCCAGCACGCCAAGATCAGCGAGACGGACGAGGTACTCGACATCGCGACCGGATCGGGATACAGCGCGGCCCTGGCCAGCCGCCGCCTCGGCGACGACCACGTCACAACCCTGGACGTCGACCCGTACCTCAGCGAAGCCGCGGCAACCCGCCTCGACCGCGTCGGCCTCCATCCCCAGGTGGTCACCGCTGACGCCGACGGGGACCTGCCCGGCGACTTCGACCGGATCATGTCCATGGTCTCGGTGCCCCGCATCCCCGCTTCCTGGCTGCGGGCCCTGCGGGCTGGCGGACGGCTCGTGACCACGATCAGGGGCACGGGGCTGATTCTGACCGCCGACAAGACCGACGACGGCGGCGCCGAGGGACGGATCGAGTGGGACCGGGCCGCGTTCATGACCACCCGGTCCGGCGACGACTACCCGCCAATGCTCGACGACCTGTTCGCCTCAGTACGACACTGCGACGGCGACGAGGTGACGACGAGCCCCTTCCCCGTCATCAACGTCATGCAGGCCTGGGAAGTGTGGTCGATGCTGTCCCTGACCGTCCCCGGAATCGAACACCGCATGCAGTACGACGACGGCAGCCGCACGGCCTGGATGCTCCACCCCGACGGCTCCTGGGCCCGCGCCTGCACCGCGCCCGGCGAGCAGGGCGCCACTGTGCACCAGGGCGGGCCGCGCCGCCTGTGGAACGCCCTGGAGGAGATCCGCTGGAGGTGGCTGGAGCACGGCGAACTCCCCGTGTACGGGGCCAGCGTGTCCATCAGTCCGGATGGTGGGACGACGCTGTCACGCGGTGGGTGGACACTCACCCTGTGAGGCCCTAGACGGGCACCTCAGACGACGCAGGACCGACACCTCAGGAAGGATGTGTCCGATGGACGAGGAGCCGCTGGAGGAGTGGGCCGCCCGGCGGGAGGCAGGGCGGCCTCGGACCGGCGAACGCCGAGCTGTCCCGCTGGGCGACAGCGAGACCCGCGGCGGGCACGTGAATCCGCAGGCACCGCGCGGCGTGACCGAGTGGGACGGGCACCAGTGGGTACCGGCCGGCGTGACAGAGGACCGGGAGAGCGCACTCGAAACCACAGGGCAGGGAACGGCCGGGGACGCTGCACGCGTACCGCTCCCGTGCTTCAGCAATCTGCCGCCCGCGCCTGAGCCGTGGCGGCCTACCCAGATCTTCCGCAGGCCCGGCTGAGCTTGCCCGATGCGTCCCGGCCGACTTCCCTGAGGCTGGGCGGGGCGCTATCGCACGAGTTCCGCGAGGTCCACACCGATGGCCTCCGCGATGCGGATGAGCGTGTCCAGCTTCGGTGAGGCGTGGCCCTGTTCGATCCGGCTGTAGGTGGCGATGTCGATGCCGCTCCGGCCGCATACGTCGTGCTGGGTGAGGTTGTGGTGCTCGCGGACTCGGCGGATCTGCTCCCCGACCGCTCGACGGCGGGCGAGGACCCTGTCGGTCGGAGGGGTGGGGCGCGGCACCCGTCCACGCTCCCGACCGCATGATCAGTTGTGATTAGGGTTGACCCTAATTTTTGCGATCTTGCGGGCGAGGAGGGTAAACCTGAGGGCGGCACCATAAGCGGAACGAGATCCTCCGGATCTGGTGCGGGATACATCCACCTCATAGGTTCAGGTGAACGGCCTCTCGCGGGCCCTCAAGCACGTCGGCGCACCCATCGAGGTTGGTCCCCCAATTGGCTGCGCCGACGCGGTGCTGCCCCTCCCGGCGAAGGGAGGGGCGGCACCATCACTCAGTCGAGGTGCCCCCAGGTGAGAGCGCGCCCTCGCAGCATGCGCTCAAGCGCCCGCGCCCCGGCCTCCGTCATGACGTCCTCGTCGATGAGGTAGAGCGTCCGGCCGACCTCTGTCTCGTCGACCACAATCTGGGCGTCTGGCAGATCGCTACGCCGCTCCACCAGGACCCGGTACGGTCCTCCCGAGTTGGGCCGTCCACCCCGTTCCAGCCACTTCTGCGCCTGGATCGTGAAGGCGTCGGACACCTCGTCGAGGGCTGACTCGTCGACGTCGGCCGGGCTGAACAGGATGAAAATCCGAATGAGCTTCTGGCCGTCATACTCGTCCGTGACACGGACGCGACCGGCGGGCACACTGCTGTCACACATGACAAGGACGCGCATCGTCCCCCCACATACCAATGAGTGCGTTGGTCCCCCTCGTTGGCGTGGCGCCATCCAACCACAGCGGTAGTTGAATGGGGAGCCCAAAAGCGAGGGAGGTCCGTACGAGGGTGGACCGGCCTCGCTGGGCCCAGCCTAGGGGCGCCATTCGCCGCGGTAGTCGGGGTGGTCGGCGTACGGCAGGGCCAGAAGCCGAACGGCGAGACCAAGGCCGGCTGCGCGGCCGTGCGCGTACTCGGGCTCGACGCCCTCCGCATCCATGTCCACCACCTCGGCGTAGGCGTCCATGAGCTGCCGCTTGGCGTCGGCCTCAGCGAGGATGCGGGCCGGGCCGCCGCAGTCACAGACGGCGCCGGGCACCTCTTCCAGCATCCGGGACGCCGCGATCGCCGCATGGAGCCCCTCGTCCGGGCGCACATGGATCTCGCACTCAAGATCGTGCCACTTCGCCGCCTGCGCGGCTGTGTCGTCGAGGCGGGCGCGCAGGAAGGCGATCAAGCTACCCGCCCGCTCCTTGCGCTTCACCTCCCCCAGATACCGGAGAATCCCCTGAGGGGACGCACCCTTCTTCACCACGACGAGCAGTTGCACGCCTTCGCCAGCGTCCTCCGGGGTGAGGTCGAAGACCCCGTGGTCGAGGACTTCGCCGCCGGTCGACTCTGCCCTGATCCGCGGGGGCAGGTTGATGCCGTCCTCCGCTACGGCTCGCGACTTCGCTCGTTCCTCTGCCGCGATCGGCTCCCCCACAGCCGCTGGCCCGATTCTCTGACGCCGGACTGGTTGACCTCCTGCGAGGACGGCTTCGATGGAACCGTCCTCCCAGCCGACAAGCTGGGCGTAGGTGCGCATCGTGCTGGTGATCCGCTTGAACGGGCCGCCGTGCTCGATGGCGTAGACGGGCTGGCGACTGACGCCCAGGCGGGCCGCCATCTGCTGCTGAGTCATACCGAGCGCCTGCCGCTCCTCAGCGAGCAGCTGCCCTAGTCGCTTCCAGTCCATGGCCACATCATGCCCCACTTCCATACATCCACCCAGCAAGACCAGTGCATCATGGCTAGAAAACAGAGCAGATCGAGCCGCCATATGAGCACAGATCCCACACAATGTGACATGGACGACGAGAATCCGCCCTCAACCCTTGCATGCTTTCAGACACAGAGTTAGCTTTCATAGCACGCGTCCCCGCAGAACGCTCTCCCCCACGGGCAGGCGACAACACCCTGCCCACCCGCGCCGGACAGCGCCGGGGCCGCACACGGCTCCAGCCCGGACAGGCGGCGCCCAGCACCAGCGGGAGGGAACATGTCGAATCTCGTCCAGGTCATCTTGTGGGGCACAACGGCTGCGGGCCTGATCGCGCTCTGCCTCGTAGGGCGCGGCATCCGTACGCAGATCGAAGCCTTGCGCGCGGAGATCGCCATCGCCCGCATCGAAGGTGTCCTCGACAAGCCCTCGCCCAGCCCCGCCACGGAGGGGCCAGCCGAACCCCAGCCCGACCTGGCCGCACTCCGCAGGCCAGGCTTCCCAGCACGCCGTACGCCGGGAAGCCGCTGCAACCAGTAACTCTTCGCCTCAGGTCTGCGGCTCAGCTTCGCCCACCTGCTGGCGGGCAGCGGGGTTGAGGCCGCAGATCCTCAGCGCGTCAGCCCGCGCCTGGTCGTAGGCGACCTGCGCCGCTATCTTGCTCAGGCCCCACGCCATGGCCTCCGTCTCGGCGGACTCACCGCGCACCCACTCCGCACGCGAGACGCTGGGCTCCTCCGTGTAGAACTCGTCCCACTCCCACACCCAGCATCCGCGCGGCTCGTGTACGTCCGACGAGGTGACGCGCTCCGTGCCGTCCCCGGCGTACACCGCCGGCCCGAGGACCCACACGCGGACCCTGTCCGGCACCCCGGAACGGACGCGGTCCAGACCGCCGGGGACGCTACGCGTCCACCAAGCCGTCGGCCAGACCTCCACCCGCGCGGCCTGGCCATGGTCCTCACCCCAGCAGTCAGCGACGAACTCGGCATCCGCCATCTTCCAGAAGCCCTCAAGGTGGGCGCCGAGACGGATGACGAACACCCGGCGCTGATCCGTGGCTTCCTGCGCGACCGCCTCGGGCTGCGGCTCGGTACCTCCGGACTGCCGCTCGGCGGCCGGTGCCGCCCCCGTGCCGAGGCCTGCCTCGATCGTGGCCATGGCGTCGTCGTCGGCCTCGGGAAGGAGATGGCCGTAGACGTCGCTCGTGGTCTTGATGGACTCGTGCCCCAGGCGACGCTGCACATAGGTCAGCGGGTGCCCCTTGGAGATCAGCAGGGCCGCGTGCGAGTGCCGGAGGTCGTGGATCGTCGGGTACTTGTACTCAGGCAGGAGTCCCAACTCCTTGGCCTTGTTCACGGCCTTGATCCAGTGGTCGTAGTACGTGCTGTACGGCAGTCGCTCCCCCTTGCCGTTGTGGAAGATCAGGGCGCTGCCGCCCCGCTGCCGCATGCCCTGGTCCTTCACGTCCTGGTAGACGCTCTGCGAGATGCGGATCGTTCGTCGGCTCGCCTTGGACTTCGGGGTGCCGATGAAGGGGCCCTTCTTCTTGTTGCGCTTCCAGGCCCGTACGACGCTGACCTTGATCCTGGTCGGGTCGCTGGCCTTGACGTGTCGGAACGCGAGGGCCGTGGCCTCGCCCCACCGGTGTCCCGTGCCGTACAGGAAGCGGGCCAGCCTCTGGTCCTCAGGCGAGCTCAGGCACTGGACAATGCCCTCCACCTCGTGGGGCTCAAGGAACTCGATGTCCTCGACGTCGCCCTCGTCGTCCGCGCCGTTGTTGTTCCGGGGGAGGCTGGAGAGGTCACATGGGTTGCGCTCGCGCAGAGGCGGCTCTGCGAGCATGGCCTCCCTCAGGATCGACGACAGAAGCCCGTGCAGGTTCCTGATGGACTTGGCCGCCATGGTCTTGTCCTGGGAGCCACGCCGGACCGTGGTCCCCTTCATGAGGTTGACCCAGGCCTGCACAGTGTCGTGGTTGAAGTGCTCAGCGGACCTCACGTCGCAGTTCGCGAAGGTCGGGAAGATGTACGTCTCCAGGTCCCGCAGGCAGTCGTCGCGGTACCGGTCCTCAGTGCCGGTGCGGTTGCCGATCGACTTCAGAGCGAACTCCCGGAAGCGGTACTGCTGGTCTCCCGGCCTCACGGCCTCGGTGATGTAGCCCCTCCCCTTCACCCAGCCCAGCGGCCAGTTCTGCCCGGCTGCCTCGACGGCCTGCTTGAAGACCTCGGCAGGGCCCTTCTCCTCGAAGGACTCGGTCTCCTGCTTGCCCTTGCTCGTGCCGCCGGCCCGCCACCGCACCAGGTAGCTCGTGATGTTTCCGTTCGTGCCCTTGCGCGTCGTGATGTACGCCATGCGCAGGACCGTAGGGCGGATGTGCTCTCGTTCTGCTCTCGCAACAGCCAAAGAGATGAGCCGCAATGCGCCATCCCCGCAGGTCAGGCGCATTGCGGCGGGACGTGCCCGGAGCCGGACTCGAACCGGCACGGCCTTAAGCCAGCGAGGTTTAAGCTCGCCGTGTCTGCATTCCACCACCCGGGCTACGCGCCGTTCCGCGTCAGCACATGAGCCTATCCGTGCACGATCCCCCGAACAGCGGACTTCCAGCTCGATGTTGTCTTATTTTATTGAGGCCTGAGGGTGCATCAGCCGACGTACGCGGCGTTGCGCAGCAGCGGCAGGGGGTTCGCGGGCGCACATCGGGGCCCCGGGGAATGACGGAAAGTCGCCGCCTCCTCACCACCTGCCCGCCCGGCGCCGGCCTCAGGGTGGCCGTCATACCTCAGGAGGAGGGAGCGGGCGCGCGGTCCGACTCCAGGCGGCCTCGGGAACGGGCACGGGGGCGGACGTTCCGGGGCGCTCCGGCACGGAGGATGGAACGGTCCTCGAAGAACGACGCCATGCGTGACAGGAGCTTCCCCGTGATCCCCACCAAGACCGCCCCCCGCGCCGCCACCGCGGTGGCCGCCCGCGCCCAGGATCTGTCCAAGGTCTACGGAGAGGGCGAGACCCGGGTGGTCGCCCTCGACCGGGTCAGCGTGGAGTTCCCGCAGGGCGAGTTCACCGCGATCATGGGCCCGTCCGGCTCCGGCAAGTCGACGCTGATGCACTGCGTCGCCGGCCTCGACAGCTTCACCGCCGGGTCGGTGCAGATAGGCGACACCGAACTCGGCACCCTCAAGGACAAGCAGCTCACCCAGCTGCGCCGCGACAAGATCGGCTTCATCTTCCAGGCCTTCAACCTGCTGCCGACGCTCACCGCGCTGGAGAACATCACCCTGCCCATGGACATCGCGGGCCGTAAGCCGGACCAGGAGTGGATGAACCGGGTGATCGAGATGGTCGGCCTGTCCGGGCGGCTCAGCCACCGGCCGGCCCAGCTGTCCGGCGGTCAGCAGCAGCGGGTCGCCGTGGCGCGGGCGCTGGCCTCCAAGCCCGAGATCATCTTCGGTGACGAGCCGACCGGAAACCTCGACTCGCGGTCCGGCGCCGAGGTGCTGGGCTTCCTGCGCAACTCGGTGCGGGAGCTGGGGCAGACGGTCGTGATGGTGACGCACGACCCGGTGGCCGCCTCGTACGCGGACCGGGTGATCTTCCTGGCGGACGGCCGGATCGTGGACCAGATGCTCCAGCCCACGGCGGACGGCGTGCTCGACCGCATGAAGGAGTTCGACGCGAAGGGCCGCACCAGCTGACGCGGCCGTACCCGCCCACGCGGCCGTACCCGCCGACGCGGTCCGGCCCGTCGGGGTAGCGCCGTCGGCGCCCGTTCTCCCTCCCTCACCGCACCCCAGGACTCACACCCATGCTCCGTTCCGCCCTGCGCAATGTGCTCGCGCACAAGGCCAGGCTGCTGATGACCGTGCTCGCCGTGATGCTCGGCGTGGCCTTCGTCAGCGGCACCCTGGTCTTCACCGACACCCTCAACCAGGCCTTCCGCAACCAGACGGCCAAGAGCTACGACGACGTGGCCGTCGGCATCACCTCGTACGTCGACACGAGCGACCCGTCGCAGAAGTCGGGCCTCGACGAGAAGACCCTCGACAAGATCTCCGCGGTCGACGGCGTCGCCTCCGTGACCGGCCGGGTCAGCGGGTTCGCCGGTGTGCCCGACAAGGACGGCAAGCTGATCGGCGCCGGCTGGTCCAACAAGGGTTCCAACTTCGCCCCGGCGAAGGACGGCAAGGACCCGCAGTACGACTTCGTCCAGGGCGAGGGCCCGACGGCCGCCGGGCAGATCGCGCTCGACAAGGACACCGCCGACAAGGGGCAGTACAAGGTCGGTGACACCGTCCGCGTCGCCACCGAGGGCCCTGTGAAGGAGTACACCCTCCAGGGTGTCTTCACCACGGACGACGGCGCCGTCAACGCGGGCGGCAGCCTGGTGCTGTTCGACACCGCCACCGCCCAGAAGCAGTTCACCCGGCCGGGCTTCTTCCAGGAGGCCACGGTCATCGCCGCCTCCGGTGCGGACGACAAGAAGATCCTGGACGCGGTCGAGCCGCTGCTGCCGGACAACACCGAGGCGAAGACCGGCCAGGAGCTGGCCGACCGGCAGGCCGAGGACATCGAGAAGGGCCTCGGCGCCTTCAACCAGATCCTGCTGGGCTTCGCGGGCATCGCGCTCTTCGTCGGCGTGTTCCTCATCGCCAACACCTTCACCATGCTGGTCGCGCAGCGCACCAAGGAGGTCGCGCTGATGCGGGCCGTAGGTGCGTCCCGCGGGCAGATCACGCGCTCGGTGCTGGCCGAGGCGTTCCTCGTCGGTCTGATCGCGTCCGCCGCGGGCCTGGCGCTGGGGATCGGTCTCGCGGTCGGTCTGCGCAGCCTGATGAACGCGTTCGAGCTGAAGGTGCCGGGCGGCCCGCTGGTCGTCACCGCCACCCCGGTCATCGCCGCGCTGACCGTCGGCATCCTGATCACCATGGTGGCCGCGTTCCTGCCGGGCCTGCGTGCCTCCCGTATCGCGCCGGTCGCCGCGATGAACAGCGCCCATGCCGCGCCGACCCAGAAGTCGCTGATCGTGCGGAACATCATCGGCGGGGTCTTCGCCGGTGTCGGCGCCGCCGTGATCGTGCTGGGCGCGGTGCAGGGCGAGGCGCTCGGCCGCGCGCTCATCGCCTTCGGCGCCTTCCTCACCCTCATCGGCGTGATCCTGCTCATCCCGCTGCTGTCCCGCCCCGTCATCGCCCTGCTGCGCCCGCTGTTCGTGAGCGTGTTCGGCGTCTCCGGGAAGCTCGCCGGACTCAACGCGGTCCGCAACCCGCGCCGTACCGGAGCCACCGCCTCCGCTCTGGCCATCGGTCTGACGCTGGTCACCGGCCTGTCGGTGCTGGGCGTCACCGTGGGCGCCTCCCTGGAGAAGATGACGACGGAGCAGATCAGGGCCGACTACATGGTGGTCACGGCCAGCGGCCGGCCCCTGGACGGGTCCACCGTCGACGCGCTGGCGAAGGTGCCCGGGGTCACGGCCGTGTCGCCGCAGCAGGACTCGTACTTCCAGGTGAAGGACGACTTCGTCCCTGTCGCGGGGGTCAACGGCGCCGACATCGACCAGCTCGTGAAGGTCGAGACCGTCGAGGGCGACCTGGGCTCCCTCGCCCAGGGGAAGATCGCGATCACCGAGAAGACCGCCGCGAAGAAGGGCTGGAAGGTCGGGGACTCCCTCCCGGTCACCTTCCAGGACGAGAAGAAGGCCGAGCTGAGTGTCGGCGCCGTAGTCAAGGAGAGCGACATGCTCTTCGGTGACGCGCTGATCGACACGAAGGTCGTGGAGCAGCACGACCCGCGCCCGCGCATCACCGCGGTGTACGTCAACACCGACGGCGGTGAGAGCGCCGCCAACGAGAAGGCGCTGATCGACGCCCTCGGTGAGAACCCCGCCCTGGTCGTGATGGACAAGCAGGCCATCAAGGACCAGTTCGGCGGCGCGATCAACATCATGCTGAACATCATGTACGGCCTGCTCGGCATGGCCCTGCTGATCGCCGTCCTCGGTGTCATCAACACCCTGGCCATGTCGGTGTTCGAGCGCCAGCAGGAGATCGGCATGCTGCGGGCGATCGGTCTGGACCGGCGCCGGGTGAAGCGGATGATCCGTCTGGAGGCCGTGGTCATCTCGCTGTTCGGCGCGATCGTCGGCATCGTGCTCGGCGTGTTCCTCGGCTGGGCGATCGGGGAGACCATCAAGGCCGGTCTGCCGGACTACTCGCTGGTCCTGCCGTGGGACCGGATCGGGATCTTCCTGCTGCTGGCCGGTCTGGTCGGCGTCCTGGCCGCGATGTGGCCGGCGCGCAGCGCGGCGAGGCTGAACATGCTGAACGCGATCAAGGCCGAGTAGCGGCCCGCGGGTGAGCAGGGGCCGGGTTCCCGTACGGGAGCCCGGCCCCTGCGCGTCAGCCCCAGACGCGGGTGCGCAGCGGTACGCCCGCGGTGCCGCTCTCCGGGGTCCGTACGGCGAGGATCTGGTTCACGCCGATCCTGTTGCGCTCGAACGACACCGCCGACGCCGCCATGTACAGCCGCCAGACACGGGCGCGGGCCGCGGAGGTGAGGCGCACGGCCTCGTCCCAGTGGTCCTCCAGGTTGGCGACCCAGCGACGCAGCGTCAGGGCGTAGTGTTCGCGCAGCGCTTCGACGTCCCGTACCTCGAAGCCCGCCTCCTCCAGGATCGCGGCGGTCCGGCCGACCGGCGCCAGCTCCCCGTCCGGGAAGACGTACGCGTCGATGAACGGGTCGACCCGGTACGCCTCCTCGTCCCGCTCCGGCCGGCGCGCGATCTGGTGGTTGAGCAGCCGCCCGCCGGGCTTCAGCAGCGCGTACAGGTCGTCCGCGTACTGCCGGTACTGCACGGCGCCGACGTGCTCGGCCATGCCGATGGAGGAGATCGCGTCGTACGGCCCGTCGCGGACGTCCCGGTAGTCCTGGACGCGGATCTCGACCCGGTCGGTCAGGCCCTCGTCCGCGACGCGCTTGCGGGCGTAGGCGGCCTGTTCGGCGCTGAGCGTGATGCCGACGACGCCTGCGCCGTGGTGGCGGGCGGCGTGCAGTGCCATGGAGCCCCAGCCGCAGCCGACGTCGAGCAGCCGGTCGCCCTCCCTGAGGCCGAGCTTGCGGCAGATCAGCTCCAGCTTGTCGTGCTGGGCGTCCTCCAGGGTGCCGCCGTCGGTCCAGTACGCACACGAGTAGACCATCGACGGGCCGAGCACCAGCTCGTAGAAGTCGTTGCCGACGTCGTAGTGGTGGCTGATGGCCTGCCTGTCGCGGCCCTTGGTGTGCAGCGGGCCGCGGCGGCGCCGCACCTCCTCCGCGGGGGGCCTGGGCGGCAGCCAGGGTCCGGCCAGCCGCAGCAGCTCGCGTGCGGCGGCGCGGACGCGAGGATCCCGTACGGCGTCCAGGGCCCCGCCCTGGTCGGCGTCACGCTCCCAGACGAGGCCGGCCATCAGGCCGAGCGCCCGGAACAGGTCGCCCTCCACGTCCAGGTCTCCGGCGACCCAGGCCCTGGCGAGGCCCAGTTCGCCCGGCTTCCACACCATGCGGCGCAGGGCCCGGCGGTGACGGACGATCAGTACGGGGCCTTCGCCGGGCGGCCCGGCCTCGCTGCCGTCCCAGGCGCGGACCCGCAGAGGGAGCGGAACGCCCAGCAGGTCCTCGGCGAGCGCGGCCAGCCGCGAAGCGGCGTCGGACATGGTGCACACCTCCGTGACGTCATCCCAGAAATGCTCAGCACCACGTAAACACCACGAGCACGTGCGGTAGTCCCGAAGCCACGCGACGTGTCGGGCGACTTTACGCATCCGTAGCACGGGGCGGGTGCGTCCGCCGGGGAGCGCGCACTCGGGGGCGGGCCGGAGCGGGTTCCGCGGCCACGGGAACCCGTCGCCCCCGCGGGACCGGCCGCCCGCCGCGGAGCAGGGCACAACGGCCCGCGGCGGGACCGGCGCCGCCCCCGGAAACGCCCGAGGGGCCGCCCGCACCACGGATGGCGGGCGGCCCCTCGAAGGGGGTGCTACGGCGTCAGGATGCCTTGGCCTTCTCCTGCTTCGGGGCGGCGGCCACCGGCGCCGGCTTCGCGGCCTCGTAGAACTCCTCGCGCGGGGACTCGATCGCCCCGAGCGACACGACCTCGCGCTTCAGGAACATGGCGAGCGTCCAGTCCGCGAAGACCCGGATCTTGCGGTTCCAGGTCGGCATGGCCAGACCGTGGTAGCCACGGTGCATGTACCAGGCCAGGCGCCCCTTGAGCTTGATCTTCATCTTGCCCATGACGATCATGGCCACGCCCTTGTGCAGGCCGAGACCGGCGACCGCGCCCTTGTTGGCGTGCTCGTAGTTCTTCTGCGGGAAGCCCCGCATGCCGGACACGACGTTGTCACCGAGGACGCGGGCCTGCCGCAGCGCGTGCTGCGCGTTCGGCGGGCACCAGGCGTTCTCGTTGCCCGCCTTGCGGCCGACCAGGTCCGGGACCTGGGCGTTGTCGCCCGCGGCCCAGATGTAGTCGGTGCCCTTGACCTGGAGCGTGGTCTCGCAGTCGACGTGACCGCGCGGCCCCAGCGGGAGGCCGAAGCGGGACAGCGCCGGGTTCGGCTTCACACCGGCGGTCCACACGATGGTGTTGGAGTCGACCTCCAGGCCGTTCTTCAGCACCACGTGGCCGTCGACGCAGGAGTCCATGGAGGTGGACAGGTAGACCTCGACGCCGCGGCCCTCGAGGTGCTCCTTGCCGTACTTGCCGAGCTTCGGACCGACCTCGGGGAGGATCTTGTCCGCGGCGTCGACGAGGACGAAGCGCATGTCCTCGCGGGACACGTTCTTGTAGTACTTCGCGGCGTCGCGGGCCATGTCCTCGACCTCGCCGATGGTCTCCGCACCGGCGAAGCCCCCGCCGACGAAGACGAAGGTCAGCGCACGGCGGCGGACCTCGTCGTCAGTCGTCGAGTCGGCCTTGTCGAGCTGCTCGAGCACGTGGTTGCGCAGGCCGATGGCCTCCTCGATGCCCTTCATGCCGATGCCCTGCTCGGCGAGGCCGGGGATCGGGAAGGTGCGGGAGACCGCGCCCATCGCGATGACCAGGTAGTCGAACGGCAGCTCGTACGCCTCACCGACGAGCGGCGAGATCGTCGCGACCTTGCGGTCCTGGTCGATGGTGGTGACCCGGCCGGTGAGAACCTCGGCCTTGGGCAGCACGCGTCGCAGCGGGACGACGACGTGCCGGGGCGAGATGCTGCCTGCGGCGGCTTCGGGGAGGAAGGGCTGGTACGTCATGTACGAGCGCGGGTCGACGACCGTGACGGTCGCCTCGCCGTAGCGCATCTTCTTCAGGATGCGTCGAGCTGCGTACAGGCCTACGTACCCACCGCCTACTACGAGGATCCTGGGACGCTCCGTGGTGCTCATGCCATCGAGTATCCACCTCCGTCCGGGGGGTCGCTCGTGCGCCCCTTCACAAGGTTCTGGGAGACCTCTGCTACACTCCGCCGCCCACGTGACTGATGTCATGGTGCCGGGCGGGAACCACGGTGTAACGGAAGACGTTGTTCACCCGCGCCTCACCCCCTGTGAACTGGCCCGGAGAGCTGTGCGTAACCGCGGGGCACCACCTTGGTTCACACGGCGGAAACCTTCTTCCGCTTACGGAACAGGGGTACGAAAGAGCCCTGGCAGGTGATCGCAAGGGCCTGAACGACCCCGACGACCCCCTTCAGGGCCCTTTTCCTTGTGAAGAACTTCACGAACTTTTCCCGACGGACCGTCGACCGGCCGGCGGGCGGAGGGTTCACGCCACCAGTGACCAGGCGATTCCGTCCAGGATGTCGTGCTCCGAGACCACCACCTCGCGGGCCCCGATCCGCTCCATCAGCTCCCGCAGGACCAGCGCCCCGGCGATGATCACGTCCACCCGGCCCTCGTGCATCACCGGAATCGCCGCGCGCTCGTCATGGGTCATGGCCATGAGCCGTTCGGTGACCTCCACGACCTGCTCGTAGGCGATGCGGGAACGGTGGATCGCCGCGGAGTCGTACGCCTCCAGGCCCAGCGCGACGGCCGCGACCGTGGTGACCGAACCCGCCAGCCCGACGAGCGTGCGGCCCTCCCGGATCGGAACGGTCCGCTCGGCCAGGTCGAGGGCGGCGTGGATGTCCGCGCGCACGGCGGCGACCTCGTCCCCGGTGGGCGGATCATGGCGGACATGGCGCTCCGTCAGGCGTACGCAACCGATGTCGACCGACCGGGCGGCGAGCACGTGCTCGGTGCCGACGACGAACTCCGTCGAGCCGCCGCCGATGTCCACGACCAGGTACTCGCCCTTCCGGGGACGGCGCTGCGCGTCGTCCTCTTCTCTGCCCGCGAGTTCCCTCGTGGCGCCCGTGAACGAGAACTCGGCCTCCTGGTCGCCGGTGATGACCTCCGGCTCCACACCGAGGATGTCCAGCACCCCGCGTACGAAGTCGTCGCGGTTCTCGGCGTCGCGGGAGGCCGAGGTCGCCACGAAGCGGAGCCGCTCCGCGCCCAGCTCCTTGATGGCGGCGGCGTACTCGCGGCAGGCCGCGAAGGTGCGCTCCAGCGCCTCGGGGGCCAGGCGGCCCGTGCGGTCCACGCCCTGCCCGAGGCGGACGATGGTCATCCGCCGGTCCAGGTCGGTCACCGAGCCGGTGGCCGGGTCGATGTCCGCGACGAGGAGGCGGATGGAGTTCGTCCCGCAGTCGATCGCGGCGACCCGGGTCACTTCTCCGTCTCCTTCTCCGTACGGTCCACCTGGACGCACGGGCCCTTCGCCCACCACTCCGGCAGCATCGCCAGCGCCTCGTCGCCCAGCGGGTTGACGCCCGGTCCGGCCACCAGCGAGTGGGCCACCAGGACGTGCAGGCACTTCACCCGGTCGGGCATGCCGCCCGCGCTGGGGAAGCCCTCCAGGACCTCGATGGCGTCGCGGCGCGCGATGTAGTCCTCGTGCGCGGCGCGGTAGGCGGCGGCCAGCTCCGGGTCGCTCTGGAGGCGCTCGGTCATCTCCTTCATGACGCCGTTCGCCTCCAGCGTGCCGATCGCGGAGTTCGCGCGGGGGCACGTCAGGTAGTACGTCGTCGGGAAGGGGGTGCCGTCGGGGAGCCGGGGCGCGGTCTCCACCACGTCGGGCTCGCCGCACGGGCAGCGGTGCGCGATGGCCCGCAGGCCGCGCGGCGGGCGGCCGAGCTGTTCCTTGAAGGCCGCGACATCGGCCTCGGTCGGCTCGGTGCGTTCGGTCTGCGGAGGGGGCGTTTCCATGCCTGCCTTGTGCCTGCCTTGATCCTGTACGGGGTGTGACTAGCGGTTCTCCTGGTCGGCGCGGTCCACGCCGTCCCAGACGTTGGAGTACCAGGGCTGGTCGGCGCCGCCCTGGTCGCGGCGGCGCTCGCGCGCCGTCTCGGGGTCGTTCATGGTGAAGGCGGTCTCACCGGGCATCACATAGTGCAGGTGCTCACGGGCGAGCCGCCTGATGTAGGCGTCGTCCTGGAGGCGGGCCTTCTCGTCGCGCAGCCGCTCGACCCGGGCGGCGGCCTCCTCCGCACGGCGCTCCTGGTCCGCGATCTCGCCGCGCTGGGAGACGTACTGCCGCATCGGATAGGCGAGCGCGACGATCATCGAGCAGACGACGAGGGCGAGGAACGCGGCCCGGCCGGTGAGCCGGGAACGGCGTGCCTGTCGGCGGCTCTGGGAACGGTAGACGCGCGCGGCGGTCTGCTCCCCGAGCAGCCGCAGCCTGGTCGCGGTCGAGAACCGGTCCCGGTTCTGCGTCGCCATCGGCTCGCCCCCTGCCCTTCGTACGTACGACGTCCCCGGACACGGTACGGGACCGTGGCCGGGGACGTACGTAACCGAAGCGTCAGCCCTTGCCGCGCTTACTGGTTCGCGGAGCGGAAGCGCGGGAAGGCGCTGCGGCCGGCGTAGACCGCGGCGTCGTCGAGGATCTCCTCGATGCGCAGCAGCTGGTTGTACTTGGCCACGCGCTCGGAGCGGGCCGGGGCGCCGGTCTTGATCTGGCCGCAGTTGGTGGCGACGGCCAGGTCGGCGATGGTGACGTCCTCGGTCTCGCCGGAGCGGTGGGACATCATGCACTTGAAGCCGTTGCGCTGGGCCAGCTCGACGGCGTCCAGGGTCTCGGTGAGCGAGCCGATCTGGTTGACCTTCACCAGGAGGGCGTTCGCGGCGCCGTCCTCGATGCCGCGGGCCAGACGCTCCGGGTTGGTGACGAACAGGTCGTCACCGACGAGCTGGACCTTGGTGCCGAGCTTGTCGGTGATGGTCTTCCAGCCGTCCCAGTCGTCCTCGAACAGCGGGTCCTCGATGGAGACCAGCGGGTACGCCTCGACCAGCTCGGCGTAGTAGTCGGTCATCTCGGCGGCCGAGCGGGACTTGCCCTCGAACTGGTAGGCGCCGTCCTTGTAGAACTCGGACGCGGCGACGTCCAGGGCGAGCGCGATGTCGCGGCCCGGGGTGTAACCGGCCTGCTTGATCGCCTCCAGGATGAGGTCCAGCGCGGCGCGGTTGGAGTCCAGGTTCGGGGCGAAGCCGCCCTCGTCACCGAGGCCGGTGGACAGGCCCTTGTCCTTCAGGACCTTCTTGAGGGTGTGGTAGACCTCGGCGCCCCAGCGCAGCGCCTCGGAGAAGGACTCCGCGCCGATCGGGGCGATCATGAACTCCTGGATGTCCACGTTGGAGTCGGCGTGCGAGCCGCCGTTCAGGATGTTCATCATCGGCACCGGCAGCAGGTGCGCGTTCGGGCCGCCCAGGTAGCGGAAGAGCGGAAGGTCGGACGCCTCGGCGGCGGCGTGCGCGACGGCGAGGGAGACACCGAGGATGGCGTTGGCGCCGAGCGAGGACTTGTCCGGGGTGGCGTCCAGGTCGAACATCGCCTGGTCGATCAGCCGCTGCTCGGTGGCGTCGTAGCCGACCAGCTCCGGGCCGATCTGCTCGATGACGGCGAGCACGGCCTTCTCGACGCCCTTGCCGAGGTAACGGCCCTTGTCACCGTCACGCAGCTCAAGGGCCTCGAACGCACCGGTGGAGGCACCGGACGGAACGGCAGCACGGCCGGTGCTGCCGTCGTCGAGGCCGACCTCGACCTCGACCGTGGGGTTGCCTCGGGAGTCCAGGATTTCCCGGGCTACGACGACGTCGATGGACGGCACGAGCATCTCCTTCTGGGTGTGACGCTGGGAGTGCAGGGTGTTTGGCCTTGCGGCAAGAGCCTAACCGGCGGGGCGGCCCCGCCTGGCGACCCGCCCGCGTCCTGGGACGAAAAAGCGCGCGAAGCCGCGCGATACGGGGCGAACGGAAGCGCAGCCTACCAGCGGGTAATCGGGATGAGCGGGGCGTTTCTCATCCGGCGCGGGCCGCTTTGTGCGGGTTCGCGCACACAGCCAGGCGCCGGACGGGCTGGACGTCAGCCCCTCCGGCGCCTGAAGAGGACGAGGGGTCAGCTCAGGTGGAGCTTCTGGCCCGGGTAGATGAGGTCGGCGTCCTCGACTATGTCCTTGTTCAGGTCGAACAGCTTCTTCCAGCCGCCCTTGACGCCCTGCTCGGCGGCGATGGTGCCGAGGGTGTCACCCGCGACCACCGTGTACTCGCCGTCGCCCTTCTTGATGGTCTTCGGCGTGACGCGCTTCGGCTCGGCGCTCACCCTGGGGGCCGCCTTGGGAGCGGCGGGGGCGGCCTTGCGGGTCTCCGTGCGGGAGGCGCGGTCGTCCGACTGCTTGGGCGCGGCCGGCTTCGGCTGGGCCTTCGGCTTCGCCGGGGCGGCCGGCTTGGCGGCGGAGCCGCTGTAGGCGGTGTTGGTCAGGCCGACGCCGCAGTGCGGCCAGGCGCCCTTGCCCTGGCCCTTGAGGACCTTCTCGGCGACGGCGATCTGCTGGGACTTGGTGGCCAGGTTGGCGGTCGGGGCGTAGGCGGTGCCGCCGTACGCGGCCCAGGTGGAGGCGGAGAACTGCAGGCCGCCGAAGTAGCCGTTGCCGGTGTTGATGGACCAGTTGCCGCCGGACTCGCACTGGGCGACGCGGTCCCACTCGGCCGCGGTCGCGGCACTGGCGTTGGTGGCGGCCATCAGCGGCGCGGCCACGGCGGCGCCGGTGATACCGGCGAACGCGGCGAACCGGACGGCCTTGGACGGACGACGGTGCTTGCCCTTACCGGAAAGCAGCATGGCGAATCTCCTCACCGACGCCTGCGAGGTGAGCTGTCGGGTTCGGGCTGTGAGCTGCCCGGCCGCTCATGCGCCCTGTTCGGGCGCGCGGCTTCACCCCAAGCCTTCACCTGCCGTCTCCCGACGGCCGGATCCGGCGCGGAACTTGGGTCCCCCGCTCCTGCCTGCGGCGCGCGAAGCGTCGACTGTTCCCGTCGGCCGTCGGCAGGATTCGGCGTACCGGTCGGCGGGGCCCGCGGTGGCGAGCGGTCACGACGGTAGACACAGACCGGCCTGGAGTTCAAAGGGGCGCAAAGGGGCCAACCCGCCCTCACTTGGCCCCTTTTCAGGACTGTTTACGCAGGTGAGACATGGATTGCGCCGTCTCGTCGGCGGTTCCGCGCCAGTCGGGACGAAGAGATCCATGTCTCACTTCCGCGAAAACGGACATTAGGTGGCGAACTGCCCCTACTGCTGGCCCAGATCGATGCTCTGGCCGGGCAGGATCAGGTCCGGGTCCTCGCCCACGACCTCGCGATTCGCGTCATAGAGTCCCGCCCACCCCCCGGGCACGTCGTGCGCGTCCGCGATGGTCCAGAGATTGTCGCCGGGGCGGACGGTGTACGTGCCGTCGGCTCCCCCCAGCTCACGTGCCGTTCCGTCACCACGTGAGATGTGACGACCCATTTCGCGCCCGATGAGCGAATCACCCGATTCATCCGGATGCACCCCGTCGGCAGCGGGGGCGGTCGGGCCGGCCGGCACCTCCTCCTTGGCCGGCTCGCCTCGGTGCTTTCCGGTGCCCGGGGCGGAGTCGGGGACGGCTCCGTCCACGGGGACACCGCTCCCGCCGGGCAGGGCGGAGGCGTCGGGGGACTCGGGGACACCGGCGGCCTCCGGGGAGGAGGAGGCGTCCGGAAGGTCCGTCCCGTCGGCGGCGGAACCGGAGTCGGCAGCGCCGTCGGCGCCCGCCAGGCCGTCACCGGTGGTGTCGGCGGTGACGGTCGGGGTCTCACCGCCCTCGGTGGCGCCGTCCGTCGCGGCGTCCTTGTTCTTCCCCTTCCCCTTGCCGCCCTTCTCCGGGCTCGAGCCGGAGGCGTCGGCGGACGGGTCGCCCGCGTCGGCGGAGGGGGCGTCGGGGGTGTCGGGAGTCTCGGGCGAGGCGGTGGAGGGGCCGGAGCCGGTCGTCCCGTTGCCGCCGCCGGGCGTCAGGCCGGCGATCGGCGCACAGGTCTCCCACGCCTTGGCGCCCTGCGCCGCGAAGGCCCGCTCCGCGACGGCGATCTGCTCCGTACGGCTCGCGAGGTCGGCGCGCGGGGCGAAGTCGGTCCCGCCGTAGGCCTGCCAGGTCTCCTGGGAGAACTGGAGCCCGCCGTAGTAGCCGTTGCCGAGATCCGCGCTCCACATGCCGCCGGTCTCGCATTCCGCGACCCGGTCCCAGGTGGCGGCGTCCGCCGCCGACGCGGAGCCCGCGGCCATGAGTGGCAGGGCGATCGCGGATCCGGTCACCCCCGCCGCGACGACGAGGGCAGGGGCCTGACGGGGGCGACGGTGACGTCCGTTCCCGGAGCGCATGCGTTGGGCCTTTCGCGTGACTGCTGGGGTGACGGTGAACGTAGGCCATTCGAACGTCCGTCACAAGTCGATGCAGAGCAGATCACGCGAAGATCACAGTCCTGACGGAGCGTCATGTTCCACTGGGTGCGGCTCGGGTGTGAAACGCACCGGGAGCGTACGCAGCCCGCGCATGATGAGCCCTCCGCGCCACCGGAGTTCGTCGGGCTCGACGGCGAGGCCGAGGTCCGGGAGCCGGGTGAGCAGGGTCGCCAGGGCGGCCTGCCCTTCCAGCCGGGCGAGGGGCGCGCCGAGACAGTAGTGGATGCCGTGCCCGTAGCCGAGATGCTGGTTGTCGCGGCGTCCGAGATCCAGGGTGTCGGGGTCGGCGAACCGCTCCGGGTCGCGGTCAGCGGCGGCGAGCACGACGAGCACGGGGTCGCCGGGGGCGATCCGCTGCCCGCCGAGGGTGAGCGGCTCGGTCGCGAACCGCCAGGTGGCGAGTTCGACCGGCCCGTCGTACCGCAGCAGTTCCTCGACTCCGGTCGCGAGGAGACCGGTCTCTCCCGCGGCGATCGACCGCTGGAGACGCTCGCGCTGCCCGGGGTTGCGGAGCAGCGCGTACATCCCGTTCCCGATGAGGTTGACCGTGGTCTCGAAGCCGGCGAACAGGAGGATGAAGGCCATGGCGGCGGCCTCGTTCTCGGTGAGGTGCTCGCCGTGGTCGGAGGCGCGGATCAGGCCGGAGATGAGGTCGTCTCCGAGGTCGCTCCGCTTCCGGTGGATCAGTTCCACCAGGTACGCCCTCATCCGCTTGACGGCCCGGGCGACGCCGCCGCGCGGCGCGTTGCCGTGCCGGATCATCTGCCCCGCCCAGTCCCGGAAGTCGTCCTGGTCCTCGGCGGGCACGCCGAGCATGTCGCAAATGGCGTAAATAGGGAGCGGGAAGGCGAACTCGTGGATGAGGTCGGCCTCGCCTTTTGTTGCGAAGTTGTCGATCAGCCGGTCGGTGAGTTCCTGCACACGGGGCTCGAAGCGGGCGACCCGGCGAGGGGTGAACGCCTTGGACACCAGCCGGCGCAGGCGGGTGTGGTCCGGAGGGTCGATGTTGAGCAGATGCGTCATCAGCTCGGCCTTGCGCTCACCCGGGATGCCCGTCTTGCCCTTCGCATGCGCGGGCTCGGCGTGGTGTGCGGGGTTCTTGCTGAGCCGCGCGTCGGCCAGGGCCTGGCGGGCGTCGGCGTACCGGGTGACGAGCCAGGCCTCGACGCCGCTGGGGAGGCGCGTGCGGTGCACGGGGGCGTGCTCGCGGAGCCAGGCGTACGCGGGGTACGGGTCGGCGGCGAACTCCCAGGTGAAGAGCGGGGGCGGGGTGGCGGAGTCGTGGTGCGGGACGTTCACCGTCCGACCGTATCCGGCCGCCGGGCCGGAGCGGTCCGCCGGAGACTCCCCGAGCCCCGGGGGGGGCCGGGGTCAGCCCTCGGCCTCACGGATCGCCGCGCGGTACGCGCGAGCCGCCGCCCGCAGCGCCGCCTCCGGGTCGACGCCCTCCGCCTCCGCCCCGACGGCCGTCGCCAGCAGCTCGTAGCCGACGCCCTGCCCGGTCGGCAGGGGCACCTCCAGGTCCGCGTGACGCACACGGCTGGCGAGTTTCGCCGCGAGGGCGAGACCGGGCTGGCCCACCGGAATGCCGTCCGTGACGGAGGCGCGCTGCTTCTCGACGGCCTTGGTGCGGAGCCAGTGCTCCTTGACGTCCTCGGGGGTCTCCGCCCGCTCGTCCCCGAAGACGTGCGGGTGGCGGTGGATGAGCTTGTCGACGAGGCCGCCCGCCACGTCGTCGACCGAGAACGGCTCGTTCTCGTCCTCCTGGGCGATGCGGGCGTGGAAGACCACCTGGAGGAGGACGTCACCCAGCTCCTCCCGCAGCTCCTCGCGGTCGCCGTCCTCGATCGCCTCGACCAGCTCGTACGCCTCCTCGATGGCGTACTTGGCGAGTCCCGCGTGCGTCTGGCGGGACGACCACGGACAGTCGCGGCGGATCCGGTCCATGACCTCGACGAGGTCCAGCAGCCTTGCCCCCGGCAGGTCGTACGAGCCGGGGAGCAGCTCCAGGTCGGGCATGGCGACCCGGCCGGACCCGGCCAGCCGGGCGAGCCCGTCCGTCAGGGCCGGGTCGCCTTCGCCGGACGCCAGGACGACCGCCGTCCGGGCTCCGTCGGCGCACCAGTCGACCAGCTCCGACGCCGCCGGGGCCGCCGTCTCGACGGCCACGCCCGCATCCCGCACGTACGGGAGCTGCGGGTGGCCGGGGTCGGCGCAGAGCACCCGGTCGGCGGCGCGAAGTGTCTGCCACGCGGGCCAGGACAGCAGCCCGGGCGCCACGCGGTGGCTGGCGGTGAGCAGGACGATGCGGCCGGTTCCGGGGGCTTGGGGAGCTTCAGCGTTCACCCCACCGAACCTACCGCTCCCCGTCCGCTACAGGCCCTCCGGCCCGTTCACCGGGTCCAGGCTGAGCTGGCGGATCCAGGGGGCCTCGTAGGTTCCGAGCTGGATCCGTTCGTCGTCCCACTCCCCGTAGCGCGGGTTCACGTCGATGTCGAGCGCCTCGGACGCGGCCGAGAGCAGCTCCATGAACTGCTGCTGGCCCTCGGGGGTGTTGGGGAAGCCGTGCTTCTCCGCCACCTTGTTCACCAGGATGTCCCGCCGGACGGCCCCGTCGATCTCGTCGGGCGCGACGCCCCGCTGCTGGAGCAGCATCGCGGCGTATGCCTGCTCTCCCCCGTACGCCTGGGCGGCGGCGGCGCGGGCCTCCTGGACCTCCTTGCGGGTGGCGTCGACCCCGGCGTCCGCGGCGGCCTTCTCCACGACCCGGTCGATGATCATGCCGTTGAGCTTCACCCGGCTGAGGTCACCGGTCGCGCTGATCAGCTCCGCTGCCTGCGGCGAGGCCTCCTGGGCGGCGCGGACGTCCCGCACCTGCGCCTGGAGCGCGGTGGTCTCGATCCGCTGACCGCCCACCAGGGCCGCCGCCCCCGGATGGGCTTCGCCGCCGCAGGCGGTGAGGAGGGGGGCGGCGACGAGCGCGGCGGACACGGTCAGGAGCGCGGTGCGGCGGCGACGGTGCAGGCGGTGCAAAGGGGCCTCCCGGCGTGGGTCGTACGTCGGCTGGGTGTCCGGGGGCGGGCCCCCGGGGGAAACGCGGTAACGACCTTGCGGTGATCGATGGTAAGCAGTGGCTGTGGCCCAGGCCACTACTTCGGAGCGACTTCCGGCACTTCCGCCACTTCTGGCGTCTCCTCTGGCAACGATTCACGGTCCCGCCGGGTCTCGGGCCGCAGCATGATCGTCCGCGATACGAGGAAGGTCACCGGGATGGCCGCGGCGGCGGCCAGCAGCGGGGCGTACGTGCGGGACATCCCGGCCAGGTCGACAAGCACGTACACACCGACGGTCGTGATCACGAAGTTGGCGGCGTTGGTGAGCGGGAACAGCAGGAACTTCCGCCACGTGGGCCGGGTGCGGTAGGTGAAGTAGCTGTTCATGAAGAACGAGCCCACCATCGACAGCAGGAACGCGACCACGTGCGCGGCGACGTACGGCAGCCCGAGGGTCAGGAACAGCAGGTACAGGCCGTAGTAGGTGCCGGTGTTCACCGCGCCCACCAGGGCGAATCTGACGATCTGGCCGCCGACGCCGCCACCGCTGCGCATGTGTGTGCAACTCCCCGTTGATCATGGACCCCGGTCGTGGATCCGGCCCACATACTCGCCGATACCGCCCGGCGGCACCATTCAGGCCTCCGGGCGAGCGCGTGCCTCCGGGCTCAGGGGGCCAGCACGGGCCGCACCGCTCTCAGCCGGTCGACCAGGTCCGCCAGGTCCTCCGGGCCGGGGCAGTCGAGCAGCGCCCAGGCCAGCCGGTCCGCCGACGAGCGCGGCGGACCGACCGTCGCGCCGGGCGCCGCGTCCACGCCGTACCGGGCCACGCCGGGCCAGGCCGACCACGTGTCCTCGCCCGCAGACCTGAGCACCCCGGCCCGGTCCGCGACCAGGAAGCAGCTCCCCGTGTACCGGGGCTCGCGCTCCTCGCCCTCCCGGAAGGCGCTGCCCATCCCGAGTTCGAGCACCTCGGCGAACAGGTCCCGGCCATACGCGAGCGACATCGCGTCCATGCAGCGGTCACCGGGGGCGCGGACCGCCATCTCCATGATCACAAGCTCGTCGCCGCGGGTGCGGAACTCCACGAACATGACCCCGGTGCGCATCCGGACCGCGTCCGCGACGGCCTGGCCCAGGGTGTCGGCTGCCGCGCCGAGCACGGGGTCGATCCGCTCGTGTCCGCTGAAGTGCGCGAGTTCGACGAAGTCCGGTGCCCCGGTGGTGAGCTTCCGGGTCAGGCTGCCGAAGCAGACCCTGCCGTCGGTCACCAGGCCCTCCCAGGAGAACTCCTGGCCCTCGACGTACTCCTCCACCAGCAACGGGCCCTCGGCACCCCGGCGGCGTACCGCGTCGGCCCACTCGGCCGGGCCGCCGATCCGCTCCACTCCGTCGCTGCCCGCGCGGTTCAGGGGCTTGACCACGACGGGCAGCCGGGCCGCCGCCCAGTCGGCCGCGCCGGACAACCGGGACGTCTTCAGGTACTGCGGCTGGGCCAGTCCGGCGGCGGCGAAGCGGAAGCGCTGCTGGCCCTTGTCCCGGGAGACCGCCGCGGCGTCGAGGCCCGGCCCGGGCAGGCGGTGCTTCTCCTGGGCCATGGCCCCGGCGAGTACGTGAATCTCCGAGGAGGCGAGCACGCCGTCCGGCTGCATCCGCCGCACCAGCTCCTCGGTCGGGCGGATCCAGCCGTCGTCCCGCCCGGCGGCGGCCGACTCGACCTCGGCAGTGTCCACGACGCAGCCGTAGCGCTCGCGGAGCGTTCCGGCCCGCTCCGCGGTCTCCACCAGGCCGACCCGCAGCCCGAGCCGCTCGGCGGCCTGGAGGTAGCCCTCGGCCATGGGCGCGGCCCCGATCAGTACGACGCTGCGGCTCATCGTGCCCTCCGTTCGGTGAGCCGGGCGGTGAGGGCCCGGCGGTCGGTCTTGCCGTTGGCATTGAGCGGCAGGGTGTCCAGGCGGGTGAAGCCGCGCGGCACCATGTAGCCGGGCAGGCGGCGGCCGAGCGCGGTGCGCATCGCCACCGGGTCCTGGTCCTCGCCGGTGTAACAGGTCTCCAGGCCAACCTCACCGAAGCCGTCGGGCAGGGCGAGAACCACCGCCTCGGAGATGCCGGGAAGGGCGCGTACGGCGGCCTCGACCTCGCCCAGCTCGATCCGGTGGCCGCGGATCTTGACCTGCTGGTCCAGTCGGCCGAGGTGGACCAGGGTGTCGCCGTCCCGGGCGACCCTGTCGCCGGTGCGGTAGTAGAGGTCGGGGCCCGGCACTCGCTCGCTGTCGTGGAGAACCGCCCTGGCGCCGTCGAACCGGACAAAACGCCCGGCATTGTCGGCGGGCCTGAGATAGCCGGGGAAGCGCTGTGGCCCGCGTACGCACAGCTCGCCCTCCCGAGCGGGCAGGCCGTCCTCGTCCAGGACCAGGAAGTCCAGGTGTGGGTACGGGGTGCCGATCGGCACGGTGCCGTTCGAGGAGACCGGCCAGTCCTCGGGCCGGGTTGGCAGCCGGTACTGGGTGCAGGCGACGGTGACCTCGGTGGGCCCGTACAGGTTCTCCAGCACGCTCTGCGGCGCGGCGGCCCGCCAGAGCCGGATCTGCTCCAGCGTCAGCTGCTCCCCTCCGAACAGGCTCCAGCGCAGGCTCGGCATGCAGCGGGCCGACAGGTCGCGCAGCCGGTCGGCGTACGAGATGACCGAGGGCACCGAGAACCAGTGGGTGATGGCCTTTCGCGCGATGAAACGGGCCGGGCGGACCAGCTCGCTGCGGGTGGGGACCACAAGGGTCGCGCCCGCGGACCAGGCCGAGAACATGTCCCAGACCGTCGGGTCGAAGGTCAGGTCGAAGGTCTGGGACAGGCGGCAGCCCGGGCCGAGTTCGTAGCGCGGCACGACGTAGTCCAGCAGGGCGGCCACGTTGCGGTGCAGCACGGGGACGCCCTTGGGGGTGCCGGTGGAGCCGGAGGTGAAGACGATGTACGCGATGTCCTCGGGCTCCGGGAGGCGGACCGGTCCGCCGTCCGCCCAGGCGGGGGCCGGCGGGCTGTCGGCGCGTACCACCGGGACGGTCAGTGCGGCGGTCGGGGAGTCGGCCAGGACGACGTCGAGTTCGGCCAGGGCGGCCGTGGCGGCCAGACGTTCCGGGGAGAAGCCCGGGTTCAGGGGGACGGCGGCGCTGCCCAGGCGGTTGGCGGCCAGGTATCCGGCGTACGCGGCGACGGAGCGGTTGGCGAGGACGCCGACCCGGCGGGGGCGCCGGCCGTCGAGCGCGGTGAGCAGGCGGCCCGCCATCCGCGCGGCCTGTGTGGCGAGTTCGGCATAGCTGAGCCGGTCGCCGCCGATCTCCAGGGCGGTCAGCGTGGGGTGGCGTCCGGCGGAGGCGGCGAAGCGTTCGTAGAGAGTGGGCTGGTCGACCATGTCACGCGCCGCCTTCGGCCTGGGCGTCGGTGTCGACGTAGGCGTTGTAGTACACCGGCGTTCCGAGGAACGACGAGGTGAAGACCCCTCGGACGCGGGACCCGTTGAGCGCGACGTGCAGGTACGAGAAGAGCGGCACCATCGGCACGTGGTCGCGCATCAGGCGCTCGTCCAGCGCCGCCCACCCGTCCGCGGCCTCCGCGGCGGGCAGCCGCCTGAGGCGGTCGATCTCGGCGTTGATCCCGGGGTCGTCGAGGTAGACGAAGTTGTCGTTCCCGGTGGCGGCGATGGTGCGGCCGTCGAACATGCCGAGGAGGCTCGACGCGCCCGGCCAGTCGGAGGCCATGCACATCAGGTAGAGGTCGTAGGGGTGGCCCTGGGTCTTGAGCACCGCGTTGTGCGAGGGACGGTCGATCTCGACCAGTTCGACGCGCAGACCGGCCCGCTCCAGGCTTCCGGCCAGCAGCTTGGCCGGGGCGAGGAAGTACGCGTCCTCCCGGCTGACCAGCCGCAGTTCGGGCGTGGCGCCGTCGAGCAGGGCGGCGGCGGCCCGGGGATCCCCGTGTCCGCCGGACGGATACGGGTCGGGGTAGTCGCGGTGGCCGATGGTGGCGGCGGGCAGCAGGGTGTGGACCGGTACGCCCTGGCCGGCGCTCATGGCGTCCCGGAAGCCCGTCTTGTCCAGAGCGTGGGCGATGGCCCGGCGGACGTCGAGGTCGGTGACCCGGGCGGTGTTGATCGCCAGGTACCAGACCAGCGGCGTGGGGTCCCGGCTCAGCCGACCGGCCAGTGAGGGGTCGGCGACCAGCTCGGCGGCGAGGGACTCGGGCGGCTGGTTCTCGGCCACGGCGCAGGCGTCCGGGCCCTGGTCCGCCCTGACCCGCCGCACCTGCTCGGCGGCCTCCACGCCCATCTCGATCTCCACACGGTCCGGATGGTCGTGCCGTACGGGGTCGGTGACGGCGTCCCAGTGCGGGTTGCGCACCAGCGTGAGCCGCTCGCCGGGGACGTGCCGCTCGATCCGGTACGGCCCGGTGGCCACGGGCGCGTGATCGTAGTCGGCCCGGGTGTCGGCGTCCCTCGGCACGGGGGCGGTGACCGGCTGGGAGACCGCGAACGGCAGATCGGGGTGCGGGTCGCGGAAGCGCAGGACAAGGGTGCGGGCGTCCCGCACCTCCAGACCGGGGACGTCGAGCGGGCCGTCGTCCCGGCCGCGTGTGTGGCCCTGGCCGCCCTCGCCCTTCCCGTACGGGCCGGGGTAGTCGCCGTTCTCGCTCAGCCAGTTGCGCAGGTGTGTGGGACCGTCGGAGATCTCGGAGGCGAAGGAGCGGGCGATGCCGTAGGCGACGTCGGCGGCGGTGACCTCGCGGCCGTCCTCGAAGCGGATGCCCGGCTTGAGGGTGAACTCCCAGGTGCGGCCGTCGCCGTCGACATCCTGGCCCGGGGTTTCCGCGAGGTCGCCCACCAGGACCCGACCACCGTTCCCGTCCTCGCGGAACATGGTCAGGGTGCGGAACAGCAGGTGGCCGACGGCCAGCGCCTGCAGGGTGTAGCTGCGCTGGGGGTCGAGGTGGTCGTATGCGCCGTCGCGCAGGATGTGCAGGGTGCCGCCCCGGCGGGCACCGGTCTGGGCCGGGGCCGGACCGCGCGAGACGGCCGGGTCGAGGGCGATCACGTCGTCGGCGGGCGGGGCGGTCATGCGGATACCTCCAGGGTGTGAGCGGCGGCGGTGAGGAACCGGCCGCCGGAGAAGAGGAGCGGCTGCTCGGCCGGGAGCAGGCTGAAGGCCTGGACCTCGCCCACGACGATCGAGTGGTCGCCGGCGGGGTGGATGTCGCGGACGGCGCAGTCGAACCATCCAGTGCCGTCCAGCAGCACCGGGTTGCCGGTCGCAGGACCCGGGGCCCATGCGTCGTCGGCGAAGCCTGCGGCACCCGGGGGCCGGGCGGGGTCCGCGAACCGGCGGGCGGTGGCCTGCTGGGCGGCGCCGAGGACGGTAAGGGCGAAGGCGCCGGTCGTGACGAGGTGCTCGCGGATGCGGGCCCGCTCGCCGACGCAGACCAGGACGAGCCGGGGGTCGAGGGAGACAGTGGTGAAGGAGTTGGCGGTCATGCCGAACGGGCCGTCATCCGCCTGGGTGGTCACGACGGTGACGCCGGTGGCGAAGCGCCCGGCCACCCGCCTGAAGAGCCGGGCGTCGGAGTCGGTGCCGGTCATCGCACCGACTGCCGCAGTTCGTCCAGCGTCTCCAGTCCGCTGAGCACCCGTTCGTCCGGGATGCCGAAGTCGATCAGACAGGCCAGCTCGTCCACACCCGCGGCCCTGGCCCGCTCCACCACCGCGGTCGCCTGCTCGACTGTGCCGAACAGGCCGCTGGAGTGGTAGTAGGTGTCGAAGGAGCGGCGTACCAGGAAGTCGATGTCCGACTCGCGGAGCTTGTCGACGTCGAAGCCCTGGAGAATGCTCGTCGCGGAGCGGGCGATCAGCCGGAACGAACTCTTCAGGTAGGCGGTGAACGGCTCCCGCACCGTCTCGCGCACCTCGGCGGCGTCGTCACCGAGACAGGTGTGCAGCATCAGGGCGACATGGCCCGGGCGGCCGTCGTGGCCGGGGCGCTCCGCGAGCGCCCTGCGGTAGCGCGCGATCTTCTCAGCGAGTTCGTCGAAGTCCTGGCCCAGCAGGTGGGTCAGGACGCCCGCACCGGCCCGGCCGGCCGCCTCGAAGGTCTGCGGCCCGCCCGCGCTGGTCACCCAGATCGGCAGTTCGGGCTGGACGGGCGGCGGGAAGACCTTCACCTCGGCCGGCCTGCCCGCGCCGTCGGTGACGGCGAGCGGCTCGCCGCGCCACAGCGAGCGGACAGTCTCGACCGTCTCGACGACGGCGTCCTTGCGGCCCGCGTAGCCCTCGGGGCGCAGCGCGAAGTCGACCGCGTTCCAGCCGGAGGCCAGCGCGATGCCGGCCCGGCCGTGGGAGAGGTTGTCCACGACGGACCACTCCTCCGCGATCCGTACGGGGTGGTGCAGCGGGGCGACGACGCTTCCCGCGCGGATCCCGATCCGCTCGGTGACCGCGGCGAGGGCCGCCGCGGTCACCGAAGGGTTGGGGTAGAGCCCGCCGAACTCGTGAAAGTGCCGTTCCGGGGTCCACACCGCGGAGAATCCGTGGGTGTCCGCGAACCGGGCGCCGTCCAGCAGCAGGTCGTACCGGCCGCGGTGGCCGCCGGGGGCGGCACCGTCGGCGAAGTAGAACAGACTGAATTCCATGGGAATGCCTCGTGGTCGCGGGGTGGTCAGCGGACGCTGAGCGGACGCAGGTCGGTCCACACGCTCTCGATGTGGGCGAGGCACTCACCACGGGTGCCGCGATGCCCGGTCTCGCGCCACCCGGCGGGCACGGCGGAGGCGGCGGGCCAGACCGAATACTGCTCCTCGGCATTGACGACGACGGTGTGGACGGGCTGGTACTCGGGCTCGGACATGTTCGGTGATGCCTTTCAGCAGGTCGGCGGTGCGAAGAAGGGATGACGCGGGTCGAAGGGGGCGCGTACGGCGCTCACTCCGCGATCGGGTCGGGGAGTGTGCGCTTGATGCGCACCATCGAGGAGGTGACCAGCGGGATCAGGGCGAGGCAGAAGCCGAGAGTGGTGATCAGCACGGCGCCCCGCAGCCCGGCGGCGGAGCCGAGGAAACCGCCCGCGAGGGCACCCAGCGGGGCGACGCCCATCGCCACGAAGCGGTTGGTGGCGGCGACGCGGCCCTGGAGGGTGTCGGGGGTGATGGACTGACGAATTGTCAGCATCGTGACGTTGTTGGCCACACCGAAGGAGGCGAACAGGAAGTTGATCACCATCAGCGAGCCGACGGCGAGCGCGCCGTTGCCGTGGACGAGGGCGATGAGCGGCATGACCAGGTTGGCCACGCAGGCGGTGAGGATCATGGTGCGGCCGTAGCCGAACAGCTTGGGCAGTCGGCCGGCGAACAGAGCGCCGATCAGGAAGCCGGGGCCGAGCGCGGCCATCACCAGGCCGATCTGGCCGGGCGCCAGGCCCAGCGTGTGCGGCATGTACTGGACGAAGGCGACCTCGAAGGCGGTGAACGAGACGTTGAAGATCGAGGCCATGACGGTCATCGTGCGGAGCTGCTCGTTCCGGAACACCAGCACGAGCCCGGCCTTGACCTGACGCAGTGTCTCCCGCGCCCCGGCTACGTCTGAGGGCTCGACGGTCTCGCGGTGCCGGATCAGCCAGATGTTCACCGCCGAGACCAGGTACGAGACGGAGGCGGCCAGCACGGCGACCGGCGCCGTCAGCCACTGCACGAGGACACCGCCGAGCGCTGGGCCGCCGATGGTCGCGGCGGACTGGGCGCTGCCGAGTGCGGAGTTGCCCGCCGCGAGGTCCTCACGGTCGAGCAGCCGGGGCAGGTACGCCTGAGCGGCGACGTCGAAGAGCACGGTGCAGCAACCGGCCAGGAACCCGAGCAGATACAGCCAGCTGATGCCGAGCGCGTCCATCCAGTACAGCAGCGGAACCGCACCGAGCAGCAACGCCCGCCCGAGGTCGGCGGCGGACATCAGATTGCGTCGGCACATCCGGTCGACGAGCACACCGGCGAACAGCGACACCAGCAGGAACGGCAGCCGGATCACGGACGAGAGCAGGCCGACCTCCTCCGAGCTGGCCGACAACGCGAGCACCGCCGCGAGCGGCAACGCGAACTCGCTGATCTGCGCCGCGAACTGCGAGGCGGTCTGACCGATCCAGAGCTTGGTGAAGTCGGGGTTGCGCCACACGCTGGGGCGCGACGCAGGCGCCTCGTCCGGCGGGGTCTCGGTGGTGGCGGTGGACATGGGGAACTCCTGGGAGGGAAGAGGGAGGACAGGGCGGGCCCGGCCGACCGAGCTGTCGGCGGCCGACGGGTACGGAACCCGGGGCGCGGGCGCTGCACGCGGGGCGCGACATGCGGGGGGGGAACGGGCGCGCACTCCGTGTGCGGGCACCGCGTCCGGCTCGCACGGGCCGCGGGCCCGCACCGCATGGGCCGCGGTCCGCGGGGCGGCGCCCCAGGCGGGTCCGCTACTCGGCGGTGACGCCGCTCGGGCGACCCGCGGCGGCCGCCTCGATGCGGGACGCGACCTTGGGGACGTTCGGCTGTTCCAGCATCGAGAAGTGGTTGCCGGGCGACTCGTCGATCAGCAGGCGGCCGTCCACCCGCTGCTTCCAGCCGAAGTCCCAGCCGGTGAACAGCTCGGTCTCCGCGCGGATCAGCAGGACGTCACCGCGGAACGGCTCGCGCGGAGTGTCCCGGTAGGTGATCAGCGCACGGGCGTGCCGCTGGTACAGCCTGACGAGCCGCCGCAGGTCCTCGACGGTTGCGGCGTCGGCGCGCTCGTCGTCGGTCCCCCGGGTGAGCCGGATGACGTGCCGGAGGCGGCTCTCCTCGTCGAGCGCCTCCAGCTCCTCCTCGGTGGTCGGCAGCTTGTGACCGAACGCGCCGAGGATCGCGGCGGATTCGGAGGTCACGTACCGGGGCGGCACCGGGTCGTCGATGCTCGCGCTGACGATGGTCAGCATCCCGACCTGCTCGCCCGCGGCCTGGAGCTGGCGGGCCATCTCGTACGAGACCATGCCGCCCATGCACCAGCCGCCGAGGTAGTACGGCCCCTCGGGCTGGATCTTCCGGATCTCGGCGAGGTACAGCGCGGCGATCTCCTCGACGCTGCCCGGACGCGGCACGTCCGGGCCCGCGTACTCGGGAGCCTGGACCGCGTAGAAGGGCTGTTCCGGGTCGAGCGCCTCGACCAGCTCGGCATAGCTGAACACGCTGCCGCCGAGCGGGTGGACGAAGAACACCGGCGGCCTGCTGCCCGAGGTGCGCAGCGGCACCACCACACCGCCGTCCATCTGCTGCTCGCCGTCGATGATCCGGGCGATCCGCTCGACAGTGCCGCCTTCGAACAGGGCCGCCACGGGCACTTCGGTGTCGGTGATCTCCGGCAGCCGCATGATCACCCGCAGCGCGGAGATCGAGTTACCGCCGAGCTCCAGGAACGCGTCGGTGACGCCGACCCGCTCCACCCCGAGCACGTCCCGGTAGATCTCCACGAGCGCCCGCTCGGTCGCGGTGCGCGGCTCCACGTACTCCCGCGCGCTCGTCTCCTCACGGCCCGGCGCGGGCAGCCTGTTGCGGTCGACCTTGCCGTTCGGCGTGAGCGGGAAGGCGTCCAGCACCACGAACGCACTCGGCACCATGTAGTCCGGCAGCCCGGCGGCGACCGCCGCGCGCAGGTCGGCCGCGTCCGGGGCGGCCTCGCCCTCGGGAGTCAGATAGGCGGCCAGCCGCTTGTCACCGGGCCGGTCCTCGCGGGCGACGACCACGACCCGGCCGACGCCGGGGTGCCGGGCCAGCACGGACTCGATCTCGCCCAGCTCGATCCGGAAGCCGCGGACCTTGACCTGGTGGTCGGAGCGGCCGAGGAACTCCAGCTCGCCGGACGGCAGTCGGCGCACCACGTCACCGGTGCGGTACATGCGCGCGCCGGACGGGGCGGCGAACGGGTCCGGCAGGAAGCGGTCGGCGGTCAGGTCGGCCCGGCCGAGGTAGCCGCGCGCCAGTCCGTCGCCGGCGATGTAGAGGTCGCCGGGGACGCCGTCGGGCACCAGTCCGTAGCCCTCATCGAGGACGTACACCCGTGTGTTGTCGATCGGGCCGCCCAGCGTGACGGGCGCTTCGGGCAGCACGCGCTGGAGGCAGGACCAGATGGTGGTCTCGGTCGGGCCGTACGCGTTCCACACCACCGGGAAGCGTGCGGTCAGCTCCGCCGCGAGGTCGCCCGGCAGCGCCTCGCCGCCGGAGATCACCCGCAGCTCCGGGTCGGCCTTCAGTCCGGCCTCCACGAGCAGCCGCCAGCTCGACGGCGTGGCCTGCATGAGGGTGGCGCCGCTGCCCTCCAGGTACGCGCGCAGGCGCGGTCCGTCGACGGCGATGTCGGGCGCCAGGATCAGCTCGGCCCCGGCCAGCAGCGGCAGGTACACCTCAAGGCCCGCGATGTCGAAGGACAGCGAGGTGACGGCGAGCAGCCGGTCCCGGTCGGTGATCTCCAGGTCGCGCGCGAAGGACTCCAGCAGGTTGAGCAACGCGCCGTGCGGGATCTGCACGCCCTTTGGACGGCCGGTGGAGCCGGAGGTGTAGATCACGTACGCCAGGTGGTCCGGTGTCACCTCCAGCGGCGGCGCCTCCGCCGGGCGGTCCGCCGCGGTGTCCGCGTCCACGGCCAGGACGACGGCTCCCGCCGCGTCCAGCGTCCCGGCGAGCCCCGAGTCGCACAGCAGCACCGCCACCTCGGCGTCGGCCAGCATGAACTCCAGCCGCTCGGCGGGGTAACCGGGGTCCAGCGGCACATACGCGCCACCGGCCTTGAGTACCGCGAGCAGGCTGACGATCAGCTCGGACGAGCGGGCCTGGTGCACCCCGACGAGGGTGTCCGGCCCGACGCCCAGGTCGCGCAGGTGCCAGGCCAGCCGGTTCGACCGAGTGTGCAGCTCCGCGAAGGTCAGCGCAGTGTCTCCGCTGCGCAGCGCGACGGCCTCGGGCGTCTCGGCGGCGCGCCGGGCGAGCAGTTGGGGCAGCGTCCGGCCCGGTGCGCGCTCCACGAAGCTGTCCCGCCACGCGGCCTCCAGCCGGGCGACCTGGTCCTCGCCCAGCAGCCCGGCGGCCTGCGCCGGGGCGGCCGGGTCGGTCACCAGGGCCGACAGCGCGGCCGTGTAGTGGCCGCCGATCTCGGTGATCCGCCCGGCGGAGAACTGCGCCGCGTCGTAGTTGAAGCGAAGCTTCACCTCTCCGGTGGCCGGATCGGTGGCGAAATTGGCGGTGAAGGGGAAGTTGGTCTGCTCGAAGAACTCGCCCCCGCTGACGGCGATCCCGTCGAGCGCCATGTCGTAGCTGCGGAAGCTGCGGTGGTCCACCACCGTCTCGAAGAGTTCGGGACGCTCCAGGTCCTGAAGGAGCTGGGCCATCGGGTAGCGGCGGTGCGCCAGCGCGTCGCTCTCCTGGCGGTGGATCTGCCGGGCCAGCTCGATCCAGCTCACCCCGGCCACATCCGCGGTCAGCGGGAGGGTGTTGAGGAACAGGCCGACGACCTGGTCCCCGTCGGCGGTCTCCGGACGGCCGTTGCTGACCCGGCCGGTCACCACGCGCGTGGAGCCGGACAGCAGCGCGAGGACCCGGGCGTGCGCGGCGAACATCACCGCCTTGACCGGCACCTTCGCCTGGGCGGCTGCCGCGCGCAGCCCGTCCGTCAGACCGTCGGGCAGCGGCACCTCGTACACGCGGGCGCTGCGCTCGGGGGCGAGGCCGGGTTCCTCGAAGCGCGGCAGACCGGTGAACTCGGTGCCGGCCAGGGTACGGGCCCAGAAGTCCTTGGACTCCGGGCAGTCCAGGGCCTCCTGCTCCAGTGCGAGGTAGTCGCGGAAGCGGGTGACGGGCGCGGCGGCCGGGTCCGGACGGCCGGCCAGCTGCGCGTCGTAGCCGGTGAGAAGCTGCGAGGTCACCAGGGACAGGCTCCAGCCGTCCAGGATCGCGTGGTGGAAGCTCAGGTTCAGCTGGAAGTCGTCGTCCGCGAAGACCTGGACGTGCAGCTTGAGCAGCGGGGCGACGGCGAGGTCGAAGGGAGTGGCCTTCTCGGCTGCAGTCCACCGGGTGGCCCGGCGCCGCTGCTCGTCGTCCGGCAGTCCGCGCAGGTCCTCGACGGTCAGCGGGGTAGGCACGGCCTCGTGCACCAGCTGCATCGGCCGGCTGAAGCCCGTCAGGTCGATGCTGCTGCGCAGCATGTCGGAGCGTGCGATGACGCCTGCCAGCACCTCGCGCAGCAGGGCCTCGTCGAAGCGGCCGGACAGCCGGATGGTGGAGATGTCGTGGTACGTCGGGGTGTCCCCGTCGAGCAGGCTGTGAAACAGCATGCCGGACTGGAGCCTGGTCAGCGGATAGGCGTCGACGATGTCGCCGTGGGTCATGGTGGTCCTCTCGGGGACGGTTCGGTGGGGCGGGTGCTTACTTGGCGCGGAGCTTGGCCAGGTCCTCCGGGGACAGCAGCCCGAAGGCGGAGACCCGGCGCCGCTCCCACACCGCTTCGGTGCGGGAGGCCAGCCAGGCGGCCACCGCTTCCACCGTCTGGTGGGCGAAGAGTTCGGTCAGCGGGATGTCGAGCCCCTCCTCGCGGGCGAGCCCGACGACCCGGACGGCATGCATGGAATCGCCGCCGATCTCGAAGAAGTTGTCGGTGGCGCCGACCTGGTCCAGGCGCAGCACGCGCTGCCAGATGGCGGCCAGCCGCCGCTCGGTTCCGGTGCGGGGTGGGGTCCAGTCGGTGTCCGAAGGGCGTTCCCGCTCGGGTGCGGGCAGGGCCCGGCGGTCCACCTTGCCGTTGGGGCTCAGCGGCAGCCGCTCCAGGGTGACGAAGGCACTCGGCACCATGTGCTCGGGCAGCAGTCGCCCGAGACCGGCGCGCAGGGCTGCACGGCCGGGTACGGCGGTGGGACGGCACGCGGGGTCCGTACCGGCCACGGCACCGGAAGCGCAGTCGGCCGCGGGCCCGGGCGCGGCACCGCCCTCAGGCGTGAGGTAGGCGACGATCCTGCGCTCGCCCGGCTCGTCCTCCCGGACGATCACCACGGCCTGACCGACGCCTGGCTGCTCCGCCAACGCCGCCTCGATTTCCCCGAGTTCGATGCGGAAGCCGCGTACCTTCACCTGGTGGTCGATACGGCCCAGGTACTCCACCGTGCCGTCCGCCCGCCAGCGGGCGAGGTCGCCGGTGCGGTAGAGGCGGGCGCCGGACGCGGAGAACGGGTCCGGCACGAACCGGTCGGCGGTCAGATCGGCCCTGCCCCCGTAGGCGCGGGCCAACTGGACGCCTCCCAGATACAGTTCGCCGGGAACCCCGATGGGCAGGGGTGCCATGCGGCGGTCCAGCACATACACCCGCGTGTTGGCGATCGGCCCGCCGATCGGCACGCTCGGCCGGTCCCAGTCCGGACGGCTGGACCAGCGGGTCACGTCGACGGACGCCTCGGTGGGGCCGTACAGGTTCTCCAGTGAGGCTGCCGGGAGGACCCGGTGGAAGCGCCGGGCCAGGTCGGCCGGCAGGGCCTCGCCGCTGCACACCACCAGCCGCAGCGACGTACACCGCTCGGCGGGCGCGGCGGACAGGAAGGTGTCCAGCATCGGCGGTACGAAGTGGCAGACGGTCACCCCTTCGTCCCGGATCAGCTCTGCGAGGTAGCCGGGGTCGCGGTGCCCGCCAGGCTCCGCGAGAACCATGCGGGCCCCCGCCAGCAGCGGCCAGAACAGCTCCCAGACCGACACGTCGAAGCTGATCGGCGTCTTCTGGAGTACCGTGTCGCCGCGGTCGAGCCGGTAGGCGTCCTGCATCCACAGCAGCCGGTTGACGATGCCCCGGTGCGGCACCTGGACGCCCTTGGGACGGCCGGTGGAGCCCGAGGTGTAGATCACGTAGGCGAGATGGGCGGGCCCGGCCGAAGGGGTCGGCGGGTGCGCGGCACGCTCGTCGTCCGCGGGCTCGTCGGCGTCCACCACGAGGACGGTCATCCCGTCGCTCGCGAGCGAGGATGCCTCCGCCCCCGCCCCGGCAAGCAGCACCGGCACCCGGGCGTCGGCCAGCATGAACTTCAGCCGCTCGGCTGGGTAACCGGGATCGAGCGGCAGATAGGCGCCGCCCGCCTTGAGTACGGCGAGCAGGGCCACCATCAGCTCGACCGAACGTTCAAGATGCACGCCGACGACCACGTCGGGGCCCACCCCCAGCTCGCGCAGCCGCCAGGCCAGCCGGTTGGCCCGCCGGTGCAGCCCGGCGTAGCTCAGCTGCCGCCCGCCGCAGTTCACGGCGGTCCGCCCCGGGGCGCGCGCGGCCTGCTCCTCCAGCAGAGCGGTGAGCGTGCGCTCCAGCCCCCACCCCGCGGCGGTGCTGTTCCACGCGTGCACCACCTGCTGCCGCTCGGCCGGGCCGAGCAGGTCGACCCCGCTCACCGGCGTGGCCGGGTCGTCGGCCACGGCGCCGAGCACATGGGTGAGGTGTCCGGCCAGCCGGGCGACGGTCGCGGCGTCGAAGAGATCGGTGTCGTAGTCCAGCCAGCCGAGGATCTCGTCGCCGGTGTCCATCATCCGCAGGTTCAGGTCGAACTGACTGTTCGCCTCGGAGACCTCGACCAGCTCGCTGGACACGCCCTGCCCCTCGAAGGCGCCCAGCCGGACGTTCTGCAGGGCGAACAACACCTGGACGAGTGGGCTGCGGGACAGGTCGCGCTCCGGGGCCAGTTCGGCCACCAGCCGGCCGAACGGCACGTTCTGGTGGGCGAAGGCGGCCAGGGAGCTGTCGGTCACCCGCTGGAGGAGTTCCCCGAACGCCGGCTCCCCTCGCAGGTCGAGGGCGATGGGCACGGTGTTGAGGAAGCAGCCCACCAGGTCCTCGAACTCGGCACGCTCCCGATTGGCGACCGGAGTGCCGACCAGCAGCCGTTCCTGGCCGGTGTAGCGCGAGAGTACGACGCCGAAGGCGGACAGCAGGGTCATGTACAGCGTGCCGCCCCGCCGCCGGGACAGTGCGCGCAGCCGCTGCGCCAGGTCCGCTTCGATCACGATCCGGTGACGGGCGCCGCGGTGGGTCTGGACGGCCGGGCGGGGCCGGTCGGTCGGGAGTTCGAGCACGGTCGGCACACCGGCGAGCTGCCGGACCCACCAGGCGACCAGCTCGTCCAGCGGCTCCCCGTCGAGCCGGGCCCGCTGCCAGCGTGCGACGTCGGAGAACTGCAGCCCGGGGTTGGAGGCGGGCAGGGCGGGGCCGTCGCCGGCGGCGGCGCGGCAGGCAGCGTATGCCAGCGAGAGATCGTCGAGGAGAACACCGAAGGACCACCCGTCGAAAACGATGTGATGCAGCGTCAGAACGAGCAGGCACTCACCCTCCCCGTCGCGCACCACCAGCACCCGCATCAGCGGACCGGCGGAGAGGTCGAAGGGCCGCTTGGTCTCCGCCATCGCCTCGGCCAGCGCGGCCGAACCCGGGTCCTGGGCACGGCGAAGATCCGCCTCGCGCACGGTGACCCGGGCTCCGGGGGTGACCCGCTGCACGGGCCCGCCGTCGGCCAGGGCGAAGCCCGTACGAAGGACGGCATGCCGCTGCACCACGGCGTCGACCGCGCCCTGCAGGGCCGCGAGGTCCAGAGGCCCGCGCACCCGGAGCACCATCGGCATGTTGTACGCGGCGTCGCCGGGCCGGAGCTGCTCCTCCAGCCACAGCCGCTCCTGCGTCCAGGACAGCGGCGCCGGAGCTCCTTCCTCACCCAGTGGTACGGGCTCCTCGGCCTCAACGGCTCCCGCGGCCGGTCCCGACCGTTGGATCAGCGCGGCGAGCGCGGCGACCGTGGGGTGCTGGAAGAGGTCGCGCAGGGCCAGTTCGGCGCCCAGGGAGCGGCGGACGCGTACCAGCACCTGGCCGAGCAGCAGCGAGTGCCCGCCGAGGGCGAAGAAGTCGTCCAGCGCGCCGATCCGCTCCCGCCCGAGCACCTCCCGCCAGATCGCGGCCAGCCGCTCCTCCACCGGGCCGGACGGGGCGACGTACCCGCCGACCGCCGACTCCTCCTCCCTGCCGAGGGAGCGCAGGGCGGCCCGGTCGGGCTTGCGGTTCGCGGTCAGCGGCAGCTCGTCGACCACCACGAACGAGGACGGCACCTTGTACTCCGGCAGCCGCGCGGCCAGCTCCTCGCGCAGCAGTGCCAGGTCGGGGCGCACGCCTCCGGTGGCGAGGTAGCCGACCAGGCGGGCGCCGCCGTGCCGATCTGGCACGGCGAGCACGACGGCCTGGCGCACCTCGGGCCGGGCAGCCAGCAGCGCCTCGATCTCGGCCGGCTCGACCCGGAAGCCGCGTACCTTGACCTGGTCGTCGGCCCGCCCGAGGAGGTCGAAGAGCCCGTCCGGGCGCAGCCGCGCGAGATCGCCGGTTCGGTAGACGGGTCCCGCCGCGAAGCCGAGCGTGGCGAAACCGCTGCGGTCAGCCCCCTCGGCGCGGCGCGCGAGGTGGGGTGTCCGGACGACGAGTTCACCCGGCTCCCCGATGGCGGCGGGCTGGTCACCGGTCGCCACCAGCAGCTGCACCTGGTCGATCCCGGCCCCGAGCGGCACCCGCCCCTGGCCGTCCGGGGCGCTGTCGCCGCCCCGCCTGACCACGTGGACCGAGACCGCCTGGGGCGTCTCGGTCGCGCCGTACAGGTTGAGCAGGTCCGCGCCTGGCGCGAGGGCGGCCCACTCCCGGACGGTGCGGTATGTGAGCGTGTCTCCCCCGAAACCGGCCAGGCGCAGGGAGGGCCAGCCCACCCCGTCGGCGGCGGCCAGCGCCGCGCCGAGAGCCGGGGTCAGGTGGGTGACGGTGATCCCGTCCCGCCGCAGCGCCTCCGCGAGCCCTTCGGTGTCGCGGGGGTCCACGTCGGGGAACACCGCCGCGGCCCCGGCCCACAGCGGCGCCAGCACATCCCGCAGGAAGGGGTCGTGGCCGATCCCCGACAGCACCGAGAACCGGTCCTCGGCAGTGACGCCGAACGTCTCGGTGTACCAGTGCAGGAAGTGGGCGAGCGGCCCGTGGCCGCCCAGAACGCGCTGGGGGCGGCCGGTGGTGCCGGAGGTGAAGGCGACGTAGGCGAGGTCGTCGGCAGAGGGCCGGGGACGCGCGCCGAGCCCGTCCGGCGTCCCGAGCACTTCGGTGCGGGCGGGAAGGGACGGGCCAGGGGCCGGATCCGCCTCGTCCAGGCCGGAGACGAACGGACCTGTCATGAACGGGGCCACGCCCCGCCCCGGCGCGGCGCCGATCCACGCGGCGGGCCGCAGTTCGGCCGCGCGCCGCGCGAGCTCCGGCGCCGGATACTCCGCGTCCAGCAACGCGAACGCCGCCCCCGCCCGCATCGCCGCCAGCACCGCCACCACCGCCGCCGGATGCCGTGCGGCCAGCACCGCCACCACGTCCCCGGGGCGCACCCCCTCGGCGACCAGACGCTCCGCGACCAGCTCGGCCCGGGCGACAAGGTCCCCGTACGTCCACACGCGCCCCGCCCCGACCAGCGCGGCCCGCTCGGGCCGGAGGTGCGCGTGCGCGGCCAGGCGTTCAAGGACCGAGCCGGGGTACCCGGCAGGCAGTTCGGTACCGAGACCGGGCATGAGCGCGGCGGTCCGCCCGGTGGCGAGCGCCAGCTCACCGACCGGCCGGCCGGGGTCGTCGACCGCCTGGGCCAGCACCAGTTCGATCTGCTCCAGCAGGTCGTCGATCCGCTCCGGCAGGAACAGCTCGGCGTCGTACACCGCTTCGAGCCCCAGCCGTCCGCCCTCCACGGAGACGTACAGCGTCAGATCGAACTTGCTGTCGATCTCGGGGAACGGCAGTTGTTCGACCGCGCAGCCCGGAAGGTCGAGCGGGGCCACCGGCGGCAGCACGTTGAAGAAGACCTGGACCAGGCCGCCACCGCCCAAGCCCGGGGCACGGTCGGCGCCCAGCCGCTGGAGGGGCGCCCGCTGGTGTGCGAAGGCCTCCAGCGCGCTGCGCTTGACGCGGTCGAGGAGCTGCGCGAAGGACGGCCCCTCCGTGAGGTCGAGGCGCACAGGAAGGGAGTTGAGGAAGCAGCCGAGGGCCCGCCGCTCCCCGGCCCGGCGGCTGGAGACCGGCGTACCGATCAGCAGATCCCGTTGCCCGGCCTGCCGCGAGAGCACGACACCGAAGGCGGTCAGCATGGTCATGAACAGGGTGGCCTCGTGCTCGCGCCCCAGCGCGCGCACTCCGGCACTGATCCCGGCACCGAGCAGACGGCGCCGCTGGGCGCCGGTCCGGCTCCCGGCGTCCGTGCTCCGGGGACGGTCGGCCGGCAGGTCGAGCGTGCGGGGCGCCCCGTCCAGGTAGGTACGCCACCAGTCGAGCAGCCCCTCCACCGCCTCGTCGGTGAGCTGCGCCTCCTCATCGCGTACCGCGTCCGGAAACTGCCTGGCTGCCGGGGCAGGTTCGGTGTCGGCACCGGACAGAACGGCCTCGTAGACCTCTGCCAGCTCGACGAAGAACAGCCCGAAGGAGGCCCCGTCGAAGACGAGATGGTGGGCCGTCACGACAAGGAGATGCTCGTTGTCGCCGACGCGGACGGCCAGCAGCCGCAGCAGCGGACCCCGGCCCAGGTCGAACGGCCGCCGGGCCTCCTCCAGTACGGCGGCCCTCCCGGCCGCCTCGGCATCCGGCAGGGCCCGCACGTCCCGCGTGGCCACCGGGATCTCGACGGCGGGCAGGACCCGCTGCACGGGCGCCCCGTCCACGTCGCTGAACACCGTGCGCAGAGCGGAGTGCCGGCCGGCCAGGATGCCGACCGCGCGCCGCAGGGCGTCCGGGTCGAGTGGTCCTGCGACCCGGGAGATCACCGGCATGTGGTACGCCGTGCCGCCCGGCCGCAGCTGTTCCTCGACCCACATCCGCTCCTGGGTGAAGGAGAGCGGGAAGGTCTCAGCGTCACCTGTGGCGGTGGCGCCGTCGACGAACGTCTCGGTCATGTCTGGTCCTTGGTGAGCAGGGTGTGCAGCTCGGATGTGAAGAGTTCGGTGAGCAGGGCGCCGGTCCCGGGCGGCAGCAGCCCGGCGGGCGTGTGCAGGGCCCCTGTCAGCTCGTCGCCGTCCTCCCACAGCTCGCAGACGAGTTCCGCCTGCGGGCCGAGCGGCGGCGCGGGCCGGGGCCGCAGGACGGCCTCCCCGAGACGTACCGGCGCGCCGACTCGCTGGAGGGCGAGCACGGTCTGGTAGAGCGGCATCCGGCCGTCCTTCGGGCGGGGCGCCAGGGCGGCGATCTCGTCCGTGGGCAGCGCGGCATGGTCGAAGGCCCGCAGCAGCCGCTCCCCGACCAGGCCGACCAGTTCGGTGCCTTCGGCTCCGGGGTGTCCCGAGACCCGTACCGGGACACCGTTGGCCAGATAGCCGATCGTCCGTTCGTACGCGGGGTCGCGGCCCGCGACCACCGTGCCTATGGTGACGTCGAGTTGCCCGGTCCAGGCGGACAGCGCCCGCCACCAGGCGGCGACCAGCAGCGTCAGTGCGGGAGTGCGATGGTGCAGGGCCGCCGCTCGGAGTCGTACACCCGTGTCGGCGGGCAGCGGGAACGGCCGCTCGTCCACGGGACTGGTCCACAGCGCGCGCATGGACGGGGCGGGTGCGGGCAACGCCAGCGGTTCGACGCCGGCGAGTTCGGCCTGCCAGAACGCCCGGTCGCGCGCGGCGCTCGCGGGCGGGGCGGCCGGTGGTGCGGGGGCGGGCGCGAGCGCCTCACCCGCCCAGGCCGCCGCCAGGTCGGTGAGCAGCACCCGCTCCGAATGCGCGTCGTACACCGCGTGGTGGGCGGCGATCAGCAGGGTGTGCCGGTCGTCGGACTCCGAGAGCAGACCCGCCGCGAGCAGTGGCCCGCCCTCCAGATCGTGTACGACCGCCGCCAGCTCGTCCGTCAGTTCGGCGCAGCCGCTCCAGCCCGCGGCCGAGCGGCGGACGAGGAGCGGCAGGGTGGCGTCGGCGGACTCGGCGCGGCGCGGTCGCCCCCGGTGGAGGGGAAAGGTCGTGCGCAGCGCCGGGTGTGCGGCGACGACCGCCGACAGCGCCCGGTGAAGCCGTTCCGGGTCGACCCTCCCGGAGATCTCGACGCGGCTCATCGCCACATGGCCGGGCGCGCCGGGAGCGAGCCGCTCAGCGATCCAGAACCTGCGCTCGCCCGGGGAGAGCTGCCCGCTGTCCGCCGGGGCCGCCGGGGCCGTGCGCCCAGGACGGGTCCGGGCGAGACGCTCCAGGCCCCGGACACTGCTGTGCCGGTACACGTCACGCGCCGAGAACTCGACGTCCAGCAGGGCGGAGAGCCGGGCCGCGATCCGCAGCACCTGGAGCGAGTTGGCGCCGTGGGCGAGCAGATCGTCGTCCTCGCTCAGTGCGGGCACGCCGAGGATCGCCCGTACCGCCCGCAGCACCGGGCTTCCGTCGTCGCCGACCGACGGATTCCGCTCGGCGGCCGGGCGGACGAGCCGTTCGACGGCCCGCAGATCGGCCTTGCCGGTCGGCCCGAGCGGCAGCGCGTCCAGGCGGACGAACCGGTCGGGCCGCAGGTGGGAGGGCAGCAGCCCCTCGCTGACATGTCGCAGCTCGCAGGCGGGAAGGGCGTGCCCCGCCTCGGCGGTGTAGGCGCAGACCGTACCGGTCACGGTGCCGCCCTCCGTGCGCAGCGGGATCAGGAAGCACTCCTTGACTCCCTCGACGCGGCCCAGCACACGCTCGACCTCGCCCGGCTCGATCCGGAAACCCCGCACCTTGAACTGGCGGTCGGCGCGTCCGATGTACGAGACACGGCCCTCGGATGTCATGCGGACCAGGTCGCCCGTCCGGTACGTCCGGACGCGGCCTCGGCCCGGCAGTTCCAGCGTGCCGAACCGCTTGGCGTCCTCCTCGGGGCGGTTGACGTAGCCGAGCGCCAGCCCGTCTCCCCCGACGAGCAGTTCACCGGTCTCCCCGGCCGGAACGAGGGTGCCCTCGCGGTCGGCCACGGCCAGCACGGTGTTGCGGATCGCGGTGCCGACCGGGATGCCGTCGGCCGCGTCGAGGTCGACCGCGGACACCTCGTGAGAGGAGACGAAGACCATGGACTCGACCGGGCCGTAGCCGTTGACGAGCCGAGCGTCGGGGTGCGCGGCCAGGAACTTGGCCGCGTGCGCGGGCGAGACGCGCTCGCCGCCGGTCATCAGCAGGCGGATGCCGGTGAAGGCCTCGGGCTCCTCATCCAGGAACAGGTTGACCAGCGAGCTGGTCAGGAACATGGTGTTCACCCCGTCCTCCCGGATGAGCCGGCGCAGCGCCGCGGGGGTGAGCAGACCGTCCGGCACCTCGACGGCGCAGCCGCCGTTGAGCAGCGGCCCGAAGACCTCCAGCGTCCCGGCGTCCCAGTAGGGCGCGGCCACCATGGGCATCACGGTGTCCGGGCCGAACTCGGCGTATCCGCAGTCCAGGAAGGTACGGATCATCGCGCGGTGCGGGATGGCCACGCCCTTGGGGCGACCGGTCGAACCAGAGGTGAAGAAGACGCAGGCAGGCGAGTCGGCCCCGACCTCGACAGGGACCGGGACCTCGTCCGCGCCGGCCGGTCCCGAGGGCGTGGCCGGTCCCGGCGGTGTGGCCGCGCCGAGGGCGTCGGGTTCCACCGCGCCGTCGGTCGGCCGAACGACCGGCACAGCGGACGGACCCGCCCCGGCCCGCGCCCCGCCGGGCACGGCGTACGAGGCCGCCCCCACCCCGGCCGCGTCGAGCACCAGTTCCGCGCGCAGGTCCCCGAGCACTCCGCCGAGCCGCTCGGCCGGCCAGCGGGGGTCCACGGCGGCGTACGCCGCACCGGCCAGCAGCACACCCAGTGCGGCCACGGTGAACGCCGCGCCGGGCCGAGCCAGCACCGGGACGAAGGTGCCGGGCCGCACGCCCTGCCGCTGGAGCAGTACCTGCACCGCCCTTGCTCGGGCAACCAGTTCGCGGTAGCTGACGGTCCGGCCGCCGACCCCCAGGGCGGGCGCGTCCGGCGTGCGCGCGGCCACTGCCAGCAGGGTGTGATGGGCGGTGGCATCGTCCGGGACGGGCGTGCTCGGCCCGTACGAGAGTGATCTGTCCATGATGTCGGCGGCGGGCAGCCGGTGCCTAGCCCTGCTCCCGGTCGGCGCGTGCGGCGTTCACCGTCTCGGTGAGCGTGTCGGGCGTGGACTCGAGCACGTCGAGGAAGTCGACCTCGACGCCCCACCGCTCCTCGATGCGGGAGACGACCAGGACCGCGTGGAAGGAGTCGCCTCCGTGGCCGAGGAACGAGCCGTCGCCCGGGACGTCTGCGCCGAGGGCCTCCGACACCAGGGCGCGGATTTCAGCCACACCGACCTTTTCCGTGAATGCGTCCAGCACTGACACCTGATCAACTCCTGGGGTTTTGGTGAAGGTGATGAAGGCACACCGATGGCATGCCTGTCCTGACGACAGGCATGTCATCGGCGTGAAGCGGCCACCGGGGCCGTGCGAATTCTCGGCGTGCGGACGGCGGACGCCGCCGTGAATCCTCTTGTCGCGCGTATGTCGCGACTACCGCGGGATACCCTCCGCAGGAATGGAGAAGGCCTAGCTCCAGCCGGTGTCTCTGACCACCAGGTCGGCCGAGGCACTGGTCACCGTGGCGTCCAGGTTCTGCTCGACAGTGACGGCGACCATGGTGAAGGCGAGCGCCGCCACAGCCCCGGAGACGATTGCCGCGATTCTCTTGCGCATACCGCGCATGTTTCCCCCCGTGATTCCATGAATTTCTGCGAAATCCAATGAACTTACTTAAAGAGACCCGGGGGGTGACGTCCGCCTCCCCCGCTCGGTCACGCCTCAAGCATTGCGAATTGAAAGGGTCGCGGTCCAGCCCGCAAGCCCGCATGATGGTGCTCTACAGGAAGATGCAGGGAAGGCAAAGGTGTACAAAATCCACAAAATGGACATCATGGCTCGGCTGGAAAACCTTCAGGCCGATGACATCCAGGTTTACGGGTGGGCCGTCACTCACGGCACGCTCGTGGCCGAGGAGGCCGCGCTGGGCCTCGGACTCCCTCCGGCCCGGGTCGACCGCGCCGTGGAGCTGCTGGCCGCCGTTCCGCTGATCCAGCCCGTCGGCCCCGCCGGCAGGTCCACGGACGCCGGACTGCCGGGGGCCTGGAAGCCGCTCGACCCCCAGCCGGCCGGGGCCGAGGTCGCGGCGGCCGAGTCCCGTCTCCGAAGACGCCTGTCCGGCATCTTCTCGATCTGGGACACCGTGGAGACACTCAGCGCCCTGTACGGGGACTCCGCCCAGGACCACGCCAGGACAGTGCCGCTGGAACTCGTCGAGTCCCTGGACGACGTGGTCGGGATGCTGGAGGAGGCCAGCAACGCCTGCCGACTGGAGGTGATGACCTCCCAGCCCGGCGGCGGCCGCCCCGCCGCCGAGCTGGAGCAGTCCATCGTCCGGGACCTGGCAATGATCGAGCGGGGCATCCAGATGCGCACGCTCTACCAGCACACGGCCCGCCACCACGCCCCCACCCAGGTCTATGTCGAGCGGGCCACCGCCGCGGGCGCCCAGGTCCGCACACTGGCAGAGCTGTTCGGCCGGATGATCGCCTTCGACCGCCGCCTGGTCTTTCTGCCGCACACACAGGCCAAGGGCGGTGCGGCGGTGATCCGCGACCCATCCACCGTGGCCTTCCTCTGCACCGCCTTCGACCGGAGCTGGCAGTCGGGCACCCCGTACAGCCCGGCACTCCCCGACGGCGAGGTGCGCGAGGACATCAAACTGGCCATCCTGGCCATGCTCAGCGAGGGCATGCGGGACGAGACCATCGCCCGCCGGCTCGGCGTATCCCTGCGCACCTGTCGCAAGTACATCGCGGACCTCTTCGAACTGCTCGGCGCGGAGAGCCGGTTCCAGGCGGGCTATCTCACGCGCGCGAAAAACCTGCTCGACCATAAGGCAGGCCTATGACCAGAGAAACCTGCACTTATGACACCGCCCGCCGGCCCCTTGCATGACGGAAGGGTGACCGCCACATGAACTCCCCTCCTTCATATCCGTTTTGCGGTGATCGAATGGCATATTCGGGCCCGTGTTCTCTTCTCCCACTCGTGGGCGGGTCTGCGGCCTGGCCGGGCTTCTCAACGTCTTCGCGTTGTGTGCCGGTGACGCGATCGCCCGGGTGTTCCCGTTCGGCCCGCGCAACCGGGCCGTCAACGACCTGGGCAACCAGTTCGTCCCGTACCACGCCTACCTCTGGGACCTGCTGCACGGCCGGGCCGGGGACGGGCTGCTGCTGAACTGGCGGTCAGGGTTCGGCACGAGCCTGCTGCCGGACCTGGGAACGTACCTGACGAGCCCGTTCGCGCTGCTGGTCGGGCTCTTCCCCAGAGACCGGATCGACCTGGCCGTGTACGTGATCACCGTGCTCAAGACGGGAACGGCCGCCGCGCTGATGACACTGCTCCTGCTGCGGCACGCGGACGGGAAGGCGCCGGGCGGCCGGTGGGCGGCGGCGGTGCTGGGTGCGTCGTACGGGCTGTGCGGCTGGTCGGCCATGGAGGCCACGTACAACCCGATGTGGCTGGACGGCCTGATCGGTTTCCCGCTGCTGTGCCTGGTCGTGGAGTGGGTACGGGAGGGACGGCGGCCGGCGCTGGGGCCACTGCTGGTGGCACTGGTGTGGACGGCCAACTTCTACACGGCCTACATGGCGACGCTCGGCGCGGCGCTGGTGCTGCTGGCGCGGGGCGGTCTGCGGATACGGCTCTGGGGCCGGGCCGCCGGGACGGTGCTGGTGGGCGTGGGGCTGGCCGCGCCGGTGCTGGTGCCGGTGTTCCTGGGGTCGCGGCACGCCCACCCGGGCTGGGCGCGCCCGTTCGCGGCGGCCGACTGGACGGACCTCGCGGCGCGGGTGATGCCGGCGACGTACAGCTTCTACACCCCGGCTCTGTTCCTGGGCGCGGGCGCGCTGCTGCTGCTGGCGGCGCTGCCGTTCCACCGGGCGGTGCCGGTGCGGGAACGGTGGCTGTGGGGCGGCCTGGTGGCGGCGGTGCTCGTGTCGCTGCAGTGGGAGCCGACACACCTGGTGTGGCACGTCTTCGCGACGCCGAACGGCAGCCCGTACCGCCAGACGTTCGTCCTGGCCGGCCTGGCGGTGCTGGCGGCCTGGCGTGCGGTGGCATACGGCTGGCCGGGACGTCGGGCCCTGCTCGGCGCCTCGGGACTGCTGGCGGCCCTGGCCCTGGGCGCGGCCTTCAGCCGCTATCCGACCGGGGCGAGCTTCGCTCTGTACGGGGCGGGGGCCGCTGTCACGGCGGGCGGGCTGACGCTGCTGAGGCGCGGCGGAGGCGCGGGCGCCCCGGAACCGGCGGGCGGAGGCGCCCCGGACCGGACGGGCGGGGGGCCCGAGCGCGGGGCGGGAACCGCGGGACGCGAGGCGGCACGGGCCCCGGGGGGCGGCCCTGCGGCCGAGGCCGACGCACCGGCCGGGGCGGCGGGCACGGGCCCCCCGGAACCGGCGGGCGGGCGACGGGCGCGGGTGCTGGGTCTGGCGCTGCTGGCGGGGGCCCTCGTGGTGCAGGCCGCGGGGACGACGGCGTACGCGGACCGGAAGCGGCTGGGCGCGCTGGACGACTACCCCGCGTGGGGTGCGGCGCACTCGGCACGCGCGGCGGCCGTGGCGGCGGCCGACGGGTGGCCGCGCCACCGGACCGACCCCGGGCGGCCGGAGCTGACCGGCAACGATCCGCTGCTGGTGGGCGGCCAGGGCGCCTCGTACTACAGCAGTCACACTCCGGCGGTCTGGACGCGCACCCTGACCGCGCTCGGCGGCGGCTGGACCTCCCGGGGCCGCAACCTCCAGAGCCTGGACAACCCGGTGACGGACGCGCTGTTCGGCATCGGCGCACGCTGGCGTGACGACCGGATCGTGCGGAACCGGGAGGCGCTCCCCCTGGTGACGGTGCGCCCGGAGCGCTCTCCGCAGTGGGGCCGGTCGGCCTTCCGCAACCAGGAACTCCTTCTGGGCGCACGGGTGTACGACATCCCGGCGAACGGCACGTGCCGCGTCGGCACCGAGGTGTACGCCTGGGCGCCGGACTTTCTGGGCACGGCCCGCCTGGGCGCGGAGGGCCGCGAGGCCGAGCTGCGCGGCGGCGCGCCCAGACGCCGCGCGGCCATGACGCTCCTGGGCACCCAGCGGGAGGCGGGCACCAAGGTGACCTGGACCGGCAGGGGTCCGGTCCCGCAGGGCAGCGTGGGCTGCCTGGACCGGACGCGGCTGGCGGCGGCCGTCGCAGCGCTGCGGGCCACCGCCGCGAGGGAGGTTCATGTCAGCGGCACGGAGGTGCGGGCCGGGCTCCCGCCCGGCACCCGGGGCCTGGCGGTCCTGTCCACTCCCCGCGTTCCGGGCTGGAGCTGCGGGGACGCCCCGGCGGAGGACTACCTGGGCCTGGTGGCGGCGGAGGTGTCCGGTGGGTCCACGGTGACCTGCGTGTTCCGCCCGCCGGGCCTGCGGGCGGGGCTGGCGGCCGGGGCGGTGGCGCTGCTGGCCTGGGGGCTGCTGGGCCTCGCCCGCCGCTCCGGCGGCCACGGGCCGGCCACCGCTCCGCTCCCGCGGCAGACGGTTCCAGCCGGACCGGTCATCCGCCCCGCCGCCGGGAACCCCTCCGCGCCTCCCCACGTCAAAGGTGCGCCCTGACGGGAGGAGAACAAGAGGTGGGCGCCATTCCGGATATCAAGCACATGTTCGAGAAAGTGTCTGTGGTGCCTGCGCTTCCCTTGTTCACTGTGTGGCGCACGCCGGGGGGAGGTCCGACCAAGTCCCCCTGTGCGCGATCCAGTTGAGAGGGAACCACTTCCGCGGGCAAGGTGATCGGAGCCCCACGGGGCTCCATGCGTTCCGCAGTCGTGATCCTGGCGCTGCTCGGCGGCTCCGTGGTGGGCGCGCCCGGCGTCGCCTTGGCCGCCGACGGCTGCAAGAACGAGAAGAAGACATCCGGTTCAGTGGACGGCAGGGAGCTGGTCTACGACTCCAGCACGTCCTGCGGGACCCAGTTCGGCGCGGCGCGGGACGAGATCGGCCATGCCCTGAAGATGGGGCACTTCGACGACCGCCGCGCGCTGATGCACTGCAGCGACAACCGCACCGTCCACACGCCGCAGTCGAAGGACAAGAAGAAGTACAAGGAGATCTGGCGGTGAGCCGGACATGGCAGTGATCAACCGTAGGGCCGCAGTGGCCGTCGCGGCAGCGGGGGCGCTGCTCGCCGGTGCGGCGGCCTGGTTCACCGTCCCGTACGGGACGACGCACGTCCACCCGACGTACGCCGTCACCCTGGAGACGGCCGGGAAGGCTTCGGCCTGGGCGGACGACGTCTTCGTCGCCACCGTGAAGAAGCAGTCCTCGACCGAGCGCACCGAGGACGAGCTGCTCTGGACCACCTTCGACGTCGAGGTCGAGAGCACACTCAAGGGCCAGGTCAGCGGCACCGTCAGGGTCGCGCAGGAGGGCGGGGACGACCCGCTCACCCGGGAGAGGACCGTCGTCGGGGACGCTCCCCCGCTGGAACCCGGCAAGACCTACGTGCTGGCCACCCGGGTGTCCTCCGACGGGTGGCACCTCTCGCCGTCGAACTTCACCCCGGTCGAGATACCGGGGACCGGGGGCAGGGCACAGGCCTCCGCGGCGGCCGGCGACGGCGTCGTCAGCCGCTGGGAGTCCGCCGTCAGGAACCCCGAGGCACAGGAGAACCTCCTGCCCTCGGAGGCCGACGAGGCAGCGGACCCGTCCGCGCTCTACAAGCGGGCCGAGGCCGGCTAGGAGCGGCGACACGCACGAGGCGACGAGGTCCCAGCCCGGGGGCGTGGCCTCGTCACTCGGTGCGTCCGGCCGGTCCACCCGATCGCGCAGCCCGCCGCCGCGCGATCACCGGGTGTACGAGGCCGTTCGCGCAGGCTGCCGGGGGTGCCGCGGTGTCCGGCCGGCCGTGCGCGCGGGGTCCGGGCCGGAGCGGGAAAGGGGAAGCCCCCGCCCGCGGGGTGCGCGGGCGGGGGGCCTCAGATGAGGGAGCCGGTCAGAAGTCGTTGCGGCTGGCCTTCACGACCTTGCACTCCGGCGTCTTGCCGTCCGCGATCTTGTCCGCGTCCACCAGGACACCGGCGTCCTCGTCGGTGTACTTCTGCTTCGGTTCCAGGTTCTCGGCGGTGGACAGGAAGTCGCTGACCTTCTTGCCGTCGACCAGGACCTCACCCTCCAGGAGGTAGGAGTACCGGCGGTCGCCGTTGTTGGTGTAATCGACGTGCAGGGCGAGTTCCTTGAGGTCGAACTCGTCCTTCATGACCTCGCACTTGGCGACGGTGAAGTCCTTCAGGACCGCGTTGTCGCCGGAGCCCTTCGCCTTGCCGTCCTTGTCGATCTCGGCGGAGTCGTAGGACTTGTCCAGCTCCTTCTGGGTCTCCTTGACCGCCTCGTCGACCGCCGCGAACAGCAGCGCGTTCATGACGAAGAACAGCACGACCGCGAGGGCCGAGGTGATCAGGGCCGTGATCGAAGCGCCCTTGCCCTTGCCCGCCTTGCCGGACTTGGCCAGGCCGATGGCGCCGAAGATCACGCCCAGGATCGCCAGCGGCCACACGATCACGTTGACGATCGGTATGAAGCTGAAGACCAGGGCGAGGATGCCCAGGACCAGACCGGCGACAGCGAGGCCGTTGCCCTTGGGCTGAACCGGCTCGGGCGCAGGCGGGGGCGGGGGCGTCTGAAGGTGACTCATGATTCCTGTCTCGTGGTGTAGGTGCTCAGCTGACTCAGACTGAGCGGAGATTGTGTTGGTGCTGCAGCGCGCGGCGCAGTTCCGCCGCGAGCGGGTGGTACGGGCCGTACCTGCGCTCCGTGTCGTACAGAAGGTTCTGGAGCTGCTGATGGGCCGCGGTGTGGTCGCCCGTGGTGAGAAGCAGGTGGGCGATGCGGCGGCGGATGTCGAAGGCCGGGGTGGGGGCCGAGCCCGGCTGGTGCGGGGCGTTCTCGTAGTACGGGAGGATCGCGCGGTACTCCGCGAGCGCCGCAGCCGCCTCGCCCAGCTGCTCCAGGCACAGCGCCGCGTCGTGGCGGTACTGCAGGGCCTGCGGGTCCCCCGGGCCCGCCTCGGCGGCGCGGTCGTCGGCCAGGTGGCGCAGCTCGGGCAGGGCCCGCCGGTACTGGCCGTCGTCCATCAGGGTCGTGGCGTACTGCCGGCGCAGGATCCGTACCACCGTGGAGCGTTCGCCGTGCTCTGCGGCGGCGGCCGGGAGGATCGCGCCCAGCATGTCCACGGCCTGCGTGATCCGCCCCTCCCCCAGCAGGCGCTTCACCTCGTCGACCGCCGAGGCCACATCGGGGCGCTGCGCCGGGACGGCGGCCGGAGGTGTGGTGGTGACCGGCTGCGCGGAGGTCTGCGAGGCGGGTCTGTCCGGCCACGGCGCCAGCGGGCGCAGCAGCGGGCGCGTCGGGTCCATGGGCCCCGGCGGCATGCCGGTGCCCGGGCCCGGCAGGAGCGGGGCCAGCGCCTCGTACACCTCGTGTGCCCCGGACGGGCGGTGCCGCGGGTCCTTCGCCAGCAGCCGCAGCACCAGCGCCTCCAGCGGCTCGGGCACCTCGGGGCGTAGCTGCCGGACCGGCGGCGGCGCCTCGTACAGGTGCCGGTGCAGCACGCCGAGCGCGGTGGAGGCGGCGAACGGCACGTCGCCGCTGAGCAGTTCGTGAAGCAGGACCCCCAGCGCGTAGAGGTCCGTGTACGGTCCCACCGCCCCGCCCATGGCCTGTTCAGGCGCCATGTAGGCGGGGCTGCCGATGGGTGATCCGGTGTGGGTGAGGCGCGTCGTGTCGGTGTCCAGGACGGAGGCGACGCCCAGGTCGAGCACGGTCACCGTGCCGTCCGGCTTCACCATCAGGTTCCGTGGCTTGAGGTCCCGGTGGACGATCGGCACGGCGTGCACGGCCGCCAGCACCGCGCACACCTGCGCGGCCACCGCCACCGCCCAGCGCCACGGGTAGGGCTCGTGCTCGGCCAGGTGGTCGGCCAGGTCGGCACCTTCGACGTACTGCATGACCAGGTAGAGGTCGTCGCCGTCGCTGCCCGCGTCGTGGACCGTGACCAGGCCGGGGTGGGTCACCTGCGCGGTGACCCGGCACTCGCGGACGAACCGGCGGCGCATCTCCTCGACGGCGCTCGCCTCCGCCATGTGGTCCAGGCGCAGCAGCTTCACCGCCACACGGCGGTCGAGCCGCCGGTCGTACGCCGTCCAGACCTGGCCCATGCCGCCCTGGCCGATCAGGGTCGACAGCTCGTAGCGGTCCGCGATGACTCTGCCGTTCACCTCGTGCCGCCCTCGTCCTTGCGCAGCAGGTCGCTGAGTTCGTCCAGCTCGGCTCGGACCTGGTCGATGCGCGGGGCGGGGAACGGTGATGCGGGCGGGGACGCCGGTGGGGGCGTGGGCTGGCGGGCGGCCTGCTGCGGCTGCTGCTGGTACGGGTTGGGCTGCGGGTAGCCGTACCCGCTTTGAGGCCGCGGCTGGTGGTAGGGAGCGGGCGTCGGCACCGCGGACCGGGCGGCGCGCTCGTGGTGCCGGATGTCCGCGTACAGGAAGTACCCCGTGAAGAGCGCCGCGTTCAGCAGCACCCCGCCCGCCCCCAGGCTGGAGCGGAGGGCCTCCGGGTCGGGTCCCGTGAGCAGCAGGAAGCCGAGGGTGGCCGCCACGGACACGCCGAACAGCCACCAGTCGAGCGTCCGCCGGGTCACCACGGCCAGCCGCAGCATGCTCGCGCCGGTCAGGAAACCCAGGCTCAGCAGCGGCAGCACGGCGAACAGCACCCGCACCACGACGATGCGCGCGGGCGTACGCCTCGGCGGCGGAACACCCGGGCCAGGACCTGTACCGGGTCCGGGCCCGGCGCCGGGGCCATAGCCGTACATGCGAACTCTCCCGATGATGTGCTGGTTTCAAGACAGAGCGTATACAGCGATACCGACAACAGCTCCTGAGATATCAACCTGTGATCTCAGGCCCTGTGATCTCAGGCACGCAGCGTCCCGTCGGTGAGCCCGTCGTACATGCCCTGCACCAGCCGCTCACCGAGCCGCCCGGCCTCCCGCAGGGCCTGCTCGAACTCCGCGAGCGCGCGGAAGCGTTCGCCGTACCGCTGCTGTTCGGCCAGCGGCAGTCTGGGCAGCTGGAGGCGGCGCACGTCGAGCCGGGTGGCCGTGGAGGCGTAACTGCTGGCCTGCCGCTGGTTGGCCGTGCCCCGCAGGAAACCGGCGAGGAACCAGGAGTCGAGGGCCGCCGGGTCGGGGCGCAGCAGATGCAGGTTCCGGCCGAGCGCGGCACCCTCGGCGGTCGCGTCGACCACGCGCGCGACCGCCCCGCCGCCGAGGACCGGCACGACGACGTCTCCCGCCCGGACCAGCACATGCTCCTCGGCGGCGCCGTCCGGCAGTCGGCCGCCGGGTGCCTGCCCGGCCAGGACGTCCTGCTCGGTGAGCACCCGCCCCGCGGCATCGCCCGTGTGCGTCGCCGTACCGGCGTGCAGCGTCAGCGCCCCGCCCCGCGCCAGCTCCCCGACCGTCACACCCGGCGGGCGCCCCGCGGGCCCCGCGGGCCCGTCCGGCTCGGCCACCGGCGGCGCCAGTTCTCCCGTCCGCCGAAGCTCCGCCGCCAGCCGGTCGCGGACATCGGCCAGTTCTGCGGCCCCGCCGCCCGCCGCCACCGGCGGCAGATGCCGGGCGGGCGCCAGGTCCACGTCGTCGTCCAGCAGCTCGATGACGGGCACGGCACGGCTGACCCCGGGCCGCGCCGCCACCGTCCCGTCCCGGCCGAACGGCACCCAGGCGTCCAGCACGGCCCCCCGCACCGCCTGCCAGTCCAGCCCGGTGCGCCCGCCCGCGGCGTACCCGGACGTGTCGACGACCAGTAGCGCGGGCGAGGCGGCGGCGGCGCCCGGCGCGGGCTTCCGCAGCACCCACAGGTGCAGCGCCAGGTGGTACGGGGGCGCCGCGCCCGCGGGCAGCGCGACGACCGCGCGCAGCGCTCCCCGCCGCAGCAGGTCGGCCCGGATCCGGCGGCCGGACCGGCGGGACGCGGCGGCAGGCGGCATGAGCAGCACGGCGGTGCCCCCGGGCCGCAGCCGCGCCAGCGCGTGCTGCACCCAGGCCAGCTCCGACTCGGTGCGTGCGGGGAACCCGTACTCCCAGCGCGGGTCGTACGCCAGTTCCTCGTGTCCCCAGTTGCGCTCGTTGAACGGCGGGTGGCACAGCACCGCGTCGGCGGTGAGCCCCGGGTACGCGTCGGCGCGCAGGGAGTCCCCGGCCTGGGCGTGCACCTCGGCGCCGCTGTGCAGGGCGAGCCGCAGGGCGGTGAGGGCGGCCAGGTCCGGGTCGGCCTCCTGGGCGTACAGGACGGCCGCGCCGGGGACGGCCCGCAGCAGGGCGCCGGTTCCTGACGCCGGGTCGAGCACGGTACACGCCCGAGCGGAGGCCCCGTCGGCCCCGGCCGGCACGGCCAGTTCGGCCATCAGCCCGGCGGGCCCGCCCGGGGTGAGCGTGTACTGGCGCGGGTTGGCGTCCAGATGCCGCCCGAGCAGGAACTCGAAGGCCTGCCGGGCACCCCCCGGCTCGGCGGCCAGTGCGGCGGCGGCCCGCAGCAGCGGGAGGGAGGGCGTGAGCGCCTCGGGCGACGGCGCGGTGACGCGGCGGGGCGCGCCGAGCCGGGCGGTGAGCACCTCGTCCAGCGCGCCGGGCAGCTCCTCGGCCAGCAGGGCGTCCGGCCGGGCGGCCAGCTCCGGCCAGCGGGGCGACCGGTCCCGTACGAGGAGCAGCACGCATCCGGCGTGCACGAGCGCGGTCGTGGGGCCCGCGGGGTGCCCCGCGACGTACTGCCAGACGCGCTCCCGCAGGGGCACCTCCGCGAGCTTGCCCTGGGCGCGCAGCCAGCGCTCGACGTCCGCGAGGGCGAAGGAGGGGCTGGTCTCCGTCCCGCCGACCGGCTTGGGGAAGTCGGCATGGCGGCGCCGCCAGTTGCTGACGGCGGCCCGGCCGACCCCGGCGAGCCGCGCGATCCCGGCGGCGGTCACTTCGGCGGCGGCCTCCACCGACGGCTTCTCTGGCACTGGCCCGACTCCCTCCACACGGTTCACATCCAGCGTGTCGTCGATCCTACGGGGACATCCACCGGAAGCGTTTCACAGCGTGAGCGAACCCGAAAGATGTGAACGCGGTTGACTCGGTTCACAGCCTCATGCTCTGATTGACGCATCGTCACCCGGGGCGGCGGCAAGCCCCGACCACCCGTCATCTCTCTGTGTCCGGGAGGGCATTCATGTCCCGTTCCACGCACCAGCAGCACCAGCACGGCGCCCCGTCGGCACGGGTCGCCCGCAACGGCCTGGGGATCGCCGCCCTGGTGCTCGGCATCATCGGCGCCGTCTCCGGCCTCATCCCACTGCTGTTCTGGCTGGCCGGCGTCCTCGGCCTCATCGCCCTGGTCCTGGGCCTGTCCGGGCGGGGCCGCGTCAAGCGCGGGGAGGCGACCAACAAGGGCGCGACCACCGTGGGCGCGGCACTGGGCCTGCTGTCCCTGGTGCTGGCCTGCTGGGGCGCGTACATCACCTTCACGGCGGTGAGCGACGCGGTGGACGAGATCGACAAGGCGCTGAACAGCGCGGCGCCGACGGTCTCGACGGCCCCCGAGGGCAAGGGCGAAGGCACGGACGAGGGCACCCCCTCGGAGCCCGAGAAGGACGCGGGCGCCCTGAAGCCCGGCGCCACCCACGCCTACTCGGACGGCCTGAAGGTCACCGTCTCCGCGCCCACGGCGTACACGCCCGGCGCCGACGCACTCGACCACACCGAGGGAAACAAGGCCTACAAGGTCACGGTCACCGTCGAGAACGGCGGCTCGGCGGAGTTCCTGGCCGACAGCGTGACCCTGGAGGGCCGCGCCGGGGCAAACGGCGTGGAGGCCCCGCAGATCTACGACGAGGGGCTGGACGGGCTGGACGGCACGGTCCTGCCCGGCAAGAAGGCCACTGCGGTGTACGCCTTCGACGCCCCGGCGGACGCGAAGACGCTCACGGTGGAGGTGTCGATGCTGGACTTCGAGCACGGCTCCAAGCAGTGGGAGCTGGACCTCTGACGCGACCGGGGCGACCGGGGCGACCGGCACACGGAACGGGCCTGGGCGGCCTCCCGATCTCGGGAGGCCGCCCAGGCCCGTTCCCACGCCTCACCAGCCGGACGTCAGAGCCTGTGCCGCACCCAGACGTTCGGCTCGACGTACACCGCGTGCCCGCCCGGCACATCGCACCGCACCGGCGCCAGCGCGCCCGGCACCTCCACCGGACCGTCCTCGTCGAACGGCAGCCCCGTCCAGGAGCGCCACTCCTCCAGGGACCCGGCGATCGTCATCGAGACCGGGGCGACCGAGTCGACCACCCCGCCCGCCCGGACGTGCACCCGCAGCCACGGGTCGTGCGGCAGCCCGTCCTCGGGCCGGGTCCGGAAGGCGTACTCCTCCATGGGCGTACGCGGCTCCAGGTGCTTGGCGTTCGGCCGCACCGGCGCCACGACCTCGGCGAAGCCGAGCTTCCCGGCGTTGTCCCGCAGCGCCGCGACCATCCGCCCCGACAGGCCGGCCCCCCGCAGCTCCGGCAGGACGGCGATCTCGACGGCGCTGACCGTGTCCGGCTCCCGCCCGTCCCTCTTGTCCGCGAACGCCCAGAGCATGACCTCGTCCCAGCCCCGCGCGGGCAGCCGGCCCCCGCGCCGCTCCGAGTGCAGCAGGAACGGCACGCTGAAGGCGCGTGCCACGAGCCGCCCGTCGGCGTCGTCGGTGGCGACCAGCACGAACTCGGGCAGTTCACGGGCCATCCACTCGTACGTCACAGCGGAGACCGGGTCCTGAAGCATGAACTGCGGCCAGAGTCCGGCCATCTGCCACATCGCCTCCTCCAGCCCGGGGCGCTCGGCGAGGCTGGTGACGGTCAGGGACAGCTGGGGGCGGGGCGACTCGTCCATGAGCGCAGGCTAACGAGCGTCACTCCGGCCGCCCAACCGGTTTTCCACGGGGCCTATGCTGCCCCGATGGCGGAAACAGGCACCAGAGCGCCGCAGGGCGCCGACACCCCGGACCGCAGGACGTACGCGCTGTACACGCTCGCCGTCGTGGCGGCCGGCTGGATCATCGCCGCGGTCAACACCGGCATCTCCTACCTGGCGTTGGGCCTGGTGGCGATCCCGATCGTCACGGGTCTCATCGGATGCCTGGCCGTCGTGACCCTGCTCCGGCTCCTCCACTGCGCGTGGTGGCTCGCCGTGCTCTCCGCCGCGCCCGCGCTCTTCGTCCTCGTCGGCTCGGTGCAGTACGCCCCCGAGGCCGCACTCGACAGCCGGGGCGTTCGGGAGACCGTCCGGATCACGGCCGACAGTGCCGAGGACCACGGCGGCGGGAACCACCGCTTCACCCTCGTCGGGGAGGCGGGCGAACTCGACGAGACCCTGGACTGGAACGGGTCATTCCCCGACTGGCGGGTCGGGGACCGGATCGAGATCGTCCGCGACCCGGAGGGCGTCGTCCCTCTGGAGGCGGCCACCGACGTCGACCCGGGCGGCCGGCTCACCGGCCTCCTCCTGGGCGGCACCGGCTGGACCGCCCTCACCCTGCTGGCCGGCCTGCGCGGCTTCACACGCCGCCGCGCGGGCCGGCGCCCCGTGTTCGACGACTGAGCCACGGGCCCGGCCGCCGCCCCCGTACCGGTCGGCTCCCGCGACCGGCTCCTACGACCCCAGGATCGTCGTCAGGAACTCCCCAGTCCACGCCAGCAGTTCCCGCCCGACCAGCGGCTTGCCGCCGATCCTGCCGGTCTTGGGGCGCGGCACGAGCACCTGGTGGACGGCGGGCTTCAGGACCGTCCCCGGGTACAGCCGCTTCAGCCGCAGCTCCTGGGACTCGCGCAACTCCACCGGAGCGAAGCGGATGTTGTTGCCCTGCAGGACGATCTCGCCCACCCCGCAGGCCCGCGCCAGCATCCGCAGTCCCGCGACGAGGAGGAGGTTCTCGACCGGCTCCGGCAGCTTGCCGTAGCGGTCGGTCAGCTCCTCGCGTACGGCCCTGATGTCCTCCTCCGTGTTCGCGGAGGCGATCGCGCGGTACGCCTGGAGGCGCAGCCGCTCGCCGGGTGCGTAGTCGTGCGGGACGTGCGCGTCGACCGGCAGCTCGATCTTGACCTCCAGCGGCGGCTCCTCCTCCGCGCCGCCCTCCAGCGAGGCCCGGTAGTCCGCGACGGCCTCGCCCACCATCCGCACGTACAGGTCGAAGCCGACCCCCGCGATGTGTCCGGACTGCTCACCGCCCAGCAGGTTGCCCGCGCCGCGGATCTCCAGGTCCTTCATGGCGACGTACATCCCGGCGCCCATCTCGGTGTGCTGGGCGATGGTCGCGAGCCGTTCGTGAGCCGTCTCCGTCAGCGGCTTCTCCGGCGGGTAGAGGAAGTACGCGTATCCGCGCTCGCGGCCCCGGCCGACCCGGCCTCGCAGCTGGTGGAGCTGCGACAGGCCGAAGTTGTCGCCGCGCTCGACGATGAGCGTGTTGGCGTTGGAGATGTCGATGCCGGACTCGACGATCGTCGTCGACACCAGCACGTCGAACTTCTTCTCCCAGAAGTCGACCACGACCTGCTCCAGAGCCTGCTCCGACATCTGGCCGTGGGCGGTGGCGATCCGCGCCTCGGGCACGGTCTCGCGCAGGCGCGCCGCCGCCCGGTCGATGGACTCGACACGGTTGTGGATGTAGAAGACCTGGCCCTCGCGCAGCAGTTCACGACGGACGGCGGCGCCGATCTGCTTCTCCTCGTACGGGCCGACGAAGGTGAGGACCGGGTGACGCTCCTCCGGCGGGGTGGTGATCGTCGACATCTCGCGGATGCCGGTGACGGCCATTTCGAGCGTACGGGGGATGGGCGTGGCCGACATGGTCAGCACGTCCACGTTCGCCCGCAGCTTCTTCAGCTGCTCCTTGTGCTCGACGCCGAAGCGCTGCTCCTCGTCGACGATGACCAGTCCGAGGTCCTTGAACTTCGTCTCGGACGAGAACAGCCGGTGCGTACCGATGACGACGTCGACGGACCCCTCCCGCAGCCCCTCCAGCGTGGCCTTCGCCTCCGCGTCGGACTGGAACCGGGAGAGCGCCTTCACCACGACCGGGAACTGCGCGTACCGCTCGCTGAACGTGCCGAAGTGCTGCTGCACGAGCAGGGTCGTCGGGACGAGGACGGCGACCTGCTTCCCGTCCTGGACGGCCTTGAACGCGGCGCGCACCGCGATCTCGGTCTTGCCGTAGCCGACGTCGCCGCAGATCAGCCGGTCCATGGGAACCGACTTCTCCATGTCCTCCTTGACCTCCGCGATCGTGGAGAGCTGGTCGGGCGTCTCCGCGTACGGAAAGGCGTCCTCCAGCTCCCGCTGCCAGGGCGTGTCGGGGCCGAAGGTGTGGCCGGGCGCCGCCATGCGGGCGGAGTACAGCCTGATCAGGTCGGCGGCGATCTCCTTGACGGCCTTCTTGGCGCGCTGCTTGGTCTTGGTCCAGTCGGCGCCGCCGAGCCGGTGCAGGGTGGGCGCCTCACCGCCCACGTACTTGGTGACCTGTTCGAGCTGGTCGGTGGGGATGTAGAGGCGGTCACCGGGCTGGCCGCGCTTGGCGGGGGCGTACTCGACGAGCAGGTACTCACGGGTGGCGCCCTGGACGGTGCGCTGCACCATCTCGATGTAGCGGCCGACGCCGTGCTGCTCGTGGACGATGTGGTCGCCCGGCTCCAGGGTGAGCGGGTCGATGGTCTTGCGGCGCCGGGTGGGCATGCGGCGGCCGTCCTTGCCTGCGGCCTTCTGCCCGGACAGGTCGGTCTCCGTCAGGACCGCCAGCTTCAGCGCCGGGTCGACGAACCCGTACTCGATGGACCCGCAGGCCACGTGGACGACGGACGGGGCGACAGCGCCGAGGTCCGCCTCCAGGCGGGCGGGCACGCCCTCACCGCCGAGCACCTCGACCGTACGGGTCGCGGGGCCGTAGGCCTCGGTGACGAAGACGGTGCGCCAGCCGTCCGCGAGCCAGCCCTTGGTGTCGGCCAGCGCGCGGGCGGTGTCGCCGCGGTACGCCTCCGGGGCGTGCATGCCCAGCTGCAGGGTGTCCTCGCCCAGTGAGCCCGCCGGCTCGCCGGCTGATGAAGACGCGGCGGCGAAGGGCGACACCGACCACCAGAGCATCCCCAGCTCCCGCGCCCGGTCCCGTACGTCCGCGATCCTCCACAGGGAGGCCGCGCCCACGTCGATGGGGGCCTCGCCGCCCCCGGCGGTGGCCGCCCAGCTCGCCTGGAGGAACTCCTGGCTGGTGGCGACCAGGTCGGCGGCCCGGGTCCGTACCCGCTCGGGGTCGCAGACGACGGCCATGGCGCCCTCGGGGAGCACGTCCAGCAGCAGCTCCATGTCGTCGACGAGAACGGGCGCGAGCGACTCCATCCCCTCGACGGCGATCCCCTCCGCGATCTTGCCCAGCAGCTCGCCCAGCTCGGGGTGCGCCTCCGCGAGGCCGGCGGCCCGGCGCCGTACCTCGTCGGTCAGCAGCAGCTCCCGGCAGGGGGCCGCCCACAGTCCGTGCTCGGCTACCTCCAGGGACCGCTGGTCCGCGACCTTGAAGTACCGGATCTCCTCGACGTCGTCCCCCCAGAACTCGACCCGGAGAGGGTGCTCCTCGGTGGGCGGGAACACATCGAGAATCCCGCCGCGCACGGCGAACTCGCCCCGCTTCTCGACCAGCTCGACCCGCTGGTACGCGGCGGCCGCCAGCCCGGCGACGACCTCGTCGAGATCAGCGCTCTGCCCGGTCCGCAGACTGACCGGCTCAAGATCCCCCAGCCCCTTGACCTGCGGCTGGAGTACGGAGCGGATGGGCGCGACGACCACCTTGACGGGCCCGGCGGCGGGGTCGTCCGCCGACGGGTGGGCCAGCCGCCGCAGCACCGCGAGCCGCCGCCCGACGGTGTCACTGCGCGGCGACAGCCGCTCGTGCGGCAGCGTCTCCCACGCGGGGTACTCCGCCACGGTGTCCGGGTCCAGCAGCGACCGCAGCGCGGCAGCCAGGTCCTCCGCCTCCCGCCCGGTCGCCGTCACGGCCAGTACCGGCCGCCCGGCGTCCCGCGCCAGGGCGGCCACCGCGAGGGGGCGGGCGGCGGGCGGCCCGACCAGGTCGACCTGCGCCCGGCGGCCGTCGGCCGCCGCCTTGACGGCCTCAGCGAGGGCGTGATCCTTGACGACGGCGTCGAGCAGACCGTGCAGGCTCATGGGGGGTGTCCATCCCGGGTGTCGGCAACGCAAACGACCCGACACGTCTCACGGGCCGGGGGCTCCCAGCGTACGACGCCCGGGCCCGTCCCACCCGGCGGAGTGAACGTGATGGGCCGGGAGGGCGATCGGGCGCTAGGCTGGATCGAGGCTAGCCCTGGCATTAGTCCACCTGGTCCGTTCCTTCCATCAGCCCGGGAGGGCCTCATGAGCACGACTCACCCCCAGCGGCAGTACAACGTCCACGACGCCAAGACCAATTTCTCCCGGATACTGCAGCTCGTGGAGACCGGGGAAGAGGTGATCATCAGCCGGGCGGGCGAACCGGTGGCGAAGGTGGTGCCGCTGCGGGCACAGCGGACGGCGCGGGGTTCTCTGCAGGAGCCGGTGGTCTTCCACGCCGACTTCGACGACCTGTCCGACGACGAAGGCTTCTCTGAAGCATTCGGGCTGCGGCACGAGGAGCCCGCGTGAAGCTCCTGGCCGACACCCACATCGTCGTCTGGTGGCTGCTCGACTCTCCGGAACTCTCCGACGAGGTCAAGGGGCTGCTCGACACGGAACAGCACGCCTACGTCAGTGCCGTCACCCCGTGGGAGCTCTGCGTCAAGCAGGCGCTCGGCAAGCTGGACGCCCCCGCCGACCTGCCCGAGCGCACGGCGGACTGCCAGTTGAAGCTTCTGCCGATCACAGCTGAGCACGCCATGCGGGCGGGGCGGCTGCCCCCGCATCACCGCGACCCCTTCGACCGCATGCTCGTCGCCCAGGCCCAGCTCGAAGGGCTGACGCTCATCACCCGCGACAGCTGGATCCCGAAGTACGACGTCCAGGTCCTGCGAGCCTGACCGGGCCGGGCCGGGCCGAACGAGCGGGGCCCGGAAGGCACATGCCAACTGCGTCGGCACATGCGCACTCCGGGCCCCGCGACGATCCCGCCCCGCCGGGCTACTCCGCCGCGATCGCGTTCAGCACGTTCATCCGCCCCGCGCGGAACGCCGGGACCAGCGCCGCGAAGAGACCCACGAAGGCCGAGCCGACGAACACCGTGAGGATCGTGGGCCACGGGATGTCCAGCACCCCGAGCCCCTCGAGGGCCAGCAGCTTCTGGGCCGCCGCACCCCAGCCCATGCCGAGGCCGAGCCCCAGCAGGGCGCCGAACAGGGCGATCACCACCGACTCCAGGCGGATCATGCGACGCAGCTGGCGGCGGGACAGCCCGACCGCCCGCAGCAGCCCGATCTCCCGGGTCCGCTCGACCACGGACAGCGCCAGAGTGTTCACCACCCCCAGGACGGCCACGATGATCGCCAGGGCGAGCAGCCCGTACACGATGTTGAGCAGCTGCCCGACCTGGCTCTGGATCTGCTCCTTGTAGTCGGTCTGGTCCCGGACCGCGTACTGCGGGTACTCCGCCAGCGCCTCCTTCAGCGCCGCGTACGCCGCCGTCTCCCGGCCCTCCTCGGCCTGGGCGAGCAGCAGCCAGGGCTGCGGCAGCCGGTCGGCGGGGACGTACCGCTCCAGCGTGGCGAGGGACGTGTACATCATGCCCTTGTCGATGCCGGTGTCGTCCGAGGTCACGGCCCGGACGGTGAGCGTCGCCTCGCTGCCGCCGGCGAAGGCGACGACGACCCGGTCACCGACCTCGACACCGTGCTTCTCGGCGTACTCGCTGCCGACCGACACCGCGTCCTTCCCGTACGCGGCCGACAGCTCGCCCGCGAGGGTCTCGCGCCGGATGTCGTCCACGTACGTGGGGTCGGTCACCGCGAACCGGGCGTCCTCCTCCGCCCCGCCCGGCGCCTTCACCGTGCCCTCCGTCAGACGGTACCGGGTGACGTGGGTCAGGCCCGGCGCCTTCTCCACGGCGGCGCGCGCCTGCGGCACGATCGGCGTGGGCTGACCCGGGTTCGCGGCCTGGACCAGGAAGTCCGCGCCGACCGACCGGTCCAGCTCGTCGGTGGCCGAGGCCACCATCGACGAGCCCACCACCGACATGCCCGCCACCAGCGCAAGCCCGATCATCAGCGCGGCGCCGGTCGCCCCCGTACGGCGCGGATTGCGCAGCGCATTGCGCTCGGCCATCCGCCCGACCGGGCCGAACACCCGCAGGACGACCGCGCCCAGGGCCCGCACGACCCCGCCGACCAGCAGCGGCCCGGTCACGACGAACCCGACGAGGGTCAGGACCACGCCCAGCCCGAGGTACACCGACCCCTCGGCCGCCTCGCCGGCCCGCGTGGCCAGCAGCAGGGCACCCGCGCCGACCGCCGTCAGCAGCACCCCGGCGACCGCACGCACCCGCCCGGCCGCCTTGCCGTCGGCGGGCGTGCCCGCGTCACGCAGCGCCGCCATGGGCGACACCTTCCCCGCGCGGCGCGCCGGGACGTACGCGGCGACAAGGGTGACGAGGACCCCGAGCGCGACACCGACCACCGGCGTCGTCCACCTCACGGTCAGGTCGCCGGTGGACAGCTCCATGCCCATGGCGCCCATCAGCTCCATGAGCCCGACGGCCAGCCCGACCCCGGCGCCCACCCCCAGCACCGAGCCGACCAGCCCGAGCAGCAGCGCCTCGACGAGAACGGACCGGTTGACCTGCCCGCGGCTCGACCCGATGGCCCGCATCAGCCCGATCTCGCGGGTGCGCTGCGCGACGAGCATGGAGAAGGTGTTGACGATCAGGAACACCCCCACCAGCAGGGCGATCCCGGCGAACCCGAGCATGGCGTACTTCATGACGTCGAGGAAGCCGCCGACGTCCTCGCTCATGGAGTCCGCCGCCTCCTCCTGCGTCTGGAGCCGGTACGCCCCGGAGTCTCCGCCCAGCTCGGCGGCGACGTTCCGCTTCAGCCGCTCATCGCTGACCCCGTCTCCGGCAGCCACGTTGATGTTCGTGAACAGCCCTTCACCGCCGAGGAGTTCACGCTGCACGGTGGCGGTGTCGTAATAGAAGACGGCGGCACCCGGGTTGGTGATCCTGAAGGTGGCGATCCCGGACACGGTGCCGGTGAAGTCACCGTTGACGGAGATCGTCCGGACCCGGTCACCGAGCTCGATCCCGTGCTTGCCGGCGGTACCGGAGTCCACCATGACCTCGGTGGGCCCGCGCGGCTCGTGACCGGAGCTGATCTCCATGGAACGGAGGTCGTTCCGGGTCCAGTTGGCGGCGATGGTGGGAGCACCGCTGGTGGGACCGAGGTTCTTGTTCTCGCCGTCGACGACGGTCACGGCGGTGGAGACGACGGCGCCTTCGGCGTCCGCGGCCCCGTCCGCCGCCGCGACCCGCTCCACGAGGGAGGCGGGCAGCGTCTCGGGCCGCCCGGTCGCCGGCATCGCGTCGTCGGTCTCCGAGTCCGCCGGACTGACGGTGACATCGGCCGCGGCGACGGAGAACAGCTTGTCGAACGTGGTGTTCATGGTGTCGGTGAACACCAGCGTGCCGCTGACGAACGCGACGGACAGAAGGACGGCGACGGCCGAGAGCGCCATCCGCCCCTTGTGCGCGAGGAAGTTCCGCAGGGAGGTCTTCAGCACCGTCACGACGTCCGCCCCCGCCCGTCGAAGGCCTTCATACGGTCGAGGACGGCGTCGGCGGTCGGGTCGGCCATCTCGTCGACGATCCGCCCGTCCGCCAGGTACAGGACCCGGTCGGCGTAGGAGGCGGCGACGGGGTCGTGGGTGACCATGACGATGGTCTGCCCCAGCTCGTCGACGGACGTCCGCAGGAAACCGAGCACCTCGGCCCCGGCCCGCGAGTCGAGGTTGCCGGTCGGCTCGTCCCCGAAGATGATCTCCGGCTGGGCGGCGAGGGCCCGGGCGACGGCGACCCGCTGCTGCTGCCCACCGGACAACTGGGCGGGCCGGTGATGCAGCCGCTCGCCCAGCCCCACGGTCTCCACGACCCGTTCCAGCCACTCCTGGTCGGGCTTCCGCCCCGCGATGTCCATCGGCAGGGTGATGTTCTCGACCGCGGTGAGGGTGGGGAGCAGATTGAACGCCTGGAAGACGAAACCGATGCGGTCCCGCCGCAGTCGGGTCAGCTTCCTGTCGTTGAGCCGGGTGATGTCGACGTCACCGAGCCGGATCTCCCCACCGGTGACGGTGTCGAGCCCGGCGAGGCAGTGCATGAGCGTGGACTTGCCGGAACCGGACGGCCCCATGATCGCCGTGAACCGCCCGCGGGCTATGTCCACGTCGACGTGGTCGAGGGCGACGACCCGGGTCTCTCCCGCCCCGTACGCCTTGACGACCTGTCGTGCCCGCGCGGCGACGGCCGTACGCCCTCCGGTACCCCCGTGCTGGGGAGTGGTGACAGCCGTGGTCACGGTGCGCCTCCTGGTGGCGAGAAAGGGAAGGGGAACGTGCGTCGGACGTGAGCCCTCGGGGCCGTGGACCGCTGCGAGCGGCCCGGCTCCGTATGGACAAGATAAGGACCGGCCATTCCCGGCCTCGTCCTCCGGGGGAACGACCTCGCCCGGGTTCGGCCCGGGGCACAGCCCCTAGGGGTGGGGCGGGTGGCAGCCCCTGAGGGGCGACGCGGGTGGTGGTTCCCGGAGTGCGCCGGGAGACGGGTGCTTCAGCCCGTCCGGCGTTCAGGGCCGGGCGCCGGTCAGGCGCGATCACGGGGTCCGGGGCCGTGCACGGGTCTCGGGAAGGGACGGGCGGAGGACCCGCCGGCACGGCCCACAGCCACGACACGCCGGGTGAGAGGCTGTGCGAGGCGACACGGGCACGGACGAGCAGGCCACGGCACGGGAGGGGCGAGCCGCGTGACGGCAGGGGAAGGCATACAGGGCGGGGCCGACGAGGACGGTTCCCGACCGGCGGGAACAGGCCAGTCCCCGCCGGACGAGGCGGTCCACCCGACGCCCCCGGGCACCGGCTCCCGCCGGGGCCCCGTCGTCGCGGCGCTCATGCTGGCGATGGCCCTGGCCGCACTGGACGGCACGGTGATCGCGACCGCCGTGCCCCAGATCGTGGGCGACCTGGGCGGCTTCTCGGTCTTCTCATGGCTGTTCGCCGGCTATCTCCTCGCCGTCACGGTCACGATCCCGGTCTACGGCCGCCTGTCCGACACCTACGGCCGGAAACCGGTCCTCCTGACCGGCATCGCCCTCTTCGTCCTCGGCTCCCTGCTCTGCGGCGCGGCCTGGAGCATGGCCTCTCTGATCGCGTTCCGGGTGCTGCAGGGCCTGGGCGGCGGCGCCCTCCAGGGCACGGTGCAGACGATCGCGGCCGACCTGTATCCGCTGGAGGAGCGCCCGAGGATCCAGGCACGGCTGTCGACGGTGTGGGCGGTGGCGGCGGTGACCGGCCCGGCGGTGGGCGGGCTGATCACGGCGTACGCGGACTGGCGCCTGATCTTCCTGGTGAACCTGCCGCTCGGTGGTCTGGCACTGTGGCTGACCGCCAGGTACCTGCGGGAACCGCAGGCGAGGGGCGGCGACCGCCCGCCGGTGGACTGGCGGGGCGCGCTGCTGGTCTTCGCGTCGGGGGCGCTGCTGCTGACCGTGCTGGTGCAGGGCGGGGTGGCGTGGCCGTGGCTGTCGGCCCCGTCGCTGGCCCTGCTGGCGGGCGGTCTCGCGCTGGTGGGGCTGACCGTCGTGGTGGAGCGCCGCGCGCCGGCCCCGATCGTGCCGGGCTGGGTGTGGCGCCGCCGCACCATCGCGGCGGTGAACCTGGCGCTGGGGGCGCTGGGCCTGCTGATGGTGGCACCGGTGGTGTTCCTGCCCACGTACGCGCAGGCGGTACTGGGCCTGGGGCCCGTGGCGGCGGGCTTCGTCCTGTCGGTCATGACCCTGAGCTGGCCGATCAGCGCGTCGCTGTCGCACCACGTGTACCGGAAAGTGGGCTTCCGCCAGTCGGCGCTGCTGGGCATGGGCGGGGCGCTGCTTGTGCTGCTGGCGTTCCCCCTGCTCCCGTACCCGGGCTCGGCGTGGCACCCGGCGCTGCTGATGCTGGCGCTGGGCGCGGCGCTGGGCCTGTTCCAACTGCCCCTGATCGTGGGCGTGCAGTCGACGGTCGGCTGGCCCGAACGTGGCACGACGACCGCCTCGGTCCTCTTCTGCCGCCAGATCGGGCAGTCCGTGGGTGCGGCGCTGTTCGGCGCGGTCGCCAACACGACGCTCACCTCCCGCCTCGGCCCGTCGGGCGGCGACCTGGACACGGTGGCGCGGGCCCTGGACGACCCCGCCGCACTCCCGGCGGCCGAGGCCGACCACCTCCGACGGGCGGTGGACGCGGCGGTGGACCACGTGTACCTGGGCGCGGCGGGGGCGGCGGCGCTGGCGCTGGTGGCGCTGCTGGTGGTGGCGCCGAGAAGGTTCCCGGTCCGGACGGCCACCGACTCGGCCTGAGCAACCTGAATCCCAGGACGAGCCGCCCCGGGCGCCTGAGCCCGGGGCGGTACCCGCGCAGGCGGGGGTGTTCCCCACTTCGCGCTGAATGCCCCTCAGGCCAGCGCTTCCATGCCGGTGTGGCCCATGACGACGATGGAGCTGAGCTCGCCGTCTTGTGTACGGCCGAGCCAGGCCACGGACAGTCCTTCGGTGGCGGGGAAACTGATGAGGTCTGCGCCCTGGGCCTCATCACGGACTACCTCGAACTCGCCGCCTCCCACGCTCTCGGTGTCACGGGACACAAGCGTGCCCGGCAGCGTCCTGCGCTGCTCCCAGAACCTGCGGAACGGCGCTGTGAGCGCGGGCCAGGCTGTCGCGTCGCCGAAGCTGCCCGTTGAGGTGTCCGTGTTGAAGCCGAGCTCGTCGCCCTGACGAAGCCGATCGGGATCATCGCCGCGGGCCAGGCCCATCTCCCAGACGGCCACCGCGCCCTCCCGCACGCAAAGGCGCGTCGCGGCCACCTCGCGCCCGGAGAACTGCTCGCCCCTGAACTCGTACGGGGCCTCGGTCCACGCTGCGTCCACCCCGTACGAACCAGCAGGTATCCGAACCATCAGCTCGCGCGGCTCCGCGCCTTCGTCCCCCGGCCATGGGGTGTCCACCACGAGTCGGCCGCTGGGCACACGGACCGACGCCACCCGGGCCGCCTCGACCACCTCGACGAACGTCAGCGGATCATCAGACCGCACCCCCAGCCGACTGCCCGGCGTGAACACCGCGTCGAGATAGGCGCGCACCTCCGGCGCCGCCACCAGCCGACCGTCCCCCGCATACGCCACCCCGTGTCCTCACCACGAACCAACCAGAACTCACGACCATAGCCCCGCGCTCAGACATACGGCAGCGGACAGAGCGCCAGCACTGTCGACGCCGCTCAGCGGCTCCTGTCCGCCCATCAGATCACGCAGGGACTCCGTTCCTGGCCCACCACGACATGGCCACCGTCCCGGCCGGCACCGCAGCAGGTCTGTGAACCGACACAGCATGCGACACCGTTCAGGCCATTCGCGCCTTCCAGGTGCTCTGCCGGTTTCGGTGAGAGTCATGAGAAACAGAGCTTGGCGTGGGTGGAGTCGCAGGTCAGGAAGTGTGCTCCCCGCACACACGCGGGGGCTCGTCAGCAACTCATGGGTGGAGTGACCCGGTTCCCGGGCCGGTCCGACGCACATGCGTCGGACCGGCCCGGGCCGCGTCCTACAGCAGGCCGTCCCACATCTGTTCCAGCAGCACCGACCACCAGCTCTCCGGGGAGGACAGCGCCGCCGGGTCCAGCATCGCGAGCTGGGCCTGGAAGTCGACGGTCCAGCGGCCGGCCTGTTCGGGAGTCAGGCCGTAGCGGAAGTGCCACATGCGGCCCAGGAGGGCCAGGCAGCGGGTGAACTCCGGGAGGCCGGTGTTCACGAACTGCGGGGCCACCGGCTGGCCGCCCGGGCCCGCCTCCACCGGGACCGCCACGATGTGCGCCGTCCCGTACTGCACGCAGATCGCGCGGCCGAAGTCCGAGCCGACCACCAGGTACGACCCCGCGTCCGAGGCGGGCTGCACCTGGCGCTGGGCCGCCAGTTCGGCCAGCGTCGGCACGACCGGCTGTGCGGGCTGCGCCCAGAAGAAGGGGCCGAAGTCCGCGGGCAGGCCCGACCACACCAGCGTGCGCGCCACCAGGTCCGGCACGCCCTGGCGCGACACCGCCCGCTGGTCGAACCGGCAGATCGCGTGCGGTCCGAACGCGACGGCCAGCTCCTGCGCCACGCCCTCGGGGGGCAGCGGAGGCGCGGGCTGCACCGGGGGCAGCGGAGCGCGTACCGGCGCCGGGCGCGCGGGACCGTCCGCCACCTGGTGCAGCTCACCCTGGTGCGCGATCAGTTGCTGCATGCCCTGCTGGCGGCTCGCGTGGTCCCTGCCGTACGGGGCGATCGACGTGATCCGGGCCTGCGGCCACGTCTCGCGGATCATGCGCGCGCAGTAACCGCCCGGCAGCTCGCAGGACGCCAGCTCCGTGTGCAGCTCCAGCACCTGCTGCGGCGGCACGTTCATCGCCCGCAGCTCATGCAGGATCTGCCACTCCGGGTGCGGCACACCCGGCGCCGACCTGCGGATGATCTGTGCCTCCGAACCGTCGGGGGCCCGGTAGCGGACCACCACCTGATAGCCCGGACCGACCGTCGGCAGCCCGCCGGGCTGCTGCGGATAGCCGTACGCGGGTGCCCCCGGCGGCGGTACGGCTCCGGGGGCGGCCGGCGCGGGGCCGGGAGGCGCGGGCGGGCCACCGGCCGGAGGCTGTGCCAGCATCGTCGCCGCCTGGTGCACGCCCGCACCCGGCGGGGGCGTCGACCCGGGCGGGGGTGTCGGCCCCGGCGGCGGAGGCGGGCCAGGAGGCCCAGGGGGCGCGGGAGTTCCAGGCACGGGAGTTCCCGGCGCGCGGCTACCAGCGGCGGGAGTCCCAGGCGCGGGCGTACCCGGCGGCTTCGGTCCGTCCGGGCCCAGCGCCGCCACCAACTGCGTGGGCACGTATCCCCCGGCCGGGGCACCGGGAGCGCCCGGGCCCGACGCGGGCGGGGGCGTGGCCCCCGGCGGCGGCGTCGCGTTCGCGGTCCGTACCGCCTCCTCCACGTCCATTGCCGGGGTCACCGCTGTGGGCGGCAGCTGGCTGCCGCCCTTCATCAGCGCCGTCGGCGCGTCCGCCGGTACCGAGGGCGGCGGGGTGTCGTCCTCGTCCGAACCCGCCAGAGCGGGCGCGAACACCGTCGCGGGGAGGGGGACCGAGCCGTCGTCCTCGACGTCGGCGGGGGCCTGCGCGTTCGCGTCACTCCACGGCGACACCGCACCCGAGTCCGCGCCCGGGCCCGCGGTGTCCGCGACGGCGACGGCGGGTGCCGCCGGGGGTTCCTCGCGTACGGCTCCGTCCTCGTCGTCCGGCGCGGGCGCGGGGACCGGCACGTCGGCAGCCGACTCCACCTGCCCCGGCGCCGGCGTGAACTCCGGCCGCGGCTCCGGCGCGAGCTCCTGCTCCGGCCCCGGCGACGCCCCGGCACCCGCGGCATCGGAAGCCATGGGCTCCGCGGCCGCCCCGCCGGAGGCCGTCGGCCGCGCGGGCTCCGGCTCCCCGCTCCGCCGGTCCGGGATGCCCATCTGGTCCGCCGCGTCCTGCAACCACTCCGGCGGGGTCAGCAGGAACGACGTCTGGTTCAGGTCGATCCGCTCCGGCGGCCGTGCCGCCCCCGCGTCCGCCGGGTCCTCGGTCACGGCGGAGCCGTACTCCTCCTCGTACCGGCGGATCACCTCGCCCACCGGCAGCCCCGGCCACAGCGTCACCTCGCCGCTGTCCCGGGCGATGACCAGCCGCTGACGGCCGCCGTCCGACACCGGGCCCTCCGGGCGGTCCTCCGCCCACACCACGAAGCCCAGGCCGAACTCCCGCACCCGCACCTCGCGGTGCTGGTACGCCGGCACATCGCCGTTGATCCACTCCTCGGCGCGCTCCTGCGCCTGCGCGAACGTCACCATCAGCCCGTCACCCCTCGCCCGCAGAACCCGCGGAGCCCGCTGCGGCTGACGCGATCGGCACCATCCGCGCGAAACCGCCGTCCACCATCAGGTTCGCCACCGTCTCCAGCTCCGGCGGGCTTCCCGCCAAGCGCTCCAGGAACGCGTCGAAGTCCGCACCGCACGGAAGCAGCAGCCGCTCCATCCGCTCCTGCACCGCCGAACCGTCGCCGTCCCGGGCGTCGTCGAACGGACAGAACCACACCGACCCCGCCCCCTCGCCCCGGACCTTCACGGCCAGCAGGCCTCCCTGCACGAACGCCACCCCCAGGTAGTCCTTCGTCAGATGGTCGCGCAGGCACTTGTTCGCGTACAGCAGGTCGTTGACCGCCGCCTCGTCCCGGACCGTGAAGAACGGCTGGTCCACCAGCAGCCCCAGCTCCGCGTCCAGCGCCACACCCGCCGGGGCGCAGCCGCCGCCCGCCTTCAGGAACGAGCGGTAGGCGCCCGGCAGCCGGTAGCCCAGGTCCTCCTCGACTCCCTGCAGCTGCGCCTCCGACACCGCGAGTCCGCTCTTCGGCAGCGCGATGTGCGCGGGCCGGGTCTCCTCGAGCGGGCGCGTGCCCCGCTTGGCGTGGTCCACCCGGGCCGTCGCCAGCCCGCCGTGGTGCCGCAGCAGAGCCTTCACCTCGACCGGGACCAGCTCCATCCGCCGCGTGCCCGCGACGTGATGCCACGTCCAGCCGTGCGGCGTCGCCACCGCCGGGACGGTGTCCCACAGCTCGTGGCCCGAGGCGTGCAGCGCCGCGTTCGCGGACACGTAGTCCGTCAGCCGCAGCTCGTCCACGCCGAAGCCCTCCGGCGGCTCCGCGATCTCCGCCGCCGCGCGCGCGTACGAGGAGAAGTCCGGGTAGCCGTTCGCGTCCACCCGTACCCCTCTCGGGTGGCGAGCGGCCCGCACCGGATCCGGGAAGTGCACGACCTGCCCGGCATAGGCCGCGTTCGGCGGCGCGGCCTGATTCCCGAGCCGACCTGTCGTCATGGCGGTAGCCCCCTGCTGCTCTGGCTGGTTCCGCACAGCCTATGCGGTGCGCCGTGACAGCCAACCCCGCCTCCGGGACCGTGACCAACCGTCACCCTCGGGTGACCCACAGACGATCCTCCGACACACCCCTGCCACGAATTCGTCACCACGTTTCCCAACTCCACATGGCATTTGGCAGGCTGTTCACGCAACTCGGGGGATTGCACAGAGGGGAAACACCACGCACCATGCACACCGCGCACCCAGGCACCGCGCACCCTGCCTCCGGCACACCGCCCGTACCCGCGCCGTCGGGCGCCGCCGCGGCATCCGCCGTACCCGCACCGGCTCCCGCCCGGCAGGTCACCACGACGAACGACCCCCGGCTGACCTGGAGCGCCACGGCCCCCGACCAGGCGCCCGCCCTCAGCCACCGCCGCGACGGCATACTCCCCACCGTCGGCGCCGCCCTCTCCGTCCGCGGCGAGACCCTGACCTGCACCGCCGCCCGCGGCAACCACCCGCCCGCGCTGCACCCGCTCGTCCAGGACTTCCTGGACACGCTCACCACCAACCAGCGAGAACGCTTCACCGGGCGCTGCCCCGAGGCCATCCTGCTCTCCCGGCACCTCACCACCGCCGAGGACAACCGCTCCAAGCGCGCCCGCCGCAAGCCCCTCACCCCCGGCGAGGCCCGCCGCTCCCTCAAGCACGCCAAGATCACCGCTCGCCGCATCCGTGAGGACGGCGACCCCCTCCACGGCAGCTACGCCCCGCCCTGCCGCACGTGCACCGCGCTCCTCGCCCACTTCGGTGTACGCCCCGTCGACCTCGCACACCCGAACGGCTGAACCACCCCACCATGCCCGACCTGAACACCACCCGCTTCCCCGTCTCCGTCGACGCCGCCCTCAGGGAAGCCGGCTGGCAGCCCGGCCGCTGGGACATCAAGCAGGCCGAGCACTGGGCCGACGCCCTCCGCGCCCACACCTCCCCCACCGGCCACCGGCACAGCGTCTTCCCCGCGGCCGTCGAGGCCTGGGCCGAGTTCGGCGGCCTGCACATCACCACCCCCGGGCCCGGCCGCCACATCGCCCCCACCCCGCTGGCCATCGACCCGCTCTCCGGACTCCACCTCACCCGGAGCCTGGGCGACCTCGGCCGTGCCCTGGAGACCCGGCTGGCCCCGCTCGGCACCGAGGCCGACCAGCAGGCCCTCCTCGCCATCGACGCCGAAGGCCGTGTCTACAGCCTCGACCACACCGGCGACTGGTACCTCGGGCCCGACATCGACCACGCCCTCACCGCACTCATCACCGGCACCCACCCCGTCCGCCTCACCAACCCGTAGGCGGCGCTACTCCGCCGGCAGCACCGCCGACACCCGGAACCCGCCCGCGTCCGTCGGTCCCGCCACGAACACACCCCCCAGCCCGGCCACCCGCTCCCGCATCCCGACGAGGCCGTTCCCCCCGCTCGGCAGCCCCGCGTCCGCGGCGCCCGCGTCCGACGGCCCGTTCTCCACCTGCATCGCCACCTCGTCCTCCCGATGCGCCAGCCGTACGACGACCTCCGCACCCGGCGCGTGCTTGTGGACGTTCGTCAGCGCCTCCTGCACCACCCGGTACGCCGTCTGCTCCACGTCCGGCGCGTACGACCGCGTCTCCCCCATCACCGCCAGCTCGACCGCGGTCCCCGCGGCCCGCGACTGCTCCACCAGATCCGCCACACCGTCCAGTCCGGGCCCCTCGTCCACAGGAGCCGCAGCGGGCGCGGCGGGGGCCGCGGCGACGGCTCTCGGCGCGGACGCGGGCGTCTCCGACCGCAGCACCCCCAGCATCTCCCGCAGCTCCGTCAGCGCCTGGCGCCCCATCTCCCCCACCAGCGCCGCGTTCTTCACCGCCTTGTCCGGTTCCTTCACGACGACCGCCTGCAACGCAGCCGCGTGCACCACCATCAAGCTCACCCGGTGCGCCACCACGTCGTGCATCTCCCGAGCGATCCGGGTCCGCTCCTCCGTACGCGCCAGCTGCGCCCGCTGCTCCGCCTGGTCCGCGAGCAGCGACAGCTCCTGCTCCAGGCTGTCCGCCCGCTCCCGCAGGCTCTCCATCAGCCGCCGCCGCGCCCCTATGTACAGTCCCAGCAGCACCGGCGGAGCCGTCAGGCCCAGCGCCACGAACGACACCAGCGCCACCACGAACCACGAGTTCGGCCCCAGCTCCGCCGCCTCCGCCTCCTGGCGTACCTGCACCAGCGTCACGAGCGCCGCCGCCACCGCCGACATCCCCGCCAGCACGACGGTGATCCGCCGCGGCACGTCCGAGGCGGCCAGCGTGTACAGCCCCACCACGCCGAGCAGGAAGCCCATCTCCGCCGGCGACACCGCGATCGACACCAGCACCACGACCACCGGCCACCGCCGCCGCAGCACCAGCACGCCCCCCACCAGGGCGCCGAACAGCACCCCCAGCGGCACCGGCACCGAAGCCTGGTCCGCGAACCCGACGCCCTCCGCCGCGCACTCCAGCAGCGAGAGGAAGCCGAGCGAGATGTCCAGCACGGCGCTCCGCCGCCGCTCCCACCACCACGGCCCCCGCCGCGCGCCCGGCGCGCCGCGGGCGCCCGTGGCGTCCTGATCTGCCCCCGTTGCGGTCATGCCTCCCAGCCTACGGGCGAGCGGCGAGGGGGCCTGTGGGAGGTGACCTCGCCGGTGCGGTCCCGGCGGATCGGGCGAGACGACGCTCACGAAGCACGACCCGGGAACGGTCCGCGAGAACGTCGGCGGGACACACCGAGGTTGTCCTGTGAGCAAAGTCCGCCAGGGCGCCTGGCCGTACCGTCGCACCGAGGGCTGATGGTGCGGCATAGTAGGGGCTGCACCCGCTGCCGATCACAGAAATCGGACATAAGCGGCTATCCCGGGTCGTCTAAGGGCAAGACGTCAGATTTTGGTTCTGATCATGGGGGTTCGAGTCCTCCCCCGGGAGCACCTCCTCAGGTCCGGGTCCTGACCCCGAGGGTCGGGGCCCGTTCGCGTGTGGGCGAAGCCCCGCAGGTCACTGCGCATCCCCCCGGTATCCTCCAGGTGTCCGTCACCTGACTGCCGAAGGGCCCATCCGTGAGCGCCATCCGCCCGGCTGCCGTCGTCGTCCTCGCCGCGGGTGAGGGCACCCGCATGAAGTCCAAGACCCCGAAGGTCCTGCACGAGATCTGCGGGCGTTCCCTCGTCGGGCATGTGGTGTCCGCCGCACGGGAACTGGACCCCACGCATCTGTGCGTGGTCGTGGGGCACGCCCGCGAGCGGGTCACCGCACATCTGGAGGAGCGGTTCCCCGGGACCCGGACCGCCGTGCAGTACGAGCAGAACGGCACCGGGCATGCCGTGCGCATGGCGCTGGAGGAGCTGGGGGACGTCGACGGGACCGTCGTCGTGGTGTGCGGGGACACCCCGCTGCTGTCCGGCGAGACCCTGAGCGCCCTCGCCGCCACCCACTCCGCCGACGGGAACGCCGTCACCGTGCTGACCGCCGAGGTGCCGGACTCCACCGGATACGGGCGGATCGTGCGGGACGCGCAGACCGGCGCCGTCACCGCGATCGTCGAGCACAAGGACGCCTCCGACGCGCAGCGGGCCATCCGGGAGATCAACTCCGGGGTGTTCGCCTTCGACGGGCGGCTGCTGGCGGACGCGCTGACCCGGGTGCGGACGGACAACAGCCAGGGCGAGGAGTACCTCACGGACGTGCTGTCCATCCTGCGCGAGGCCGGGCACCGGGTGGGGGCCTCCGTCGCGGCCGACCACCGGGAGATCCTCGGGATCAACAATCGCGTCCAGCTCGCCGAGGCCCGGGCGCTGCTCAACCGGCGGCTCCTGGAGGCAGCCATGACGGCGGGGGTCACCGTCGTCGATCCGGCGTCCGTGCAGGTGGATGTCACGGTCACCTTCGAGCCCGACGCGGTGATCCACCCCGGCACGCAGCTTCTCGGGGACACGCATGTCGGCGAGGACGCCGAGGTGGGGCCCAACACGCGGCTCAGGGACACCCATGTGCACGCGGGTGCCCGGGTGGACAACACCGTCGCCGACTCCGCCGTCGTCGGCGCGGGCGCCTCCGTGGGGCCGTACGCCTACCTGCGGCCGGGGACCCGGCTCGGGGCCAAGGCCAAGATCGGGACGTACGTCGAGACGAAGAACGCGAACGTCGGAGAGGGGACGAAGGTGCCCCACCTGTCCTACGTCGGTGACGCGACCATCGGTGACCACACCAACATCGGCGCCGCCTCGGTCTTCGTGAACTACGACGGGGAGAAGAAGCACCACACGACGATCGGGTCCCACTGCAAGACCGGGTCGGACAACATGTTTGTGGCTCCTGTCACGGTCGGGGACGGGGCCTACACCGCTGCGGGCTCGGTGATCACCAAGGACGTGCCGGCCGGTGCGCTGGCCGTCGCCCGTGGTCAGCAGCGGAATATCGAGGGCTGGGTGGCTCGCAAGCGCCCGGGGAGCGCCGCCGCGCGGGCCGCGGGAGCGGCCTCCGGGGAGGCGGGCGGCGAAGGCTGACCGAAAACGCGTACGCCGGACTCGGCGTAACGTGATACGTGCACACAAATTCGGCTGGTTCGCGGATCGGGACACGCGGCCAGGGAACACGTCTGAGGAGACAAGTGCTGTGACCGGGATCAAGACGTCCGGCGAGAAGAAGTTGATGCTGTTCTCCGGCCGCGCCCACCCCGAGCTGGCGGAGGAGGTCGCACAGCAGCTGGGTGTCGGTGTGGTGCCGACGAAGGTGTTCGATTTCGCCAACGGCGAGATCTACGTCCGGTACCAGGAGTCGGCGCGCGGCGCGGACTGCTTCCTGATCCAGAGCCACACGGCACCGATCAACAAGTGGATCATGGAACAGCTGATCATGATCGATGCGCTGAAGCGTGCCTCGGCCGCGAGCATCACCGTGATCATCCCGTCGTACGGCTACGCCCGGCAGGACAAGAAGCACAAGGGCCGTGAGCCGATCTCGGCCCGCCTCGTGGCCGATCTGCTGAAGACGGCCGGCGCGGACCGGATCCTGACCGTGGATCTGCACACGGACCAGATCCAGGGCTTCTTCGACGGTCCGGTGGACCACCTGACGGCGCTGCCGGTGCTGACGGACTACGTGGGCCGGAAGGTGGACCGGTCGAAGCTGACCGTCGTGTCCCCGGACGCGGGCCGGGTGCGGGTCGCGGACCGCTGGTGCGACCGGCTGGACGCGCCGCTGGCGATCGTGCACAAGCGGCGCGACAAGGACGTGGCGAACCAGGTGACCGTCCACGAGGTCGTCGGCGAGGTCGAGGGCCGGGTGTGCGTCCTGGTCGACGACATGATCGACACGGGCGGCACGATCTGCGCCGCCGCCGACGCGCTGTTCGCGCACGGCGCCGAGGACGTGATCGTGACGGCGACGCACGGCATCCTGTCGGGTCCGGCCGCCGACCGGCTGAAGAACTCGAAGGTGAGCGAGTTCGTGCTGACGAACACCCTGCCGACGCCGGGCGAGCTGGACCTGGACAAGATCACGGTGCTGTCGATCGCGCCGACGATCGCGCGTGCGGTGCGTGAGGTGTTCGAGGACGGCTCGGTGACGAGCCTCTTCGAGGAGCAGGCGTAACGTTCCTGACCTGAGGCGTTCGCGAGGGCCGTCCCCTGCCGAGGGGGCGGCCCTCGTCGTGTGCGGGTGATCGAGTTGGGTGAGCTCGGGGCGCCGCGTAGACTGGTCGGGTTGCTCGGCGAGGGAGGCCGTGCCGCCGGAGGGATCCGGTGGTGGCGGCGGTCCGTTATCGACGCGCTCTTCGTAGCAGGCCCGTGCCGTCCAGTCGTGGCCGAGTGACCACGAGTGTGATGTCCGTCTGACGCGTTACGAGGAGTGTGCTATGTCCGAGGTGAAGATCTCCGCCGAGGCCCGTACCGAGTTCGGCAAGGGTGCCGCCCGCCGTACCCGCCGCGAGGGCAAGGTCCCGGGTGTGCTGTACGGCCACGGCACCGAGCCGGTCCACCTGGCCCTTCCGGGTCACGACCTGATGATGGCCCTCAAGACCTCGAACGTCCTGCTGACGCTGGACATCGCGGGCAAGGGCCAGGAGCTGGCGATCGCGAAGGCCGTGCAGCGCGACCCGCTGAAGGGCTTCCTGGAGCACGTCGACCTGCTGCTGGTGAAGCGCGGCGAGACCGTCGCCGTCGAGATCCCGGTCCAGACCGAGGGCGACCTGGCCCCGGGCGGCAACCTGCTGGACCACGTCCTGAACGCGCTGCCGGTCGAGGCCGAGGCCACGCACATCCCCGAGTCCCTGACGGTCTCCGTCGCGGGCCTGGAGGCCGGCGCCTCCGTCCAGGCGAAGGACATCGCGCTGCCGACCGGCGTCTCGCTGGCCGTGGACGGCGACACCGTGGTCCTCCAGGTGCTGGCCGCGCAGGCCGAGGAGCCGGCCGCCGAGGGCGAGTCCGAGGCGGGCGCCGAGGCCTGAGCCTGCTCCTGAGCTGCTCTTGATCTGATGTGGGGGGTGCTGCCGAGCACCCCCCACTTTCCTCTGGAGGCTTACGCGGATGACGACGGACGGCGCCGGTGCTCCCTGGCTGATCGCGGGGCTCGGCAACCCGGGCCCCGGTTACGCCGGGAACCGGCACAATGTCGGCTTCATGGTGGCCGACCTCCTGGCCGAGCGGATGGGCGGTTCGTTCAAGCGGCACGGCAAGGCGCAGGCGCAGGTCGTGGAGGGCCGGGTGGGTCCTCCGGGTCCGGCGGGGTGCCGGGTGATCCTGGCGAAGCCGATGTCGTACATGAACCTGTCCGGCGGGCCGGTGGTGGCGTTGCGGGACTTCTACAAGGTGCCGGTGGCGCGGATCGTGGCCGTCCACGACGAGCTGGACATCGACTACGGGACGCTGCGGCTGAAGCTCGGCGGCGGGGACAACGGGCACAACGGGCTGAAGTCGATGACGAAGGCGATGGGCGCGGAGTACCACCGGGTGCGGTTCGGCATCGGGCGCCCGCCCGGGCGGATGCCGGTGGCGGACTTCGTGCTGAAGGACTTCTCGTCGGCGGAGCGCAAGGAGCTGGACTACTTCGTGGACCGGGCGGCGGACGCGGTCGAGTGCCTGGTGACGGAGGGGCTGGAGCGGGCGCAGTCCGCCTACAACTCCTGAGGTCCGGCACCTGGCGTCCGGCCCGGCTGCTCCCATGGGAATTGACGGAGCGCGGTGCCATGGCCAAGGATCGCGTGTCCATGAGCCCCAAGAAGCGGACCCCCGCCCTCCTGTACGCCCGTGACGCCGCGATGGTGCTGGTGGCGCTGTTGCTGGTGGTCGCGGGTGTGTGGGCGTCCTGGGGCACGGCACAGCATGTGCTGCTGTCCAAGGGGCGGACGCACGGCATCATGACGGTCACCGGGTGCGGTGCCGACGTGTGCACGGGTCGGTTCGCGCCGGACGACCGGGCGGGACCGTCGCGGACGGACATGACGATCGCGCGATCGGTGGCGGTGGAGAAGGGCGAGCGGTACGCGGTGGTGGTGAAGCCCGACACGACGGAGGTCGTCCGCACGGGCTGGGCGGGCGGCCTGTACGCGTGGCTGCCCCTGGGGGGCGCGTTGCTGCTGGCCTCGCTGGTGGTGGGCGGCGGGCTGCGGTGGCCCCGGGTGGCGTGGGCCTCGGGGATCGCGGGCGGGGTGCTTCTGGTGGCGTCGTTCCTGGCGTTGTGACGGAACTTCTACGGAACTCCGTACAACCATTTCAGGTTTGACTCAACTGTTATCCGGGATCATCCGGGCAGACCGGCATTTTAGGGACGCATGGGGTTCTTTTCGCTTGACGGTGTGGCCGGGACGTAAGGAAGCTGAGCCGCCACCCTCCACGGCCCACCCTTCTGACACGTTGGACTGCCCATGCGCACCCTTTCCAAGACCACCGGCGCGCTGGCGGCGGCTGCGGCCTGCTCGCTGCTGCTCGCCCCTGCCGCGCACGCCACGGAAACCCCGGACACCTACACCATTCCGCTGCACCAGGCGAAGGACCTCCCGCTGACCGCCACCTCGTGGACCGGTGACAAGGAGCAGACCTGCGCGGACATTCCGGCGGACCAGGACGGCTGGCACTTCGTGCTCAAGGGCCGCAGCTACGAGTTCGTCGAGCTGACGGTCGTGTTCGAGAAGGACGGCGAGAAGGTCATCACGTCCTTCGGCCCGCCGGACGCCAAGCACGCCTTCGCGGCGTCGACCGCGGGTGACACGCTGGTGTCCGCCGAGGCCGTGGTCAAGGGCCTCAACAAGAAGGGCAAGAAGACCGACTGGTTCAACCTGTCGCACACCTGCCCGGCGAGCGACGTCCCGGACGACGAGGAGAGCCCGAGCACCGAGCCGAGCCCCTCGTCCTCGGAGCCCACGAGCACGGAGACGCCCAGCACGGAGCCGACCCCGTCGGCCTCGGAGCCCACGAGTTCGGAGACCCCGAGCACCGAGCCGTCCTCCTCGCCGTCGGAGACGATGCCGGGCGGGACGACCCCTTCGGCCGCGCCGTCCGCGTCGGAGTCGGAGGGCGCCTCGACCGGTGACCTGGCCGAGACCGGCAGCAGCACCCCCGTCGGCGCCCTCGCCGGTGTCGCCGCCGCGCTGGTCGCGGGTGGCGCGTTCCTGGTGCTGCGCCGCCGCAAGAGCGCCCAGCAGCACTGACGTACCGCTGTCAGAGGGAGGGCCCCCGCCCGAGCGTCCGGCTCGGGCGGGGGCCCTCTTCTGCTGCGCGCTCGGGCGTCAGCCGGTGTTGCGCAGGCCCGCGGCGACGCCGTTGACCGTGAGGAGGAGGGCCCGGGCGAGCAGCGGGTCGGCCGGGGCCTCGGCGGCGGCGGCGTCGCGCTGGCGCTTCAGCAGGGCCACCTGGAGGTAGGAGATCGGGTCCAGGTAGGCGTCGCGGATGGCGAAGGTCTGCTTCAGGACGGGCTGGGCGTCCAGCAGTTCACGCTCGCCGGTGATGTGCAGGACCTGTTCGACCGTCAGGGCGTGCTCGGTCTCGATGCGGTCGAAGACGTGCCGGAGGTCGTCCGGGACGAGGGTCTCGACGTAGTGGCGGGCGATCCGCAGGTCGGTCTTGGCGAGCGTCATCTCGACGTTCGACAGGAAGTTGCGGAAGAAGTGCCAGTTCTCGTACATCTCGGTGAGCACGTCGTCGAGCCCGGCCTCCCGCAGGGCCTTGAGGCCCGAACCGACCCCGTACCAGCCGGGGACGATCTGGCGGGACTGGGTCCAGCCGAACACCCACGGGATGGCGCGCAGTCCGTCGAGTCCGGCGCCGGAGTCGGGCCGTCGCGACGGACGGGAGCCGAGGTGGAGGTCCGCGAGCTGGTCCACGGGGGTGGAGGCGAAGAAGTACGCGGGGAGGTCCGGGTCCTCGACGAGCTGCCGGTAGGCGGTGTGGGCGGCCTCGGAGACGGTGTCCATGGCGGCGTCCCAGCGGGCCAGGGCCTCATGCGTCTGGCGGGGCGCGGTGTGCAGGGCGGAGGCCTGCAGGGTGGCGGCGACCGTCAGCTCCAGGTTCTCCCGGGCCAGGGCCGGGATGAGGTACTTGTCGGAGATGACCTCGCCCTGCTCGGTGACCTTGATCTCGCCCTCCAGGGTGCCCCAGGGCTGGGCGAGGATCGCGTCGTGGGAGGGGCCGCCGCCGCGGCCGACGGTGCCGCCGCGGCCGTGGAAGAGGCGGAGCCGTACGCCGTAGCGGTGGGCGACGTCGCGCAGCCGGCGCTGGGCGCGGTGGATCTCCCACTGGCTGGTGGTGATGCCGCCGAACTTCGAGGAGTCGGAGTAGCCGAGCATGACCTCCTGGACGTCGCCGCGCAGCGAGACGAGCCGGCGGTAGGAGGGGTCGGCCAGCATGTCGTTGAGGATGACGTCGGCGGCGCGCAGCTCGTCGGTGGTCTCCAGGAGCGGCACGATGCCGATCCTGGCCCAGCCGGCGTGGAGGTCCACGAGACCGGCCTCGCGGGCGAGGACCGCGGCGGCGAAGACGTCGTCCGCGCCCTGGCACATCGAGATGATGTAGGACTCGATGACCTCGGGACCGAAGCGCTCGAAGGCTGCCTTGATCGTGTGGAAGACGCCGAGGGTCTTCTGCCCGGCGGCGTCCAGGGGCGCGGGGGTCGGGGCGAGGGGCCTGCGGGAGCGCAGCTCCTTGGCGAGGAGCTTCTGCCGGTAGTCGCGCGGCATGTCGGCGTAGCGCCAGGACTCCTCGCCGAGCCGGTCGAAGAGCTGGCCGAGGGCGTGGTGGTGGGCGTCGGCGTGCTCGCGGACGTCCATGGTGGCGAGCTGGAGGCCGAAGGCGGCGAGAGTGCGGATGGTGCGGTCGAGCGCGCCCTCCGCGAAGAGCCCGCCGCGGTGCTGCCGCAGGGAGTTCTGGATCAGGCTGAGGTCGTGGAGCAGCTCGGCGGTGCCGAGGTAGTCGCGCCCCTCCTGGTGGGGCGTGCCCTTGGCGAGGCGGTCGCGGGTGTTCTCCAGCTTCTGCCGGATGCAGGTGGCCTTGAGGCGGTACGGCTCCTCGGCGTTCAGCCGCTTGTAGCGGGGGCTGATCTCGGGGAGCCGGTCGAGGTCGTGCTGGAGGGAGTCGAGGAGTTCCTGGCGGGCCCCGGTGTAGCGGATGGAGTTGGAGAGCAGGCCGCGCAGCTCGTCGATCATGGCGAGGGCGTCGTTGAGGCCGTGCTCGTGCTGGAGGATCAGCACTTCCCAGGTGACGGCGGGGGTGACGTTCGGGTTGCCGTCGCGGTCGCCGCCGATCCAGGTGCCGAAGGTGAGGGGGCGGGTGCCGGGCGGCAGCTCGACGCCGACCCGGTCCAGCTCGGCGGCGAGGTCCTCGAGGACGTCCCCGACGGCCCCGAGGTGCAGTTCGTCGAGGTAGTAGATGGCGTTTCGGGCCTCGTCGGCGGGCTCGGGGCGGACGACCCGCAGTTCGTCGGTCTGCCAGATGAGGTCGATGTTCTCCGCGAGCCGCAGGTCGTGGCGGCGCCGGTCGGCGGCCGTGACGGGCTCGTCGAGGAGGGCGCCGATGCGGCGGAGCTTGTTGAGGACCGAGCGGCGGGCCGCCTCGGTGGGGTGGGCGGTGAACACCGGCCGCACGTTCAGATGCCTGACGCTGTCCCGTACGTGCTGGGGGTCGCCGTCCTTGAGCATGTCCGCCGTGCGGGCGAGCAGCCCGCCCTCGGCGGCGCGCTTGGCGCGCAGCTCCCGGCCGCGGTGGACCTGCTCGGTGACGTTCGCGAGATGGAAGTACGTCGAGAACGCCCGTACGAGCTTGGCGGCGGTCTCCAGCTCGGTCCCGCGCAGCAGCTCGGCCGCGGCGTCTCCGTCCTCGCGGGTGAGGCGGCGGACCTTCTCGACGAGTTCGAGGAGCTCGGGCCCCTCCTGCCGTACGAGGGTCTCGCCCAGCAGGTCACCCAGTCGGCGGATGTCGGCACGCAGCTCGGTGCGGGCGGCGTCGGTGCGGGCGGTGGGGGTCTGGTCGGCACTGCTCACAGGTGCGGCTCCTTGCAGTGATGAGCACGTCTGGAGGGGTACTGCTGTGGTGTCCCCGGGGATGCCCCTTCGAACTCGTGGCCGGTTTCGCTGGGAAGTTCCCTGCGGGGACCTGCGGACCGCGCTGTCCGACGACACCCAGGATAGGTGTCCGGTCGGGCCACGCCGTCAACAGCCCTCTTGCCGCCGGGCCGCGCGCTGCCATACTTACGATGCCGTAGGTTACGGGACCGTAGGGATGCGCTCCCCGTGTTCCACGCGCATGTGTCCGTACGCATGTGTTCACGCGTGTGTTCACGCGCATGCCCTTTCCGCGCATGCCCTTGCCGCGTTCCTTCAGTCCCTTCTCCCCGTCGTTTCCTCACCCCCCAGGGATTTTCATGACCACGAGCCCCGAGGTGCTCCGGCGCACCGCTCAGGACTCCGCCACCGAAACCGAGACCGAAACCGAGACCGCCCCGGCGCGCGCCGGGGCACCGTCCGCGACGCTGGGCGGCGACAGCAAGGGGTCGGTCGAGCAGATCACCCTGGGGCTGTTCATCGCGGTCCCGTTCCTCGCGCTGGTGGCGGCGGTGCCGCTGGCCTGGGGCTGGGGGGTGAGCTGGCTGGATCTGGGCCTGATGACGGCGATGTACTTCATCGGCTGCCACGGCATCACGATCGGCTTCCACCGCTACTTCACGCACGGCTCCTTCAAGGCGAAGCGCCCGCTGCGGATCGCATTGGCGATCATGGGCTCGCTCGCGGTCGAGGGGCCGCTGGTGCGCTGGGTGGCGGACCACCGCAAGCACCACAAGTTCTCCGACGCGGAGGGCGACCCGCACTCGCCCTGGCGGTACGGCGAGACCGTGCCGGCCCTGCTGAAGGGCCTGTGGTGGGCACACGTCGGCTGGATGTTCGACGAGGAACAGACGCCGCAGCAGAAGTACGCGCCGGACCTGATCAAGGACCCGGCGATCCGCCGGATCTCGCGCCAGTTCGTGCTGTGGACGGCGGTGTCGCTGCTGCTTCCGCCGCTGATCGGCGGGCTGGTCACGATGTCGTGGTGGGGCGCCTTCACGGCGTTCTTCTGGGGTTCCCTGGTGCGGGTGGCGCTGCTGCACCACGTCACCTGGTCGATCAACTCGATCTGCCACGCGGTCGGCAAGCAGCCCTTCCGGTCGCGTGACCGGTCGGGCAACGTGTGGTGGCTGGCGATCCTGTCCTGCGGCGAGTCCTGGCACAACCTGCACCACGCGGACCAGACGAGCGCCCGCCACGGCGTGCTGCGGGGACAGCTGGACTCCAGCGCCCGGCTGATCCGCTGGTTCGAGAAGCTGGGCTGGGCGTACGACGTGCGCTGGCCGACCGAGGCCCGGATCGCGGCCCGGCGGCGGGAGTCGTCCGCGAACGCGGCATGATGGACGGCGTGGCGATCGACGGCAGTGGCAGTATCAGCAGCAGTGACAAGCCCCGGCGGGGACGCCGGGTCCGGATGACGGGCGCGGAACGCCGCCAGCAACTGCTCGACATCGGCCGGACGCTCTTCGCGGCGAAGGGCTTCGAGGGCACGTCGGTGGAGGAGATCGCGGCGAAGGCCGGGGTGTCCAAGCCGGTGGTGTACGAGCACTTCGGCGGCAAGGAGGGCCTGTACGCGGTCGTGGTGGACCGCGAGATGCGGCAGCTCCTGGACATGGTGACGGGCGCGCTGACGGCCGGGCACCCGAGGGAGCTGCTGGAGCAGGCGGCGTTCGCTCTGCTGGACTACATCGAGACGTACACGGACGGCTTCCGGATCCTGGTACGGGACTCCCCGGTGGCCCAGTCGACGGGTACGTTCGCCTCGCTGATCTCGGACATCGCCACGCAGGTCGAGGACATCCTGGGCCTGGAGTTCAAGGCCCGGGGCTTCGACCCGAAGCTGGCGCCGCTGTACGCGCAGGCGCTGGTGGGGATGGTCGCGCTGACCGGGCAGTGGTGGCTGGACGTGCGCAAGCCGAAGAAGGCGGAGGTGGCCGCGCACCTGGTCAACCTGGCCTGGCACGGCCTGGACGGGCTGGAGCCGAAGCCCCGCCTGATAGGCCACCGCAAGAACTGACCCCTGGACGGCGACGGGGCCGGGCTCATGCCCGGGCGGTTCGTCGCGGCGGCCCGTGCCCAGGCGGCCGGGTCAGCCGGCGGACCCCGTCTTCCGGGCGACGGCGAACAGCCGCCGGAACGGGAAGGCCGTGCCGTGCGGACCCGGAGGGTAGGCCCGGCGCAGCAGGTCGCGGTACTCGGCGAGGAACTCGGCGGTGGCCTCGGGGTCGCCGTCCAGAGCGGTGAGGACGGGCCGCAGGGCGGTGCCCTTCACCCAGTCGAGGACCGGGTCCTCGCCGGCGAGGAGCTGGTGGTACACCGTCTCCCAGACGTCCGCCGCACAGCCCAGATCGGTGAGCCGGTCCAGATAGGCGGCGGCGTCCAGGATGTGCACGAAGCGGCGGCCCCGGTCCCCGAGCCGGTCCCGCCAGCGGGGGGTCTCGCACAGCTCCCCGAGCAGGGCGTGGCTGGGTGAGGTGAAGTTGGCGGGCACCTGGAAGGCGAGGGTGCCGCCGGGCGCGAGGCCGTCCAGCCAGACGGGGAACGACTCGGGGTGGTTGGGGACCCACTGGAGCGCCGCGTTGGAGACGATCAGGTCGTACGGCTCGTCGGGCACCCAGTGCGCGACGTCGGCCTCCCGGAAGTCGAGCCAGCCGCCGCGCGCGGTGGTGCCGGAGTACTCCTTCTCGGCCTGCTCCAGCATCTCCGGCGACAGGTCGAATCCGGTGATGTGGGCCTCGGGCCAGCGGTCCGCGAGCAGCGCGGTGACATTGCCCGGGCCGCAGCCGAGGTCCGCGATGCGGGCGGGCCGGCCCTCGCGGGTGGCGGGCGGTTCGGGGATGCGGGCGAGCAGGTCGTGGAACGGGCGGGTGCGGTGGCCGGAGTGCCGCAGGTACTGCTGGGGATCCCAGACGGGTGCGACGGGTACGGATCGGGCGGTGTGCATGCTTCCCCCTTGCCGGAACGTGGGCCTTCCATCTCTCAGACGGAACGCTGCTCCACTTGGGGCACACTCAATCGTCCGGCATGCGATTTCTCCATGTCAAGAGACTTGATGTGAAGATAGTTGACAACGAGAGACTTCATGTCGACAGATCGCCTACACTGATCAGTCATGGAGGACGAGGTCGACCGGTTGGTCGCTGCATGGCGCCGAGAGCGCCCGGACCTCGACGTGGAACCGCTTGAGGTCCTCAGCCGCGTCTCCCGCCTGGCCCGCCACCTCGACCGGGCCCGCCGTATCGCCTTCTCCGAGCACCAGCTGGAGCCCTGGGAGTTCGATGTCCTGACATCGCTGCGCCGGGCCGGAGCCCCGTACCAGCTCTCCCCCGGCCAGCTGCTCACCCAGACGCTCGTCACGTCCGGCACCATGACCAACCGCATCGACCGGCTCGCCAAGAAGGGCCTGGTCGAGCGGCTGCCCGACCCGACCGACCGGCGAGGCGTCCTCGTCCGCCTCACCACCGAGGGGCGCGACCGCGCCGACCAGGCCCTGGCCGGGCTGCTGGACCAGGAGCGGGCGATCCTGGCCCGGCTGTCCCGTGAGCGGCGCGCCGACCTCGCGGCCCTGCTACGCCAGCTGACTGCCCCGTTCGACAACACTCCCGGCTGACTCGGCCGGGCCCACCCCCGCCCGCCGGGCCAGCGCGACCGCGGCCAGCGTGGAGTGCACACCCAGCTTCCCCAGCACGTTCTGCATGTGCGTACGGACCGTGTGCGGCGACAGGAACAGCCGCTCCGCGACCGCCTTCCGGCCCAGCCCGGCGACCATGCAGCGCAGCACCTCCTGCTCGCGCGGCGTCAGCGACTCCACCAGCCGCTCGCTCTCCGTACGGTGCCTGCGCGCGGCCGTCAGCTCGCGCAGCACCCCCGTCAGCAGCGCGGGCGCCAGATGCGTCTCGTCCCGCAGGACGCCCCGGATCACGCCCAGCAGGCGCTGCAGCGAACAGTCCTTGGCCACCCAGCCCGACGCCCCCGCCTGGAGCGCCAGCGCGGCGCGCCGCGGGTCGTCCCGCTCGGCCAGCACCACGACCCTCGTGTGCGGCTGGGCCCTGCGCACGGCCGCCACCAGCGAGATCCCGTCCACGACACCGTCCGCCCCGCCGCCGTCCGGGACGACCCGGGGGACCGGCTGCGGCACACCGGGCACGGCGACGCCCCCGGGACCCGCGGATGCCGCGCCCAGGTCGGCGTCGACGAGCAGCACGTCGAACCTGCGGCCCTCGGTGGCCGCACGGTCCGCACAGCGCAGCGCGGCCGGGCCGCTGCCCGCCGCGGAGACGTCCACATCGGGCTCGGCCGCCAGCGCGGCGGCGAGCGACTCGGCGAAAATCCGGTGATCGTCGACCACGAGAACCCGGATACGGACCACTGACACCCCCAAAGTGTCGAGGAGCGACCGGCAGCCGCGGATACGGCGCCCGGTGTGAGGCGTTCACATGCGCGCACGACCGCCGCCGTGCAGTGACTGCCACCCCACCCCGGGCGCCGTACCCGACTGTCTCGCCCCCTGATCAGCACCGGCCCCCACCGGTGCCGCTCCTCAGCGTACGGCCGTACGCGCGCACAGGAAGGCGATTTGCAGAACTGACCGACCAGGGTGTTTCCCGTGGTACGCGTGTGTCTTTCTGTGTCGTTCCACGGCGGAAACCGACCGCACAAGATCCGGAGATCGCCGTATCCGACGCACCGTCACCTCGCCTTCGCGAAGGCCCAGGCGTCGGCCACGATCCCGGCGAGATCCGGGCGGGAGGGCTTCCAGCCGAGCCGCTCGTGGGCGGCGGCGGCCGAGGCGACGAGGACGGCCGGATCACCGGGCCGCCGGGCCGCCATGACCTCGGGGACCGGGTGGCCGGTCACCTCGCGGACGGTCTCGACGACCTCCCGCACGGAGAAGCCGCTGCCGTTGCCGAGGTTGCAGATCAGGTGCTCCCCCGGGGTGACGGCGTCCATGGCGAGCAGATGCGCCTCGGCCAGGTCCGCCACGTGGATGTAGTCGCGGACGCAGGTGCCGTCCGGGGTCGGGTAGTCGTCCCCGTACACGGAGATCGCCTCCCGCTCGCCCAGCGCCACCTGGAGCACCAGCGGGATGAGGTGCGACTCGGGGTCGTGCCGCTCGCCGTACACGCCGTACGCGCCCGCCACGTTGAAGTACCGCAGGGAGGCGGCGGCCAGCCCGTGGGCGGTGACCTCGCCGCCGATCATGTGGTCCACGGCGAGCTTGGAGGCGCCGTACGGACTGGTGGGGGCGGTCGGGTCGGTCTCCGTGACCGGCGTCGACACCGGCTCCCCGTACGTGGCGGCCGTGGACGAGAAGACGAGCCGCCGCACCCCGTGCTCCCGCATCGCGGCCAGCAGCGCCATCGTGCCGCCGACGTTGTTGTCCCAGTACTTCTCCGGCTTCGCCACGGACTCCCCGACCTGCGAGTACGCCGCGAAGTGCAGCACCCCGGCGAAGGACGGGTCCAGGTGGCGGGCGGCGTCCTGGACCCGGCCCTCGACGAAGGCGGCGCCGTCCGGGACGGCCGCGCGGAAGCCGGTCGACAGGTCGTCGAGCACGGTGACCTCGTGCCCGGCCTCCAGCAGATGCGCGGCGACCACGCTGCCGACATAGCCCGCCCCGCCGGTCACCAGATACTTCATGACGTCGTCGCCACCTCTCTCAGTCGCCGGGCCGCGATCAGCCGGCGGCACGTCGTTGATGAACACACTCATGCCGGACGCGGAGCCGGCGAGGTGCTTCAGCTTGCCGGATGTCCGGCGAATGGCGAAAAGCGCCGGGCGGCGCGGACGGCTGGTCCTTCCCGAAGACCCGGTCGGGCCGCCTCAAGACTTCCGGACGGACCTGTGGGAACCCTGTGCGGGCGCCTGCCGAGGACCTCAGGGGCGGGGCGGACCCCGTACGGCCCCCCGCGCCGGGTGCGGGAGGTGCCTGCGCCCCGGAACACCCGCGACGGCACCGGGCAGGAGCGGGGGCGCGGCGGTCAGAACCGGCGCGGGATGCCCGGGAGGCCCTCCGCCGCGCGGTCGAGAAGGCCGGTGCGGGCGGCCAGCGCGGCGGCCTCCAGGCGGGAACCGACGCCCAGTTTCATGAGGACGCGCTGCACATGGGTGCGGGCGGTGCTGGTGGCGATGCCCATCCCGGCGGCGATCAGCCGGGTGTCCTCGCCCTCCGCGACCCGCACCAGGACCTCCACCTCACGCGGTGTCAGCATCCGCAGCAGCCGCTTGCCCTCGTCGTCCGGCGGGGCGACCGGGTTGAGCAGCTCGGTGAAGGCGCCCTGGAGCAGCTGCGGGGCCACCGCGGCCTCTCCCGCGCGGGCCTTCAGCATGGCCCGTTCGACGCCCTCGATGCGCTCGTCGTGGCGTACGTACCCGGAGGCCCCGGCGGCGAAGGCGGCGGCGATGCCGTGCGGGCTCGGCACGGGCCCGAGGACCACGACGGCCACCTGTGGACGGTCCCGTTTGATCCGTACGACCGGGTCGAAGGCGCCCGGCTCGGCCGGGGTGGCGGTGCCCAGCAGGCAGACCTCGGGGGCGCGGTTCACCACCAGTTCGGCGGCACCGGCGGCCGGTGCGGCGGCGGCGAGCACCCGGTGCCCGCGCAGCTTCAGAGCCGAGGCGAGCGCCTCCGCGAGCAGACGGTGGTCGTCGACGACCATCAGCCGCACGCCCATCGAGAACCCCCTCCCCACTGGAGACGGCCCCCCGGCCCTCCATGCCCCGGCAAGCTACACGCTTGTTCGACGCTCTGCGCCCCCTACTGGCGAGAAGCCCCCCACAATGTCGAAATCTTCGCCAATCAGGGCTACTTGAGAGGACACAGGGTGACGCGGGACGTCAACACAGGATGACGGCCCGGCGCGTCGCGATGGACGCACCGGGCCGCCGGTGGAGACGCCGGGGGCTACTTCGTGGTGAAGGCCAGCGCCATGTAACGGGCCTTGCCGACCTCGGAACTCAAGGGCTTGGAGATGTACTTGGCCGAGAGGAACAGCTTCCCGTCCTGGTAGATCAGCGGCACCGCGTCCCAGAGCGAGAACTCAACCTCCGTGATGCTCCGGTCGTCCGGGTTCTTCATCAGGACGGTCTGCTCGAAGGAACCGCCGTCGACGCTGACGATCTCACCGCCGGTGTTGTACTTGCCCGACCGGTACGCGATGAGGTTGCCGCCGTCCATCCGCACCGGGAACAGGGCCCGGTTCTCGCCCGCCTCCGCCTTGTCACCGGTCTGCTTGCCGGTCTCCAGGTCGAACGAGACGATCTCGTTCGTCCGGCCCACGTCGCCGTCCCTGCGCTCCTCCGTCGCCAGGTACAGGCGGCCGTTGCCCACGACCACCTTCTCGCAGCCGTCCACCTCGCGGCAGCGGCCGTCGTACTTGTCGCCCTCCGCCGTGATCTTCGCCTTGAGCTTGCCGTTCGTCTCGTCGATGGAGAAGTAGTCCGAGACGCGGCTGCCGTCACCCGCGGAATCGGCGACATCGGCCGCGACGACCAGGGGTTTGGTGGACACGACGGTCGCGTCGTCGACACCGGACGGCATCTTGTACGACGACAGCGGGGTACCGTCGCCCGGCTTGAGGTTCTGGATCATGACGGTGGGGTTGTCGAGGTCGCCGCAGGCACGGACCGCCACCAGCCCCTCGCCGCCGCCGTAGCCGAGGTCACGGCAGCGTTCGGTGTTGTCGTGGTGCCGCCAGCGCTCCTTGCCGGTGGCCAGGTCCCAGGCCGCGCCGCCGTGGACACCGCCCGCGGCGACCGCGTCACCGCCGATCGTGACCTCGTCGAACGAGAACTTGCCGTCACCGAGCGGGCCACCGCCTTCGATGGACCTGGACCAGAGCAGTTTGCCCGTGTCGAGGTCGAAGAGACCGACCTCGGTGCAGGGCAGGTACTTCTTCGCCTTGGTCGGCTCGGCCGCCTCGTACAGGATCACGGACTTGCCGTCCTTGGCCTTCTGGGACGCTCCGCAGACCTGGCCGGGCAGGTCGAGCTTCCAGCGCTGCTCGCCCTTGTCGAGGTCGTATCCGATGACGGAGCTGAGGTGCGGCTGGACGTAGTGCTTGTCGGTGACCCAGTGGCCTCCGACGATCTGCTGGTCCTCGACATCGGGCTCGACGATCTGGAAGGCCACCCGGGAGTTGACGTTCGCGGCCGGCTTCTCCTTGCCCCCGCCGCCGGCCGGGCCGTTGCCGCCGCCCTTGCCGCCCTCGGTGGAGCTGGTGCCGTCCTGGGCGACGGGCCTGCCCTCGCCTCCGCCCTTGGTGGCGGAGTAGACGACGCCGGCGCCGATGATGACGGCGCAGGCGGTGGCGGCGCCAATGATGATCTTCAGGTTGGTGGAGAGCTTCTTGCCCCCGCCGGTGGACGGCGCGGCGCCCGGGACGCCGGGCCCGCCGGGCGCGGCCTGGTGCATGGGCGCCGTCGGGTAGCCGTACGGGCCGGGGGCACCCGGCTGGCCCGGGGCCCCGGGGGCCTGCGGATAGCCGTAGCCGGGAGCGGTGGGCGGCTGCGCGGCCGGGGGCTGGGGCTGGGCCGCCGGGGCAGCGGGAGGCTGGCCCGGGGCCTGCGGGTAGCCGTAGCCGGGGGTGCCCTCGGGCGGCGGGGTGGGGGCGCCGAAACCACCGGCGGGGGGCGGGGTCGGCGCGCCGAAACCACCGGCCGGCGGCGGTGCGACGGGCGGGCCCGCCGGAGCCGGCGGCTGCGGGGGCTGCTGCGGCTGCCCCGCGGGGGGCTGGTTCGGGGGCTCGTTCGGCGGGGGCGGAGGCGGTTGCGTCATGGTGTCGTCGTACCTCGTGGGACGGGAGTCGGGAGGGGCGGAGGAGCCGGAGCGGGGCGGGCGCGGTGAGGCGCCGCACCCGTGCCGGTGCGGCGCCTGCGGGGCGCTACTTGCCGTACGCGATCATCGTCTTCGTCTCCAGCTCCTCCTTGTCGTTCCTCATGCCGCGGACACTGCCGTCGACGATGACGAACCGGCCGCCGGTGTAGGCGAACTTCGGTGTGAAGAAGCTCTTCTCGACGGCCGCCACCGACGCCGGGTGCTGGAGGAGCACCTTCGGCGCGCCGCCGCTCGCGGAGACCTTGGCGACGGCGCCGCCCTGCTGGTACCCGGGCTCGATGTAGACGAGCACGTCGCCGCCCTCCATCTGCACGGGGGTCAGCCTCTTGCCGTCACCCGCCGGGCTGCGCCACTTCGGCTTGCCGGAGTTCAGGTCGAAGGCCACCAGTTCGTTGGTGGCGTCCAGGCTCGTGCTCTCGGGCTCGGTCGCCATGTAGAAGGTGTCACCGGCCGCGACGACGCCGGTGCAGTTCTGGAGGCTGTCCCTGGAGAAGAGACGGCCTCCGCATTTCGTCTGGAAGCCCTCCTTCTCCTTGTCGCTGGAGAGCTGGGAGCGAAGGCTGCCGTCGTCCTTCAGGGCGAGGATGGCCCGCGACTTCTCCTTCTCGTTGATGATGTTGATGACCAGGGGGTCGACCGAGTACACCTTGCTCACCTCCCAGCCGCGCTTGATCCGGTACTTCCACTTGGCCTTGCCGGTCGCCGGGTCGACGCCCCACAGCTCGTGCTGCGGGTTGTCGAGGTCCTCGACCCGGCAGTTGGCCGCGGCCAGCAGCCGCTTGCCCGCACCGGCGAACGCCTTGGGCTTGCAGTTCCCGTCCGGCGCGCCCCAGAGTTCCTTGCCGTCGGCAAGCGAGAATCCGAAGATCCTGTTTCCGTTGGTGACCGTGACGGTGTTGTCGGCCGTCGCGAGCGTCACGTCCCAGATGTTGCCGAAGAGACCGGCCTTCGGGATCTCCCGCTTCCAGCCCTTCTTGCCGGTCTTGGCGTCGACGTGCTGCAGGACGTCGCATTTCGCCCGCTCGCCGGTGCCGTCCTTGACGGTGAGGACGAGGTCGCCGTTCGCGCTCGGGGCGGGAGTGGTGTCGCAGATGTCGGTGTCGAAGGCCACGCTCCACTTCTTCTTGCCGTCGGCGACGGAGAAGCCTTCGACGCTCCGGTACATGGCCTTGACGACGGTGTCGCCCACGACCCACGGGCCGTGCACCGTGGAGCCGTTGCGGGGCAGGTCCACGTCGTTCTTGACCAGCCACTGCACCTTGGCCTCGCCCGGCTGGACGCCCGCGTTGATGTCGTCGTTCCCGGCGCGGTCGCCGCCGCCGCTGCCGTCGCCCTTGTCGACCTCGTCGGAGGTGCCGGAGTCCTGCGTGGACTCGGACGTGGAGCTGGTGGGCTCGGCGACGGGCTTGCCCTCGTCGTCGCCGCCGCTGACGGCCCAGTAGGTGACGCCGCCGACCGCGAGCAGGCCCGCGGTGGCCGCGGCGATGACGATGCCGGTCCTGCCCTTGAAGACGTTCTTGCCGCCGGAGCCGGTGCCCGGCTGGCCGGGCGGGGGCGGTACGGGAGCCCCGGGGTACTGCGGCTGCGTGGGGTACCCGCCGTAGGGCCCGGGCTGCTGGGAGTACGGGTTGGGCTGCTCCCCGTGCTGGGCGTACGGGTTGGGCTGCCCCGGCTGTCCGTGCTGGGCGCCCGGATGCCCGTAGGGCCCGGGCTGCTGGGCGGGGGCGCCGGGGTAGCCGTAGCCGGGCGCGGGCGCGGCGGGCGGCTGGCCCGGGGCCTGCGGGTGGCCTGGGGCCGGGGGCTGCG
>NZ_JADWYO010000001.1 GCF_022414595.1 Streptomyces sp. MUM 203J | reverse complement strand
GGGTGGCGGGGCGCCCAACTGGGCCTCGCGACAGGGGCGGCGGGGGGCGCGGCGGCCTGGCTGGGCGGGGGCGAGGCGCTGGGCGGGGCGGACGCGGCCGGTGGCGGCGGGGTGCCCGACCTCCCGTACCTCCTGGTGCCGACAGGTGGCGCCGTCCTCGCCTTCTGCCTGGTGCTGACCGTCCTGGACGGCGGCGTCCTCGCGACGGCCGAGAGGGTGCCCGTGCGGGCCGCGTGGCGGGGGCTGCTGGGACGGTCGCTCGTCTCGCACGCGGTGCACGGGCTGGTGGGGCTGATGATGGCGGTGCTGTGGCGGAGCCCGTACGGGTGGCCCGCCGCACTGTTCGCGCTGCTGCCCATGTTCATCACCGGCCGGGTCTTCGCGCAGTACCACCGCGAGCGCGCGGCCCACCAGGCGACGATCAGGGCCCTCGTCCAGGCCGTCGACCTGAAGGACACCTACACCCGTGGGCACAGCGAACGGGTGGGCCGCGCCTCCGTGCTGATCGGTCGTGAACTCGGCATGGACGAGGCGCGGCTGGAGACGCTCCGGTTCGCCGGCACGCTCCACGACGTCGGCAAACTGGGCGTCCCGACGCGGATCCTGCGCAAGGAGGGGCCGCTCACGGCGGAGGAGCGGCGGGTCGTCGAACTGCACCCCGAGTACGGGCACGAGATGGTGCGCGGCATCGGCTTCCTGGGCGAGGCGCGGGCGGCGATCCTCCACCACCACGAGCGGCTCGACGGCACCGGGTACCCGTACGGGCTGCGGGGCCCGGAGATCCCCGAGCTGGCACGGGTGGTCGCGGTGGCGGACGCGTTCGACGCGATGACCTCGACCCGGTCCTACCGGCGGGCCCGGCCCGTGGACGCGGCTCTGGACGAGCTGGCGCGGTGCTCGGGGCCGCAGTTCGACCCGGCGATGGTATGGGCGCTGACGCGGGCGCTGAGCCGCCACGGCTGGCAGACGGCGGTCACGTCCGACGAGCCGTTCGTTCCCCCGCCCCGCCCCCTCCCGCACCGTGGGGAACCGCCCTCCGGACCGCCGGCGACCCGGCCCGCCCGGCCTGCGCGGGCGGGCGCCGTTCCGGGGGTGCCCCCTCCAGAGAAGCGGAACGCGGGCCGGGGGGCGGAGCCACCGGCCCCGGGGAGAGGCGGGGCGGGGGAAGAACCGTGACCTTGATCGGCCCGTTCGTGCGGGGCGCGGCCCTCGCCGCGGGGGCGGGGAGCCTGGGGTGGACCCTGTGGCACGGGGTCACCCAGCCGGGTGTCGCGCTCGCCTTCGGCGTCCTCGTGGCCGTGGGGGAGGTGGCCCGGCGTCCTTCGGGCCGGGAGCCCGCCCCCCTGGGGGCCGCCGCGGCGCTCGCGTACGCGCTGCTCGGGCAGACCGCCGGGCAGCCGGCCGGGCACGGCGTCGCCCAGGTGGTGACCGTCGCCGTGGCGGGAGCGCTCGCCGGTGCCGTACCGCATCTGGCGCGGGGGCGCGGGCCGGGGCCGGACCAGGTGGCCCGCCGGGTGCTCACCACGGCGTTCGCCGCGCTCTGCTGGCAGCCGCTCGCCGCCTCCGGAGCCGTGCCGGCCGCTGCCGCCCAGGGGCCCGGGCACGCCCTGCTCCTGGCGCTGCTGCTCGTCCTGACCGCCCTGTGCGACGCCGTCCTCGCGGCCCTGCTGCACCGCGCCCGCACCGGGCACCCGTACGGGCCGCTGCTCAGGGACGAGCTGCGCGGGCTTCTCGGCATCGGGTCCGCGGTGTGCGCCACCGGCGCGGTCATGGCGCTGTCGGTGGCCGTCGCCGGGCTGTGGGCGCTGCCGGTCCTCGCGCTGCCGCTGCTCGTCACCCAGCTCGCCTTCGGGCGGTACGCCGCGGTGCGCCGCACCTACCGGCAGACCATCGCCTGCCTGGCCCGCGCCACCGAGGTCGCCGGGTACACCCCGCCCGGCCACGCCCACCGCGTCGCCGTCCTCAGCCGGGCCGTGGGCCGTGAGCTGGGACTGCCCCGCGAAGACCTGACCGTCCTGGAGTACGCGGCCCTCATGCACGACATCGGGCAGCTCTCCCTGGTCGATCCGGTACGCGAAGGGGCGACCGCGCTGCTCCCGCCCGAGGAGCAGCGGCGCATCGCCCTGCTCGGCGGTGCCGTGGTCCGGCAGACCGGTGTCCCCGCCGACGTCGCGGTCGTGGTGGAGCGGCAGGCCGACCCGTACCGCGCACAGCCGCCCGCCGCCCGGATCGTCCGCGTGGTCAACGCGTACGACGACCTTTCCGGGGAAACCGCTCAGGGAGGACTCCAGGCCCTGGAGCACCTCCGGCTCGGCACCGCCCGCGACTACCACCCGGCGGTTGTGGAAGCCCTCGGGCGGGTACTCGCCCGCGACGGGTACGTCCGCGTCGCGGGCCGGGTACCGGGGTAGGAGCGGGGTAACCCATGGGTAATGAGCGGGTGTGCGACCGGGCATGGTTGGATGCCAACTGAGAGGGAGTCCGGGGCAGAACCTTCAGCGACCGGCAGACCGGCAGGCGGGAATCGTGAGGATCTTCGGGAAGGTACGGCATCGGCCCTCCGCCTCGTGGCGGCAGGCCACCGACCGCGCGTTCACGCTGATCGGGGACGGGCGGTACGAGGACGCGGGCGCGCTGCTGACCCGTGCGGCGGACCTGGAGCCGTGGCTCTCGGAGTCCTGGTTCAACCTGGCCCTGCTGCACAAGTTCCGGCACGACTGGGAGCAGGCCCGGGCCGCCGGGCTGCGAGCGGTCGCGCTGCTCGACAGGGAGACCGGCGCTCCCGACTGGTGGAACGTCGGCATCGCCGCCACCGCCCTCCAGGACTGGCCGCTGGCCCGCCGCGCCTGGCAGGCGTACGGGCTGAAGGTGCCCGACCGGACCGCCCCGGGCGGCGAGCCCACCGGCATGGACCTCGGCAGCGCCGCCGTACGGCTGTCGCCGGAGGGCGAGGCCGAGGTGGTGTGGGGCCGCCGGCTCGACCCGGCACGGATAGAAGTGCTGTCCATCCCCCTGCCGTCCTCCGGCCGCCGCTGGGGCGAGGTCGTCCTTCACGACGGTGTCCCCAACGGGGAGCGCACCACCGCCACGGGCCACAGCTTCCCCGTGTTCGACGAGATCGAGCTGTGGGCCCCCTCGCCCGTCCCCACCTGGGTCGTCCTCCTGGAAGCCGCCACCGAGGCCGACCGGAACGCCCTGGAACAGCTCGCCGCGGACGCCGGATTCGCCGCCGAGGACTGGTCCTCCTCCGTACGGCTCCTGTGCCGGTCCTGCTCCGAGTCCCGGATGCCCAGCGCCGAGGGCGAGGGCGAGCACCTGGACCCGCACGACCACAGTGAGCCCGGCCACCCGGGGCCGCTCGGCCACCGCACCTCCGGCGACCTGTGGGTTCCGGAGCGGGAGTGCGGCATCGCCGCGCCCGCCGGGCTGGTGCGCGGTCTCCTCGACGGCTGGGTCGCGGACAGCCCGGACAGCCGTGAGTGGCGCGATCTGGAAGAAGTCTGCTGAGCCGGTGAAGCGGGTCGCCGGGGCCCCGTACCCTGTACGGGCACGACCCACACGGTGACTTCTCAGGGAAGGCGCGGACGACGGACATGGCGCAGCAGGAGACTCGGCAGCAGGGCGACGGCACCCTGCCCGTGGACGACGAGGGCTACATCGTCGACACGGAGGACTGCGAGGAGCGCGAGCGGGCCCACCGCGAACGCGGCACGTCCCGTCCCATCACGGTGGTCGGCAACCCGGTGCTGCACAAGGAGTGCAAGGACGTCACCGAGTTCGGGGACGAGCTGGCGCAGCTCGTCGACGACATGTTCGCCAGCCAGCGCACCGCCGAGGGCGTGGGCCTGGCCGCCAACCAGATCGGCGTCGACCTGAAGGTCTTCGTCTACGACTGCCCCGACGACGAGGGCGTCCGGCACACCGGCGTCGTGATCAACCCGGTCCTCCAGGAGCTTCCGGCCGAGCGCCGCGTCCTCGACGACTCCAACGAGGGCTGCCTGTCCGTCCCCACCGCGTACGCGGCGCTGGCCCGCCCCGACTACGCCGAGGTGCACGGGCAGGACGTGCACGGCAACCCGGTCAAGGTGCGCGGCACCGGCTACTTCGCCCGCTGCCTCCAGCACGAGACGGACCACCTGTACGGCTACCTGTACATCGACCGGCTGTCCAAGCGGGACCGCAAGGACGCGCTGCGGCAGATGGCGGAGGGCACGCCGCGCTACGAGACCGTCCCCAACGACTGACGTTCACGGCGCCGGCGGCGCCACGGCCGGCTGAGCACCGCCCAGCCGGCCGCCGCGCCGACCCCGTACCAGAAAAGGTCCGGGGTGTTGAAGGACGTCCCGAGCACCAGGCGGGCCGGGGTGCCGACGACCGGGTGCGCGGCCAGCGCCGCGGGCACCCCGGTCAGCTGGAACAGCTCCACCGCCCAGCTGATGCCCAGCGCCCACCCGGCCGCCGCCCACGGACGCAGCCGGGGCGCCACCAGCACCACCAGCGCCAGCACGAGCACCGTGTACAGAGCGTCGCCCGCGTACTTGGCGACGACACCCGTCGCCGCGGACCTGACACCCAGGCCCGCGGCGACGGTGAGCACGGCGGCGGCACCGGCCGCCGACCGCGTACGGAGCATCCTCAGAAGTCCTCGTCCAGGTCCACCGAACCCTCCACCGCCACCTGGTAGGCAGAGGGGCGGCGCTCGAAGAAGTTCGTCAGCTCCTGGACGCCCTGGAGCTCCATGAAGGCGAACGGGTTCTCGGAGCCGTACACCGGGGCGAAGCCGAGCCGCTGGAGGCGCTGGTCGGCCACGCACTCCAGGTACTGGCGCATGGAGTCGGTGTTCATGCCCGGCAGCCCGTCGCCGCACAGGTCGCGGGCGAACTGCAGCTCGGCCTCCACGGCCTCCTTGAGCATGTCGGTGACCTGCCGGCCAAGCTGCTCGTCGAACAGCTCCGGCTCCTCCTTGCGGACCGTGTCGACCACCTCGAACGCGAAGCTCATGTGCATCGTCTCGTCGCGGAACACCCAGTTGGTGCCGGTGGCCAGGCCGTGCAGCAGACCGCGCGACCGGAACCAGTACACGTACGCGAAGGCGCCGTAGAAGAACAGGCCCTCGATGCAGGCGGCGAAGCAGATCAGGTTGAGCAGGAAGCGGCGGCGGTCGGCCTGGGTCTCCAGCCGGTCCAGCTTCTCCACCGAGTCCATCCACTTGAAGCAGAAGGCTGCCTTCTCGCGGATGGACGGGATGTTCTCGACGGCGGCGAACGCGGCGGCGCGGTCCTCCGGGTCGGGGAGGTAGGTGTCGAGCAGCGTCAGATAGAACTGGACGTGCACGGCCTCCTCGAACAGCTGGCGGGACAGGTACAGCCGCGCCTCGGGCGAGTTGATGTGCTTGTAGAGCGTCAGCACCAGGTTGTTCGCCACGATCGAGTCGCCCGTCGCGAAGAACGCGACCAGGCGGCCGATGAGGTGCTGCTCACCGGGGCTGAGCTTCGCCAGGTCCGCGACGTCCGAGTGGAGGTCGACCTCCTCGACGGTCCAGGTGTTCTTGATCGCGTCCCGGTAGCGCTCGTAGAAGTCGGGGTAGCGCATCGGGCGCAGCGTCAGCTCGAAGCCGGGGTCGAGCAGGTTCTGGGAACTGACACCGCCGGCGCGAAGCGCCGTCGTTGAGGGGTGGTGCTCGGGCGACGGGTGGGCGGTCACTGGCATGCCTCGCAGGACTCGGGGTTCTCAAGGGAGCAGGCGACGGCCTCGGGGTCGGGCGTGCTCTGCTGTACGGGGACGGGGGTGGTGCCGGACGCCGCCCGCGCGATCCTCGTCGCGGGGCGGGACCGCAGGTAGTACGTGGTCTTCAGGCCCTGCTTCCAGGCGTACGCGTACATCGACGACAGCTTGCCGATCGTCGGCGTCTCCATGAACAGGTTCAGCGACTGCGACTGGTCCAGGAACGGGGTGCGGGCGGCCGCCATGTCGATCAGGCCGCGCTGCGGGATCTCCCACGCCGTGCGGTACAGCGCGCGGACGTCCGCCGGGACCCAGGTGAAGCCCTGCACCGAGCCGTTGGACTCGCGCAGCGCCTCCCGGGTCTGCGCGTCCCACACGCCGAGCTCCTTCAGCTCCTTCACCAGGTACGAGTTGACCTGGAGGAACTCCCCGGACAGCGTCTCGCGTTTGAACAGGTTCGACACCTGCGGCTCGATGCACTCGTACACACCGGCGATCGAGGCGATCGTCGCGGTCGGCGCGATGGCCAGCAGCAGCGAGTTGCGCATGCCGACGGCCGCGATCCGCTCGCGCAGCGCCGCCCACCGCTCCGGCCAGGAGAGTTCCGCGTCGTAGTGGTCGGGGTGCAGCACCCCGCGCGCCGCCCGGGTCTGCTCCCAGGCGGGCAGCGGCCCGTTGCGCTCGGCCAGGTCGGCCGACGCCTCGTACGCGGCGAGCATGATGCGCTCCGCGATCCGGGTCGACAGGGCCCGGGCCTCCGCCGAGTCGAAGGGCAGCCGCAGCTTGAAGAAGACGTCCTGGAGGCCCATCGCGCCCAGGCCCACCGGCCGCCAGCGGGCGTTGGAGCGGCCCGCCTGCTCGGTCGGGTAGAAGTTGATGTCGACGACCCGGTCGAGGAAGGTCACGGCGGTACGGACGGTCTCGTCCAGCCGCTTCCAGTCGATGTCACCGTCGGCGACGAACGCGCCGAGGTTCACCGACCCCAGGTTGCAGACCGCGGTCTCCCCGTCGTCCGTGACCTCCAGGATCTCGGTGCACAGGTTCGAGGAGTGGACCGTGTGCCCCGGCTCGGCGGTCTGGTTGGCGGTGCGGTTGGCGGCGTCCTTGAAGGTCATCCAGCCGTTGCCGGTCTGGGCCAGGGTCCGCATCATGCGGCCGTACAGGTCGCGGGCCGGCATCGTCTTGCGGGCCAGGCCCTTCGCCTCGGCGGCCCGGTACGCGGCGTCGAACTCCTCGCCCCACAGGTCGACCAGCTCGGGTACGTCCGACGGGGAGAACAGCGACCACTCGCGGTCCTCGTTGACCCGGCGCATGAACTCGTCCGGGATCCAGTGCGCCAGGTTGAGGTTGTGGGTGCGCCGGGCGTCCTCCCCGGTGTTGTCGCGCAGCTCCAGGAACTCCTCGATGTCCGCGTGCCAGGTCTCCAGGTACACGGCCGCCGCGCCCTTGCGGCGCCCGCCCTGGTTGACGGCGGCGACGGACGCGTCGAGGGTCTTCAGGAACGGCACGATGCCGTTGGAGTGCCCGTTGGTGCCGCGGATCAGCGAACCGCGCGCCCGGATGCGGGAGTACGACAGGCCGATGCCGCCCGCGTGCTTGGACAGCCGCGCGACCTGGTGGTAGCGGTCGTAGATGGAGTCCAGCTCGTCCTGCGGGGAGTCCAGCAGGTAGCAGGAGGACATCTGGGGGTGGCGGGTGCCGGAGTTGAAGAGCGTGGGGGAGGAGGGCAGGTAGTCGAGGCGGCTCATGAGCCCGTACAGCGCCATGACCTCCTCCAGCGCCCGTGCGCTGTCGTCCTCCGCGAGCCCGCAGGCCACGCGCAGCATGAACTGCTGCGGGGTCTCGACGACCTTGCGGGTGAGCGGGTGGCGCAGCAGGTAGCGGGAGTAGAGGGTGCGGAGCCCGAAGTAGCCGAAGCGGTCGTCGCCCACGGGGTCGACGACCCCGTCGAGGCGGTCGCCGTGGAGCTGTACGAACTCCGCCGTGCGGTCCGCGATGAGCCCCTCGCGGTGCCCGACGGCGACCGACGCGGAGAAGCCCGTCGCACCCTGCGAGGCCGCCTCCTCCACGATGGTGCGGGCCAGCAGCCGGGCGGCGAGCCGGGAGTACGCCGGGTCTTCGGAGATCAGCCCGGCGGCGGCCTCGGTGGCGAGGTCCCGCAGCTCCGCCTCGTCCGACCCGGCGTGCCGGCCGCGCAGCGCGGCGGCGGCGACCCGGCCCGGGTCGGTGTCCGGCAGATCGGCGGTGAGGTCGGTGAGGGTCCGGAGGAGTTCGGCGCCGCGGCCCGAAGGGCCTCCGTCGAGGGTGGTGGCGGGAGACGGGCGGGCCGTGCCCGGGGCGTCGCCCTCGGCGTCGACTCCGGTGGTCGCTGAGGCCGGATCCGCTGGCGCGATGGTCACGTGGGGGCTCTCCCTCGCTCGGCTCGGGGCCTGTTGCGGTGCGGGCGGCGGGGGAAGCGGCGGCAGGCATGCGTGACCGCGTCCACCGGCCCATTCCGCGAGGCCCGGACGTCTGGAGCACCCGGGCCGGACGGTCCGGGCGCACTGCGGCAGGTCATCGGACTGCGGGTGCGCGAAAGCACACCGATCACACCGTTGCGGGACAGTTCCGGATTCCCACCGGATTCCCCTGCGCGACAGCGAGGACGAGCATACATGTGGGGGGAGCCTGCTGCGTCGCCCCCCACATGTTGTGCCTTGGTGTCAGAAGGTGACGGTCGGAGGCTCGCTCGTAATGCGTTTCGTATGACACTGGGGCCATGACGCCGAAGGCCATCACCTTCCGACCCGACGCCGACACTCATCGTGAGCTCGAAGCGCTGGCCGCCCTCCGGGACGTGACGGCGTCGGACGCCATAAGAGCGGCGATTCACGAGGCGTACGTCCGTGAGCAGTACCGCGAGGCGGCCGCCGAGCTCGCCGCATGGCGGAACGACCCGGCCTACCAGACGGAACTCGCCGAGGTCCGGGCCGACATGGAGGAGCTCCGTGCGTGGTGACGTCCACCGGCTGAGGGTCCGTGAGGACGCGGTCGGCCATGAAGAGCGCGATACGCGCTATGCGGTCGTGCTCCAGACCGCGGCACTCGCCACGTCGACGCTGATCGTCGCTCCGACCTCGACGAGCGCCGCACCCGGGTTGCTTCACCCGAAGCTCGACATGAACGGCACGGCCACGGTGGTTCTCGTCGAGCAGATGGCGGCCGTCGACCCCACACGGCTGGGCGACTTCGCGGGCCGCGTCGACCCGGAGGAGTGGGTCGACGTCGAGCGGGCGGTCAAGCTGGTGCTGGGCCTGCTCTGAGGGCCCGCGGTGCTGGTCGCCGGGACGGCGGAGGGCCGCCGCACCACGGGTGCGGCGGCCCTCCGGGGTGCGGGGCTCAGTGGCCCGCGGGGACCTTCGGGGCGGGGGACCTCGACGTGTCCGCGTCCGCCGTGTAGTCCGACGCGGTCGTCTCGTCGACGCCCTCCGGGGCCTTCAGGGCGCGGAGGACGAACGTCAGCGCCACCGTCACCGCGAGGTTCAGGACGAACGCGGTCAGGCCGATGTAGCCGATCTCCCCGATACCGGGGATAGCCGCCGAGGACCCGCCGAAGTGCTTCTGCGTCGGGCTCGCCACGTTGTAGGCGGTCCACGTGCCGTACACCATGCCGACCGCCCAGCCGCCGAGCAGCGCCCAGCGGTGGAACCAGCGGGTGAACAGGCCGCCCACCAGCGCCGGGAAGGTCTGGAGGATCCAGATGCCGCCCAGCAGCTGGAAGTTGATCGCGACCGTCTTGTCCAGCGTCAGCACGAACGCCAGCGCGCCCACCTTCACCAGCAGCGACACCAGCTTCGACACCTTGGTCTCCTGCTCCGGTGTGGCGTCCGGCTTCAGGAAGTCCTTGTAGATGTTGCGGGTGAAGAGGTTGGCCGCGGCGATCGACATGATCGCCGCGGGCACCAGCGCGCCGATGCCGATGGCGGCGAACGCCACGCCCGCGAACCAGTCCGGGAACATGTTCTCGAACAGCTGAGGGATCGCCAGCTGGCCGTTCTCCACCTGCACTCCCGCGGCGATCGCCATGAACCCGAGCAGCGCCAGCAGGCCCAGCATCACCGAGTACAGCGGCAGGATCGTGGTGTTGCGGCGGATCACGTCACGGCTGCCGGACGACAGCGTGGCCGTGATCGAGTGCGGGTACATGAACAGCGCCAGCGCCGAGCCGAACGCCAGCGTGGCGTACGTCCACTGGCCTGCCTCGCCCGGCACCAGTGAGCCCTTGCCGCTGCTGGTGAACTTCTCGCTCGCCGCGCCGAAGATCGCGTCGAACCCGCCCAGCTTGACGGGGATGTAGACGATCGCCACCGCGATCACCAGGTAGATCAGCGTGTCCTTGACGAAGGCGATCAGGGCCGGGGCGCGCAGTCCGGACGAGTACGTGTAGGCCGCGAGCACACCGAACGCGATGAGCAGCGGCAGGTCCCGGACGAACCAGTGCGCGGACTCGCCGCCGCCGACGCCCATCACGTCCAGCACGGCCTGGATGCCGACCAGCTGGAGCGCGATGTACGGCATGGTGGCGAGGATGCCGGTGACGGCCACCGCCAGGGACAGCCCCCGGGAGCCCCAGCGTCCGCGCACGAAGTCGGAGGTGGTGACGTACCCGTGCTTGTGCGACACCGACCACAGCCGGGGCAGGAAGGTGAAGATCAGCGGGTAGACGAGGATCGTGTACGGCACGGCGAAGAACCCGGCCGCGCCCGCCGCGTAGATCGCCGCCGGGACCGCGACGAAGGTGTACGCCGTGTAGAGGTCGCCGCCGAGCAGGAACCAGGTGATCCAGGTGCCGAACGACCTCCCGCCGAGGCCCCATTCGTCGAGGCTGTTCTCGTTCGCGGCACGGCGCCAGCGCGCGGCCAGGAAGCCCAGGACCGTCACGAGGAGGAAGAAGAAGAGGAAGACGCCGAGCGCGACGCCGTTCACGCCGTCCTTCACCGCTCCGCACCCCCTTCGCGGGCGGCCTCGCGTGCACGCTGGTCACGGTGCCAGAGGCGGTACGCCAGCATCGTCAGCGCGGTCGAGACGACGACCCACAGCATCTGGTACCAGTAGAAGAACGGGACACCGCCCACCACCGGCTCCACCCGGGCGTACGAACTCACCCAGAGCATCGCCACGAACGGGGTTAACAGGCAGAGGGCGATCACCACCCGGACGGAGGTGACCACCGGCATGGGTGGCTGTTCCTGGTCCTGCGTCACTTCCGACATACGGTGAGCACCGTCCCCTCATGATCAGCCGTTCATGATCAGCCGTGCGATGCGGCGAATCTACGGGGACGGTCCGCTCCAGGGAAGGTGTCGCTCGATAACGTTGTGACTGCGGTGAGTTGCGAGGCGCGCGTGAATCTCAGTCGTCGGCCGGGCGCTTGAGGCGCGCCACGAACTTGTACCGGTCGCCCCGGTACACCGAACGCACCCACTCGACCGGGGCGCCCTGCTCGTCGTACGAGTGCCGGGACAGCATCAGCATCGGCAGCCCCACGTCCGTGCCCAGCAGGCCCGCCTCCCGGGGTGTCGCCAGCGAGGTCTCGATGGTCTCCTCGGCCTCCGCGAGCCGGACGTCGTACACCTCGGCCAGTGCCGTGTAGAGGGAGGTGTACTTGGCCAGCGAGCGGCGCAGCGCCGGGAAGCGCTTGGCCGACAGGTGGGTCGTCTCGATGGCCATCGGCTCCCCGCTGGCGAGCCGCAGCCGCTCGATCCGCAGGACCCGCCCGCCCGGCTGGATGTCGAGCAGGACGGCCAGGGTGTCGTCGGCGGTGACATAGCCGATGTCGAGGAGCTGCGAGGTCGGTTCGAGGCCCTGGGCGCGCATGTCCTCGGTGTACGAGGTGAGCTGCAGGGCCTGGGAGACCTTCGGTTTGGCGACGAACGTGCCCTTGCCCTGGATCCGCTCCAGGCGGCCCTCGACGACCAGTTCCTGGAGGGCCTGGCGGACGGTGGTCCGGGAGGTGTCGAACTCGGTGGCGAGGGTGCGCTCCGGCGGCACGGGCGTGCCGGGCGGCATCGTCTCGGTCATCTCCAGCAGGTGCCGCTTGAGCCGGTAGTACTTGGGTACGCGCGCGGAGCGGGTCGCCGTGCCGCTCTCCGGCGCGGTCGCCGTCGCGGATCCGCTCGCGGACCCGGACCCGCCGCCGGTCCTCTTCGCGGTCTCCGTACCGCCGCTCTGGGTGGCCATGGCCTGCCTTCCCGACTCCTGTGCTGCAGCCGTCACCGGCTCCTCCGTCTTTCGTGGCTCACATGGTGGCACGGACCGGTCACGGGTCGTCGCCCCTCCTCAGGTGTCGGTCCGATAACGGAGCCAACAGCCCCTCTTATACACCCTTGACACCCCCAAAGGTCTAGGCCAAGCTCCCGGTTACTGGTCTAAACCAATCAAGATCAGACCCAGCCCCACGAGCAGTACTCGTCGTTCGTCGTACGTCGCAGGTCGGTCTTCGCGGTGGGCAGGGGGGTTCCAGGCATCCCTGAGGAGGGTGGCGTGAAGCGCAAGCTCATCGCGGCTATCAGTGTCGCGGGCATGATGGTAGGCCTCGCCGCGTGCGGTACGGAGGACGGCAAGAGCGGCTCCACCGACGCCGACGGCAACAAGACGCTGACCGTCTGGGTCATGGACGGATCCGCTCCGGACGCCTGGATCAAGGAAGTCAACAAGGAGTTCGAGGCCAAGCACAAGAACGTCAAGGTCAAGGTCGAGGTCCAGCAGTGGAACGGCATCCAGGAGAAGGTGACCACGGCCCTCTCCGAGGACACCCCGCCGGACGTGCTTGAGCTGGGCAACACCCAGACCGCCGGCTACGCCGCCACCGGCGGGCTCGCCGACCTCACCGAGGACAAGGCGACGTTCGGCTACGACGGCTGGAACAAGGGCATGCTCGCGTCGAACGAGCTCGACGGCAAGCTCTACTCCGCCCCCTGGTACGCCGCCAGCCGCGTCGTGGTCTACGACAAGGCCGCCTACGCGAAGGCCGGGGTGAAGCCGCCGAAGACCCGCGAGGAGTGGATCGACGGCCTGAAGAAGATCAAGGACTCGGACTCCAAGGTCCAGCCGATCTACCTGCCCGGCCAGAGCTGGTACGTCTTCGCCGGCTTCCTGTGGGACGAGGGCGGCGACCTCGCCGTCAAGGACGGCGACCGGTGGAAGGGCACGCTCGCCACGCCCGAGGCCGCGGCCGCCGTCAACTTCTACAAGGAACTGCAGTCCTTCTCCACCGCCCCCAAGGACAAGGACGAGGCCACCCCGCAGCAGTCCACCGACATCGTGCCCAAGGGCGGCGTGGCCTCCTGGATCGGCCTCGGCTGGGAGGCCGGCGGCGCGGCCGCCGCCATCGAGAAGGCCGGCGGCAAGGCCGACTTCGGCTACTTCCCGATCCCGGGCAAGACCGCCGACAAGCCGGGCTCCGTCTTCCTCGGCGGCTCCAACCTCGCGATCGCCGAGCGCTCCCCGAACAAGGAGCTCGCCAAGGAGTGGCTGGCCCTCGCCGCAGGCAAGGACCACATGGCCAAGTACGCCGAGGCCACCGGCGGCGGACTGCTCCCGAACAACGACGCCGCCCAGTTCAAGCCGGAGGCCGGCTCCTTCGCGGAGGCCATGGCCCAGACCGCGCCCGTCGGCCGCATCACCCCGGTGACCCCGGGCTGGGCCAACGTCGAGACCGAGCCCAACCCGATCAAGGACTTCATGACCAAGGTCCTGAAGGGCGAGGACCCGAAGAAGGCCGGCGAGGCCGCGGACAAGATCATCACCGAGCGCGTCAACCAGCAGTAACCGGGGACCCCGCCCCCGGACCCCCGTGACCGAGCCTTCGGTGCTCGCCCTCAAGCTCCCTCGGGCTCTTCGAGCAGGGGACGGCCCCAGGGGCTGACATCAGCCCCTGGGGCGCTTGCGGAGCGGGGGGTCCGGGGCGGCGCCCCCCGATTCGGGACCCCGCACGCCCAAGAACCGCGAGGAAGAAGACCATGACCGTGGACTCCAAGGGAGCGGCGGCCACCGCTCCCCAGGACGCGCCCGGGAGGGCGGCGCAGACCCAGGAACGGACGCCGCCACCACCGACCGGACCGGCGGACACCCCGCGGGCTCCACGCGGAGGGCGCTCCCTGCCCGGCGGACTGCTGCCGTATCTGCTGATCGCACCAGCCGTCCTGTCCATGGCCGTGCTGCTGCTCTATCCGCTGATCCGGAACGTGATCCTCTCCTTCCAGCAGGTCAACCGGAAGGAACTGATCACCCGGACCTCCGAGTGGATCGGTTTCGACAACTACACGGCACTGCTCGGCGACCCGTCCTTCTGGGACGTCGTCGTCCGCAGCGTCGTCTTCACGGCGGTCAACGTCGTCGTGATCATGGGTCTCGGCACCCTGCTCGGGCTGCTGCTCAACCGCCTGGGCAAGAAGATGCGGCTGGTTCTGTCGCTCGCCCTGATCCTCGCCTGGGCCATGCCGATCGTCGCCTCCGTCACGGTCTTCCGGTGGCTGTTCGACGAGCAGTTCGGCGTCTTCAACTGGCTGATGCGCACCCTCGGCTTCGAGGGCTACGAGCAGCACAACTGGTTCGAGACCGGCACCTCCACCCTGGTCATCATCGCGGTCCTGATCATCTGGGGTTCCGTCCCCTTCGTCGCACTCAACATGTACGCGGGCCTCACCACCGTCGGCACCGAGCTGTACGAGGCCGCGAAGATGGACGGCGCCAACGGCTGGCGGACGTTCTGGTCCGTGGTCTTCCCGAACCTCAAGCCGTTCTTCCTGGTGACGACGTTCCTGGAGATCATCTGGGTGTTCAAGGCGTTCGCGCAGGTGTACGCCATGAACCAGGGCGGACCGGACCGCGGCTCCGAGACCCTCCCGGTCTTCGCGTACATCGAGGGCCAGAGCCAGGCCCACTACGGCCTCGCGGCGGCCATCTCCGTCCTCACGATCCTGATGCTGATCGCCGCCATGTCCTTCTACTTCCGCCTGATCCTGAAGCAGGAGGAGCAGCAGTGAGCACCGCCACCCGCCCCGCGAAGGCACAGAAGCTTCACGGGAAGCCGCTGAGGCCCGGCACCGTCCTCGCCAACCTGACCGCCCTCCTCCTGGCGGCGCTCTTCGCCTTCCCCGTGTACTGGATGATCAGCTCCTCGCTGAAGCCCCAGTCGGAGATCCTCACCAGGGACCCGGTGTTCCTCTTCACACCGACCTTCGAGAACTACCCCACCGCGACCGGTGTCGACCTGTTCTGGACGTACGTCGCCAACAGCCTCACGGTCACCGTCGGCGCCGTCCTGCTCGCGCTGCTCGTCGCCCTCGCCGCGAGCTTCGCGATCGCCCGGATGAAGTTCCGGGGGCGCAAGGGGCTCGTCCTCGGCGTGATGATGGCCCAGATGGCCCCGTGGGAGGTCATGGTCATCGTCATGTACATCAGCGTCCGGGACCTCGACCTGCTGAACAGCCTCCCGATGCTGACCGCCATCTACTTCGTGATGGTGCTGCCCTTCACCATCTGGACCCTGCGCGGCTTCATCGCCGCCGTCCCGGTGGAACTGGAGGAGGCCGCCCAGATCGACGGCTGCACCCGCGGCCAGGCCTTCCGCAAGGTGATCTTCCCGCTGCTCGCGCCGGGCCTCATGTCGACCTCGCTCTTCGGCTTCATCACCGCCTGGAACGAGTTCGCGATGGTCCTGATCCTCCACAAGGACAAGGAAGCCCAGACCCTGCCGTTGTGGCTGACCCAGTTCCAGACCGCCTTCGGCAGCGACTGGGGGGCCACCATGGCCGCTTCCACGCTCTTCGCGCTGCCCGTCCTCGTGGTCTTCCTCTTTCTCCAGCGACGGGCCGTCGGCGGCATGACCGCCGGCGCCGTGAAGGGATGACGCCGCACATGACCACCACCCTGCGCGGCAGCACCGACACGCTCACCCGCGACGCGCTCACCGTCCTCCAGCCCGGTTTCCCCGGCACGACTCCGCCCGACTGGCTGCTGCGCCGGATCGGGGAGGGCCTCGCCTCCGTCGGCCTGTTCGGCCGGAACATCGCCTCGCCCGAGCAGCTCACCGCGCTCACCGCCCGGCTGCGGGCCGAGAACGGGGACATGCTGGTCGCCATCGACGAGGAGGGCGGCGACGTCACCCGGCTGGAGGCCCGGCACGGCTCCTCCTTCCCCGGCAACCTCGCCCTCGGCACCGTCGACGACCCAGGCCTGACCCGGGCCGTCGCCCACGAGCTGGGCCGTCGCCTCGCAGCCTGCGGAGTCGACTTCAACTGGGCGCCCTCCGCCGACGCCAACTCCAACCCGGACAACCCGGTCATCGGTGTCCGGTCCTTCGGCGCCGATCCCGCACTGGTCGCCCGGCACACCGTGGCGTACGTCGAGGGGCTCCAGGCCGCCGGTGTCGCCGCCTGCGTCAAGCACTTCCCCGGACACGGCGACACGAATGTGGACTCGCACCTCGCGACCCCCCGCATCGATGTGGACCTGGACACACTGCACGCCCGTGAGCTGGCCTCTTTCCGCGCGGCCATCGCCGCGGGTTCCAAATCGGTGATGAGCGCGCATATCCTTCTGCCCGCGCTCGACCCCGATCGCCCCGCCACCCTCAGCCCGCGGATCCTCACCGGACTGCTGCGCGAGGAGCTGGGCTTCGACGGCCTGATCGTCACCGACGGCATCGAAATGCGGGCCATCGCATCGACGTACGGGATCGAGCGCGGCTCCGTCCTCGCGATCGCGGCGGGCGCCGACGCCATCTGCGTCGGCGGCGGCATGGCCGACGAGGGGACCGTGCTGCGACTGCGCGACGCGCTGGTGACCGCGGTACGGAGCGGCGACCTGCCCGAGGAGCGCCTGGCCGACGCGGCGGCGCGCGTGCGCGCGCTGGCGTCCTGGACCCGGGCGCACCGGGCCGGGGGGGCTCAGACGGGGCCGGGCGCGGCGGTGCAGGAGGGGACCGCGCCCGGCACCGACACGGACACCGGCTCCGGCGGGTACACGGAGATCGGCCTGGTGGCGGCGCGGCGCGCGCTGACGGTCACGCCGGGGGAGAAGCCCTACGAGCCGCTCACCGAGCCTCCGTACGTGGCGTCCTTCGCACCCGTCGCGAACATCGCGGTGGGTGACGAGACACCCTGGGGTGTCGGCCCCGAACTGGCCCGGCTGCTGCCGGGCACCGAGACCGGGACGTACGGCACGGAGGCCGGCGTCGAGGATGTGCTGCGGGCGGCGGGGGAGCGCCGGATCGTGGCCGTCGTGCGCGACGCGCACCGTCACGCCTGGATGAGGGAGGCGCTGGACGGGCTGCTGGCCGCCCGCCCCGACACGATCGTGGTGGAGATGGGCCTGAACCAGGCTCCGCCGCGCGGGGCCCTGCACATCGCGACGCACGGTGCGGCGCGGGTGTGCGGGACGGCGGCGGCGGAGGTCGTCACCGGCGGGTGAGCGCACGGGTACGAGAAGGGGGCCGGCGCCTGGAACGGGCGCCGGCCCCCTTCTCGTACCCCCGGGGTGTTACAGCCCCTGCCAGGCGGGCTTGTGGGCGTACGTGTGACGGAAGTAGTCCGCGAGCTTCAGCTTGGACGCGGCGGCCTCGTCGACGACGACCGTGGCGTGCGGGTGCAACTGGAGCGCGGAGGCGGGGACCAGCGCGGAGACGGGGCCTTCGACGGTCTGGGCGACGGCCTCCGCCTTGCCCTCGCCGGTGGCGAGGAGCACCAGGTGGCGGGCCTCCAGGATGGTGCCGATGCCCTGGGTGACGACGTGGTGCGGGACCTGGTCGATGTCGCCTTCGAAGAAGCGCGCGTTGTCGACGCGGGTCTGCTCGGTGAGCGTCTTGATGCGGGTGCGGGACGCGAGGGACGAGCAGGGCTCGTTGAAGCCGATGTGCCCGTCGGTGCCTATGCCGAGTATCTGGAGGTCCACGCCTCCGGCCTCGGCCAGCGCCGTGTCGTACGCCTCGCAGGCCGCCTGGACGTCCTCGGCGGAGCCGTCCGGGCCCATGAAGGCGTCCTGGCCGAGCCCGAGCGGCTCCACGACCTGGCGCAGCACGGTGGAGCGGTACGACTCGGGGTGCCCGGCGGGCAGCCCGACGTACTCGTCCAGCTGGGCGATCCGGGCGCGCGAGACGTCGACGGCGCCGGAGCGGACCTTCGCGGTGAGGGCGTCGTAGACGGGCAGCGGCGTCGAGCCGGTGGCCACACCGAGCAGGGCGTCGGGCTTGCGGCGCAGGAGGGCCGCGATGGCCTCCGCGATGAGTTCGCCGCCTGCCGTGGCGTCCGGGACGATGACAACTTCCACGCTGGGCCTGCCGATCTGGAGAGTGGTGGTCACGGTGGGGAGGGCGGTGGTGCACGACTCCGCATAGTGGTATAGACCAATCTAGCAGAACGGGGGCCTGAGGCCCACGGCTGGCGAGCGGCTGTGAACCCTGCTCGACTGGCACCATGAACGACGAGGAGCGGGGCCGGATGATGGCCGCCGAGATGGCGGAGCAGCCCGGGGTGCTCCGCCGGATCCTGGACCGGGCCGCGCCGGAGATCCGCGGGGTGGCAGGGCGCATCGCGGAGCGGCGTCCGAGGTTCGTCCTGCTCACCGCGCGGGGCACCTCCGACAACGCGGCGCTGTACGCGAAGTACCTGCTGGAGATCCGGCTGGGCCTGCCCTGCGGGCTGACCTCCATGTCGACGACCACGGCGTACGGGGCGCGGCCGGACCTCACGGACGTCCTGGTCGTCACCGTGAGCCAGTCCGGCGGGTCTCCGGACCTGGTCGCCTCCACGCGGGCGGCGCGGGAAGCCGGGGCGATCACCCTGGCGGTCACCAACAACCCGGACTCGCCGCTCGCCGCGGTCGCGGAGTACCACGCCGACATGCTGGCGGGCCCGGAGAAGGCGCTGCCCGCGACCAAGACGTACACCGCGTCGCTGCTGGCGCTGTACCTCTTCACCGAGGGGCTGCGCGGCGGTGACGGCGCGGACGCGGAGCCGCTGCCTGAGCTGGCGGCACAGATCCTGGCCCGCCGTGAGGAGGTACGGGCACTGGCGGCCCGCTACCGCTTCGCGGAACGCATGGTGATCACGTCGCGCGGCTACGGCTACCCGACGGCGAAGGAGGCCGCGCTGAAGCTGATGGAGACCAGCTACATCCCGGCGCTCTCGTACTCCGGCGCGGACCTGCTGCACGGGCCGCTGGCGATGGTCGACAACGTCTCGCCCGTCATCGCGGTCGTCACGGCCGGCCGTGGCGGAGAGGCGCTCCGCCCGGTCCTGGACCGGCTGCGTGCCCGGGGCGCGGACCTCTTCGTGGTGGGCCCGGAGGCGCGGGTGGCCGAGGCGTCGGCGGGCTTCGTCCTCCCGGTCGAGGGTGTCCCCGAGGAACTCCAGCCGATCCTGGAGATCCTCCCCCTCCAGCTCCTCGCGTACGAGACCGCCATCGCGAGGGGCCAGGACCCGGACGCGCCCAGGGCCCTGGCGAAGGTGACGGAGACCCGCTGACGTCCCGGGCCGGACCCGCCGGCCGTGTTCCGCCCCCCGGCGGCGACGGCGCCCTGCGCGCGGAACCGGAGGCGGTGGCTGAGACGGTGGCGGCCTTCCGGCCGTAAGAGACGGCAGGGCGCGCAAGAGGCGCGGAGAGCGGAGGAGGCGCGGAAGGGCGGCGAAGGGCGCGGAAACCCGCGGGCCGCGGCGCCGGTACGGGACCCTCAACCCGTACGCCGGCACCGCAGCCCGGAGTAGCAACGGCCAGGCGGGTGTGCGGTCCCGCGGCCGTGGTGAGGCACCGGCGCAGTCAGGGCAGAGAGCCCGGTACCTCGGTCCACCCTCCTGTGCGGGGAGGGTGGAAGTCTTGACTTGTCCATTGTGGACTAGACCATTCGGGCCTGTCCATCCACGCGTCCGTATCCGTCCCGGCGGGTGCGCGCGCTGGTCCATCCTCCACCAAGGACCGGCAAAGCACCAGGTACCCGCACGCGGGTACGCTCACAGACGTGCCCTCCATGAACGATCTCGTACGCCAGCACACCGCGCTCAGCGAGTCAGACCTCGAATGGCTCCACCTGCTGGTGTCGGAGTGGCAGCTGCTCTCCGACCTCTCCTTCGCGGACCTCGTCCTGTGGGTCCCCACCCGCGACGGTACCCGCTATGTGTCGGTCGCACAGATGCGCCCCAACACCGGGCCCACCTCCTACCAGGACGACATGGTCGGCCATCTCGTGCCCCGCGGGCGCCGCCCGCTGCTGGACGCCGCCCTGGACGAAGGACGCATCGTACGCGAAGGCGACCCGGAATGGCGCGAGGAGGTCCCCGTACGCGTCGAGTCGATCCCCGTGCGGCGCGAGGGCCGTGTCCTCGGAGTCATCGCCCGCAACACCAACCTGCTCACCGTCCGCACCCCCTCCCGGCTGGAGCTGACCTACCTCCAGTCGGCCTCCGACCTGGCCCAGATGATCGCTGCGGGCAGCTTCCCGTTCCCCGAGCAGCAGGTCGACATGGACGCCTCGCCGCGCGCCGGCGACGGCCTGATCAGGCTCGACGCGGACGGTGTCGTCCAGTACGCCTCGCCCAACGCGCTGTCCGCGTACCACCGTCTCGGTCTCGCCGCCGACCTCGTCGGCCAGCACCTCGGCCAGGCCACCGCCGAGCTCGCCCCTTCCCGCGGCCCCGTCGACGAGGCCCTCGCCAAGCTCGCCAGCGGCTATGCCCCCCGCGAGACCGAGGTCGAGGGAAACGGCGGCGTCATCCAGCTCCGGGTCATCCCGCTCAAGCCCAAGGGCACCCGCATCGGCTCCCTCGTCCTGCTCCGCGACGTCACGGAACTGCGCCGCAGGGAACGCGAGTTGATCACCAAGGACGCCACCATCCGGGAGATCCACCACCGGGTGAAGAACAACCTCCAGACCGTCGCCGCCCTGCTCCGCCTCCAGGCCCGCCGGATGGATTCCGACCGGGGCCGTGAGGCGCTCAACGAGGCCGTCCGCCGCGTCGGCTCCATCGCGATCGTCCATGAGACGCTGTCCCAGAATCTGGACGAGCGGGTCGAGTTCGACGACATCGCGGACCGGGTCATCTCGATGGTGGCGGAGATCTCACCCGGCAAGGTCGCCTGCCGGCGCAACGGCCGCTTCGGCATTCTGGACGCGGAGGTCGCCACACCGCTGTCCATGGTCCTCACCGAGGTGCTCCAGAACGCCCTGGAGCACGCCTTCGCCCCGGGCGAGCACGGCACGGTGGAGGTCACCGCCGTCCGCGGCGACACCCGCGCCCCGGACGCCCGGCTGCTCATCACCGTCCAGGACGACGGCCGCGGACTGCCCGTCGGCTTCGACCCGCAGAGCGCCGGAAACCTCGGCCTGCAGATCGTACGGACCCTGGTGGAAGGGGAGTTGGGCGGTACGTTCGACATGCGCCCGGCGCCGGAGCGCGGCACGCGCGTGGTGCTGGACATCCCCGTACGCCCGCAGAAGTAGGGGCCGTTCACAACAGCAGCGAGCCCCGGGCCGTTTCGTCACGGCCCGGGGCTCGAATGCTGTGGGGTACTGCTACTGCTGCGCGCTGCTGTTCGGGAGGCGCGTTGGCGGTGCTCAGGCGCTGGCGTTGCGTGCCCGGTTACGAGCGGCGCGGCGCTTCATCGCGCGGCGCTCGTCCTCGCTGAGGCCGCCCCAGACACCCGAGTCCTGACCGGTCTCGAGCGCCCACTGCAGGCACTGCTCCATCACGGGGCAGCGACGGCAGACAGCCTTGGCTTCCTCGATCTGCAGCAGCGCAGGACCGGTGTTGCCGATGGGGAAGAACAGCTCGGGGTCTTCCTCACGACAAACGGCGTTGTGACGCCAGTCCATGGCTGCTACCTCTCCTTGGTGTTGCATGCAAGTTGCTTGTGAATGTGAACGCTTTCACGAATCCCTCCGCAAGGGAAGGGCCGACAGCCAGACAGACGTCTGGAGGTGGGTCCTGAGATGAGGAGGGGTTCTGGCTCTCAGTGGAGGCCGGTGTTGCGGGCCGTCCCGATCGCCATGTAGAGATTCGCAAACCTCGGCTGCGGATACAACCCCTTCCGGGAAGTTTTTTTGGATTCCTCGGTGTCGGCTCCGTCACAGCCGTACTTCTTAGGGGTGGACCCCAGCCCATACGTTCGAGATAAAGGGCCGAGGGCCCTTCCACTCACACAATCACACCCAGTGCACGGCGATGGCCTGTGAACTTCACGCTCATTCGAAGGCCGAGGTGGTCTCCGTCCATCTGGAACGGCAATGGGACCTTCGAATGCAAGGTGAACTCGGTCTGGTCATGAAGCGACACCGCGTGCCTGCCGTGCGGGCCGCGTTCCGGCGTCGAGGTGAGCAGCTGTGTCGCGTACCGGGCCACCGCCGCGGTGGACAGCCGCCGGAGTCCGAGCACGTCGAGCGCGGTGTCGAAGGAGGCGCCGGGCGCCGCGTAGACCGGGCGGTTTCCGAGGTACGTCCAGGGCGCGGTGTTGCAGATGATCGACAGGACCAGGTCCTCGACCGGCTCCTGCCCCGGGCGCTCCAGTGTGATCGTCCCGTGCCGCCGGTGCGGGTCACCGAGCAGCTGCCGGAACACCTGACGCAGATACAGCGCATGCGTGGAGCGCTTGCCCAGCTCCCGCTGCTTCTCGACCCGCCCGACGACCCCGGCGTCGAAGCCGAGTCCCGCGCAGAACGTGAACCAGCGGGCGGGCACCCCCTCGTCCTCGGTACCGGGGGCACCGGCGGCCAGCCCCAGGCCGACCGTACGGCTCCGCCGCTCCCGCAGCGCGTCCAGGATCGCGCCGGTCGCCTCCACTGCGTCGTTCGGCAGCCCCAGGGCACGCGCGAACACGTTCGTCGACCCGCCCGGTACGACGGCGAGCCTCGGCAGCCGGTCCGGATCGGGGCCCCCGTGCAGCAGCCCGTTGACGACCTCGTTGACGGTGCCGTCGCCGCCGAGCGCCACCACCAGGTCGATGTCCTCGGACTCGGCGGCCCGCCGGGCCAGGTCCCGGGCGTGCCCCCGGTACTCGGTGGTCACCGCCTCCAGCTTCATCTCGCTGGCCAGCGCGTGGATCAGTACGTCGCGGGTGCGGGCACTCGTGGTGGTGGCTGCCGGGTTGACCACGAGAAGTGCACGCATGACGGCCAGGGTACCTACCGCTTGGTACCGGGCGAAGGGGGCCCTGGTGGCGGGGCCGCTACCCTGCTGGGGTGAGCACCGAGCCGAACCCCACCGACGCGCCCGCCTCCCGCCCGACCTCCGTGACGGCCGCCGCGGCGGTGGCCGGGTCCGAGGCGCTGGCGCTGTTCGCCGGAGGCCTGTACGTCCTGGTGAGCACGCTGACCGGCAGCCCCGACGATGTCACCCAGGCCCTCACGGGCGGGGCGACGCTGCTCGCGCTGGGCGTGATTCCGCTGGTGGCCGCACGGGGGCTGCTGGGCCTGCGGCGCTGGAGCCGAGGGCCGGCGATCATCACGCAGATCATGGCGCTTCCGGTCGCCTGGACCCTTCTGGGCGCGGGCCCCCTCGCCATGGCGGCGGGCGCGGCCCTGGGCCTGGCGGCGGTGGCCGCGCTGGTGCTGCTCCTCCACCCGGCGACGCCGAGGTCCCTGGGCATCACGCCTCCCGGCGCCTGAGGCCCCCGCAGGCCGAGGCGCCGCGTCCGGCGCCCGTCCTCGGGGCGCGGGGCCAGGTCCGGCCCGCGCGCCGCCGCGGCGGGCCCGTGCACCAGCAGAAGGCGACGCCCGTCTGCGGACCGCAGCCGCCGCACCGGCGGGGCGCATTACCCGCAGCCGCCGGTCCGGTCCGCTGACGCGACGGCCCGCAGCCCGCACCGGACGAACCGCCGGGGGCGGGCGCGGCGTCCCGCTACTCCTCCACCAGCAGGCGCTCCCGCAGCTGTGCCAGGGTCCGGGCCAGCAGCCGCGAGACATGCATCTGGGAGATGCCCACCTCCTGGGCGATCTGCGACTGGGTCATGTTGCCGAAGAACCGCAGCAGCAGGATCCGCTTCTCCCGCGGCGGCAGATCCTCCAGCAGCGGCTTCAGGGACTCCCGGTACTCGACCCCCTCCAGGGCCTCGTCCTCCGCGCCCAGCGTGTCCGCCACCGCCGGTGCCTCGTCGTCGGTGTCGGGTACGTCCAGGGACAGCGTGGAGTACGCGTTCGCGGACTCCAGGCCCTCCAGGACCTCCTCCTCCGAGATGCCCAGCTTCTCCGCCAGCTCGTGCACGGTCGGTGACCGCCCATTGAGCTGGGACAGCTCCGCGGTGGCCGTCGTCAGGGACAGCCGCAGCTCCTGGAGCCGCCGCGGCACCCGCACCGCCCAGCCCTTGTCGCGGAAGTGGCGCTTGATCTCGCCCACCACCGTCGGCGTCGCATAGGTGGAGAACTCGACGCCCCGCTCCGGGTCGAACCGGTCCACGGACTTGATCAGCCCGATCGTGGCGACCTGGGTCAGGTCGTCCAGCGGCTCCCCCCGGTTGCGGAAGCGCCGCGCCAGGTGTTCGACGAGCGGCAGATGCATCCGGACCAGCTGGTTCCGCAGCTCGGCCTTCTCGGGTGAGCCGTCCGGAAGCTCCCTCAGCGTGACGAACATCGCCCGCGCGTTGCTCCGGTCCTGCGGATCGGCGGCATGCTGGTGAGCCCGCGAGGCGCCGTCCGCCCGCGGAGTGCGATCCGGCCGTGCACGGCCGTCCGACCGGGGGCCGCCGTCCACCCGCGGACCGTCACCGTCCCGCCGCTGCTCGTTCTCGCTGCCGCTGTCGCTCATCTGCGCCGCCCGCTTCGCCCGCGCCTCGTACGGCGCCTCCGCAAGACCGTCCTCAGGGTGTGGCCGCGCCTGCTGTTCCGGGATGCCCGGGCCCTCCGCCGTGCGGGGCGCCCTGGGGCCGCGCTCCTCGTTCCGCACCGGACCGCCCCCGTCCCTCACGCCGGCCCGGGACCCGCGCCGCGCTGTTTGTACAGGCTGATGGACACGGTCCGGTCCTCCGCGACCGACGAGTCCACCTTGCCGGCCAGCGCCGACAGCACCGTCCACGCGAAGGTGTCGCGCTCAGGCGCCCGCCCGTCGGTCGTCGGCGCGGACACCGTGACCTCCAGGGAGTCGTCGATGAGCCGGAACACACAGCTGAGCACCGAGCCGGACACGGCCTGCTGCAGCAGGATCGCGCACGCCTCGTCGACGGCGATGCGCAGGTCCTCGATCTCGTCGAGGGTGAAGTCCAAACGCGCCGCCAGGCCGGCCGTGGCCGTACGCAGCACGGACAGGTAGGCACCCGCAGCGGGCAGCCGGACTTCCACGAAGTCCTGGGACCCGGGCTCGCCTGCGATCTGGGACACCCTCACCTCCAAGGTGGCACAAACTCTTTCGGGGCCCGGGGGGACGCGGATGATCCTCCGCGGTTCCTCCCCGGAACCGTGCGGTACGCAGGAGTGCGTAGTCGCCGTGACGCTATCGCGATCCATGATGCCGTGTCGCCGGGGCCCCCGATCGAGTGCCCGTCACTCATAGTAGGCATACGGGTACACACGGTGGCTAGGGGTCTGCGGCATCCAATCCGGAGGAACCGGCGGAGGGTTGACGTACCCAGCCGCCGCCCGCTCGAACCGCCCGGATTCCGCCACTTCTCCCATACGGCTCCGGACTCCCCGTGACCACCCCCGCCACGGCGGTGCCCCGGGGGAACGCGCCCTCCTCCGCCAGGCGTACCAGTCCGTACAGCATCTTGGCCACGTATACGCGCTCGACGGCGAGTCCGTGCCGCGCGGCGAAGTCGTCGGCGAACGCCTCCAGCTCGGGCGGCACGCGCGCGAAGCCCCCGAAGTGGAACCGCTCCTCCAGATTCCACGCACCCGCGGGTCCCCCGAAGGCCCCCTCCTGAAGGGCTCGTATCTCCGCGCCCAGGAACCCGCCCCTCAGGGCGGGGAACCCCAGCACCCGCTGCCCCGGCCCCAGACCGGCCGCCAGTCCGGCCAGTGTCCCGCCGGTTCCGCAGGCCACCGCCACCACGTCCGCCCGGCCGCGCAGTTCCCGGCCCAACGCCACGCACCCGCGCACCGCCAGCGCGTTGCTGCCCCCCTCGGGCACCACGACCGTGCCCTGAGGCGCGTCCCGCAGCAGCCGGGCCCGCACCTCGGGGTCGTCCTTCGCCCGGTAGGTCGCCCGGTCCACGAACACCAGCCGCATCCCGTCCGCCGCGCACTGCTCCAGCGAGGGGTTCAGCGGCCGCGCGGCCAGTTCCTCGCCCCGTACGACCCCGATGGTCGCCACGCCCAGCAGCCGCCCCGCGGCGGCCGTGGCCCGCAGGTGGTTGGAGTAGGCGCCGCCGAACGTCAGCAGGGGGAGCCCGGCCGAGGCGGCCAGGTTCGGCGCCAGCTTGCGCCACTTGTTGCCGACCAGGTCGGGGTGGATCAGGTCGTCCCGCTTCAGCAGCAGTCTCAGCCCTCGGCGGGTGAACCGTTCGTCCTCGACGGCCTCCAGCGGCGAGGGCGTCCGCGCCCCGAGATCCCCGGGGCCCCCCGCGTCCCCGGCCGCCCCGAGGTCGTGCGTCTCCTTCATCCGTCCATTGTCCCGCCGGGGATGCCCGGGTGGGCCGTGCCGGGGCCGGGGGTCATCCCCCGGGGGAGCGTGGCAGCCGCTCCTCCACCCGGGCCCGCAGCGCGTCCATGGTGAAGCCGCGCGGATCGACCTTGCCCGGCTGCCACTCCAGGTGGCCGATCACCGAGCGGGCGGTCCACCTGTGGCGGCGGCAGATCGCCGCCGAGACCCGGGCGACCGCGTCCAGCTGGGCCTCCGGCCACGGGTCGGCGCCGTCCCCGGCGTTCTCGCACTCGAAGCCGTAGAAATGCCGGTTACCGTCCGTGTTCGCCTCGTCGTCCGGCGGCGGCGCCTTCTCCGCGATCACCGCGCGCAGGACGTCGTCGTCGCCCCGCCCCGCGTGGTTGGCGCGCCCATGGCCGACCAGGTGCACCCGGCCGTCCTTGGTGATCACGCCGTGGCACAGCGGGCCCGGCAGTCCGGGCCATCCGTCCCGGCAGATCACGACCGTGCGCGAGGAGCCCCGGGTCGCCGTGTGATGGATCATCACCCCGTGGACCGGGCCCCAGTGGCCCACATGGTTCCGGTTGTGGGTGCGCCAGCCGCCGATCTCGACGACCCTGACGCCTTCGTCGCGCAGGGCCTTCAGCAACGTGCCTGCGGAAAGGGGAGTGGCCATGACCGCAGGGTGCCCGCTTCACCACTGTCCGGATTCGGTGTGCGAAGAATTCCGGACACATGAATAACTTTGCGTCGCGAACGTCTGCTCTGCGCCGCGCCTGTTCGAAAAACCTGTGTTCCCTGCCCTGTTTATCTGTTCTTCAGTCCCACTCATTTGTGTAATGGCGGCCTCACGCCAGGTGCTGAAAGCATCCTTCTCGCAGGTGATCACAGTTGAACCGAGAGGGAAGTCCATGTCGGTTGGTTCGGTTGGTTCGGTCGGCGACGAGGTGCGGAGCGCTCAGGCGCCGGCGCAGCAGAGCCTCGGCACCGCGGCGGCGCGGAACCTGGCCACCACCACCAAGTCGGTGCCCCAGATGCAGGAGATCACCTCCCGGTGGCTCCTGAAGATGCTTCCCTGGGTCCAGGTCCAGGGCGGCGCGTACCGGGTGAACCGGCGCCTCGCGTACAGCATCGGAGACGGCCGCGTCACCTTCGTCCAGACCGGCGAACAGGTCCAGGTCATCCCGAACGAGCTGCGCGAACTGCCCGTTCTGCGCACCTACGAGGACGAGGCCGCCCTCACGGAGCTGGCGAACCGCTGCGCCCGGCGCGCCTTCGAGCCCGGCCAGACCGTCACCGAGGCCGGAACGCCCAAGGACCGGGTCTTCCTCCTCGCCCACGGCCGGGTCGAGAAGATCGGCACCGGTCCGTACGGCGACGAGGCCGTCGTCGACGTGCTCGCGGACGGCGCGTACTTCGGGGACACCTCCCTCGTCGACCCCGACGGCACCTGGGAGTACACCCACCGGGCCGCCACGGCCTGCGTGATGCTGGAGCTGACCCGCGCCGACGTGCGCAACCTGGCCGAGCGGGTCGAGGGGCTGGCCGCCCACCTCGCCCATGTCGCTTCCGTCCCGCACCAGCGTGCCAACAACTACGGCGAGAAGGAGATCGACCTCGCCGCCGGCCACAGCGGCGAGCCGGTCATCCCGCACACCTTCGTCGACTACGACCCGGCCCCCCGCGAGTACGAGCTGAGCGTCGCGCAGACCGTGCTGAAGGTGCACACGCGTGTGGCGGACCTCTACAACAAGCCGATGAACCAGACCGAGCAGCAGCTGAGGCTCACGGTCGAGGCGCTGCGCGAGCGCCAGGAGAACGAGCTGATCAACAACCCCGAGTTCGGTCTGCTCTCCAACTGCGACTACGGGCAGCGCCTCCAGCCGCACGACGGCGTCCCCAGCCCGGACGACATGGACGAGCTGCTGTCCCGCCGCCGCGGCAGCAAGCTGTTCCTCGCCCACCCCAAGGCCATCGCCGCTTTCGGGCGCGAGTGCAACCGGCGCGGCCTGGTCCCCGAGAGCATCGACGTCGGCGGCCACCGCATCCCGACCTGGCGCGGCGTGCCGATCTTCCCGAGCAACAAGATCCCGATCAGTGACGCCCGTACCACGTCGATCCTCTGCATGCGTACGGGCGAGGCCGACCAGGGCGTCGTCGGCCTCCACCAGACGGGTCTGCCGGACGAGATCGAGCCCAGCCTGTCCTGCCGGTTCATGGGCATCGACGAGCAGGCGATCATCTCGTACCTCGTGACGGCCTACTACTCCGCCGCGATCCTGGTGCCCGACGCGCTCGGCGTGCTGGAGAACGTCGAGGTCAACCGCTGGCGGTGAGCGGACCGGTACGGGCGGGGGCGCTCTGCACCGGCGCTCCCGCCCGTACCCCTGCCTCCGCGCGCCCGTGTGCGGACCGAGGCCGGGGGAAGCCGGGAGGGGAAGAGGACGAGGCGGAGGAGGAGAACCATGACCATGACCAGCCCGGACAGGACCGGGACAGGGGCAGGGGCCGCCGCGCGACGACAGAACAGCGACGGCCCCGGTGCCGCGGCGCTCCTCGGCCGCACCCGCGCCACCGTCGACCCCGTGCTGCGCTCCGCCGTCGGCGCGCTGCCCGGGCCGCTGCGGCGGATCGCGGCGTACCACTTCGGCTGGCAGCACGCCGACGGCACCCCGGCCGACGGCCCGGCGGGCAAGGCCATCCGCCCCGCGCTGGTGCTCGCCTCGGCCCGCGCCCTGGGCGGCGAACCGGGGGCCGCGGTGCGCGCGGCGGCCGCCGTCGAGCTGACGCACAACTTCACCCTGCTGCACGACGACATCGTCGACGAGGACGCCACCCGGCGGAACCGGCCCACCGCGTGGACGGTCTTCGGGATGCCGGACGCCCTCGTCGCCGGGGACGCGATGCTCGCCCTCGCCCTGCGGGTCCTCGCCGACGACGGCCACCAGCAGGCCACGGCCGCGTCCGCGCGGCTCTCCGGCTGTGTCATCGAGCTGTGCGCCGGCCAGCAGGCCGACTGCGCCTTCGAGAGCCGCGACCCGCTGACCGTGTCCCTGGACGAGTGCCTCACCATGGCCTCCGCGAAGACGGGCGCCCTCCTCGGCTGCGCCTGCGCCCTGGGCGCGCTGTACGCGGACGCGGGGGAGGCGGAGGTCACCGCGCTGGACGCCTTCGGCCGGGAGGCCGGGCTGGCCTTCCAGCTGATCGACGACCTGATCGGCATCTGGGGCGACCCCGAGCGGACCGGCAAACCGGCCGGTGCCGACCTGGCCGCCCACAAGAAGTCCCTCCCGGTCGTCGCCGCGCTGACCTCCGGCACCTCCGAGGGCGAGGAGCTGGCCGAGCTGTACCGGCGGCCGTTCCTGGAGGAGGAGGACGTGCGCCGCGCCGCCGAGGTGGTGGAGCGCGCGGGTGGCCGCGACTGGGCCCAGGCGGAGGCGGGGGATCGCATGGCGCGGGCGCTGCACCACCTGTCCCGCGCGGTACCGGACCTGGCGGCGGCGGGGGACCTGCTGGCGCTGGCGGAGTTCGTGACGCGGCGCAGCAGGTAGGGGGCGTACGCCGGTCCCCGGAGGCCGCACCTCAGGTGCCGGACGGGCGCGGGCCGGACTCGTCCGGCACCTGAGGGCCGCGGCTCCCACGAGTTCGGAGTGCAGGGGCCCGAGAGCGCGGCAGGGGCCGAGGGGGCGCAGCCGTCGGCTCCGGGAAGGGGACGGGGCCGGGGTATCTCACCGCTCAGGCACGGTCCGTCGCACCAGGTCCTCCACCACCCGCTCCAGCTCCGCCTCCCCCAGCACCCCCGGCAACGTCAGGTGCTCGAGCAGCAGTCCCGTCATCGCCAGATACAGCGCCCGCACGGTGTCCGCGTCCCCCGGCAGCCCCGCCTCCAGATGGAACCGGATGTTCCGCTCCAGCTCCCCCCGCACCGCCCGGTTCAGCTCGGCCTGCAGGGCCGGTCGCCGGGTCGCCTCCAGCCGTAGTTCCAGCATCGCCAGGTATCCGGTCCGCTCCTGCGAAACCCGCCGGACCAGCCACTTCATCAGCTCCGCGACCAGCTCCCGGCTGGGCTCCGGCCGCATGGCCGTGTCGATCTGCTCGGCCGCCGGCGTCATCCGTACGGTGATCCGCGACCCTGCTTGGGTGAGCAGGTCGTCGCGGTTCGCGAAGTAGTTGGACGCCGTCCCCGCCGGGACCCCCGCCTGCGCGTCCACCGCCCGGAACGTCAGCCCCCGAGCCCCCTCGCGGGCCAGTACGTCGATGGCGGCGTCGAGCAGCGCCAGCCGCCGCCCGGGATTCCTTGCCATGGGCTCACCTCCTGATCAAGTCACTGGATGAAGTCACATGCGGGGCCGCTGAAACAAGCCACTCGAAAACGCTTGCTCAACCACTACGCATGGAGCACTCTATTCGTAGTGGTTGCCGCAGTCCGGTGGCGCCAGACTCCAGCGAAGGATCGCGTTTGCGCACTCTGACCTACTTCGTCGCCTGCTCGCTCGACGGCTTCATCGGGGACCCGCGAGGGGACGCGTCCCCGATGCTCACGTACGTGGACGAGGATTACCTCGGCTTCCTGGTGGCCGAGTACCCCGACACCCTTCCCACCGCCGCCCGCGCCGCCCTCGGGCTGACCGGCGCGGAGAACCGGCGTTTCGACACCGTCGTCCAGGGCCGCGCCAGCTATCGGCTCGCCCTCGACCAAGGGGTCACCAGCCCGTACGCGCACCTGCGCGAGATCGTCGCCTCCCGCACCCTGACCGAGTCGCCCGACCCGAACGTGGAGATCGTCTCCGGCGACCTCGCAGCCCGGATACGCGCCCTCAAGGCGGAAGGCGGCCCGCTGGGCATCTGGCTGTGCGGCGGCGCCGAGATCGCGGGGCAACTGCGGGACGAGATCGACGAGCTGGTGATCAAGACATACCCGCAGGTGTACGGCTCGGGCATGCCCATGTTCGCGGGCGCCGGATTCGAGGTCTCGGAGTTCGCCCTGGACGAGGTGCGCACGTTCGGCAACGGTGTGCTCGTCCGCACCTACCGCCGCAAGAGGTCATAAGCGGCGAGGCGCAATACCCTGGACGCATGGGCAAGGAAGGACGCCGGGCCGTCCGGAGTCCGCAGGCGACCCAGGAGCCTGTCTGTCCCGCCTGCGGGCAGCCGGTCGGCACGACCATCAAACGACACAAGGTGCTCGGCGCGTGGGTCCCCACCTGGCACCCCCGTCCGTGCCGCAACCCCGACTGCGCGCTTTTCGGCAGGACTCCCAAGGAGCCGGGGGACTGGGAGCACGCCAGGCGAGCCAGGAAGCATCGGCGGCGGGACGCCGGGAAGGCGCCGGACGGCAGGGAAGGCCCGGAGGGGCCGGAGGGGCCGGGAGGACGCGCCGCCGAGGGCGAGCCGGGCAACAGCACCAAGATCGGCTGAAGCCGGGCTCACGGGGTGTCCGGCGGTATGCCGGAGACGGTCGTACCGCTACAGTCCGCGCCATGTCATCGGAAGTCTCTGAGGAAGTCTCCGAAAAGCTCCCCGCGCGGTCCGACGTCGTGACCGACGTCTGGACCGGCTGGTACCGGGACCACCGGGGCGCGGAGGCGATCGTCATCACAGCGGACGGTCGGAGCGTCACCACCCGCGTCAGGGGAGTCGCGTACACGGGTGGGAGCTTCGCTCTGCTGCACGCCGCCGAGGAGAGCGGCGGCCTGCCGCTCACAGGCTGCGTCCTGGAGTGGGATCTGCCGCTCCCCGTCGCCGTCGACGGCGACACCCCCCAACCGGGCACGCTGAGCTGTCTCCTGGGGCTGGGGGAGGCGCTGCCCGACGGGGCGCCCGAGCGGGTGGACCTCCGGCTGACGCTGCACTGGGGAGGCGCCGCCTACGAATCGGGGGTCACCGGCGGTGACTTCGACCGGGCCCTGGGGCGCATCCTGCGCCAGCTGCCGCCGGGTGCGCGCTTCGCCCGGCGGCTGCTCGCCGCGGCCTGAGGCCCCCGCCCCGGTACGACGAGCGGCGCCCCGCGCGGGAAGCGCGGGGCGCCGGCACGTCACCTGCGGCGCGGAAGGCTCAGGAGGCCTTCGCCAGGGCCTGCGTCAGCCCGTAGCGCCACAGGTAGTCGACCCGTGACCGCTCCTGGCTGTTCGGGACGGCGTTCTGGCAGGACGGGCCGGGCCCGCCGCCGGACATGAGTTCGCTGCACGGACCCGAGTAGTGGTCCGGCAGACCCAGGACGTGCCCGGTCTCGTGCGCGGTGACCCGCGTCGAGTTGTAGATCTGGTTCTGCCGGTAGTCGAGGAAGATGTAGCCCCGCCCGTGCCCGTCGGTGCTGGCGTACGAGCCGCGCGAGTCGTTGCCCTCGTAGTACCGGAAGTCCGGGTTGCTGCCCTCCACCAGCCGGACATTGCCGACGGAGCTGTTCCAGATCTGCGTGGAACGGGCTATCTGGGTGCGGAAGCTCGGGGCGTTGGCGGCCGAGTAGGTGACGGTGACCGCCTGCGCGCCCGGGGTGGCGGCCCGCTTCTTCGCCACCGACTCCATGACGGCCTCGAAGAAGGCCCGGTTGGCCTTCGTGTCCTCGGCGGACCCGGCGTACGCCGCGTACCCGGTGGTGACGGCCGGGGCCGCGGGCGGGGCGGCGGACGTGGCCGCGGCGGTGGCGGGGACGGCGGCGAGGGTGGCGGCGAGGCCCATGGCGGCGGCCAGCGCGGCCCGTACGTATCGGGTGGGGGGCTTCACGAAGGTCTCCTTCTGGTGGGGGACCCGTCCCGGGACGGCTGGGTGGGCACGTCCGGGTGACGGGGTGTCGGGAGAGTGCTGGGAGAGAGTGTCCGGGAGCCCCGGGTCCCTGCGGATGATGCCAAGCGGCGATAGCACGACCCCATCACCGCCTCAACTCCCTTCGGACTGACCGAAAACGACGGGGTCGAAGCGACCGGAGAAGCGTCTGGTGCGCCGTGCGGTGACCGCCCTACGCTCGGTGCATGGAGCTGGAGGTGAGGCATCTGCGGGCGCTGTGCGCCATCGCGGACGCGGGCAGCCTGCACAAGGCCGCCCGATGCCTGGGCATGACCCAGCCCTCACTGACCACCCAGCTCCAGCGGATCGAACACGCCCTCGGCGGAGCCCTGTTCACCCGGGACCGCACCGGCTGCCGCCCCACCCCCCTGGGCCGCACCGTGCTGGGCCGTGCCCGGCCTCTGGTCGCGCAGATGGCCCTGCTGGTCACCGAGACCCGCGCCGCCTCCCACGCCGACGGGGCCCGGCTGCGGATCGGATCCACCGCCAGCCGCGCGCTCGCCGGCTGGCTGCGGCGGCTGCGGCAGCGGCTGCCGGGCACGGAGGCGACCCTGCACATGGACGTGTCGGCCAACGCCCTGCTCCAGGCGGTCGCGGCGGGCCAGCTGGACGTCGCGTTCGTGCACGAGGTGGAGGGGTTCCCGCTGCGCGTGCCGTACGGGCTGGTCGGCCGGGTGCTCGTCGCGAGGGAGCCGCAGTTCGTCTCCATGGCGCGGGACCACCCGGCCGCCGCCGCGCCGGTCGTCGACCTCGCGGACCTGGCGGAGGACCGGTGGATCGTCGACCCGACCGTGGACGGCGAGTGGGACGGGCTGCGCCGGGTCCTCGGGGCGGCCGGGATCGACCCGCCCCTGCTGCACGCGGACTACCACACGGCGGCCTCGCTGATCGTCGTGGGCGAGGCGGTCGCACCCTGCCAGCCCACGTCGGGCCCGCGCGACGACATGGCGATCCGGCCGCTGCGGGACGACCCGCTGGCCGTACGGCTGCTGCTGTACCACCGGCCGCCCGGCGACGCGGAGCGCCCGCTGTACGACACCGCGTACGCCGAACTCGCCGCCGCCTACCGCGAAGCGGCCCTGCGCACCACCGCGTACCGCCAGTGGCTCCGGCGCCACGGCAGCCCGCTGCTACCCGCGGGCTGACGTGAGGTGGTCCACCACCCAGTCGGCGGTCGCGGGCAGCCAGTCCGCGCGGGCGTTGCCCACCAGGTGGTCGCCGTGCGGCACGGTCAGCAGCGTGCCGTCCGGCACGGCCGCGGACAGCCCCACCCCGTTCGCGACGCCCGGGACGACGTCCGTACCGCCCTCGACGACCAGCAGCGGACAGCGCAGGCCGCCCGCCACGTCGCGCAGGTCCACACCCCGCGCGAACTCCCGCGCGGCCCCGGCGCTCCCGCACCGCAGGGTCAGCGTGTCCGTCACGAACAGCGGCAGCTCGTCCCAGGTCAGGAAGTACGGCCCGCTGACCGCCACGGCCGCCCGGACCCGCGGATCATGGGCCGCCGAGACCGTGGCGTAGTACCCGCCGAGGCTCATTCCGACGAGCCCGGCGGACCGCGTCTCCAGATCGGGGTGCGCGTCCTCCAGGCTGTCGAGCAGTTCGGCCACCACCACCTGATAGTCGGCCCGCTTGCGGGACGTGGCCGCGCGGACGCCCTGCCCCGGCCCGTCGATCGCGCACACCGCCGCCCCGCGCGCCAGCAGTGCGTCGACGACCCCGTGGAACTCCTCCTTGGAGGAGTCGAGCCCCGGAATCACCACCGCCAACGGAAGCCGCCCCTCCGCCGCCCCCCGCTCGGGCCTGCGCAGCCACCCCGCGAAGGTGTCCCCTTCCACCCGCGCGGCCCCGGGGTCGAGATACCCGAGCGCGCGCCGCATGGTGTCGTCGGCCTCGGCGGCGGTCCGGCCGAGAAGCTCCCGGTCCGGATGGGGGAGCAGCGTCGCGAAGTGGAACCAGCGAGCGGCGGTGCGCAGCGCCTCCCCGGCCGAGAGCCGATGCCCACCGGCGGCGTACCCCTCGGCGGCGCCCACCAGCCCCTCCGCGACCTCACGGAGCGCGGAGGGCCACCGGTACAGGGAGTCGAGCCCTCCGGTCACCCGCTCGTACACGAACGGATCGAGCCCGCCCCCGAAGGCACGGGAGCGGTTGCCGTCGACAAAGGGCCCCAGAACACCGGGCGTTTCAAGGAAGGAGGTCATGGCCTGTGACAACTCCGGCGCACCCGCCGGGATTTCCTCATCGCCCCCGGGGTGAGGGGTGCCACACGGGCGGACTCCGCACACCGCCGGCTGTCCGGTGGACGCAACAGGCGGGGCGAGGCTGCGGCTTCGGCGTGCCGGCCGTGGTGGCGGAGCGGGGCGGGCGGCTTCCGGTGGGCGTCGGCCGCGTCCGCGCAGCCCGTACCGCAACGGCCACCGGGCACCGTTCGGTTCGACCACTGACGCCATACGCCTTCGTGCGGGGGCGGTCGGGGGCTGATGGCCCAGGGGGTACAGGCGGGCGACGCCGTGACGAACGGCTCCCCGGCGGGGCCACGCTCCGCGACCTCGGCCTGGAGCCGCCGGGGCACCGGTCCGTGGAGATCTCGGCCCGTGTCCGCTCCGGCCGGGCCACGGACCACGTCCGTGACTTCCAGGCGGCGCCCCGGGCCGAGACACAGCGCAGGGGCCCGACCGGACCGGCGGTGCCGGTGGTCCGGCCGGGCCCTTGAGGCGCCCGGAAGGCTGAGGAGTCTCAGGCCTTCTTGGTCTCCCAGAAGATGCGGTCGATCTCGGCGATCAGCTCGAGGGCCTTCTCGCCGGTCTTCGGGTCCGTGGACGCCTTGGCGGCCGACAGGGCCTTCAGGGTGTCGTTGACCAGGACGTGCAGCTCCGGGTACTTCTCGAAGTGCGGCGGCTTGAAGTAGTCGCTCCACAGCACCGACACGTGGTGCTTGGCGAGCTCGGCGCGCTGCTCCTTGATGACCGTGGCGCGGGCCTGGAAGTGCGGGTCGTCGTTGGCCGCCATCTTCTCCTGGACGGCCTTGACCGACTCGGCCTCGATGCGGGCCTGGGCCGGGTCGTAGACACCGCAGGGAAGGTCGCAGTGCGCGCTGACCTTCACCTTGGGGGCAAACAGGCGGGAGAGCATGAAGCTGTCCTTCCTCGTGATCGTCTTCTCAGGGGGGACATTACTCGGTGAAGGACGGGTTTTCGCGGGTGGCCCCTGCGGCTTAGGACAAAAGTCCAGGGGGATCATGGGTCTCGTGGAGGAAGAGCACGAAGGGAGACCGGGATGACGGCGGAGGACCGGCGGGCGGTGCGCGGGCCGTTGCTGCCCTTCGGGGCCGCCGAGGTGACCGGGCCCTCCATGCTGCCGACGCTGCGGCACGGGGACCGGCTGCTCGTGCGGTACGGGGCGGTGCCGAAGCCCGGAACGGTGGCCGTGCTGCGCCATCCGTTCCAGCAGGACCTGCTGATCGTCAAGCGGCTCGTGGGGCGGCGGGACGGCGGCTGGTGGGTGCTGGGGGACAACCGGGAGGCCGCCGAGGCCGTGGACAGCAGGGTTTTCGGAGCCGTGCCCGAGGCGATGGTGCTGGGGCGGGTGATCGTGCGGTACCGGGGGATCCGGGCGGGGCGTCAGCGGTCGCTGGGAGCCGTGGTCGCGTGGCTGGCGTCGGCGCCCGTACGGCCCGTGCTCGCGCTCTCCTGGCGTTTGCGGGCCCGGTAGGCCGCCACGTTCGCACGGGTCGCGCAGCGGTCCGAGCAGTAGCGGCGGGAACGGTTCGTGGACGTGTCCAGGTACGCGTTGCGGCAGGGCGCCGCCTGGCACAGGCCCAGCCGGTCGGCGCCCAGTTCCGTCAGGTGGAACGCCAGGCCCATGGCCGCGATCGCCGCGTAGCCGGCCGTCGCGTTCGACGGGTGCTCGGCCAGGTGCATGTGCCAGCGCGGGCGCCCCTCGTCGTCCAGCAGGTCGTGGCCGGAGATCTGCGGGCTCACCGGGAACTCCAGGAGCAGGGAGTTGAGGAGGTCCACCGCCCGTGCGTGGTCGCCCTCGTCGGCCGAGGTGAACACCGCCCGCAGCCGTCCCCGTACCGCGCGGAAGCGGGTCAGGTCGGCGTCCGTGGCCCGGCGGGCCATCTGCGTCATCGGGCCGAACAGTTCACGGACCGCCTCCACCGAGGTGAGCGTGTCCTTGTTGCGCGCCGGTTCCTCGGTGTTCACCAGACGCACGGCGTAGTCCGAGTAATAGGCCAATTCCACTTGTAGTCCTTACCGGGGCGGGCTAGGGTTCGACAGGTCAAGGGTAAGAGATGGATGCGCGATCCGGGTGTTACGGAGGGTGTTATGAGCGAAGCCGTCACCACCACCGACTGGGCCGCCTGGCAGGACAGCTGGGACCGGCAGCAGCAGTGGTACATGCCCGACCGGGAGGAGCGGTTCTCCGTCATGCTCGACATGGTCGAGGCGTGTGCCGGAACCGCCCCCAGGGTGCTCGATCTCGCGTGCGGCACGGGGAGTATCACGAAGCGGCTGCTCGAACGGTTCCCGGACGCCACCAGCGTCGGGGTCGATCTCGACCCCGCTCTGCTGGCCATCGCCGAGGGGTACTTCGCCGGGGACTCCCGGGCGCGGTTCGTACGGGGCGACCTCACCGATCCCGCGTGGACCGCGCGCCTCCCGCACACCTCGTACGACGCCGTCCTCACCGCCACCGCTCTGCACTGGCTCCGGCGCGAACCGCTCGCCGCGCTGTACGGGAGGCTCGCCGGGCTCCTGCGCGAAGGCGGTGTGTTCATGAACGCCGACCGCATGGCCGACGAGACCACGCCCCGCATCAACGCGGCCGAACGCGCCCGGCGGCACGCGGCCATGGACCGTGCCAAGGCCCGCGGAGACGTCCTCGACTGGGCCGAGTGGTGGCAGGTCGCCGCCCAGGACCCGGTGCTCGCCGCGCCCACCGCCGAGCGGTTCGCGATCTACGGTGAGCACGCGGACGGCGAGACCCCCTCGGCGCAGTGGCACGTCCGTACGCTGCTGGGCGCGGGCTTCGCGGAGGCCAGGCCCGTCTGGGCGTCGCCCTCCGACACCCTGGTGCTGGGCCTGCGCTGAGCCCCGTCCGCCGCGTCCAGGCGCGGGAGAGGGGCGGTACGGGTGCGAACCACCCGTACCGCCCCTCCTGCGTGAGATCCCCGAGATCACAGCACCTTGGACAGGAACGCCTTCGTCCGCTCGTGCTGCGGGTCCGTCAGGACGTCCCGCGGGTTGCCGGACTCGACGACCACGCCGCCGTCCATGAACACCAGCGAGTCACCGACCTCGCGGGCGAAGCCCATCTCGTGCGTGACGACCACCATCGTCATGCCCGACTCGGCCAGGTCCCGCATGACGTCCAGGACGTCACCGACCAGCTCCGGGTCCAGCGCCGAGGTGGGCTCGTCGAACAGCATCAGCTTCGGCTCCATCGCCAGCGCCCGGGCGATCGCGACCCGCTGCTGCTGGCCGCCGGAGAGCTGCGACGGGTAGTGCGTGGCCCGGTCGGCCAGACCCACCTTGTTCAGCAGCTCCAGCGCCTGGAGCCTGGCCTCCGACTTGGAGACCCGCTTGACCTGGACCGGCGCCTCCATGACGTTCTCGACGGCCGTCATGTGCGGGAACAGGTTGAAGCGCTGGAACACCATGCCGATGTCCCGCCGCTTCAGCGCGACCTCGCTGTCCTTCAGCTCGTAGAGCTTGTCGCCCTTCTGGCGGTAGCCGACCAGCTCGCCGTCGACGTAGAGCCGTCCGGCGCTGATCTGCTCCAGGTGGTTGATGCAGCGCAGGAACGTCGACTTGCCGGAGCCGGACGGGCCGACGAGGCAGAACACCTCGCCGTTCTGCACCTCGAGGTCGATGCCCCTGAGGATGTGAGCCGGGCCGAAGGACTTGTGGACGCCCTCGGCCTTCACCATGGGGTGGCCGGTCGTGGAACTCATGCGCTTGTCCCTTCGGCCTCGCTGCGCACACGGAAGGTGGTGAGATGTGTCTTGATCCGCTGCAGCGGTGTCTTCGGGAGGGCGCGGTTGGAACCGCGGGCGTAGTACCGCTCCAGGTAGTACTGGCCGATGCTGAAGATCGTGGTCAGCGCCAGGTACCAGAGGGAGACGACGATGTAGCCCTCCATGATGGCCAGCGTACGCGAGCCGAACTCGCGGCCCCGGAGGAACAGCTCGCCGTAGCCGATGGCGAACGCCAGCGACGAGGTCTTCAGCATGTTGATGAACTCGTTGCCGGTCGGCGGGATGATCACCCGCATCGCCTGCGGCAGCACGATCCGCCGCATGGTCTTGCTGCCCTTCATGCCGAGCGCGTGTGCCGCCTCGGTCTGGCCCTGGTCGACCGACTGGATGCCCGCCCGGCAGATCTCGGCCATGTACGCGGCCTCGTTGAGGCCCAGCGCGAGGAGCGCCGCCACGAAGGGCGTCATGACCTCGTTCATCTCGTTCTTGTAGATGAACCCGAGGTTCAGGACCTCGAAGATCAGGGACAGGTTGAACCACAGCAGGATCTGGACGATCACCGGTGTGCCGCGGAAGAACCAGATGTACGCCCAGGCCACCGACGACAGCACCCAGTTCGGGGACAGCCGCATCACGGCGAGGATCGTGCCGAGGACCACACCGATCAGCATCGAGAAGATGGTGATCTTCAGGGTCTCCCAGGCACCCCAGGCGAAGGTGCCGTTGGTGATCTGTTCGCCGACCACGCTCCACTGGATCTGCGCGTTCGCGAACGCGTTCACCAGCAGGGCGACCAGCACCAGGACGACGACGCTGCCGATCCAGCGGCCGTAGTGGCGGACGGGGATGGCCTTGATGGATTCCGGCGCGGCCGGTTCCTTGGAGACGGAGACGGTTCCAGCGTCCTGGGAGTCCCCAGGGGCGGAGTCCCCGCCGCCGGCCTCTGAACCGGCGGCGGAGTCCTTCTTGAGGGGGTCAGTCACGGAGTTGCCTTACGTGGTGAAGGGGTCGAGCGGTGGCGCCTCACTGGCCTGCGTTGACCGTGGCCTTCTCGATGGCGCCGGACTCAGCCTTCCACTTCTTCAGCACCTCGCCGTAGGTGCCGTCGTCGATGATCTTCTGGACGGCGGCCTGGATGGCGTCGCGCAGCTCGGGGTTCTTCTTGCTGACCGCGATGCCGTACGGCGCGGCGTCGATCTGGTCGCCCACGACCTCGAACAGCTTGCCGCCGCCGGCCTCCAGCTCGTTGTACAGCGCCACCGGGAAGTCCGTGATCACGGCGTCGGCGCGCTTGGTCTGGAGCTGGGTGATGGAGTCGGTGTCCTGGTCGGAGATGAACTCCTTGATCTTCTTGTCGCCGCACTTCTTCTGCTGGTCCTTCAGCAGCTCCTCGTTGGCCGTGCCGCGCTGGGCGGCGACGGTGAGGCCGCAGAGGTCGTCGAGGCCGCCGATCTCCTTGGGGTTGCCCTTCTGGGTCAGGATCGCGGAGCCGGCCTTGAAGTAGTTGACGAAGTCCGCGCCGCCCTTGGCGTCCTCGGTGGCGCCCTGCTGGCGCTCCTTGGTGTCCGTCATGGAGGACATGACGACGTCGTGCCGGTTGTTGTTCATGCCCAGGACGAGCTGGTCGAAGGTGGCGTTCTGGAACTTGAACTCCACGCCGAGGACCTTGCCCAGCTCCTTGCCGAGGTCCACGTCCACACCGGCGGGCTGGTTGTTCTCGTCCATGAACTCCATCGGCGCGTACGCGATGTCCGAACCGACCGTGATGACGCCCTTGTCGAGGATCTCCTTCGGCAGCTTGTCGGCCAGAGGAGCGGCGGACGCCTTCGTCCCGGTGTCCTTCTCCTTCGTCCCGGCGTCGTTCGTCTGGTCGCCACACGCGGTGAGCAGCATGGCGCCGGCGACCGCGGTCGCTGCGAGCACGGCGGTCCGGGACGTCCGCAGCGTCCGGGTCTTCGCGGCGATCGAGCGGCGGGTGGTGCTTGCGGTCATGGTCGGTTTCCTCCGGCGGGTGAAAGGAATGCCAATGGGGTCGGGCACGCACCTTCGGGTGTCGCGACCTCGTGTGATTAGGGCATCTTGCCATTCGGACCACCCGTAACAAGGGGCTCAGCATGTCAAAATCGGGTAACGGGTGACCCCCGAACCTCAACGACGCCGTGCCTGTGGGCCGAACCTTCTGCGGAGGCCGGGTGGAAGGGCCGGAAAATCTCCGGTGGATCTCGCCATCCGGACACGATTACGGCCGCAATCCAGACGTACTGCCGACTTGTCCAGATATTCGCCTATGAGTCACGTCACGGTGATGGCGTCTTGTTACCCCGTCGTTGTGCACGCTGCGTGACCGTGTGGCGGCGTCCCGGTGGGGCGCCGCACGCCGCTCCCGTGCCCCGGCGGGGCAGGAACGCGGGAAACCGACTCGTCTGCGGTGGCCTCCTTCAGGTAAGAAGGATCCTTACACCCCTCATCCGGGGCTCAGGGCGCGTTGTGCGGCGCGCCCGCGCGTACGTATCCATCCCTGCCGGGACGGGCCAACCGTTCGGCGCAGGGCACGTAGGCGGTGCCTCCCCACCCCTCCTCAACCAGGAGTGGCAACCCTCAAACGATGAAGACTTAAGGGGTCAACCCAATATGGCAGCGGAGATCGTCAACCCTCGCAGCGACAGCGATACCCGGACCGGCACGGACACCGACGCCGACGGCGGTACGCAGCACGCTTCCGACGAGCCCTTCGATCCGGCGTTCGCCCTCCACCGGGGCGGCAAGATGGCGGTGCAGGCCACCGTCCCCGTCCGTGACAAGGACGACCTGTCCCTCGCGTACACCCCCGGTGTCGCCAAGGTGTGCAGCGCGATCGCGGAGCAGCCCGAACTCGTCCACGACTACACCTGGAAGTCCCAGGTCGTCGCCGTCGTCACGGACGGCACGGCGGTGCTGGGCCTCGGTGACATCGGGCCCGAGGCCTCCCTCCCCGTGATGGAGGGCAAGGCCATCCTGTTCAAGCAGTTCGGCGGCGTGGACGCGGTGCCCATCGCGCTCGCCACCACCGACGCCGACGAGATCGTCGACACCGTCGTCCGGCTCGCCCCGTCCTTCGGCGGCGTGAACCTGGAGGACATCTCGGCGCCCCGGTGCTTCGAGATCGAGCGGAAGCTCCAGGAGCGGCTCGACATCCCGGTCTTCCACGACGACCAGCACGGCACGGCGATCGTCACGCTCGCCGCGCTGCGCAACGCCGCGAAGCTGACCGGCCGGACCCTCGGGGACCTGCGCGCCGTCATCTCCGGCGCGGGCGCGGCCGGTGCGGCCATCGCGCGGTTCCTGCTGGAGGCCGGTATCGGCGACGTGGCGGTCTCGGACCGCAAGGGCATCGTCAGCCGGGACCGGGACGACCTGACGCCGGTCAAGCGGGAGCTGGCCGAGATCACCAACAAGGCCGGGCTGTCCGGCTCCCTGGAGTCCGCGCTGGCCGGGGCAGACGTGTTCATCGGCGTCTCCGGCGGTACGGTCCCGGAGCCGGCGGTCGCGTCGATGGCGCCGGACGCGTTCGTGTTCGCCATGGCGAACCCGAACCCCGAGGTGCACCCGGACATCGCCCACAAGTACGCGGCGGTCGTCGCGACCGGGCGGTCCGACTTCCCGAACCAGATCAACAACGTGCTGGCGTTCCCCGGGATCTTCGCGGGTGCGCTGCAGGTGCGGGCCTCCCGGATCACGGAGGGGATGAAGATCGCGGCGGCGAACGCGCTGGCCGACGTGGTGGGTGAGCAGCTCGCCGCGGACTACGTGATCCCGTCGCCGTTCGACGAGCGGGTCGCCCCGGCGGTGACTGCGGCGGTCGCGGCGGCGGCGCGGGCGGAGGGTGTCGCCCGGCGCTGACACCCGGCGCCTGACGGCAGACTGACCGGGCCGTGTCGTGCCCCCTGGCGGGGGCGCGGCGCGGCCCGGGTGCGTCGGGGGCAGGAGGCCCCCGACGGGTTCTCCGCCTCCCCTGTCCCGGCTGTGCCGGAATGCGGCTCCGCCGTGAGTGGGCCCCGGGTCCCTACAGTCGCGCCTGAACGGCGCCCGTCCTCAAACGCCGCGCGGGCCGGGGAGGTGTCCGCCGGTGCTCGTCCTCGCGCGCCCGACGGGCTGAATTGGTGGTTCCGCCGTCCGCTGTTCACCCCCGGCTGGTCCCATACGCACGCCCCACCACCCACCGACTCGGGAGGCGCGTGTGAATCTGGTCGTGAACGGGGACGCCGAGACCGGTCCGGGCGGGACGCCTGAGCCCGTCGCCGCCGTCACCGGCTGGCGCGTCCTGCAAGGGGCGCCCGCGCTCATCGCGTACAGCCACGGCGGCGGGTATCCGGGGCCCAAGGACCCCGGCCCGACCCCGCGCGGCAGCAGGTTCTTCGGGGGCGGGAACTCCGCCAGGACCGTGCTGGTCCAGGACGTCGCCCTGCCGGAGGGCGGCGCCACCGGGCACGCCGCCGTCGACGCGCGGCGCGTCCGGTACGCCGTCACCGCCTGGCTCGGTGGCTACGCGGCGCAGGAGGACGGCGCCCGGCTGTCCGTCGAGTTCCGGGACGGTCGCGGCACCCCGCTCGCGCTGAGCGTGCTCGGGCCCGTCACCGCCGGGGAGCGGCGCGGGCGGACCGGCCTGGTGGAACGTTCCGCCGCCGCCGCCGTCCCGCCCGGCTCCCGCACCGCGCGTGTGCTGCTCGTGCTCACCCGCAGCGGTGGTACCTCCAATGACGGGTACGCCGACCAGATCAGCCTCAGCCTCGCCTCGACCGCCGCCGGGAGCGCCCAGTGAGCCTCGACCGACGTGACCTGCTGAAGGCGGCCGGTGCCGCCGGAGCCCTCAACCTGGTCTGGCCGCTCGCCGCCGGGCTCTCACCCGCGCAGGCCCGCGAGGCCGCCGAGACGCTGGGCGCCGACTACGACCCCGCACCGTTCACCCTCGGCGTCGGGTCCGGCGACCCGCAGCCCACCAGCGTCGTCCTGTGGACCCGCCTCGCCCCCGAGCCGTTCGGGGACGTCACCGAGCAGGGGCTGCCGGAGATCGTCGAGGTGGAGTGGACCCTGGCCGAGGACCCCGCCCTGTCCCGCGTCGTCGCGCGCGGCACCCATCCCGCCTCGGCCACCCTCGGCCACAGCGTCCACGTCCCGGTCCACGGCCTCACCCCGGGACGTGCCTACTGGTACGCCTTCCGCGCCCTCGGCGCCACCAGCCGCACCGGCCGTACCAGGACCGCGCCGGCCGGGCCCGTGCCGTCCGTCCGCTTCGCCTCCGCCAACTGCCAGCACTTCGCTTCCGGCCACTACGCCGCCCACCGCGCCATCGCCCGAGAGGACCTCGACTTCGTCGTCCACCTCGGGGACTACATCTACGAGGGCGGGCCCGGCGGCAGCGGCCCCCGCGACCACAACACCCCCGACCCGCACACCGTCGCGGACTACCGCAGGCGCCACGCCCTCTACAAGGGCGACCGCTCCCTGCGCGAGGCGCACGCCGCGCACCCGTGGTTCCTCACCTGGGACGACCACGAGGTCGTCAACGACTACAGCAGCGCGGGCATGGGCGCGCCCCTCCTGCACCGCCGCGCCGCCGCCTACCAGGCCTGGTTCGAGCACATGCCGCACCGCGACGGCACCCCCGGCGCCCTGGAGTCCGCGCTGCCCGATCCCGTCATCCACCGCCGCCGCACCTGGGGCGACCTGCTGGAGCTGACGGTCCTGGACCTGCGCTCCCACCGTTCCGCGCAGAACCTCGCCGAAGGGACCATCCTGGGCGCCGAGCAGAAGGCCTGGCTCAAGCAGGGCGTCAGCCGGGCGCCCGACACCTGGCATGTGTGGGCGAACTCCATCATGCTCAGCCAGCTGCGTGCCTCCCCGGGCGGCCGGTACATGTTCACGGACCAGTGGGACGGCTTCCTCGCGGAGCGGAAGGAGGTCCTCACCCACGTCCACGACAGCGCCCTCGAGGACCTCGTCGTCATCACCGGCGACTGGCACTCCGCCTTCGTCGACGACATCCGGCCCGACTTCGACGATCCCTCCTCGCCCGTCGTCGGCACCGAGTTCACCGCCCACTCGGTGTCCTCCTCCGCCTACTCCGCCTCCTGGAACGCCGCCAACGGGCCCGTCATGGGCCGCGCCAACCCGCACCTCAAGTACTTCGAGGGCAACCGGTACGGCTACGACGTGTACGAGGTGACGCCGGAACGGTTCAGCACCCATATGCGGGTCGTGGCCGACCGGCAGGACCCGCGGTCGCCCGTGACCACCCTGACCACCTTCCACGTGGACCGGGGCCGGGCGGGCTCGTACGAGGACCCGGCGACGAGGAACTCGCCCGCCCAGTGGCGCAGGGACGCGTAGCGGCAGGCGGGACGCGCGTCACACCGGTGTGTGGTTCCGCCACACACCGGTGCGACCTAGGGTCAGGGCCATGTTCGCTGCCTACGCCGCACGTATCGACCGCGACCAGCCCCTCGACGGGCTCGAACTGGGCGACCGCCCCGAGCCCGAGGCGCGCCCCGGGTGGACCACCGTCACGGTCCGGGCCGCCTCCCTCAACCACCACGACCTGTGGTCCCTGCGCGGGGTCGGCCTGGCCGAGGACAAGCTGCCGATGATCCTCGGCTGCGACGCCGCCGGGATCGACGAGGACGGCAACGAGGTCGTCCTGCACTCCGTCATCGGCCAGACCGGCCACGGCGTCGGGCCGCACGAGCCCCGCTCCATCCTGACCGAGCGCTACCAGGGAACCTTCGCGGAGCGGGTCTCCGTGCCGACGTGGAACGTGCTGCCGAAGCCGAGTGAGCTCAGCTTCGAGGAGGCCGCCTGCCTGCCGACCGCCTGGCTCACGGCGTACCGGATGCTCTTCACCAACGCGGGTGTACGGCCCGGGGACTCGGTCCTCGTGCAGGGCGCGGGCGGCGGTGTCGCGACCGCAGCGATCGTGCTCGGCAAGGCCGCCGGGCTGCGGGTCTTCGCCACCAGCCGCGACGAGGCCAAGCGCAAGCGGGCGGTCGAGCTGGGAGCGGTCGACGCGTTCGAGCCGGGCGCCCGGCTTCCGCAGCGCGTGGACGCGGTGATCGAGACCGTCGGCGCCGCCACCTGGTCGCACTCCGTCAAGTCCCTGAGGCCCGGCGGCACGCTGGTCATCTCGGGTGCCACCAGCGGCGACCGGCCGTCGCACGCAGAGCTGACCCGTATCTTCTTCCTGGAGCTGAGGGTCGTCGGCTCGACCATGGGCTCCAAGGACGAGCTGGAGGACCTGCTGTCCTTCTGTGCGACGACGGGCGTCCGGCCGGTGATCGACGAGGTGCTGCCGCTGGACCGGGCGCGGCAGGGCTTCGAGAAGATGGAGTCGGGCGAGCTGTTCGGGAAGGTCGTGCTCAAGCCGACCGGCTGAGTTCCCGGCGCACGGCTCTTGATGGGCCGTCAGTTCTGCTGATGGGATCTCCGGCGTCGCGTCCACGCCGTGCCGGAGGTCTTCTCATGCGTACCGCCGTCAGCGCCGCCGCAGCACTCTCCGCTCTCCTGGCGGCGGGCCTCGCGCCCGCGCCCGCCCCCTCATCCGTCGCCGAACCCGGCATACCGCCCCTCACCGACCACCGCGGCCGGGTCCTCACCCTGCGGGGCTGGAACGTCGAGGACAAGACCCACCGCGGTGACGCCGCCCTCTCCGCCATCACCGAGCGCCACTTCCGCGACCTGCGGGCGCAGGGCTTCGGCTTCGCCCGGCTGCTGGTCTTCTGGGACGACCTGGAGCCCCGGCGCGGTCAGTACAGCGAGCGGTACCTGCGCAGGATCGAGCGCGTGCTGGGCTGGGCGCACCGGTACCGCATCCGGGTCGTCCTCGACGCCCACCAGGACGTCTTCGGCCCCGCGTTCGGACACCGCGGCATTCCGGAGTGGGCCACCCGCACGGACGGGCTGCCCTTCACCCCGCACCCCGACGACTGGTTCTCCGAGTACTTCGAGCCCGCCGTCCAGCGCGCCTTCACCCACCTGTACGAGGACGAGGACCTGCGCCGCGCCCAGGCGGCCATGTGGCGGGTGCTGGCCGACCGCTTCGACGACCACCCGGCCGTGCTCGGCTACGACCTGATCAACGAGCCCATGGGCGAGCTGCGCGCGGGCGAGGAACTGCCGGAGGCGGCCCGCAGGATCGAGTCGGGACAGCTGACCGCCATGTACAACCGCCTCGCCCGGGCGGTCCGCTCCGTGGACGAGGACGCCTGGCTGTTCGTCGAGCCGACCCCCCTCGTGGGGGAGGGCGTCCCGACGGCGCTGGGGAGGATCGAGGACCCCAGGGTGGTGTACGCCCCGCACTTCTACAACACGGCGATGGAGGCGGGCGCGGACTACGACCCGGATGCCCGCTGGATCGAGGCGTACGAGGCGGCGGTCGTCGCGTACCCGAAGGAGTACAAGGTCCCGGTGGTGGTCGGGGAGTGGGGACCGCTGAACAACTCCCTGCCCAACATGGGCCGTTTCTACGAGGACGCCCTCACCTCACTGAACCGCTACAGCTCCGGCTGGGCGGGCTACGTGTGGTGCTACGGGGGCGGGTACTGCGCCGTGGACGGGGAGGGCCGGTTCCGTACGAACAAGGAGCGGACCGCCGCGCCCTATGCGGAGGCGGTGGCCGGCACCGTACGGGAGGAGCGGCACGGGCAGCGCTCGTACCGGCTCGTGTACCGGGCCGGGCGCGGCGTCACGGAGCTGTCCCTGCCGCCCGCCCCGCGCGGCTGGCGGGTGGAGGTGACGGGCGCCCGCGCCCGGTCCCGTACGGCGGTGGGCGCGGCGACCCGGGTGGCGGTGGGGGCGGTGCCCGGCGCGACGGTGACGGTCACCGTCAGCCGGAGGTGACCCCGTCAGCCCGCAGCAGCGCGGTGATACGAGCCGCCGCCGCGGCGAGATGGGCGCGGGCCTCGGTGAGCCGGGCCTCCGTCACACCGTGGTCGCGGGCCGCGTCCCGGACGTCGTCGCGGAACCGGTCCAGCAGCCGTTCCAGCTCACGCGCCGGGTCGTCGCCGGGGCCCTCCTCATGCGCCCAGCCCGGGAGGTAGGGCTCCGCGCCGTACGGCTCCGGGGGCGTGCCCGCGCCGGGCGGCGCCGTGCCGTCGGCCGGGTGCTTGGCCGTGCCGTTGCCGGGACCGGGGGCACCGGGCCCGGCGAACAGGCCGCCCAGGCGGGACGTCAGGTCCGTCAGACCGTCCCGTACGCCCTTCGGCCAGTCGCCCTGGGCCACGCGTTCCTGGACCTGCTGGGTCAGGCGCTGCATCTCCTGGCGGGCCCGGTCCTGGGCCTCCTTGGCCTGGCGGCGCGCGTTCTGGGCCTCCTCGCGGGCGCGGCGCGACTCGTCCCTCGCGCGCCGCGTCTGCTCCTTCCACTCCTGCTTGGCCCGCCGCAGCTCCTCCTTGGCGCTGCGCCACGCCTCCCACTCGGGCCCGCCGCCCGGCTGCCGGGTCTCGCTCGCCGCCGCGCGCATCTCGCTGCGCAGCCGCCCCGCCGCCCCCCGTACGTCGTCCCGGATCTCCGAGGCCAGCTCCGACACCGACTCGCGGATCTCCTGCTCCAGGTCGGCCAGCTCGCCGCTGCGCGCCGCCAGTTCGGCGCGGCCCGCCTCGGTGATCGAGTACACCTTGCGCCCGCCCTCGGAGGCGTGCGTGACCAGCCCCTCGGCCTCCAGCTTGGCGAGCCGGGGGTACACGGTCCCCGCGGAAGGCGCGTACAGGCCCTGGAAGCGCTCCTCCAGCAGCCGGATCACCTCGTACCCGTGGCGGGGGGCCTCGTCGAGCAGCTTCAGCAGGTAGAGGCGCAGCCTGCCGTGGGCGAAGACGGGGGGCATGTTCAGAGCGCCTTTCCGGAGGCGGCGTCGGTGGAGGCGGCGGCCGGGGCGTCGGCGTCCTCGGGGCGGCGCAGCAGGGCGATCGCGCCGGACACCGTCGTCGCCTTGAGCGTGCCGGTGCCCGCGCCCAGGGTGCCGGTGATCTGTTTGGCGCCCCACATGCCGCCGACCCTCAGTCCCTCGAAGGCGTTGGACACGCTGCCGCTGGTGGTGTTGGCCTCGACATGAGCGTCCGCGCGGTGCGGCAGCCGGATCGCGACCTCGCCCGACACGGAGGTGACCTGGATGTCCGTCGGACCCCCGGCCGGTTCCACGTCCACGGCCAGGTCGCCGCTCACGGAGTCCGCCCGAACGGCCGCGCCCGAGCCGTCGACGACCGTCAGGTCGCCGGACACGGAGCGGAAGCGCAGGTCGCCGGTGACCGCCTGGGCCTCCAGGGCGCCGGAGACCGTCTCGGCCCTGACGGGCCCGGAGAGCCGGGCGAGCGTGGTGTCGCCGGAGACGCCCTGGACCTCCGTACGGCCCCGGAGGCCGGAGACCGTGGCGGTCGCGGCGACGGTGCCGACCTGCACGTCCGTCCCCGCCGGGACGGTGACCGTGACGACGGCGCTGCGGTTCCTGGCGCCGCGCTTCAGCCAGCCCTTGAGGCCCGCCCAGGTCAGGTCCTCGTACGTGACGGTGAGGGTCCGGTCTTCGAGGGTGACGAGCAGCGGCGGGCCGTGCAGGGCGGAGACCTCCAGCCGGGCGGGCGTGCCGTCGTCCTCGGTGCCGATGACGTTGACCGCGCCGTTCACCACACGGACGCGCAGTGCGCCGAGCGGGTCGTCGAAGGTGAGTTTCACGGGCTCGTTGACGGTCCACTGGGTCATGGCGGGCCTCCTGGGCGGGCACGGTATGACGCGGCATATCGCGTCTTCTCCAATACACGATATATCGCGGTAGTACGAAGTCAAGGCCGCCGTTCCTCCGTCTGTCGGACCTGGAGTCGGCCATACCGGGGCAAACTGGCCTAGCGTATGGCTCATGAACGCGACGGGTGTGCTGCTGCTGTGCCGGGCCGAGTGCGAGGCCGTCGCGGCCCCGGCGTACGTACTGCGCGAGCGGGTGGTGCTCGCCCCCGCGGGGCCCGGGTGGACCGTGCTGGTCCCGGAGGGCGGGCCCTGGCGGGACGGCGTCGAATCCGTCGAGCGGGTCGCGTCCGGGTGGGCCTCTGCGCTGGCTGTGGGAGCGTCCCGGCCGGTGCTGGCGCTGTGGTGGGACCTGGTGCACGCGGGGTTCACCCTGGCGTCGGGCTTCCGGCGGCCCGTCGGCTACACGTGGCTGGCCGACGGGACGCCCGCGGGGGAGGACGAGGCCCTGCTGACGTTCGCGGAGCGGCTCGGGCTGGACCCGGTGCTGGACGTCCAGGCCCTGCAGACGCTGACCCGGGACGTCAGGGAGGCCGATGCGCACACGCGGCTGGTGGGACTGACCGCCGTGCTGTCCCGGCTCGGGCTGGCCCTGCCGGACGGGGTCCACCCGGGGCGGCCCGGTGCGGGCCTGCCGGGTGCCGTCGAGGCCGTGCCCGGCGCGCGGCACGTCGCGGGGCACGGCTGGCGGGACGCGGTGCGGGGGGAGCTTGCGGCGGTCGAGGGCGGGCGGCGGCTGGCGGGTGCGCAGTTGGCCGTGGGCCTGCCGCTGCTGGTCTGGGCGCTGCTGCCCGGGCGGGTGCGGCCCGGGTGGGCCGTGGCGGGGGCGGTGCTGGCGGTGCAGGGTGCGCTCGGGCTCGTGGGCCGTTCCGCCGCCCCGCCTCGTCCCGACCGTGCCGGCACGCGGTCCCGCCGGGCGGGGGGCTTCGCCCGGGACCCGCACCGCGCCTGAACAGCGCTGCTGCTCACGCTCTCCCGAGCCCTGCGAGCGGGGGGTACCCCCGGGGGCCTACTCGTCGTCCTCGTCGTCCAGCCGGGCCAGCCATGTGGCCAGGCGTTCCACCGGGACCTCGAAGTCCGGGTTCAGGTCGACGAACGTGCGGAGCTGCTCGGCCAGCCACTCGAACGTGACCTCCTCCTCGCCACGTCGCTTCTCCAGCTCCTCGATGCCACGGTCGGTGAAGTACAAGACACGCTCCTGATTCGGCGGGGCTCGCCCCGGGTTCCCCCTCAGGGTAGGTCGCCCGGCCGACCGGTTCGACAATCGGCCGGTTTTGTTCGTGTGACTCCCTCCTCACGCCGCGTCCATACCAGTAGCCTCGCTCTCCGGATCGTCTGCGGCGACGGGGGAGTGCACAATGAGCGGTCAGATTCGCCGGATCGAACTCGGCAACGGCGAGGTCGTGTATGCCCGGATCAGCGCGGCCCCCGGCTTTGGCGCGGCCGACCGCGACGTCGGCGTCACCGACCGCGCAGCCGCCAGGCTGGAGCATCTCACCGAACTCGTCCAGCGCGTCGGCGGCACGGTCCTCGACGCCGCGGCCGCCCTGAAGCCCGACGAGGCGTCGATCTCCTTCGGTGTGGAGCTCGCCGCCAAGTCCGGCGCGGTGCTGGCCGTCCTGGCCGAAGGCGAGGCCAAGACATCCCTTCAGGTCACCCTGACCTGGCAGCTCGGCGACCGAGGCGGCTCGCCGGTGCCCGGACCGGCCGGTGAATGACTGACCACCGCGCCGATCTCGATCCCCTCGTCCAGGCCGCCACGGTCCGCTTCCTGCCCGCGGACCCGTCCGATTCCCGCATGTGGGGCAGCGGATTCTTCATCGCGCCCGGGTGGGTACTGACCTGCGCACATGTGCTGCGGCCCCATCTGGGCGAGGAGCCGGGCGCCGAGTTCCACGTCGCGGGCTCGGAGACATACCACGGCATCGCGCCGGTGCGGGCGAGGCTGGAGCGGTGGCTTCTCGGCGACTCGTGGGCCGAGGCGATCCCGCCGCACGAGGACCTGGCACTGGTGAGGCTGCTTGACGACTGCGTGCCCCATGAGTGTGTCTGGGCCGGGGACCAGACCCTGCCGCAGACCGGGGACCGCCGGCGCGTCTTCGGCTTCCGTCCCGAGGCGGCGTACGGCGACGCCGAGCCGTATGACCTCTGGAGCTGCGACATCGAGAGCAACGTCCTCGACGGGTTCTGCGGCATCCGCTTCGCTCCCGCCGCCTACTTCCCAGGCGGGGTGTCCGGAGGACCGGTGCTTGACCTGGCGACCGGCGCCGTCGTGGCCCTGACCAAGTCCGGCCGCGACGGCATGGACGGCGGCCTTGCCGTGTCGCTCAGTGCTCTGCGAGGCTTCGGCGACCTGTACCGCGAGGTCATGGGGGCCCACGACCGCTGGCACGCCGAGCGTGCCGAGGCCGTCGGTCCCGCCGACTGGCTTGTCCACCAGCAGCGTCTGGTCGGCCCCGCGCCGGGAGGCTCCGAGGAGTGGCTGCCGGAAGACCGCATCAAAGCCCTGGGCCTGCTGGCCCGGCTTCCCGTGCCGCCGCCCCTGCCACGCGCTGTGGAGGTCCTGGCACGGCACGCCCACAACGACGAGCGCCAACCCCGTCCGAAGCTGCCGCTCCTTGCCTGGCGCGACGGCCACGGGCTGCTGCGTGCGAGCAGTGCCGGCCGCCTCCCCGCCATCACGTATCTCCGCTACCTGCGACTGGTCGTACTCCTCGTACAGGAGCACGCGGGCCCCGATGCCGTCGCCCCGTCCGTCAGCGAGCTGGACGCCTGGATCAAGGAACGGATGCACCGCGTCCATTCCTGGCAGCACTCGCTCGTGACGGAAGCGTCCCTGCCCGCGGGGCTGGGTGCGAAGGCGGACCCGATCGACCTGGTCGGCGGCGACACGGCGTGCGTTGCGCCCGGGCGCGTGGTCATCCCGTATCCGCGTTCGGGGGACAAGAACAGTGTCGTCGTGGTGGAGATCGAACCCCTCCCGTACCAGAATGTGCACTGGCAGATCCGGATCGACGACGGCAGTAGCGACGACGAGATCTTCGACGCGGAACGCGATCCCGACGGCGTGGCACCCGACCGGCTCCTGGAACGGCTGCGCCAGCCGCTGGGCCTGGCCTTCCAGGTCGCTGACGAAGCCGGTGAATACCCGGCGCCGTGCGAAGTCGTGCTGCCAGCATACGAGTTCGACCGGCCCGTCCACCGCTGGCAGCTTGCCGAGATCGCCCGCCTCGGGGACGCCGCACACCTCCCGCTCGGCGTGCGCCGCCGCGTGGTCCTCCGCGACCTGGGCCGCCGCGGTACACGCGACGCTGCATGGGAGTCCCGGTGGAACGCGACGGCCGGCGCCGGACGCCTCTCCGCGGTGCCCACGAGCCCCGCGCACGCGCGTCGCCGCCATTTCGAGGACATGCCGCCCTCCGCGATCCCCGTCCTGTGCCACCGGGCAGCGCACGGCGCCGGCCGCAAAGCCATGGAACTGGCGCTCGAAACCGGCCACGGCATCGCACTCTGGCACATCGAGGGCCACCCGCACTCCGCCACCTGCGCGGGCGACTGCGCGGACTTCCACCGCGGCATCGCCGCACTCCTCTCCGACGTCGGGGCGGCCGATGAACTCCCCGAGCGCCTCCGTCGTATCAGAGAAGAGCTACACGAACGCGGCGACCAGGCGCACTGGGCCGAAGGCCTGGCCGTGCTCTACGACGACCCCAACAGGCCCGTGCCCGCGGATCCGTCGGCGTTCTGGAGCTCGCCGGCATGACGGGCACACAGCGCAGGGAACATATGAACAGTTGGCCGGAAATCGGCCTTTACGGGCCGTCAGGCGGGTACGTTCACAGGTGCCCGTTGCGGGCGCACACTACCCCCGTCGGCCAGCGCCCGGGAACCCACAGCACGCCGACGAGGAGCAGGACATGGACAGCTGGCTGATCTACCGGGGCGAAGGGGAGCCGGACCCCGACCGGATCGCCCGTCTCCCCGAGGCGCCCCCCTGGCGCCGGTTCGGCGGCGACGCCCTGGACGTACCGGTGCCCCCCGTCGACGCCAGCACCACCCGCAGGCTCGGACAGCGCGCACCCCTGCCCATCCAGGACGACGAGGCGCTCCAGCTCATCAATGCCGCCCTGTATCTGCGGCGACCGCTCCTGGTGACGGGAGAGCCGGGCTCCGGCAAGAGCACGCTCGCCCACGCCGTCTCCCACGAGCTGGACCTCGGCCGGGTCCTGCAGTGGCCCATCGTCTCGCGCAGCGAACTGCGCGAGGGCCTGTACGCGTACGACGCCATCGGCCGCCTCCACGACGCACAGCTCCACCGCGAGGCCAGGGACGTGCCCGACCGGTCCGACGCGCCCGGAACGGACGGTATCGGCCGTTACATCCGCCTCGGCCCCCTCGGCACGGCACTCCTGCCCACGGAGCGGCCCCGGGTCCTGCTCATCGACGAACTCGACAAGAGTGACATCGACCTGCCCAACGACCTGCTGAACGCCTTGGAGGAGGGCAGCTTCCGCATCCCCGAGCTGGAGCGCATCGCGGACCGCCCGGAATGCGGCACTGTGTACGTGCTCGACGACGACGGCCGCTCGGTACCCGTCAAGGGTGGCCGTGTCACCTGCCACGCCTTCCCGTTCGTCGTCATGACCAGCAACGGGGAACGCGACTTCCCTGCACCCCTGCTGCGCCGATGCATCCACCTCAGGCTGAAACCGCCCCGTAACGAAAGGCTCGCCGCCCTCGTGCAGGCCCACTTCGGCGAGGGCGCCGACGAGGCCCACGCGGACCTGCTGCGCGGGTTTGCCGAAAGCGACCACGACGGCGAGCTGCGCCTCACTGACCAGCTCCTCAACGCGATCTTCCTCACGCAGCAGGCGGCCCGCGACGGCAACGCCCAGCGCGACGACATCGCCCGGCTCCTCATGCGGCCCATCGACCCGCGCTCCCACGGATGACCGCTGCCGCCGCCCTGCTCACCGAGCTGGTCACCCGACTCCGCGACGCGGACCTGGCACCCACTGCCGAGGACGTCGCCGACGCCCTGTGGCTGTCCAGGTGGGTGACCCCGGGCGGCGGAAGACCCACCACACCGACGGGACCCGTACAGGACTGGCGCGGCCGGCCGGCCCCCAGGACGTCGCCGGACGGGCAGGTGCCTTCGCGGCCCCCCGCACCGCCGGTCGCATCGCGGCCACCTGGTGCGCCGGGCGCACCCGGCCGGGCCGACGTGTCCGTTCCCGACTCCTCTGCACCACCGGGCCAGTCCGGGAACGACACCCGCGTCTGGGTGCCCACCGCCGCCACCCTGCCCGACCCGCTCGCCCTGCAATGCGCGTTACGCCCTCTTCAGCGCTTCCAAGCCGCTCACGCGCCCGTACGCCGCGTCCTGGACGAACACGCCACAGCAGAGCGGGCCGCCGACACCGGACTCATCGTGCCTGTCCTGCGCCGCGAGCGCCGCAGCGTGGCCCGCGTCCAGCTGCTGATGGACGTGTCCACGTCCAACGTCGTGTGGGACCAGACGCTGCATGAACTGCGGGCAGTCTGCGAACGCGCCGGTGCCTTCCGTGACGTGACCGTGCTCTACCTGCATCCGCGCGTCGACGGCACGCCGGGCTACGCCACGACCGCGGTGCCGGGCGAGCGTACGTGGCTGCGGTCCCCGGGTCAGCTCACCGACCCCACCGGGCGGCAGTTGACCCTCCTGCTCAGCGACTGCGCGGGCCCCATGTGGCGCGACGGCACCATCCAGCGGCTGCTGCACTGCTGGGCCTCCACCGCACCGGTCGCCGTCATCCAGCCCCTGCCGCAGCGCATGTGGGGCGACACCCACCTGCCCGCCCGGCCCGGGGAACTGGGACGCTCCGAAGGGCCTGTACGGAGGCTGTGGTTCCGCCCCCGTGGGCGGGCCCCGGTGGGGTTCGGGGCGGAGCGTGGTGCCGTGCCGATCCCGGTCCTCGCGCCGAACCGGGTCGCGCTCAACACGTGGGCGCGACTCTCCTCAGCCACCGCCCGGCTCGCCCTGCCCGGCGCCGCCGCGATCGTCACCGCCGACCAGCGCCCCGCGCAGGGTGGTGCCGCGGCCCCGCGGGACGTGCCGGGCGCCGAGCGAGTGCGCGCTTTCCGCCGGTACGCCTCGCCGCCCGCCCGCCGGCTTGCCGCGTGCCTGACGGCGGCTCCCCTGGTGCTGCCCGTCATGCAGCTCGTCCAGCGGGCGATGTTGCCGGGTAGCGGGCCCGACGTACTGGCGGAGGTATTGCTGAGCGGTCTGCTGCGGCGCGCCGACGACGCGGACGATCAACAGGATGTTCTCGTCTACGACTTCATGCCCGGGGTCCGGGACGAGCTGATCGGGCTCCTCACGGTCGGTGACGCGCAGCTTGTCCTGAAGAACACCTCCCAGTACCTGGCGCGCCGCTTCGGCACCGGCGTGCCGAATTTCCCGGCGATGGCAGCCGCCTACCTCGCCGGCACGGTGGAGCCGCTCGCCGGCGCCGCCGACACGCCGGGTCTGCGCAGGTTCGCCGTCGTCTCGACCGGTGTCCTACGCCACTTCCTGTCCACGCCGCAGGCGCCCACCACCTTGCCAGAGCCCCCTGAGGCGCTGGCAGCGCGCGCACGCGAGGCCCTGCACCGCTTCCGCTCCGAGAGTTCCTCCCGTGACCTGGACGCGGCGATCCAACTCCTCACCCGCGCCGCCCGCACGGAACCGGACCGGACGGCCCGGGCCTCGTACGAGCTCGCGTTGGCGGAGGCCCTGCTGGAACGCTGGGAGGCCCGCCGCCTGGGTGAGGACTTGCGCGACGCTTTGACCGCGGCGGAACAGGCAGTGCCGGAGGAGCCGACCGGGCATTGGGCGGCGGCCCGAGTGCTGGAGGTCATGGAAGCGGAGGTCTACGCCGCGGGCGCCGACACTGATGTCGTGCCCGGTGAGATCACGCGTCACGTGACGGACAGGCTGAGGCAGCTCGACGGCGACGAGCGGCGGGACGCATTGCGCTTCGCACTGCTGATGCGGTGCGTGGACCACCTGGAGAAGCTGCCGCCGGAAACGCACACGAGTAACCCGAAGGCGCGAGTCAGCGAGGCACATACCGCGCTGATCCTGGCCACCGACCTCGCCAGGTACGCCGGGCGGCTGGCGCACCCGCCGCCGCACAGTCCCCTCCACTGGTTCGAGACCATGACCGGCAGGGCTCTGCTGGCGGCACGCCGACTGGTCGAGGAGCACGACAGTCCCGAGGCACGCTACGTCCGTGGCCACACCGCCTTCAAGGTCGCCCAGGGGAACGTCGAACTCGGCACGAGCGACGAGGACGTCCGACCGCTGGCCCGAAGCGCCGCTGCCGATCTGACGCGGGCGCTGGCCGCGTGGCAGGAAGCCCCGACCGGGGAACCGGACGCCGCACCCGACTGGCGCCCCGCCCCACGACAGATGTTCGAGGACTGGTTGACGGCCGCCGAGGCGTTCACGCTGGCCAAGGAGGACACCGGTGAGGCCGACCCCGAGGCGACCTCCGCGTTGACGCAGGCGAGGGCCATCGCCGAGACGTCGCTGGGCGAGGAGGGATGGGACACACGTCTGGCACACTGCCTGGCGCTGCTCACCAAAGGCGCTGCCAACGAGAAGCCTCCGTCCTTCCCCAGGATCGTCGAGCTCACCGCCCGCGCCCTGGAACTCTCCGAAGCGGACACTCCCTTGCACGCGGCTGTGCTGCATACGCATGTGACAGCCGTTCTGGCAGGTGCTCCACGTGATCCGGAACACCTCGCCACCGCGATCCGGTTCGTGCGGGCGGCGGTCGGTTGTTCTCCGGAACAGTCGCAGTTCCTCGCCCATCATCGGCTCGACCTCGGCCGCCTGCTCCTGAGACGCCACCAACTGCGTGGGGCGGTGACCGACCTCCACGAGGCCGACTGGCTCCTGGGCGCAGCCGCGCGTGATCCGCGTATCGGCCCGGCTGCGGCCGATGCCTGGGCGTCCCGGGGAGAGGCCGCGGAACGGCTGGCGGAGGCGACCGGCTCCACAGCACGTCTGAACGAAGGAGCCGAGCACTACCGGCAAGCAGTGACGGCAGCCCTTGAAGGGGGCCGTCATCGGTTCGCTGCGACCCTGACACGGAAGCGCGCCGAGCTGCTGCTGCAGACCGCAGGCCCGCAACGCGCACTCACCGAGTACCGCCGCGCCCTCCGACTCCTCACCGAGGCAGGCGAGTCCGCCTCACCGGCGGCCGACCGCATTCGCCAGGCCGTCGCCCGCCTGGAATCCGGGAGCACCGAGGTGCAGGCGTCTCCGTCCGCCGCCGCGCCAGAGGACCCTCCCACCGGCAGGCCGGACAGGACATGACTCACCCCGACATCCCCGATAGCACACCCCTGCCCGATTTCGGTGACCTCGTCCGCGCCGGCGGCGCCACCCCCACCGGTCACCCTGTCCTGGACGCCGTGCTGACCGACGTCCGCACCCGGGACCCCGCCACCACCGTCGCCTACTACGACGACGCGCCGTGACCGGTAGCGGTGTGCCGTTCCGGCAGTTTGTGCTGAAAGTGCACAGCCGGTGCAACCTGGCCTGCACCTACTGCTACCTCTACCAGGGGCCGGACGCCTCCTGGCGCGACCGGCCCGCGCGGGTGCAGCCGCGCACCATGCGGCAGGTCGCACGCCGGATGGCCGAGCATGCCGCCATACACCGCCTCGACCGTATGCGCGTCGACCTCCACGGGGGTGAGCCGCTCCTCGGGGGGCCCGACACCGTGATCGCGTACGCCCGGACCGTACGGGATGCGATCCCCGCCCACTGCACCCCGGCCTTCACCGTGCAGACCAACGGCACTCTCCTCACCGAGCACGCCCTGGACCGGCTCGCCGTCCACGGCATTGGAGTCGGGCTCAGCCTCGACGGTGGAACCGCGCAACTCAACGCGCGCCGCGTCGACCACGCGGGCCGCCCGTCCTGGCCCGCAGCCGAGCGGGCGGCGCGGCTCCTCACACGGCGCGGCGGGCAGTATGCAGGCGTGCTGTGCACCATCGATGTCACCGCGCCGCCCGCCGACGTCTACGAGTCCCTCCTCGAACTGGCGCCGTCTCGGGTCGACTTCCTGCTCCCGCACGCCAACTGGGCCACCCCGCCACCGGGCGTGCAGCCCTCGGCGCCCGGCAGGCGGCCGCGCCCCACCCCGTACGGCGACTGGCTCTCCGAGGCCTTCGACCTGTGGTGGGGGGACCCGCGTGGGACCACGACCCGCGTGCGGCTCTTCCAGGAGGCCCTCGCACTGCTCGTCGGCGCGCCCAGTGCCAGCGAAGCCCTCGGGCTGTCCCCGATGGCGGCCGTGGTCGTGGAGACGGACGGCACCATCGAACAGGTCGACTCGCTGCGCTCGGCCTATCCGGGGGCCTCCGCCACGGGCCTCGACGTGCACCGGCACTCCTTCGACGCGGCGCTGCGGCACCCGGGCATCGCCGCACGCGCACTCGGCGCCGCCGCGCTGGCCACCGAGTGCCGTGCTTGCCCCGTGGTCCGGGTGTGCGGGGGTGGCAACTACGCCCACCGCTACGCACCGCGTGACGGATTCCGCAACCCCAGCGTCTACTGCGCCGACCTGGAACGCCTGGTCAGACACATCGCACAGCGTCTGTGTGATGTGACAGACAAGCAGCAATGCAACACAACCGTCGGTCCCTGACGCAGAACTGACGCACAATCGAGGAAACTCGCGCACAAAGCGACTGAACTGGCTGAGCTGAACAGCCCGGTCGAACTCACATGAACTCGCAGTCGAATCTTCGGATTCCCTCCCGAGGGAGACCCTCGCATGACCGAAGACTCCCCTCCCATCACGGTGGTCTTCGCCGGACAGAGTGAACGCTGGGCGGCCTGGATCGAAGAAGTCCTGACGGGCGTCGGCCTGCCGAATCGGCTCGTGGGCTGGGACCCGCTTCGCACGCCCGCCCAAGGCTCCGCTCTCACCGAGCTGTTCGACGATCCGGGCCGCGTCCTGCTCGTCCTGGACGACTGGTACCTCCGCTTCGACTCCGGTCGCTACCACGGCTGGGCAGAAGCCCTGCGCGCCCTCGCGCCCGAGCAACGGGACCGGCTGGACGCCGTCAGCGTCACTGCACGGCCGCTCCCCGACGCCGTGCGCGACCTGAACCCCGTCGAGCTGCGCGGCGTACGGCGCGAGGAGGCCAGGCGGCGACTGCTGGGGCTCCTCGGCGCCGCCGAAGCTCCGGTCCCCGTCGACCTCACCCGCTCGCTGCGCTTCCCCGACGAGTTGCCGCCCGTGTGGAACGCCGACCGCCGCAACCCGCGTTTCACCGGCCGAACGACGATCCTTGAGCGCGTGCGCGCCGCGCTCACCGCGGCACCTCCCCACGCACCGTCCCTCGTGGCCCTCCACGGCACCGGCGGCGTCGGCAAGACCCAGATAGCCCTGGAATATGCCTACCGCCATGCCGGGGAGTACGACGTCGTCTGGTGGGTCCGCGCCATGACCACCAGCACCGCCCGCGAGAGCCTTGCCGCACTAGCCGAGGCCCTCGGCGTCAACGCGGGCAGCGAACTGGAGGCGCTCATAGACGCCGTACGCACCGTTCTGCGTGCCCCCGACCGTCGCTGGCTTCTCGTTCTCGACGGTGCCGAGGCCCCCGAGCAACTGGCCGGACTGCTGCCGGACGGGCCCGGCCACATACTGCTTACCGGGCGTAGGACCACTTGGGCCCGGCACGGCGCCGAGTTGATCGAGGTGCCTCGCTTCTCCCGCAAGGAGAGTGTCGCCTACGCCTGCCGCCGTGCCCCCCGCCTCCTGGAGCACCAGGCCGACGCCCTCGTCCACGAGCTGGACGACCTGCCGCTCCTCGTCGACCAGATGGCCGCCTGGCTAGACCACCACGCCACAGTGGCCGTCGAGACCTACCTCCACCAGATCCGCAACGCCGATCCCAACGTCTTCGGCGTCGTCCCGTCCGGCGACGAGCCCCGCCCCTTCCACGTCGTGTGGTCCATGGCCGTCAACGCCCTCTACGAAGACGCCCCGGAGGCCCACGAGCTCCTGAAGCTTCTGTCCTTCTTCTCTCCCGACGTCGTACCCGTACGGCTTCTGCGTTCCGCACGCTCCGCCGATCTGCCCTCGCACCTGGCCAGCATGGCCGCGGACCCCAGCAGTTGGAACACGGCGCTGCGCACCCTGTCCGAGACCACCGCCATGTGGCTGGAGTACGAGACGGGTCCGCCCGCTGACACGGACACCGTCGGTACGCTGCGCATGCACCGGCTCTTCCATCGGTTCGTCCGCAGCAGCCTCCCGCCCCTGGACTGCGAGCAGGGCTCCGCCACTGCCTGCCGAGTCCTCGTCTCCGCCGACCCGCACACCCCCACCGACCCGCGGCACTGGCAGCGGTACGCTGAGCTCATTCCACACCTGGAGCCGTCGGGCGCCCTGGAGTCCGAGCACGACGACGTACGGCGGCTCGTTCTCAACTGCGTGGAATACCTGCGTACCCGTGGCGAGTACCAGGCAGGCTGGTGGATCAGCAGGCGCGCCACGGAGAACTGGCGCATGGTCTCCGGACCTACCGACCCGCTCGTCCTCGTCGCCACCCACCAGCACGCCAACATGCTGCGCAGGCTCGGCCGGTACGCGGATGCGGAGGAGCTCGGCCAGACCGTGCTTCGCGACCTCGCCGCCGCCGGAGTCGAACGGCGTGACGTTCGCGTCCTGCGCGCCCGCAACGGGCTCGGCGGCACACTCATGGCGCTCGCCGAGTACGAAGAGGCCGACCGGTTGTACGCCGAGGCGGCCGAGGACGCCGGGGCGACCCTCGGACCGCGCGTGCCGCTGACCCTCCGCCTGCGTACCAACCTCGCCACCACCAGGGCGCTGCGCGGCCACTACGCCGAGGCCCTCGACGAGCACCAGGCTGTGATGCGCGAAAGGGTCGTTGTGCTCGGAGGCCGCGACCAGGCCACGCTGCTCTCCGCCCTGCACACCGCCTGGACTCTGCGTCTGCTCGGCCGCTACCAGGACGCCCTGGACTATCAGGAGCAGAACACCCGGCTGCACCGGCAGATTCTCGACCGCAACCACACGCAGACGCTGTTGGCCGAGCACAACTTCGCCCTGTGCATGCGCCGCGAGGGCAACCTGGGGTTCGCCCGTGCGCTGATGCGTAGCGTCCACGAACGTCTGGTGAGCCGCCGCGGCGGGCACCACCCGGAGACACTCCTGGTGTCCAGCGACTTCGCGATGCTGCAGCGCAGTGTCGGCGACACGGGGGCGGCGCTCGACCTGATCTCGGCCACGGCCCGGCGGTACGCCGCTCAGCTCGGCGACGACCACCCGTACACGATCGGCGTTCGCGACAACCACGCCCTTGTCCTGCGCGACCGGGGCGACGCGACGGCCGCGCGCACTCTGGCGGAGGACTGCCTGTCCCGGATGCGTGACGCTCTGGGCCCGGACCACCCGTGGAGTGTCGGCTGCGCCCTGAACACCGCGGGAGCCCGCGTGGCGGACGGTGACGCGAAGGGTGCGGCGGCCCTGGGGAGGGACACCCTGGAGCGGGCCCGCACCGCGGTGGGCACCGACCACGTCCTGACGCTGAACGTCCAGGCTGCGCTCGCCCGGGACCTGCACACGCTGGGCGAGGACGAGGAGGCGGGCGGGCTGGAGGGCGACGCGGTGCTGCGACTGGTATCCGGGTTCGGGGCCGAGCACGCGCAGGTGAGGTTCCTTCGCGGCGGGGGCCGGCCGTACTGGGACTTCGAGCCGCAGCCGTACTGAGCAGGTACGCCGGAGGGCCCGGCACCCGCCTGTGCGGGTGCCGGGCCCTCCGGCGTACCGGAAGCGGTCGTCAGGCCTCGAAGACCTCGGTGAGGAGCTGCGCCTGCTCCTGCTGGTGGCGCTTCGCGGAGCCCACCGCCGGGCTGGAGCCGTGCGGGCGGGAGATCCGGCGCAGGCGCTCGCCCTGCGGGATGTCCGCGCCGACCGCCAGGTCCAGGTGGTCGATCAGGTTCAGCGCGATGAACGGCCACGCCCCCTGGTTCGCCGGCTCCTCCTGGGCCCAGATGTACTTCTCGGCGTTCGGGTACTTGGCGATCTCGGCCTGCAGCTCCGCGCCCGGCAGCGGGTAGAGACGCTCCAGGCGGATGATCGCCGTGTCGGTCGCGCCGCGCTTCTTCCGCTCGGCGTCCAGGTCGTAGTAGACCTTGCCGGCGCAGAAGACGACCTTGCGGACGGCGGACGGGTCGACCGACGCGTCACCGATGACCGGGCGGAACCCGCCGGTCGTGAACTCCTCCGCCTTCGAGGCAGCCGCCTTCAGACGCAGCATCGACTTCGGGGTGAAGACGATGAGCGGCTTGTGGTGCGGGTTGTGCACCTGCCAGCGCAGGAGGTGGAAGTAGTTCGACGGGAGCGTGGGCATCGCGACCGTCATGTTGTTCTGCGCGCACAGCTGGAGGAAGCGCTCCGGGCGGGCGGACGAGTGGTCCGGGCCCTGGCCCTCGTAGCCGTGGGGGAGCAGGAGGGTGACGCCGCTGGTCTGGCCCCACTTCTGCTCCGCCGAGGAGATGAACTCGTCGACGACGGTCTGCGCGCCGTTCACGAAGTCACCGAACTGCGCCTCCCACATGACCAGCGCGTTCGGGCGGGCCAGCGAGTAGCCGTACTCGAAGCCCATCGCCGCGTACTCGGAGAGCAGCGAGTCGTAGACGTTGTACCGCGCCTGGTCCTCGGCCAGGTAGAGCAGCGGGGTGTAGTCCTCGCCGGTCACCTGGTCCACCAGCACACCGTGCCGCTGGCCGAAGGTGCCGCGGCGGGAGTCCTGGCCGGCCAGCCGGACCGGGACGCCCTCCATGACCAGCGAGCCGACGGCGAGGGTCTCGCCCATGCCCCAGTCGATCGTGCCGTCCTCGATGGACGCGGCACGGCGCTGCAGCTGCGGCAGCAGACGCGGGTGCACGGTGATGTGCTCGGGGATGTTGACCTGGGACTCCGCGATCCGCTTGACGGCCTCCTGGGAGATCGCCGTCTGGACGCCGTCCGCCGGGAACCCGGCCTGCGGGTCCACCGCGAGGCTCTCGCCGGGCTGCGCCGTGGCCTCGCGGACCTCGGTGAAGACCTTCTCCAGCTGGCCCTGGAAGTCCTGGAGCGCCTGCTCCGCCTCTTCCACGGTGATGTCGCCCCTGCCGATCAGCGACTCGGTGTACAGCTTGCGCACCGAGCGCTTCTGGTCGATCAGGGTGTACATCTGCGGGTTGGTGAACTGCGGGTTGTCGCCCTCGTTGTGACCGCGGCGGCGGTAGCAGATGAGGTCGATCACGACGTCCTTGTTGAACGTCTGGCGGAACTCGAAGGCGAGCCGCGCCACCCGGACGCAGGCCTCCGGGTCGTCGCCGTTGACGTGGAAGATCGGCGCCTCGATCATGCGGGCCACGTCCGTGGCGTACATCGAGGAGCGCGAGGACTCCGGCGCCGCGGTGAAGCCGACCTGGTTGTTGATGACGACGTGGACCGTGCCGCCGGTGCGGTAGCCGCGCAGCTGCGACATGTTCAGCGTCTCGGCGACGACGCCCTGGCCCGCGAAGGCCGCGTCGCCGTGGAGGGCGATCGGCAGGACGGTGAAGTCCGTGCCGGCCTTGCCGATGATGTCCTGCTTGGCGCGGACGACGCCCTCCAGGACCGGGTCGACGGCCTCCAGGTGGGAGGGGTTCGCGACCAGGCTGACCTTGATCTGCTCGCCGTCGAGGCCGGTGAAGGTGCCCTCGGCGCCCAGGTGGTACTTCACGTCGCCGGAGCCGTGCATCGACTTCGGGTCGAGGTTGCCCTCGAACTCGCGGAAGATCTGGGCGTACGACTTGCCGACGATGTTCGCGAGGACGTTCAGCCGGCCGCGGTGGGCCATGCCGATGACGACCTCGTCCAGGCGGGACTCGGCCGCGCTGTCGATGACCGCGTCCAGCAGCGGGATGACGGACTCGCCGCCCTCCAGGCTGAAGCGCTTCTGGCCGACGTACTTCGTCTGCAGGAAGGTCTCGAAGGCCTCCGCCGCGTTCAGGCGGCGCAGGATGCGCAGCTGCTCCTCGCGCTCCGGCTTGGAGTGCGGGCGCTCGACGCGGTCCTGGATCCACTTGCGCTGCTTCGGGTCCTGGATGTGCATGAACTCGATGCCGGTGGTGCGGCAGTACGAGTCGCGCAGCACGCCCAGGATGTCGCGCAGCTTCATCATGGACTTGCCGCCGAAGCCGCCGACCGCGAACTCCCGCTCCAGGTCCCACAGGGTGAGCCCGTGCTCGGTGATGTCCAGGTCGGGGTGCTTGCGCTGGCGGTACTCCAGCGGGTCGGTGTCGGCCATGACGTGGCCGCGGACCCGGTAGGAGTGGATCAGCTCGAAGACGCGGGCGGCCTTCGTCACGTCGTCGTCGTGCGACGTGTCGATGTCCTTGAGCCAGCGGACCGGCTCGTACGGAATGCGCAGCGACTTGAAGACGTCGTCGTAGAAGCCGTCCTCGCCGAGGAGGAGGTTGGCGACGATCCGCAGGAACTCGCCGGAGGCGGCGCCCTGGATGACCCGGTGGTCGTACGTCGAGGTGAGGGTCATCACCTTGGAGACGCCCAGCTTGTTCAGGGTGTCCTGGGAGGTGCCCTGGAACTCCGCCGGGTAGTCCATGGAGCCGACACCCATGATGACCGACTGGCCGGGCATGAGGCGCGGCACGGAGTGGACGGTGCCGAGGCCGCCGGGGTTGGTGAGGGAGACGGTGACGCCGGTGAAGTCGTCCATCGTCAGCTTGTTCGCGCGGGCGCGGCGGACGATGTCCTCGTATGCCTGCCAGAACTCGAAGAAGGTGAGCGTCTCCGCCTTCTTGATGCCCGCGACGACGAGCTGGCGGTCGCCGTTGGGCTTCACCAGGTCGATCGCGAGGCCGAAGTTCACGTGCTCCGGCTTGACCAGGGTCGGCTTGCCGTCCTTGACCTGGTACGACCAGTTCATGGAGGGCATCGCCTTGAGGGCCCGCACCATCGCGTACCCGATGATGTGCGTGAAGGAGATCTTCCCGCCGCGGGCGCGCTTCAGGTGGTTGTTGATGACGATGCGGTTGTCGAACAGCAGCTTCACCGGGACGGCGCGGACCGAGGTGGCGGTCGGCATCTCCAGCGAGGCGTCCATGTTCTTCGCCACGGCGCCGGCGGGGCCGCGCAGCGTCACGAACTCGGGGCCGACGGGGGCCCCGGCGGCGGGCTCGGCCTTGGCGGCGGGCTTCGCCGGGGAGGGCTTGGCCGGGGCGGCGGGCGCGGGCCTCGGGGCCGGGGCGGGCTTCGCGGAGGCGGCAGGAGTCTGTGCGGGTGCTCCTGCGGCCGGGGCGGCGGTCTGCGGCTTGGCCGGGGCGGCGGCCGGGGCCTGGGCCGGCGGCGTCACGGTGCCCGAGGCCCCCGGGACCGCGGGTGCCTGTCCGGCGGGCTTGTCCGCCGAGCCGGACGCACCCGGCTTGTAGTCGGCGAAGAAGTCCCACCAGGCGCGGTCGACCGAATTCGGGTCCTGGAGGTACTGCTGGTAGATCTCGTCGACGAGCCACTCGTTGGCGCCGAACGCCGCGGCAGGGCTCTTGCCCTGTCCGTCTGGGTCGGTCGAGATGCTTGAGTTACTGGGGGACTGAGACGACACGGCGGTAACCGCCCTCTTCCGCTTCACAAGGTGATGGACAGCGGAAATAAAGGCTACGCCTCCAGCGGCGAGAGGTGCAGGCCGGGCAGGTCATCGTCGCGTACATCACACCAAATGGCGGGTTTCGCCGAGGGGAATGGCGGGAAACAAGCGTGGTTTGGCAGTGACGCGCTGTGACCAGCCCGGATGCGGGGTAGCGCGGAGCGGGGGTATGGCTCTGATTCGGCCACACCCCTGACGGGCCGGGTTCCGACCCGTCACGGCTCGGTGACGGTCCGCGCACGTCTTCCGTACGCGCCCTCGTACGTTCCGTACGGGATTACGGATACGAAGTGGCCCTGGTTCGAACCCTACGTCAACCGCGCTGTGGGGGGATCCCCGGAAGGGTGACGAGGATGCGGCAGCCCCGTGCTGATTCGGCCACACCGATACGGCCACCGTGCAGATCGACCGCCCACCTGGCGATGGCCAGGCCCAGGCCGGTGCCGCCGTCGCTGCCCGGGCCGTGCGGGGACGGGACGCTGCCCCGGTTGAACCGCTCGAAGACCGTGTGCCGCTCGGGCTCCGGGATGCCCGGGCCCTCGTCCAGGACCTCGAGGTCCAGTGACTCCGGCGCCGGTCCGCGCCGGGCCCGTACGGTGACCCGGCCGTGCGGCGGGGAGTGCTTCACGGCGTTGTCGATCAGGTTCGCGACGACCTGGTGGAGCCGCTCCACGTCCGCGTACGCGGACAGCTCGGGCGGCGACACGTCCAGGTGCAGGTGCACGTCGCTGCGGGTGCTCGGGCCCGAGGCGCAGCCGGCCGCGGACTTCCGCTGCGACGCGGCCAGTCCGGCCTCCCTGAGGACGCCGGACAGATACGGCCACACCTCGAAGCGGCGGGCCCTCAGCGGTACGACTCCGTTGTCGAGCCGCGACAGGTCGAGCAGCGTCTCGACGAGGCGCCCCAGCCGTTCGGTCTGCGCGAGCGCGGTGCGCATGGTCTCCGGGTCGGCGGCGGACACGCCGTCCACGACGTTCTCCAGCACCGCGCGCAGCGCCGCGATGGGGGTGCGCAGCTCGTGCGAGACGTTCGCGACCAGCTCCTTGCGGTGCCGGTCGACCGCTTCCAGGTCGTCCGCCATCCGGTTGATGGTGCAGGCGAGGTCCCCCAGCTCGTCACGCCGCCCGGCGCCGCGCACCCGGCGGGTGTAGTCGCCGTGCGAGATGCCCTTGGCGACGGTGTTCATCTCGTCGAGCGGGGCGGTGAGGCCGTGCGCGAAGAACTGGGTGAGGAGGAGGGTGGCGATCACCGAGAACACGGTGATGAACCGCAGCTCGGTCTCGGTGCGGAGCGCGACGAGAAGCAGCCCGGTCGTGATGAACACGGAGACGACGACGAGGGTGCCGAGCTTGGTCTTGATCGAGATCGTGAACGCCCCGAGCCGCCGGAGCCGCCGGAGGCGCGACGCGAGGCGTGCGCCCTGGTCCCTTCTCCGGCCGGGGTGCCCGGCCGGGGGCTGGGCGGCGGGGGCGCCCATTCCGGTGACGGCCGGGCCCGCCTGATGAGCCGGGTCCCGGCCGGGAACGCCCGCGCGGTGCCTTCCGCCGGAGGCGGAGGCAGGGGGCGCCGGGCGGTGGCCGGCGGCCGGGCCGCCCGAGGCGGCCGCGGAGCCTCCGGGCTCCGAACGGCGTGTGCCGGGTGAGCGGGCGCCGACCGGGGCCTGGGGTGCGACCGGAGCCGTGGGGCCTCGGCGGTCGCGGCCGGCGGTGGGTGACGGGGCCGTGCCGCTGCCGCCGCGCGGTGTGTCCGGGGTGGCACGGGGCTCGGCCCGGCGGGGTGCGGAGGGCGGAGCGTCTGCGGCCGTCGGCCGAGGCGCCGCCGGTGGGGCGGTGACATGGGCTTCGACCTCGGGGGCCGGGTCCTCGTCGGCCGGTGCGGCGCGGGGTGCGGGCACGCGGTGGTCCGGATCCGCGGGCCGGGCCTGGTCCCTGTCCGGGTCCTGTGCCGTGGGCGGGTTCCCCGGCCGGCCGGGGTGCGGGTCCCGGGCCGCGGCCCCGTCCGAGGTCGCCGCCCGGGGTGCCGTGGTGGTCCCGGGGGCCGGCTCGGGGGGTGGGGTGGGTCGGGGGGTGGCCCGGGTCACGGGGCCGGGGTCTCCAGGGCGTAGCCGACACCGTGCACCGTGCGGATCCGCTCCGCGCCGATCTTCCGGCGCAGCGCCTTGATGTGGCTGTCCACGGTCCGTGTGCCCGAGGCGTCCGCCCAGTCCCACACCTCTGCCAGCAGCTGCTCGCGCGACAGCACCGCGCGCGGGGTGCCGGCCAGGCAGACCAGCAGGTCGAACTCGGTCGGCGTCAGGTGCACGTCGTCGTTCCGCACCCGCACCCGCCGCTGGGCGTGGTCGATCTCCAGCTCGCCCAGCCGCAGGATCCCGCTGCGCGGGGTCACCGCGGCGAGCGCCGCGCGCTCCACCCGGCGCAGCAGCACATGCACCCGCGCCACCAGCTCCCGCATCGAGAACGGCTTCGTCATGTAGTCGTCCGCGCCGACCCCGAGTCCGACCAGCATGTCGGTCTCGTCGTCCCGGGCCGTCAGCATCAGCACCGGCACCGGCCGCTGGGCCTGCACGCGCCGGCAGACCTCCAGCCCGTCGAAGCCGGGCAGCATGACGTCCAGGACCATCAGGTCCGGCTGCCACGTCTCTGCCGCCTCCACCGCGGACGGCCCGTCCGACGCGGTCTGCACCTGGAAGCCCTCCGCCCGCAGCCGGGCTGAGATGGCCTCCACGATGGTCGCGTCGTCCTCGATGACCAGGACCCGGCGCTGGGTACCCGGCGTGACCGCGGTGCCGGTGTGGCTGGTGTGTGCGTGCTCCATGCCCCGCCCCTGTCGCGTCCTGCGCGAGCGTGTCGATCCGTGGGTTTTCGTAGCTTGCGTCAACAACATAAAGGCAGCGACCGCGTCCCGGCTACGCGGGGCGAACGCCGAGGTGGACCACGTCCGGTACGCCTCGGGCAACGGGCACCTCTTCGGTCCTAACCCCGCTGAATCCGGCATTCCGCAAGGACTCTTCGAAAATGGCGGAGGGTTGCGCGGACCACACGGCGAGTACTCCGCCCGGTCTCAACCGTGCGGCACACGCGGCGAGTCCGGCTGGTGCGTACAGGCTGTCGTTGTCCTCGGTGACGGTCCAGCCGGGTCCGTTGTCGATATCGAGACACAGCGCGTCGTATGTGTCGTACGTCTCGCCGCCCCGCGGCTCGGCGGCCGGGGCGGAACGCAGGTACGCGACAAGGTCGGTGTGCAGGAGGACCGTGCGCGGGTCGGCGAAGGCGGCGCCCGAGATCGCGCCCAGCGGCCCGTCGCGGTGCCAGTCGACGACGGCCTGCTCCCGCTCGACGACGGCGATCCGCCCCCACGCGGGCTCGGCTGCGGCGTGCGCGAGCGAGAAGCCGACGCCCAGGCCGCCGATCAGGACGGACGGCGATGTCCGGTCGCCCAGTTCGCGCAGGGCCACGTCCATGAGGAGCCGCTCGGAGCGCCCGTCCGATGTGTCCATCAGGAACGTGCCGTTGGCGATGATCTCGAAGTGGTCGCCGCGCCGGCGCAGCACCACCTCGCCGTACGGGCCTTCGCGTCGGTCCAGCGTCACAGGCATGGTGACCAGCTTATGCGGGCGCGTGACCGGCGTGTGGCGCGTGTGTGACCCGGATCATGGACGGGGGGACGGTGATCGCGTTGGGTTGGGTCCGGTGACCGGGGGGTGCCGTGTTCCGGTGTGCCGGGGGGCCGAGAGAAGGGCCCCGCTGTGGCTGTGCGTCGTCCGGGACGGGCGCGGTGCGGGACGCCTGACGGGCCGTCCGGCCGGGGCCGCTGCCTCAGGCCCGCGCGGCGGGAGCGGCCCGCGCGGCACCGGGGACTGCTCCGGCCGCAGCGGCTGTTGCCCACGCCGACCGGGACGCCGTTCACCTTCTCGTACGCTCTCGTGCTCCTCGCGACCTCCCTCTACGCCGAGTTCGGGGACCCGGCGACGGTCGCCGCGCTCCAGCAGGCGTCCAGCACGGATGTGGCGCACCTGGTGAGGATGCCGCCGTCGGCGCTCGCCGCCAGCGCGCTGTGGGCGGCCGGCGGGCCGCTCTCCCCGTTCACGATCGCGTTCGTGCCGGTGCTGACCACGCTGGAGCGGCGGATCGGGGCACTGCGCACGGCGGCGGTGTTCGCGGTCGGGCATGTGGTGGCGACGCTGGTCACGGAGGTGCCGGTGGCCGTGTCGGTGGTGGCGGGACGTCTGCCCGCGTCGTCGCTGCACCGGCTGGACTACGGGATCAGCTTCGGCCTGCTGGCGTGTGTGGGCGCGCTCGCGGGGCTGCTGAACCGGTGGGCGCGGGTGCTGGTCCTGGTGTGCGTGGGGTCGATGCTGCTGTACGACCTGGCGGTGTTCGCGGACCCGGTCGCCGACTGGGGCCATCCGCTGGCTCTGCTGACCGGGGTGAGCGGCTGGCTCCTGGTGCGGCGCGCGGCGTTCAGGCGGCGGGGGTGAGGGGCGGCGCGTTCGTCGGGGCGGGGGCTTCGGCCGGGGTGCGGTAGACGCCGGTGAGCGGGCCCTGGCACCGCCATCCGAGGGCGCTGTAGAGGGCCCGGCCGTCGGTCGTGCCGGACAGGACGCCCCTGGTCGCCCCGGCCGCCGCGCCCGCGGTCTCCAGGGCCCGCATCACGGCGGTGCCGAGGCCGCGCCGCTGGTGCCCGGGGAAGGTCTCGACCTGGTCGACCACCGCGTCGGCACCGGTGACGGCGATCTGCCCGCGTGCGGCGAGGGAGCCGTCGGGCGCGTGGATCCGGACCCGGACGACGCCGCCGCGGGTGTCGCTCCGCAGGCCGTACCCGTCGGGGAGCGCGGGGGCGGGGGAGGGGTGCAGCCGGGTGTACATCATGAAGCCGGGGTCGTCGGGCAGTGTCCAGTCCGGTGTGATCCAGCGGGCGACGTCCTCCGGCGGGGCGAGCATTTTGAGCCAGGCGTGCGGGGTGGTGACGTCTTCGCAGAGGGCCCGGACGGTGGGCCCGTCCGGTTCGGGCAGCACATGCCGGAAGACGTGGGAGGGCGAGCCGACGTCGATGCGGTAGCCCCAGGGCCGGCTGACGGGCGCGGGGGTGTCACGGGAGAGGGCCCAGCCCCGCACCCAGACAGACGTAATGACTGAAGATCGCATGGGCCTATTACGCCTGAGAGGGCTGCCGCCGCGCCAGGGGTTTTCGTGCGCGGGGTGGTGCTCCCGGAACCGGATGCGGAGCGGGGGAGGGCCGGGGCGCGGGAGACCCGCGCGCCGTCAGGCCTTCTTGACCACGCTGGATTTCAGCTGCATCGCACCGAAGCCGTCGACCTTGCAGTCGATGTCGTGCCCGTCGGGCCCTCCGGGATTGAGCCGGATGTTGCGGACCTTGGTGCCCGCCTTGATCCCGGTCGGGTGGCCCTTGACCTTCAGGGTCTTGACGACGGTGACGGTGTCACCGTCCGCGAGGACATTGCCCACCGAGTCCCTGATGACGCCCTCGTCGGCGCCGCCGCCCGCCGCCGCCTCGGCGGAGGGCGACCATTCGTGCCCGCACTCGGGGCACACCAGCAGTGCCCCCATCTCGTAGGCGTACTCGCTGGAGCACTCGGGGCACGGCGGAAGTTTCTCTGTCACCCCACCAGTGTATTTCCGCCACATCGGCCCCGCGTACCCCGTGCCGTACGAGGAAGGGCTCCTCCCGCCGGGATGCGCGGAGGCTCCGTCCCGCCGGACACCTCTCCCCAGGTGACGCGCATGACGCTGACGGCGACGCTCCGGTCCTGGCATCACCCGTCAGGCGGCGCTGGGCGTGCACGCACGGCGCCGGGCGGCGTTGACTGGCGGTCATCGGACGAACCGCCCGTCTCCGGGCTCCGCGGCCGTCGTGCCCGCGCGCGGGTTCCCGCGGCGCCGGGCATGGGGAACGGGAGAGCACATGCCAGAGCCACAGCCTCCGGCCGACGGGCCGGCTCGAAGGGCCGGAACGCGGGGGCCGAGGGGTGTGCTCCGACGCACCGGCGCGTGGTGCGCCCGCCACAGCGTGACCGTCATCGTCCTGTGGCTCGTGGCCCTGGCGGGGCTGCAGGTCCTGGACCGGACGATGGGCGGTGACTACTCGGACGACTTCGTCCTGCCCGGTTCCCAGTCCCAGGCGGGGCTCGACGTGCTCAGGGAACACGATCCCGCCGCAGGCGGCTACAGCGCCCAGATCGTCCTCAACGATCCGTCGAAGCCCCTCACCGAGGAGTCCGGGCCGGTCGCGGAAGCCGTGGACAACCTCCAGAAGCTGCCCCATGTGCTCGGCGCGCAGAACCCGCTGCCCGCGTCCGGCACACCGCCACCCGCCCAGGGCACCGCCGACGTCGGTCCGCTGTCCTCGGACGGAAAGACGGCGTACATCACCGTACGGTTCGACGTGCAGCCGTCCAGGCTGGGATCGTCCTACCTGAACGAGGTAGACACGGCGGTCGAGCCGATGCGCGCGGCCGGTGTCGACGTGGAGTACGGCGGAACGCTGGGGGAGCTGGCCAGGCCGCAACCGGACGACCGCTCCAGCGAGGCCATCGGCTTCGGGGTGGCGGTCGTGGTCCTCCTGCTGGGCTTCGGCAGCGTCGTCGCGGCGGTGATGCCGCTGGTGACCGCGCTGATCGCGGTGGTCTGCGGGATCGGACTGCTGGGGCTGCTCGCGGCGGCCTTCACGTTCGCCACCGTCTCACCGACCCTGGCGACGATGATCGGTCTGGGCGTCGGCATCGACTACGCCCTCTTCCTGATCACCCGTCATCGCCAGAAGCTGATGGACGGGCTGGATCCGCCGACCGCGGCCGGGGTGGCCACAGCGACCAGCGGCCGGGCCGTGCTGGTGTCCGGCTGCACGGTGATCATCGCCCTGTCCGGGCTGTGGGTGTCGGGCATCAGTTTCATCGGCAAGCTCGGTCTCGCCGCGGCCGTCACGGTGGTGACCGCCGTCCTGGGCGCCCTCACGCTGGTACCGGCCCTGCTGGGCCTGGCCGGCCGGCGGATCGACCGGCTGCGGGTGCGGCGGCCCGTGGCCGAGACGGACGCCGCACCCGGCGAGGAGGCGCACGGCACCTGGCACCGCTACGCCCAGCGTGTGGAGCGTCGGCCCTGGTGGTTCCTGATCTCCGGGGTCGTCGTCCTCGCCGTCCTGGCGGTGCCGTTGCTGTTCATCCAGCTCGGGCACATCGGTGACGGGGCCGACCCCAAGTCGTTCACCGACCGGCGCGCGTACGACCTGATGTCCTCGGCCTTCGGGCCGGGTTCGAACGGGCCGCTCACGCTGGTCGTCGACCAGACGGACGTTCCCGAAGCGGACCGGTCGTCGCTGGCCTCCAAGGTGCAGAGCGCGCTGGCCGACGTCCCCGACGCGGCGGTGATCACGCCGATGGAGCCCACGTCGGACGGTGACGTGCTGATCGGCACCGCCTACTCCGTCGCCGCGCCCCAGGACGAGAAGACCACGGCGCTCGTCAACCGGCTCGTCGACGACGTCCTGCCGCAGGCGGTGTCCGGTACCGAGGCCCGGACCTACGTGACGGGGACGACCGCCGGGCAGGTGGACTTCCTGGACGTCGTCTCCAGCAGACTGCCGCTGATCATCGTCGTCGTCGTCGGCCTGGCCTTCCTGGTGATCCTCACCGTCTTCCGCGGTGTGCTCGTGGCGGTCAAGGCGGCCGTGCTCAACGTACTGTCGATCGCCGCCTCGTACGGCGTGGTCGTGGCGGTGTTCCAGTGGGGGTGGGGCGGACCGGCGCTGGGCGTCGCGGGGAAGGTGCCCATCGAGAGCTATGTGCCGATGATGATGTTCGCGATCGTCTTCGGGCTCAGCATGGACTACGAGATCTTCCTGCTCTCCCGGGTCCACGAGGCATGGGTGCGCACGGGGGACCCGAAGGCCAGCGTCGCGCACGCCCTGGAGATCACGGCACGGGTGATCAGCTGCGCGGCGCTCATCATGGTCAGCGTCTTCGCCGCCTTCATCATCAGCGACAACATCGTGGTCAAGATGCTGGGCCTGGGGCTCGCCGCGAGCGTGCTCATCGACGCCACCGTCGTCCGGCTGCTCCTCGTCCCGGCGGTGATGACCCTGCTCGGCCGGGCCGCGTGGTGGACCCCGAGGTGGCTGGACCGGGTACTGCCGCGCATCGACGCGGAAGGCGAGGCCGTTCCGGCCGCCGGGGCCCCGCCCGGTCGCGCGCCGGCGGACTAGCCGTCGCGGGTCAGGACGTTGCCGAGGGTGCCGTCGGCAACGACTCGGGCCGGTAGCGGTGGCTGCGGCAGGTGCGGCGGATCGTGACGAGCGAGAGGACGCAGTACGCCGCCGATGACGTCAGGCGCACGGCGGTGCGGGGCCCGGTACCGCGATGCCGGGCCCCGCGCCGGTGACACGGAGTCAGGCGTCGCCGTTGAGCATGGCGGCGGTCAGGACGTCGCCGGCGACGCCCCAGCCGCCGTCCGCGACTTCGTCGACGAGTACGACGGTCGTGGGGCGGGCCCGCTCACCGTAGATCTCCGCGTACAGGTCGGTGGTGCGTTCGACGATCTTCTTCTTGTCCTCGGCGGTGACGGTGCCGGCAGGGACCTTGAAATGGGCGAAGGGCATGAACGGTTCTCCTTGGACTGACTTCTTCCGGTGATCCGGAGGGATCGTTTGAGGGGTGGGGCCGGTGGTCTTCCCCCGAACGGCGCTGACGTGGTCAGAGACTCGGGTGCGCGGTGAGCAGCTCGTCGATCCCGACGCGGCGGAAGAACTCCGCGCGAACCCGGTCGTACACGGCCGAGACCACCTCGCTGCCGTCCCGGCTGGGATCGGTGTGGGTGCGGAACGGCCTTTCGCCATGGGGCAGGCCGACGATCCGGACGATTCCGGCAGCGACCTCCCCGGCCTCGCGCCCGGACGGGAACATGGCGCTCAGGGCGTCTTCCATCCTCGCTCTGAGCCGGCCATAGGGCTCTTCGTACTGCTCGGCACACGACGTGTCGGCAGGCGTCCCGGCGTGGGCGAAACGGCTGGTGCCGCTCGGAAAGGCGCCGGGTACGACGAGGGCGGTCTCGATGCCGAACCTGACGAGCTCGCCGGCGTAGCTTTCGGCGAGGGCGTCCATCGCGCCCCTGGCGGCGAAGCAGGGCGCCAGGAAGGGAGGGTGCCCTCCGCGGGTCGACGAGGAACCGACCCACACGAGCAGGCCGCGCCCCTGGGCGCGCATGAGCGGAAGCACGGCGCGGTTCACTCGCTGCGTGGAGAGCGCGTTGACGTCGTGGAAGTCGGCGAGCTGAGCCGTGGTGAACGCCTCGGCCGGCCCGGGAACCGTGTGGCCGGCGTTGTGCACCACGACGTCGACCCGTCCCTGTTCCGCCATCACCCGGCCGATGGCGGTGCCGACCGACGCCTGGTCCTGGACGTCCATCTCCACGGCGGCTGTCGGCAAGCCGCGCGTCCTCCTCAGTTCGGCGAGAGCCGCGACGGCGGAGGCGTTGCGGCCGGTGGCGGCGCGCATGCCGGCGAAGACGGTGTGGCCGGCCCTGGCCGAGGTCCGTGCGGTGAGATTCCCGAAGCCGCTGGATGCGCCGGTGACGACCACGACGTCCGGCCGTGCCGTCATACCAGGCCTCCGTTGGCGCGCAGGATCTGGCCGTTCACCCAGTGCCCTTGGGGGCTGGTGAGGAAGGCGACCACGTGGGCGACGTCCTCCGGAGTGCCCAGCCTCTCCAGCGGCGGGGCTTTGGCGAGCCGGTCGAGTTCCTCGTCCGTCTTGCCTTCGAGGAACAGATCCGTGGCCGTGGGACCGGGAGCGACGGCGTTCACGGTGATGTCCCGTCCGCGCAGCTCGCGGGCGAGGATCAGCGTCATCGCCTCGACAGCACCCTTGCTCGCCGCATACGCGCCGTAAGCGGGGAACTGTGTCCCCACCACGGAGGTCGAGAGTCCCACGAACGAGCCGCCCGCCCGCAGTCGCCGTGCCGCCTGCCGGGCGACGACGAAGGTCCCCCGGATGTTGGTGCGGTGCACGGCGTCGAGTTCTGCCAGGTCGAGATCGGCGATGGGCGACAGTGCGAGCCTTCCGGCGGAGTTGACGACGGCGTCCACGCCGCCGAACTCCGCCTCCGCCCGGTCGAACAGCGCGGCTACGGCGTTCTCGTCCGCCACATCGCCCTGAACCGCGATCGCTTGTCCGCCGTCGGCGGCGACGGCTGCCACCGTCTCCTCGGCGGCAGCCGCGTCGCGGGCGTAGTTCACCACGACGGCCAGGCCGTCCTGGGCGAGTCTCCTGGTCACCGCCCGGCCGATGCCGCGTGATCCGCCGGTGACGACGGCGACCCGCGTATCCGCCGAGGGCCGGACGGAAGGTGTTGTGTTCATGCCCCCCATGGTGATCAGCGCCGCACGGCGGAACCAGGGGATGTCATCCCCTGTGTCCGCGCCCCGGCCGGGCGCAGAATGGAGGACATGGGTTCTGCGAGACACACCGAACTCGGGTCCTTCCTGCGTTCGCGGCGGGAACGCGTCCGCCCGGCCGAACTGGGGTTCCCCGCCGGGCCCCGCCGCCGGGTGCCGGGGCTTCGGCGTGAAGAGGTGGCCCAGCTCGCCGGGTTGTCGGTCGACTACTACAGCGAACTTGAGCGCGGAGCCGGGTCCCAGCCGTCCGAGCAGGTGATCGCCGCTCTGGCCAGGGCGCTGCGCCTGACCGCCGACGAACGCGACCACCTGTGCCGTCTGGCCGACCGTCCGGTGCCCGTGCAGGGCGGAGACGCCTCGCACGTACACCCCGGCATGCTGGATCTGCTCCGGCGTCTGACGTCGACACCCGCACAGGTCATCACCGACCTCCACGTCACCCTGGTGCAGAATCCGCTCGCGGTGGCCCTGCTCGGGGACCAGTCCGGATTCCGGGGTACCCGGGCCAGCTTCGTCCACCGGTGGTTCACCGAACCCGAAGCGCGGCAGCTCTACCCGGAGGCCGACCACGAAGTCCAGTCCCGCGCCTTCGTCGCGGATCTGCGGGCGGCCGCCGCCAGACGGGACGCGAGGGACGCCGGAGCCCGCTCGCTCATCGGTGCGCTGCTCGGCCTCTCCGCGGAGTTCGCGGCGTTGTGGGCGGTCCACGACGTGGGGTTCCGGCGAGACGACCGCAAACGCATCAACCATCCCGCGCTCGGCCTGATCGAGGTCGACTGCCTCAACCTGTTCAGCGAGGACGGTCGGCAACGGCTGCTCTGGTTCACCCCCGCGGCCGGTGCGGACAGCGCCGGCCTGTTCGACCTGCTCACGGTCATCGGCACCCGGGAGACCTCCGGGCCGGCGCGCTGAAGGACCCGCTCGTGCCGCCCGGAATGCGGAGCCTGGACCATGTCCCGGTGGCGTGGCCGCCGACGGCCAGGCGGATCAGGCTCGGAGCGCGCCGCAGTCACCCGGGTGAGCGTCGGCGGCGGGTGGCGGGCGGGACCGTGACGCGGACCCGGGCGGAACATCGGGTCGAAGGACGTCGTGCTGATCGGCGCGGCGCGGTGTGGCGGCTCGGGGAGGCAGGCCAGGCCGCTCGAAAGGCGCGCAGAGGCGCAGAGGGCGCGTTCGGTAGAAGATCAATTCGAGCGTGCGCCTGCGGGTGACGTGGGGCTTTCCATGATCGCCGGGTTGTTAGCTTCCCCGTCGTGACTCAGTTGATGGAGTCCGGCCCGGAGCCGGACCGCCGTGTGCCGCCCTCCGCGCGTGAGGCGAGCGAATCGTTTCGTCCGCTGGTGCTCGACCCGGCACGGCCTGCCGACGCCGCCGTCCTGGCCGGGCTGAGGGAATCGTCCGGCGTGCGCGAGGTCCATGACCGTATCGAGGAGCAGGTCGAGGAGCTTCTGCACTGCCGGGCACCCCGGGATCCCTTCGGTTCCCGCTCTCGCCGCCTCGCGGTCGCCGAGGCGATGGGCTCCCGGCCCGACGTCTACGGCAGGTGGGTCTGGTACCCGTGGTCCGGGCGCCTGGTGCGTGTGCTGCCCGAGGACGTTTTCCGGCTGGTGCGTACCGATCGCAACCGGGACAAGATCACCCGCGAGCAGCAGCGGGAACTGCTGCGGCGCCGGGTGGGCGTCATCGGGCTGTCGGTGGGCGGCAGCGCGGCGCTGGCCTGCGCCATGGAGGGGGTCGGCGGGGCCTTCCGGCTGGCGGACTTCGACCGGCTCGGCCTGTCGAACCTGAACCGGCTGCGGGCGGGTGTCCACGAGCTCGGGGCGGAGAAGAGCGTGCTGTGCGCGCGCCGCATGTACGAGCTCGATCCCTACCTGGACATCGAGGTCTTCCGAGGCGGTGTCACCGAGGACACCATCGAGGAGTTCTTCGGCGGTCGTGCCCGCGGCGACGGACTGGACCTGCTGGTCGAGGAGTGCGACACCCCGTGGGTCAAGGTCGCCGCACGTGAGCATGCCCGCCGCCGGGGGGTCGCCGTCCTCATGGACACCAACGACCGGGGGCTGCTCGACATCGAGCGCTTCGACCTCGAACCGCACCGTCCGCTCTTCCACGGCCGCACCGGCGGCGTGAGTGCCGACGACGTGCGGAACCTGGACCGGGAGGAGACCATCCGCTTCCTGCTCGCCATCGTCGACGAGCACCGCCTGAGCCCTGCCATGACCGACGCCCTCACCCGTGTCGGACGCTCCCTGTCCAGCTGGCCCCAGCTCGCCAGCGGGGTGATGCTCGGTGCGGCCCTGATCGCCGACACCGCCCGCCGCATCCTGCTCGGCGAACCCCTGCCGTCAGGCCGGCACTCCATCGACCTCCACACCCTCGTCGCCGCCGGTGCAGGCCAGCGCACACCCGTGGGAGCCGACCGGTGAACCGGGTCCCCGAACTGCGCGGCGAGCACCTGCGGCTGCGGGAACTGCACGCCGACGACCACGAACCCTTCACCCGGATCCTCACTCACCGTGTGCTGACCCGCTACCTCGGCATCGACCGCATGGACGCCCGCCAGGCCCATGACGCCTTCGCCCAGGCCCTGGCCCAGCCTCACACGCACCCCCGCCGCAAATACACCCTGGCCGTCTGCGCCCCCGACGACGGCACTTTCATCGGCACCATGGGGCTGCTCGTCGAGGACTACGGCAGCAACGCGATGCTCACCGCTCTGGCGCTGCTGCCCGGATCTCCCGTCCGGGGCCACGGGCACGAGGCGGGCCGCCTGCTGATGGCGTACGGCTTCGGGCACCTGGGCCTGCACCGCATCTGGGCCGGCCACCGCAGCGATCACCACAGCATGCCGCAGCTGATGCACGCCGCCGGACTTCGCCCCGAGGCCACCCTCCGCGAGCTCTTCCGCACCCAGGGCTGCTGGCACGACGTCACGACCTACGCCACCGTCGCCCCCGAGTGGAAACGCCAGGCCACCACACGGGAACTCGCCATCCTCGACGGTGCGGGCGGACCCGACCCCGTCTGACGGGCCTCCAGCACACGCAGTGATCGCTCACAGCGAACAGTGCCCCGGTCGGGGAACAACGATCGGCTCAGGTGCATTGAGTCCGTGTAGCTCAACTTGCCTGCCGAAGGGGAGATCATGGCTGCTTCGCCGTCCACATCGCTGACCCTGCCCGTCCTGCCTCTCGACGACGAGGTCGTACTGCCCGGGATGGTGGTGTCCCTGGAGCTGGCCGACGCCGATGTGCGGGCCGCCGTCGAGGCGGCGCGGGCCGCCGCGCGGGGCGGGGGCGGGAAGCCGCGGGTGCTGTTGGTGCCGCGGATCGACGGGACGTACGCGGGGATCGGGGTGCTCGGCGCCGTCGAGCAGGTCGGGCGGCTGTCCGACGGGGACCCGGGAGCGCTGATCCGGGGCATCCGACGGGTGCGGATCGGGGCCGGGACCACCGGGCCCGGGGCCGCGCTGTGGGTGGAGGGGGCGGCCGTCGAGGAGACCGTGCCCGACCCCCTGCCCGGCGGCGTCAGCGAACTCGTCACCGAGTACAAGGCCCTCGCCACCAGCTGGCTCCGCAAGCGCGGCGCCTGGCAGGTCGTCGACCGGGTCCAGCAGATCGAGGACGTCGGCGCCCTCGCGGACAACGCCGGGTATTCGCCGTTCCTCACCCTGGAGCAGAAGACACGGCTGCTGGAGACCGCCGACCCGGTCGCCCGGCTGAAGCTCGCCGCCGAGCAGCTCCGCGAACACCTGGCCGAGCAGGACGTCGCGGAGTCCATCGCCAAGGACGTGCAGGAAGGCGTCGACAAGCAGCAGCGGGAGTTCCTGCTGCGCCGCCAGCTCGACGCCGTACGGAAGGAGCTGCGGGAACTCGACGGAGAGGACGGAGAAGGGGAGAGCGACGACTACCGCGGACGGGTCGAGGCGGCCGGGCTGCCCGAGAAGGTCCGGGAGGCCGCGCTCAAGGAGGTCGACAAGCTGGAGCGGGCCAGTGACCAGTCCCCTGAGGGGGCCTGGATACGCACCTGGCTCGACACCGTCCTGGAGCTGCCCTGGAACGAACGGACCGAGGACCGCTACGACATCCGCGGCGCGCGCACCGTGCTCGACGCCGAACACGCCGGACTCGACGACGTGAAGGACCGCATCACCGAGTACCTCGCCGTCCGCAAGCGGCGCGCCGACCGCGGGCTGGGTGTCGTCGGAGGGCGCCGCGGAGGTGCCGTGCTGGCTCTGGTCGGCCCGCCGGGGGTCGGGAAGACCAGTCTCGGCCAGAGTGTCGCCCATGCCATGGGGCGGAAGTTCGTCCGGGTCGCCCTGGGCGGCGTACGGGACGAGGCGGAGATCCGCGGCCATCGCCGTACCTACGTCGGCGCCCTGCCCGGGCGGATCGTCCGGGCCGTCAAGGAGGCCGGGTCCATGAACCCCGTCGTGCTCCTCGACGAGATCGACAAGGTCGGGTCCGACTTCCGCGGTGACCCCGCCGCAGCGCTGCTGGAGGTGCTGGACCCCGCGCAGAACCACACCTTCCGGGACCACTACCTGGAGGTCGAACTCGACCTGAGCGACGTCGTCTTCCTGGCCACCGCGAACGTGCTGGAGGCCATCCCCGAGGCGCTGCTCGACCGCATGGAGCTGGTCCGGCTCGACGGATACACCGAGGACGAGAAGATCGTCATCGCCCGTGACCACCTGCTGCCCCGGCAGCTCGAGCGCGCGGGGCTCGCGGACGGCGAGGTCGCCATCCAGGAGGACGCCCTGCGCCGGCTCGCCGGCGAGTACACCCGCGAGGCCGGCGTACGGAACCTGGAGCGGGCCGTGGCCCGGCTGCTCCGCAAGGTGGCCGCCGAGGCCGAACTGGGCGAACGGAAGCTGCCGTTCACCGTGGGCGCCGACGATCTGCGCGCGCTCATCGGACGGCCCCACCACGTGCCCGAGTCCGCGCAGGACCCGGCCGAGCGGCGCACCGCCGTCCCCGGCGTGGCAACCGGCCTGGCCGTCACCGGGGCCGGGGGTGACGTGCTGTTCGTCGAGGCGTCACTGGCCGACCCGGAGACCGGGGCCGCCGGGCTCACCCTCACCGGACAGCTCGGGGACGTGATGAAGGAGTCCGCGCAGATCGCGCTGTCGTTCCTGCGCGCGCACGGCGCCGAACTCGAACTGCCCGTCACCGGGCTGAAGGAGCGGGGCGTGCACGTCCACTTCCCGGCGGGCGCCGTGCCCAAGGACGGGCCCAGCGCGGGCATCACCCTGACCACCGCGCTCGCCTCGCTGCTCAGCGGGAGGCTCGTGCGGACCGATGTGGCGATGACCGGCGAGGTGTCGCTCACCGGGCGCGTCCTGCCCATCGGCGGCGTCAAGCAGAAGCTGCTGGCCGCGCACCGGGCGGGCGTCGGGACCGTCGTCATACCGAAGCGCAACGAGGCGGACCTCGACGACGTGCCGGGCGAGGTGCTCGCCGCGCTGGACGTCCGCACGGTCACCGATGTGCGGCAGGTGCTGGACATCGCCCTGGCGCCGGCCGCAGGTGGGGGCGCCGCGGGCGGGGACGCCGAGGGCGGGCGGGTGGCCGCGGTGGCCTGACCCGTCGCACGGCCGCGGGGCCGGCCCTCCGTGACCCCCCGGGGTTCACGGCCGGAGCCAGCCCCGCGCCGTCGCCCGCGCACCGGCCTGGAACCGGGTGCGGGCGTCCAGCGCCTCCAGCAGACGGCTGATCCGGCGCCGCGCGGTGTGGACATGCACGCCCAGGCGGCGGGCGATCGCCTCGTCCTTCAGTCCCGCCGCGAGCAGCGCCAGCAGCTCCCGCTGCTCCCCGGCCCCCACCACCTCCCCGGCCCCCCGGCCCCCGTCCTCCAGGGGTGCCGCGCCCGTCCACGCCGCCTCGAACAGCGGCAGCAGCGCGTCCCGCAGCCGGGCCTCCGCGACGACCAGCGCGTACGCTCCCGGCGCGGCCGGGTCCACCGGCGGCAGCAGGGCGACCCGCCGGTCCACCACGACCAGCCGCGTGGGCACCCGCTCGGCCACCCGCACCCCGGCCCCCCGCCCGACCCACGCCCCCAGCCCGCCCGGGCCGTGTCCCACGGCGCCCCCTGTCGCCGGGTGTCCGGGTTCCGGCCCGCCGTCCAGCGCCGCCCTGGTCAGGACCGCCCGCAGGGCCACCCCCCGAGCCGCCAGCGCCGCCGGCGTCACGGCGAAGCGTGCCGGGCCGCCCCCGGCCGGACCGGCGAGCGGGCCTGCCGCCGCCGGGGCTTCCGGGCCCGGGCCCCACGGAGCTTCGCCTCCCTCGGCCACGCCCCCTGTGACGGGGTCCCCCGGAGACGGGGCCGGGTTCTCCGGGCGGTCGGCCATGACCAGGACCTCGTGTCCGGCGGTCGCCAGCAGCGAGGCCAGCCGTTCACCGATGGCCCGGCGGCCGGTCACCGTCTCCACGCCGGGTGCGCCCGGAGGCGTACGGCCGGACGCCGCCAGCCGGTCGGCGGTCCGCCGCAGTCGCGCCAACTCCGCGGACCTCCGCTGTAGTTCGGCCTGTCGCCGGTGGATCAGCGTGCGCAACGCGGTCTCCGGCGCGGCCGGATGAGGCAGCCCGCCCTCCTCGGCAGGGTCCGCCGGTCGCGCGAACCCGTGCTCGACGAGCCGGTCCAGTGCGGTGTGCACCCGTGCCGTCGGCAGACCGAGGAGACACGCCAGCTCCTCGACCCTGCAAGCCCGTTCCAGCAGCAATGCCTGATACGCCCGCTCCTCGGCCTCCCCCAGGCCAAGTGGGGGCAATTCCCCCTGGATCATGCGTCGGATTCTCACCAGGAGCTCACGGAACACACAAGTGTGCATGTCCACTTCTCACTTCATCTGGCTCATTGCCCACGTCACACCACGACCGCTTGCATGGCCACCGACATACCCGAACGGCTCTGACCAAGCACGTAGGAGGGTACGGACTGTGCGCGACACCCGAGACTTACGGGGGACACGTGACGTACGGAAGGGCGCGGCGGCTGCCGGGGGAGCGGCACTGCTCGCCGCCGGGCTGCTGATCACCGCCGTCCCGCCCGCCCAGGCGGCGGCCCCGGCGGCCCCCGCGGCCGACACGGACCGGCGGGACGGGCAGCCACCGGCGGCCGACGTCATCCCGCTGCCGGAGACGGACACCCCCGCCCTGGTGGAGGGCATCCACGACCCGGTGGACGCCAAGGCGGCCCCCGCCGACGCGGCCCGCGGCCATCTCGCCGCCAAGGAGAGCCGCTACAAGATCGCTGAACCTCGGCGTGATCTCGTCCCTGTGGGCACCCAGCGGCGGGGCGCGGAGGAGACCGTACGGCTCCAGCAGAAACACCGGGGCGTGCCGGTGCTCGGCGGCCAGTACGTCGTCCGGATGGAGAAGAAGGGCGGCGAACGGGCTGTCACCGGCACCTCCGGCAAGTACTTCACCGGTCTGACCGCGGACACCAGGCCCGCGGTCTCCCGGGCGACGGCCGAACGGCGTGCCGTAACCGCGACGCTGACCCGGCTGGGCGACACCCGGCTCACCAGGCCCGCGACCTCCTCGGACGGCGCCCGCAGGGCCGGACCGTCCCTGCGCGGCAGCACGAACGGCCTGGTGGTCGTCCCGCGCGGCGAAGGCGTCCTCACGTACCACGTGACGGTGCGCGGCACCCATCCGGAGACCGGCGCGCCCGTCCTCCAGCACGTGTACGTGGACGCCCGGGCCGGCTACCCGGTGCTGCAGTACACGGGCATCAAGTCGATGGGCCCGAAGGCGGCGGGCGGGGCGGCGCCCTCCGCGGGCGCGAACCCCACCGCCACCGGCGTCAGCGGAAGGGCTTCCGGGAGCGCCGGGGGCGGTGACGCCCTCACCGGCACCGGCCTTCGCCTCGACGGCTCCAGGGTGGACCTCAACATCCACCGCGCCACACCCGAGGGGCCGTATCTGCTCTCCGACCGCGCCCGCATGGCGCGCAGCAGCAAGAACGCCCTCACCACCTGGGACGCCCGCGACAAGGACGTCCTGGAGGTGCTCGGCACCTGGCCGGGAGATCTGAAGGAATTCGCCTCCGCCACAACCGAGTTCGGTGGTGCGGCCACCGACTCCGGGGCCGTCGACGCGCACTGGGCGGCGGGTGAGGTGTACGACTACTACAAGGGGCGGCACGACCGGGACGGGCTCGACGGACGCGGCTCCACCGTCAACTCCCTCGTCGGCGTCACCTTCTTCGGCCTGCCGTACGTGAACGCCTTCTGGGACGGCACGAAGATGGTGTACGGCTCCGGCGACGAGAGGTACAAGCCGCTCTCCGGCGACCTGGACGTGGTCGGGCACGAGATGACCCACGGCGTCGTCGAGAACACCTCCAACCTGGTGTACGCGGGCCAGTCCGGCGCCCTCAACGAGGCCTTCGCGGACTACTTCGGCAACGCCATCGACGTCGACAGCTCCGGCACCCGGATGGACGACCCGGACGCGGGCCTGATCGGTGAGGACCTGTGCCGTGAGGGCAGCCCCCGGGCCTGCGCGTTCCGCGACCTCAACGACGGGGCCAGCACTTCGAAGAACTTCCTGGGCGTCAGCTTCGGCACCGACAACGGCGGCGTCCACCTCAACTCGACGATCTTCTCGGGCGCCCTGTGGGACCTGCGCGAGGACGTCGGCGCCGAGCTGGCCGACCGGATCGCCTACAAGGCCCTGACCGAGTACCTCACCCCGCTGGACGGCTTCACCGAGGGCCGCAACGCGGTCATCGCCGCCGCCCGGGACCTGGGCGCCACGGCACGCCAGGTCAGGACGGTGAAGCGGTCGTTCAACGCCCACGGCATCGTGCCCGGCTGGGAGAACGCGCTGGGCGTGGACAGCGACACACTGCTGAAGAAGGTCAACACCGAGGGCGTCGGCGTCGGGGCGGGCGGCGGCTGGTGGACCACGTCCCTGTCGAACGACGACGGCTCGGAGGCGTACTCCGTCTACGCGGGCCGGATCGACGGCAGGGGCGCGCCGAAGCTGATGAGCCCCAACGACGGCCGCTACCACGTGTACCCGGCGACCGACGGGAAGACCGTGGTGTGGGCCGCGTACGGGGCCGACGGCGTGGAGATCCTTTCGCGGCCGCTCTCGGGCGGCCCGGTGAAGAAGCTGCACTCGGTCCAGGGCGACGTCGTCAGCCTGCACATCGCCGGGGGTGTGGCGGTCTTCGACGTCCTCGACTTCTCCGCCGGCGCGCGGCGGGTCGGCTACCTGCGGCCCGGCGACCGCACGCCCACGTATGTCGACGGGGGCCAGGCCGGGGTGCTGACCGGCCTGCCGTCGGTCGCGCACGGCCGGATCGCGTACGCCAAGGTGGCGCCGGCCAAGGACGGCTCGGCATACCGGCTGGGCGTCGAGATACACGACCTGGCCAGCGGCCGGACCGTCACCGCCGACCAGCTCGGTGAGCCGCAGAGCATCAACGGCACCGCCGTGAACGCCACGCACGCCTTCTGGCTCGTCGACGAGAACCTCGGCGACGAGGGTCAGACCGGTATCCGGCGGGCCGGGGTCGACGGCACCGGTGCGTACGACATCAGCAGCGAGTACAAGCCGGGCGCGCTGTCCGCGACGGACATCACGGCGTCCGACACCGCCGTCACCGTGGGCACGGTTCCCGCGGGAGGCGTCGGCGAGCTGCTGACCAACGCGGGTCTGACGAAGATCTGGCAGCTCAGCACGGACGGCGCGCGCAAGCAGCGCCTCTCCTGCAACCGCGGCGAGCAGTTCTCCCCGGCCGCCGACTCCGGGACGCGGGTGGTGTGGCTGGACGGTACGACCGGCTGGACCAGCGTCGTGACCCGCAACCGCCCGGCTGGCGCCTGCGGCTGATCCGCACAGGTTCCGCCCTGGTGAGGACCTCCGGCTCTGGCGGGCCGGGGGTCCTCGGGGGCTTCGCCCCGGGGGCTCGTCCGTCCGGGCGGGGCGCGTGCAGCACCTATGCTGAGGGCCGCTCCAGAACGCCTGAGTGGGGTCCGGCCGTATGAACCGTTCAGCAGTGCACGTGATGATCGTCGATGACGAGGTCCTGATCAGAGAGGGACTGCGGCGGATCGTCGGGGGGTTCGCAGGGGTCGAGGTGGTCGCGGTGTGTTCGGGGGGAGCGGCGCTGAGTGAGGCCCGGGAGCACCGGCCGGACGTCGTCCTGCTCGACGTGCGGATGCCGGACCGCGACGGGCTGACCGTGCTGGCGGACCTCCGGTCGCTGCCCGAGCCCCCGGTGGTCGCCATGCTGACCACGTTCGACGCGGACGAGCACCTGTCGGCGGCGCTGCGCGGCGGGGCCGCGGGGTTCCTGTTGAAGGACACGGCGCCGGAGCAGCTGGAGTATCTGCTCCAGGAGCTGGTGGCGGGGGGCAGCGTGATCTCTCCGAGGGTGACGCGGACGGTCGTCGACGGCTTTCTCCGCGCGGAGAACGAGGTCCCGGTCGCGGACGGCACCGCCGCCCCCCGTGACGGCGCGCTGCTGGAGGACCTGACCGCCCGGGAGCGCGAGGTCCTGGTCCTGCTGGCCGAGGGCCTGTCGAACGCGGAGATCGCGCGACGGCTGTTCATCGGCACGACCACCGTCAAGGACCACGTCAGCACCCTGCTCGGCAAGCTCGGCGTCACCAACCGCGTCCAGGCGGCGGTCCGTGCCCACCAGCTACGGCTCGTCCGGTGACGACGCCGGGCCAGAGACCGGCGTCCGGAGCGGGGGCCGCGGCCGGGGCGGCACGGCCGCCGCTGGTGCACGGCGTGGCGGGCGGTGCGCCCGGTGCGGGCGGCGGGGCGGAGCGCCGGCCCGGTGTCCGTGCGGGGTCGGAGCCCGGGGCGGCGGCCCCGGGGGTCCCGGCGGGCCGGGGGTCCCGGCCGCCGTGGTGGCGCAGGGCCGGGGTGGAGCGGGTGGCCGTGGCGGCGGCTGTGGCCGAGCTGCTGACCGTCGCCGACGCCTTCAGCCGGCTGACGCTCGCCGTGTGCACGCTCGCGCTGTGCGCTCTGTTCCTGCGGCGGCGGTGTCCGCTGGTCGCCCTGTGCGCGACGCTGCCGTCGATCCTGACCGGGCACCTGTGGCTGCCGCCGATGATCGCGATGTTCCATGTCGCCAAGGGCCCGTCCCGGGCCCTGCGCGTCGTGGGCTGCGGGCTGCTCTTCTGCGCGGCCGTGTGCCCCTGGCCCGTCGGCGAACTCGCCACCATGACCCGCGAGGAGATACTGACGTCCATCGAGGCGGCCGGGCTGCTGAGCACCGGGCCCACCGCCCTCGGCCTGCTGGCCGCCACCCGGGCCGAGCTGCGCGCCCGGCTCGCGGACCTCACCGCGACCCAGAAGCGCGAGCGCCGCCTGGAGGCCGAGCGGGCCGTCGCACGGGAACGGGCGAGGCTGGCGCGCGAGATGCACGACACGGTGTCGCATCACGTCGGGATCATCGCCGTGCAGTCGGGCGCGTTGCGGGCCGCCGGGACGGCCGACGACTGGCAGCGGGAATCGGCCGAGAGCATCCGCCGCCACAGTGTTCAGGCGCTGGAGGAGCTGCGGGACATGGTCGGCGTCCTGCGCGGCTCCGACGCGGAGGCGGCGGCCACGGCGGGCCGCGCGGGCCTTGACGACCTGCGCGGACTGGCCGCCGACAGTCTGCTGGACGTCGACCTCACACTGGACCTGCCCGGCGGCGCCTGGCCCGAGGCGGTCGAGGCAGCGGTGTTCCGCATCGTGCAGGAGGCACTGAACAACGTACGGAAGCACGCCCCCGGGACGCGGGTCACGGTCCGGGTCGCCCCCGCGGAGGACGCCGCCGCGCTGACGGTCGAGGTCCGCAACAGCCGGCCGTCCTGTCGCCGTGCCACCGGGCTGCCGACGGGGGGCGGGCACGGGCTGGTGGGGCTCAGAGAACGGGCGGAGCTGCTGGGCGGCCGGCTGACGGCCCGTCCCAGCGCGGACGGCGGCTTTCTCGTACGGGCCGAGCTGCCGCTCTGACGGCCCCGACCCACCGACCGGAGGGGGCCGACCGGTGGTACCGGCGCGGCGCCCCCGGCGGGCAGCATGAGCAGCGCCGGGCATGACGAGGTCTGACCAGCCTCGCCCGGGCCCCGAGGAGGAACTTCCGCGGCGTGTTCCGTGGAACGGGGGCCCCGCGCGTTCTGCGGCGGGCATACCGGCGGGTGGCGCCCCGCCGTACCGGGGCAGCGGTGCGGCGGGGCGCCTTCGGCCGTGTGACGCGTTGTTCCCCTGTCCCCCTTGCCGGCCGTGTCGGCAGGCGGCCGCCGCCGTGTGAAGGGAGGGCTTCCGCTCCCCGGCTCCGGATGCCGCGGCCTCGCTGATCGACTCAGGGCACCGCCCGCCTTCGAGCACGGCCCGCCTTCAGGCGCCGGACGGGCCCGCGCACGCCCCTGACGGTGACCACGCGCAGGGCGCCGGGCGGGCCTGAGCGCGCTGTGCGGCGCCCCTCCGGGATACTGATCGTCACGGGCGGCGGACGCCGTCCGCGACGCGTGCGAGAGGTGTGACGTGCAGGAAAGCGGGGCAGAGGGCGGCGCGGCGGAGCCCGGGGTGGACCAGGAGTTCCTCGCGCTCGAGCGTGAGCTCGCGGTCTTCCTGCGGCGCGCCCGCGCCCAGTCCGGCGAGATGGCCCGCGAGGTGCACCCGGACCTCGAACCAGCCGCGTACGGGCTGCTCGTCCGGCTCGACGAAGCCGGCGCCCAGCGGGCCACCGACCTGGCGGCGTACTTCGGCGTCGGCAAGGCGACGATGAGCCGTCAGCTGCGTGCGCTGGAGGGCCTGGGGCTGATCGGCCGCACGCCCGACCCGGCGGACGGCCGCGCGTCCCTCGTACGGATCACCGACGACGGCCGCGCCCGCTTCCGCCGCGTGCGTGACGCCCGCCGCGCCCGGTACGTCCGGAAGCTCTCCGACTGGGACCGTACCGAGGTCGCCGAACTCGCCCGGCTCCTCCACCAGCTCAACACCCGCGCCGAGCGTCACAGCTCCGCGTAGACGGCCGTCGCGTCGTCGTGCGGCTTCCAGCGGCGCGGGCCGTCCGCCTCCGCGTGGAGGGCTTCCAGTCCGCGCACCCGCCGCAGGAGACCCCGTGCGCCCTCCTTCCGCAGGAGCGTGACGCACTGAGCCCAGTCGCCCGCCCCGAACAGCTCCACCCACCGCGCGGCCCCGTCCGTCAGCGCCGCCAGCGCCCGGACCTCCTCGCGCGGGGTCACCCCGGTCACCGACCGCCCCGCCACGCCCGGGTCCGCCGCCGCCGTGAAGAACCCGCCCTCCGCGTTGCGCAGCCGGTCCGTCGCCTCGTGCGAGCGCAGCACCTCGCGCGGGATCCCGTCCAGCCGGTCGTCCCGCACCGCCCGCACCGCGCCCTGCGGCGACTCCAGCAGCAGCACCGAGTCCGACAGCACCAGGTGTTCCACCCGCTCCTCGTCCCAGCGGGCCAGAACGACCGTCGCCTGGGGCGTACGCACGTGAGAAAGGTCACAGGTGCCTTGGTGGAGGTTTGCGGTGCGCCGGATTGCCTCCGCCAGGATCTCCGTCAGTGTCAGGTCTCGCCGCGAACCGGACAGTTCGGTCAGTGCGCCCCCGAGGCGGGCCGTGAACCACGGCACCGTGTGTACGCAGCCGTCCTCCCCCGCGGGCGGAGTCACCCCGTCCAGCACGACCACGGCGCCACCGGCGCCCGACGCCGGAACAGCCGTGGCGGACCAGTCCTCATTGGGGCGTTCAGGGCTTCCGGGGATCGAGGCGGTTTCCACGTGCATGGGTGTCAGTGTGCCGGACCGCCTCCGGGTCCCCTCACGCCGCGCACAGGGGGTGATACGCCGCGAAAGGCCTGTACCAGCAGGCCGGGGCCGGTGCCCGGGGACGCTCTCCGGAGATCTCGGAGGGCCGTGGGCACATGCGGGCGCGCATCCTGCCAAAGCCCGCGTGGAAGGTCCAACCCGGCCTTCCGCGTCCGGCCCCGCGCGTGAGCACGCGAGTTGTTCGCCAACTGTGGAGTGTTGTTCACTCGTTCGGGTGGCGGGGCGGCCGATGGGTGCTCCCTTCCCATGAGGGCTGGAATGGTCGGAGGCCGTGCCAGGGGTGGGGGCTCGCGCGTGTGACCGGTCGTCACCTCTGCTTCATGGGCGAACGAGTTCAAGAATGTGAGCACCGGTGCAGAAGCGCAGTGACACTCCCGGCGATCCCCATGTACCGGGCGGGCGCCGCGTACGTGTACGCAGTCGGCTGGTGGCCGGTGTCGCACTCGTCGGCATCACGGTCGTCGGCGCCGGGGCGCCCGGTCTGCTCGCCACCTCGGCCGATCTGACGGAGTCGCAGGGGCTCGTCACCCTCGCCAAGCTCAACCGGCAGGCCGTCACGCTCGCGCACTCCCTCGCGGACGAGCGGGACGCGGTCACGGAGTACGTCGCGGCCGGGCGGAACACGGGAGAGGGAGCGACGGACGACGCCGACCCCGGCCGGACCGACGCCCAGGACGGGAAGTCCCGGAACACCCGGCCTCCCGGCGCCGGCACCGCCCGCGTCGACCGCCAGATCGCGGAGATCAGGGCCGCCGCCCCCGAAGACCTGCGCCGCGTCCTCGCAGGCGTCCCCGAGCTGCGCCGCACCGCCCTCACCGGCACGGGCACCGCCCTGGAGGTGCACCGCTCCTACACCGAGGTCATCGGCAGGCTCCAGGCGCTCGCCGCCCGGCTCAGCGACCGCACCCCCGCCCGCGCCGACAGCGTCGGCCGCGCGCCCGCCGAGCTGGGCCAGGCCACCGAGCGCGCCTCCGCCACCCGGGGCCTGCTGCTCGCCGCCCTCGCGGTGCCCGGCACCGACGCCCCCGGGCACACCGAGTTCGACCCGGCCACGGGCACGTACGTGACCCGCGAGGACCCCGCCGCCAAGGCCGCCGCCCGCACCCGCGACCAGCTCAGCGGCGCCGCCCACCTGGCCCGGGTGCGTGAGCAGGTCGCCCTCGCGGACTTCGGGCAGGAGGACGACCCCGCCGCGCACGAGTCCCTCGCGGCCACCGTCACCGGCCCCGAGGTCACCGCCGCCGAGAAGTTCCTCGGCACGCTCACCGACCGGACCGAACTGTCCGAGAAGGAGCAGCGGACCGACCCGGAGAAGCTGGAGGCCGCGCTCACCGCCCGCGTCGAGCAGATGCGCGGCGTCGAGTCCGCCCTCGCCACCGCCCGCATCGAGAGCATGGAACGGCTCCGGGACGAGGACGTGACGACGCTGGAGCTGCGGATCGCGCTGCTCGGGGGCTGCCTCCTGGTCGCCGTCGCGGTGTCCACGGCCGTCGCCCGCTCGCTCACCCGGCCGCTCGCGGTGCTGCGCCGGGGCGCGGCGCGGCTGGCGGACTCCCCGTCGCCGCAGACCGAGGAGCCGATCCGGTTCACCGGCCGGAACGACGAGTTCGCCCAGGCCGTACGGTCCCTCAACACCCTCCACGGAAAGCTGCAGGCCCTCGCGGCGCGCGCGCAGGCGCCGGACGCGCCGGTGCGGGAACGCACGCCCGCGGCCGGGGACGGCGGGCCCGAGTCGGCCGCCACCGAACTCGCCGCCCACCGGACCGACGCCCTGGCGCAGACCCGGCGGCTCGCCGCCGAGCTGGAGCGGCTGCGGCACACCGCCGACGACACGGCCGCGACCTCCGTCAACCTCTCCCTCCGGACGCTCGCGCTCGTCGAACGGCAGCTCACGGTCATCGAGAAGCTGGAGGAGCGCGAGCAGGACCCCGAGCGGCTGGCCACGCTGTTCCGGCTCGACCACATGGCCACCGTGATGCGGCGGCACTGCGAGAACCTGCTCGTCCTGTCCGGCCACGAGCACCGGCACGCGCACCAGGAACCCGTACCGCTCGTCGACGTGCTGCGGGCCGCGGTCAGCGAGATCGAGCAGTACGAGCGGGTGGCCATCCAGTCGCTGCCGCCCCACACCTATGTGGCGGGCGACGCCGCGGACGACCTGAGCCATCTGCTGGCCGAGCTGCTGGAGAACGCGACACTGTTCTCGGCGCCGGACGCGGGAGTGCGGCTCTCCGCGTGGCTGGTGGAGGGCGGCGACGTCACGGTGTCCGTGTCGGACAGCGGCGTCGGAGCGACGCGGGAACGGCTGGCTGCTCTCAACGCACGCCTCGCGGAGCCGTCCCGGGGCGCACCCGAGGGGGGCGAGGAGGGCGACGGTCTCGGTCTGCGTGTGACCGCGCTGCTGGCGGCGCGTCATGGCGTACGCGTGGAACTGCAGGACGACCAGCAGGGCGGCGTGACGGCGGTGGCCGTGCTGCCGCAGGTCCTGCTGCCGGAGGCCCCGCTCACGGCGGGCCCCCCGGCGGTCGCCCTCGCCCAGGGCGCCCCCACGCTGACCCTTCCGGGCACCGTCGCCGAGGCCAACGAGAACGCCCTGCCGCCACGCCCTCGCCCGGTCCCTCCCGGGGCTGTCGAGCCGGAGCCCGAGACGGCTGAGGCGTCCGGCGCCGACGGCTCCGCGCCCGAGCCACCCGCGCCCGAAGCCCCGGGGAAGGCCGGTGTCGGGGCCTTCGCGCCCGGTGCCGAGGACGACCGCCCCGCCGCGGAGACCGGCGAAGGTCCGCAGCCCGGGGCCGTCGAGCCCGGGTTGCCCGGCGCGGCCGGAGCGCCGGGGGCGCCCGCCACCCCGCCCGAGCCGGAAGCGGCCGGGTTCCGTGACGCCGGAACCCCGGACGCCGAACCCGCTCAGGCCGACGTCTCCGGGGCGTCCGGCGCCGTCGGGGACGGGTCCGCGCCGGGGCCGAGGGACCCGGAGCCCGAGGTGACGGCAACCGGTGACCACGCGGCGGCTGAGGCCGGCTCCCCGCCAACCGGCCCGGACCCGCGGGCTCCGGAGGCCGGGGTGTCCGAGTCCGGCGCCCGCACGGCGGAGGCTCAGACGGCCGGGGGCGACCAGCCCGAGGGCCACCGGGCGACCCCCTCCCAGGATGTGACCCCGGTGTCCGCCGGCGCCGAGCCGCAGGACTCCGAGGCGGAGGCCGCCGGCTCCCTCGAACACCGCGCCGACGCGTCGGCCGACGATCACGAGCCCGCCCCCGACGCGCGGGAGGCCACCCTTCAGGTCCGGCTGCCGCAGCAGGGCGGCGCCGAGGCACCCGGGCGGGCAGCCGCCGACCCCGCGTCCACCGAGCCCGCGTCCCTCACCGGCAAAGGGCTGCCCAAGCGCACGCCGCAGCAGGTCGACTCCGTCGCGCCGCGACCGGAGCGCACCGGGCAGGTCGACGCGGAGGAGCTGCGCCGCAGACTCGGCGGGTTCCAGCGGGGGGCCGAGGACGGGCGGCGCGCGGCCGAGGCCGAGGCCGCCGACGGCTCCGGCACCACACGTACGCAAGAGACCGAAGCGTCACCAGGAACGGGGGACACAGGCGAGGAGGCACGCAGTTGAGTGCGACGACCGGCGCGGACACCGGTACCCACAGGGCGGACAGACGGAGCAGTGAGGCGCGCAGCCTCCACTGGCTGCTCGGCGACCTCGTGCGGGAGGTTCCGGCGATTCACTCGGTCGCCGTCGTCTCGTCGGACGGGCTGCTGCTGCTCTCCTCCGACACGGCCGGCGGTCCGGACGGCGAGGCGGATGCCGGGCAGGACGCCGTCGCCGGTCCGTCGCGCCGCTCGCCGCGCGGCTCCGGCGCCGATCTCGCCACCATCGTCTCCGGGCTGGCCAGTCTCACCGTGGGCGCCGCCCACCTCATGGACGGCGGCCAGGTGAGGCAGACCATGGTCGCGATGGAGCACTGCACCGTCCTCGTCATGGCGATCAGCGACGGCTCCCTCCTCGGCGTCCGGGCGGCGGCCGACTGCGACCTGGGCGAGGTCGCCTACCACATGGCGCTCTTCGTGGGCCGGGCCGGACACGTCCTCACTCCCGGGCTCCGCAGCGAACTGCGCGCGTCGCTGGAGCCGGACGGGCAGCGGACCGCCGCCCCGGCCGCGTCGGCGGGCGCCAGGCCGAAGCTCGCCCGACGGGAGGTGCGGTGATGAGCGCCCTGTCGGCCACCACAGTCGGCGGTCTCCCGGTCCGCGGAGAAGGGCACCGCGCCTCGCGGGTGCGCCCATACTCGGTCACCGGCGGCCGTACCCGCTTCGGCCACGTCCTTCTCGTCGAGACCTTCGTCGCCGCCCAGGAAGGCAGCGAGTCCGGCACCGGTGGTGCGCGATCCATGCCGGAGACCCGCGCCATCGTCGAGGTGTGCCGCCGGATGCGTACCGTCGCGGAGATCTCCGCGCTGCTGCGGATGCCTCTCGGCGTCGTGAGGGTCCTCATCAGCGACCTGGCCGACCAGGGCAAGCTGCGCGTCTACGGCACCGGGCACGGCACCGGCCGGCCCGACCGCGCGCTGCTGGAAAGGGTGCTCAGTGGTCTCCGCCGTCTCTGACCCCTCCGTGCCCCCGTGCGACGAGGACGTGCGGGCCTGGCAGCTCGACCGCACGCAGGCGCCCACCGCCACCAAGATCGTCGTGGCGGGCGGCTTCGGCGTCGGCAAGACGACCCTCGTCGGCGCCGTCTCGGAGATCACGCCGCTGCGCACCGAGGCGCTGATGACCGAGGCGAGCGCGGGCACCGACGACCTCTCCGCGACCCCGGGCAAACTCAGCACCACCGTCGCCATGGACTTCGGCCGGATCACGCTCGACGACGACCTGGTGCTGTACGTCTTCGGGACGCCGGGACAGCGGCGCTTCTGGTTCATGTGGGACGACCTGGTGCGCGGCGCCATCGGGGCGATCGTGCTGGCCGACACCCGGCGGCTGGACGACTGCTTCCCGGCGCTCGACTACTTCGAGACCTGCGGCCTGCCGTACCTCGTCGCGGTGAACCACTTCGAGGGCACGGAGCGGTTCGCCCCGGAGGACGTACGGGACGCGCTGAGCGTGCCGGAGGACGTGCCGGTCCTGGTGATGGACGCGCGGGACCGGATCTCGGTCGTCGAGACACTGCTGGCGCTGGTCACCCGCGCGCTGGACAAGACCCCGTAAGACCGTAAGGAACAGCCATGCGGAAGATCCTCATCGTCGGCGCCGGTCAGTCCGGGCTCCAGCTCGCCCTGGGCCTCCAGGCGCGCGGGTACGAGATCACTCTGATGTCGAACCGCACCTCCGACGAGATCCGGTACGGGCGGGTCATGTCCACGCAGTGCATGTTCGACACGGCGCTCCAGCACGAACGGGACCTCGGGATCAACTTCTGGGAGCCGCAGGCACCCGCCATCGAGGGCGTCGGGGTCTCCGTCGCCGGGCCCGGCCGGGACCGGGCGGTCGACTGGGTGGGGCGGCTCGACGGGTACGCCCAGTCCGTCGACCAGCGGGTCAAGATGGCCGGCTGGCTGGACACCTTCGTCCGGCGCGGCGGCCAGCTCGTGATCCACGGCGCGGCGCTGTCCGACCTGGACTACTTCTCCCGCATGTACGAGCTGGTGCTCGTCGCGGCGGGCAAGGGCGAGCTGGTGTCGCTGTTCCCCCGGGACGACGCGCGTTCCCCGTACCGCGAGCCCCAGCGTGCGCTGGCCGCGTCGTATGTGCACGGGCTCGGGCCGCGCCCGGAGCACCCGGACTTCGACGCGGTGCGCTGCAACCTGGTGCCCGGGGTGGGCGAGCTGTTCGTGATGCCGACCCTCACGACGAGCGGGCGGGCGGACATCCTCTTCTGGGAGGGAGTGCCGGGCGGGCCGCTGGACGTGTTCCGGTCGGTCACGGATCCGGTCGAGCACCTGGCCCTCACTCTCGACCTGATGGAACGTTTCACACCCTGGGAGTACGCCCGGGCCACGAAGGCAGAGCTGACCGACGCGGGCGGCACGCTCGCCGGGCGCTACACCCCGACCGTCCGTGAGCCCGTCGGCCGCCTGCCGGGCGGGGGCCTCGTCCTGGGAGTCGCGGACGTGGTCGTCGCCAACGACCCGATCACCGGACAGGGGGCGAACGCGGCGGCCAAGTGCGCGGCGTCGTACCTGGCGTCCGTCGTCGAGCACGGCGACGGCCCGTTCGACGAGGCGTGGATGCGGCGGACCTTCGACCGCTACTGGGAGACGGCACGGCATGCCACCACCTGGACCAACGCGATGCTGGCGGCGCCGCCGGAGCACGTCCTCACCCTGCTGGGGGCGGCCGCGGACCTGCCCCCTGTCGCGGACCGTTTCGCCAACGGCTTCGACGACCCGTCGGACTTCGCGTCGTACTTCTACGACGCGCAGCGCACGGCCGCGTACCTGGAGTCGGTGAGCCCGCGGCTCTGACGGCCGGTTTCCGCGCACTCGCCGGGAAGCGGCAGCGAGCGGGGGGTCCGGTGTGCCTGCCGCGCCCGTCGCCTGCCTGGTTCCCGCCGGGAGAGACTGCGGCCGTCCGGGCCGCGGGGCCTGCGGGCGGATGCGTGGAAAGGGCGGGGCACGACGGCGACGGGGCGTGAGACGGGCGCGCGGCCGTAGCCGGGACCGGTGCGGCTCGCGGGGCCGCCGCCGATCCTGCCGTCCCTGGTGCCCGCTGCGGGCGGCTGCCCCGTGTTCGACAGGTGGCTGCCGCACGACCGTGAGCGGTACGAGGCGGGCAGGGCGGCCGAGGCGCGCGTCCCCCAGGCACCGGCCCGTCCTTGGGAGGACGGTCTGCGGGACGTCACCTTCACTGTCCAGGACGTGGAGAACAGGCGGAGGGACCGGCGGGCGACCGTGTCCGGTGGGCCCTTCCGGAACGGGGACGTGCTGTTCGGCGACCCGGGGCCGGTGCTCCGGCACCTCGCACCGGGTGGCCGGGACCGTCTGGCGCGGTGACGTCGTGGTGCTCGGCAAGGGGGAGCTACGGCAGGGTTCCTCCGGGGAGCCGCTCGACGAGCCGCAGACGGCCGCTGTGATCGGGGTGTTCGCGGGGACTGCGGGCCGCGCTCATGTTCTGGTCGGGGGCGGTATGGCTGGTCAGGCCCGACGGCCGTGAGCCGTTCACCTGGGGGCGCTACGGCAAGGCGGTGGTCGTCACCATGGCGGTCACCTGCTTCGTGGTGGGGCATCCGGCCCTCCTGGTGGGGCTTCCCTGGGGGGTGGTGCCTCCTCTGGGCGTGGCGGCGGTGGCTTGTGCGGCCTGGCCGCGGTACCGGCACCGGCGTCCGGTTCCGGCGGGCTGAGCTGCGACGGCGGCAGCTCCGCGAGTGCCCTCGCGGCCTCCAGCAGGCGGAGCCTGGCGGCGTCCCGGGCATCGCGGCGGCCGGCCAGCAGGAGCTGCTCCCGGTGCAGGGCCGCGCGGGAAGCGGCGGCCAGGGCGCCCGCGTGTTTCTCGGCGGCCTCCAGCCGGGCCAGCTCACCCGCCTGCCGCTCGGCCGCCCGGCGCAGCACCCGGCCCTGCTCCAGCACCGCCTGCGCGTCGCGCGCGAACAGGAGGCGCAGCGCGACGGGCAGGCCGGGGCCACCGCCCTGGTACTGGGCCCGCGCGAACCGGCCGACGGCCGCCCGGGCGCGGGCGAGATCGGCGCGGGTCCCGGTCAGGCCGGCGGTGAGAGCGGCCGTCCTGGTGGTGAGTGTCTTCCGCCGCGCGTCGGACTCCCGGTACGCCGCTTCCGCCGCCTCCGCGTCCCGGTGGAGCGTGCGGAGCCGGTCCAGCAGGCCCGGGAGGGCGGCCGGCGGGGCCGCCTCGGGCGCCGGGCGGGGGCGCGGGTCGTCGGGTGCCGCCGCCGCGGGATGCGGTACGGGGAGGAGCGCGGCGGCCAGCATCGCCGTCGCGGTGGCGGCTGTCTTCGTACGGAGGCCCATGCCGGGATGATGGAGCGTCAGATGGGATGCTCATGTGCGGAATGGGCGGTTCGGGGTAACGCTCTCACTGCGGTGGGGGACCCTGCGGCGAGGAACCCCGTGCTGCGGGGCCCTGCGGTGTGGACCAGGGCCACCTGAGCGCGCGGCGTTCGCGGCCGGCCGGCTCGTACTCGTACTTCCAGCCGCGCTGGAGGCCGAGGCGTCTGGTGTGGCCGGCGGGGACGCGGCGGTAGGCGTGGACGGTGGGCGGGCCGCCGTCCTCGTCGGGGACGGGGACCACGTACCACTTGGGCGGGTGGCCGGTCATGCCGGTCAGCACCGGCAGGACGCGGCCGTCGAGGGGGCCGCCGTGGAAGGGGGTGTTCTCGCTGTGCACGAGGACAGTGTCACAGCAGGTGGCTCGCCTCGGCCACGACGGGCAGCGCGCGGCGGGCCAGCGTGCCGACCGGGCCGTCCGGGGTCTCCAGGGCCAGCAGGCCCCGGACCACGCGCGCGGTCTGCGGGTCCGTCGCGGACGTCGCGGTCAGCAGGGCCACCAGGTGGTCCACCAGCCAGGCGCGCAGCTCGGCGGCGGGCGGGTTCTTGCCCTCGTCCAGCCAGATGAGCGAGGCGGCCTCGACGGCGGCGATCCAGGTGCGCACCATCATGCGCAGCCGCGGTCCCGGGTCGGGGACGTCCAGGTGGACGAGGATCTGCTCGGCCGCTGCGCGGCGCACCTCGTCCACGATCGCCGTCGTACGGGACGTCTCCGCGACGCTGCCGCCCCGGAGGAGGGCGCTGAAACCGGCGTCGTGCCCGTCCACGAACGCGAGGTAGCGGTCCAGGACGCGGGCGAGGCGTTCGGTGGGCGGGCCCTGCGGGGGCTCGGTGAAGCACAGCTCCAGTTCGTCGGCGGCGGAGCGGAGGGCGGCCTCGTAGAGCTGCTGCTTGCCGCCGGGGAAGTAGCGGTAGACGAGCGGGCGGGACACCCCGGCCGCCTCGGCCACGTCGTCCAGGGACACGTCCTCGGGGGCGTGGTGGGCGAAGAGCGTCAGGGAGGCGGTCAGGAGCTGCTCCCGGCGCGCTTCGACACTGAGGCGGCGGTAGGCCGGTGGGCGAGCGGGGGAGGGGGCACTCGTCATGCGGGCAGGGTACTGCGGGGCCGGTGCGGGCGGGGTGGGGGTGCGGGGGCGGGGTCCGGGGGCGGAGCCCCGGTGTCACGCCAGCAGCCCCGAGCTCCTCCACAGCCGCCGTCCCGGCCCGCGCAGGACGCCGATGTCGTCCAGGAAGTCCGTCAGACGCTTCGCACCCGTCTGCATGACCTCCCGGCGGTGGCCGCTGGCCCGCACCGCCGCGACGGCCTGCCGGCGGTCGAGGCCCACGTTCTCGTACACCTGGGGGTTCACGAAGCAGACCGAGAAGACCCGCGCCGCCTCCCCGCAGCTGAGACGGGTGAACTCCTGCTCCCAGCGCGGCGCCGTCACCATCTGGCGCCGCAGCTCCTCGCGCGCGTACCGGACGTGGCGGGCCTCCTCCACCACGTGGATCCGGGTCACCCCGCGCACCAGCGGCTGGATCCGCTCGTCCGGGAAGGTCAGCCGCTGCATCCAGTCGAGGATCTCCTCGCCCAGAAGAGTCGCCGCGAAGGACCCCGGCGTCGTCGACACGGTCTTCAGGATCCGCGCCAGGTTGTGGTAGACGCGCGGCACCGGGTACGCCGGGGCACCGCTCTTCTGGATCAGGCGCGCGAACATCATCGAGTGGCGGCACTCGTCGGCGATCTCCGTGAGCGCGTACCGGACGTGGTTGCTGGTGACGGACTTGTCGTAGATGTGCCGGACCAGCAGCTGCATCAGGATGATCTCGAACCAGATGCCCAGGGAGGCGAGCGAGGCGGCCTCGTGCCGGGCCAGGTCCATGCGCTGCTCCTCGGACATCCGGTGCCACAGCGGGGTGTCGTACAGGGACACCAGCTCCGGCGGCCAGGACCACTTGCCGTCCTCGAACGGCGCGTCCCAGTCCAGCTCCCGGTCGGGGTCGAAGGAGTGCTTGGCGGAGGACTCCAGCAGTCGGGCGGCGACCTGCTCGCGGTCCCGCAACGGGCCCAGCGCGTCACGCAGCAGTCGCAGGTCGGGTTCGGACGCGGTCGTCATGGGCGCGGCCACCTCGCCTTCCGGTAGGGGGAGTTCGGGGGGTGTTCAACGACGGAGATCTGGGGGACAGTCTTATGAGACTTGCTGTCAGCAAGGGCGTCAATCCCCCCGGCGTCAGTTGTTCGAACCCTGTCCCGCACCATGGAGCCTGCCCCTCGGACCACGAAGGAGCCGCCAGTGCCCAGCCACCACCCGAGCAGCGACCCGAGCAGCGACCCGGGCCGCGACCCGTACGCCCTGTACGCGAACCGCCCCGCGGCGCCCGCCTGGGAGGTCCCCGCCTCCGGTGCCGCACGGTTCTCCTGGGGGTACGACGAGGGCCGCGACCGGCTGCTCGCGCTGTACCAGAAGGGCAAGGACAAGCAGTGGGACGGTGCCCGGCGCATCGACTGGGACCTGGAGGTCGACCCGTACGACCCGCTCGGCACCCCGGACGAGGCCATGACCGTCCACGGCACCCCGCACTGGTCGAAGATGACCGCGAAGGACCGCGCGGAGCTGCGCCGCCACTACGCGTCGTGGCAGTTCAGCCAGTTTCTGCACGGCGAGCAGGGCGCCATGATCTGCGCGGCCCGCATCATCGAGTCGGCCCCCGACATGGACGCCAAGTTCTACTCGGCCACCCAGGCCATGGACGAGGCGCGGCACGCGGAGATATACGGCCGGTTCCTGAACGAGAAGATCGGCCTGCTCTACCCGATCAACGACAACCTCCAGTCGCTGCTCGGCGACACCCTGCGCGACTCCCGCTGGGACATGCCGTACCTCGGCATGCAGGTCCTCATCGAGGGCCTGGCGCTCGCCGCCTTCGGCATGATCCGCGACACCACGAAGAAGCCGCTGCCCAGGCAGATCCTCGCGTACGTCATGCAGGACGAGGCCCGGCACGTCGCCTTCGGGCGGATGGCGCTGCGCGACTACTACCGGCAGCTCACCGACGCCGAGCTGCGCGAACGCGAGGAGTTCGTGATCGAGGGCTGCTACCTGATGCGCGACCGGCTGCGCGGGGTGGAGGTCCTGGAGAACTTCGGCATCCCGAAGAAGGAAGCCGAGGCCATGTCCGAACAGTCCGAGTTCCTGCACCTGTTCCGCAAACTGCTGTTCAGCCGCATCGTCCCGTGCGTGAAGGACATCGGCCTCTGGGGCGAACGCCTCCAGAAGGCCTACCTCGACATGGGGGTCTTCGACCTGGGCGACTCCAGTCTGGACCTCCTCATGGCCCAGGACGAGGAGATCGCGGAACGCCTGGACGCGGAACGCTTCGCCCAGGAGGAGGCCGAGCGGGTCGCGGAGGTGACGGACGCGATCGCGGACGGGGCCGGTGCCACGGCATGAGGCGCCGGGCGCAGGCACGGCTCAGGCGCCGGAGAAGCTGGAAGCCGTCCGGGAGATGAGGATCAGGCTGGACGAGCACAACCGGCCCGGGCCCGACGTCCTCGTGGTGCCGGTCGACGCCGGCGCCGGCCCGGGGCAGACCTGGGTCAGGCCGGAGGGCGTCGTCCTCGCCGTCGAGGTGGTGTCCGAAGACTCCGAGGAGAGGGACCGCGAGGTCGAGCCCCGCAAGTACGCCCGGGCCGGAGTGCCCCACTTCGGGCGGGTGGAGGAGAACAACGGGCCGCCGGCCGTCCACGTCTACGAGCTTGATCCGTCCGCCAGGTCATACGTGCCGTCCGGCATCTTCCACGACCGGCTCAAGGTCCCCGTCCCCTTCCCCCTCGGCATCGGCCTCGTCGCTGTCAACCGGCGTCGCCCGTGGAGGCCACAGGCTCCGCCGGGCCCGGCGGGAAGCGGTCCCGCAGGGTGAAGGCGTACGGGGTCGGGCCGTGGGCGCGGAGGTGGAGGACCCGGGACTCCGCCTCGGCCGGAGTCGGGCGGTGACCGGACGGGACCCACCACAGGGCTGCCATCGGCTCCCTCACCCGCTCGAAGAACTCGTGACGGCGGGCCAGCAGCTCGCGATGTCGTCCCTGGTACATGAAGGCCTTCAGGGACTCGGCGTCCCGCCACACCGACATGTTGATCAGCATCGACGGGTCGCCGAACACCCGTAGCGCCGTCGCGTCGCCGCCCTCCGTCTGAAGGCGCCACACGAAGCCGTCCGCCGTGTCCGCGACGGCGTTCACCGGATCGAGGCCGTCGACGAAGGGCTTCAACTCGGGAGATTCCAAGGAGTGTCTCAGTCGGGCGAGGTTCACCTGGGCCAGCTGGAAAGGGGTGTTGGTGGTGGTCATGGGCGCACGCTAATCGTGGAACGGCTGTTCGTTCACCTCCTTTCGCCCAGTGAGATCGCCGCCTCCATCACCGCCCGGGCGATCGGGGCCGCACTGCCGCCGCCGCTGATGTCCTCGCGCCGCGCCGAGGCGTCCTCCACGACCACCGCCACCGCCACGGCCGGGCGGGACGTGTCCGCCGCCTGCGCCCAGCCGATGAACCAGGCGTAAGGGGTGCCCTCGTTGCCCACTCCGTGCTGGGCCGTGCCGGTCTTGCCGCCGACCTCCGCACCCTCGATGCCCGCGTTGCCGCCGGAGCCGTGCTCCACCACGTCCACCATCAGCGCCCGCAGCCGCGCCGCCGTCGACGGCTTCATGGCGCGGGCGTAGGTGCGGCGCATCGTCTGCCGGACCAGGCCCCCGGAGGCCGTCGTCGTCTCCTCCACCAGGTACGGGTGGGCCACCTCCCCGCCGTTCGCCACGGCCGCGGCCACCATCGCCATCTGGAGCGGGGTCGCCTTCGTGTCGTACTGGCCGATGGACGAGAGCGCGAGCTGGTCCGGGCTCATGTTCGCGTCGATGTTCGAGCGGGCCACCCGGGAAGGGATGCGCAGGCCGGGGTCGTTGAAGCCGAAGCCCCGGGCCGTCTTCACCATGCCGCCCGCCCCGACCTTCACCCCAAGCGCCGCCATCACCGTGTTGCACGACCAGCGCACCGCGTACGCGAGGGACGCGTCCGCGCAGCCCTTCGCCTCGTTCGGCAGCCTCGTGCGGGTGCCGGGGAGCACGTACGGATCGGGGACGCCCGTCGGGGCGTCCACGTCCGTGACGACACCGGCGTCCAGTGCCGCCGCCGCCGTCACGATCTTGAAGGTGGAACCCGGCGGGTAGGTCTCCCGGATCGCCCGGTTCAGCATCGGCTTCGCCGGGGCCGTGTTGAGCCGCGCCCAGGCCGTCGCCGCCTGGCTGCCCGTACTGGACAGCAGGCCGGGGTCGTACGACGGGCTCGACACCAGCGCCAGGATCCGTCCGCTCGACGGCTCGATCGCCGCCACCGCCCCACGCCGCCCCGACAGCCCCCGGTAGGCGGCCTGCTGGAGCGCGGAGCGGATGGTGGTGACCACGTTGCCGCCGGGCCGGCGGGTGCCGCTGCCGGTGCCGCTCCAGAAGGGCAGCGGGGAGAGCAGCGGGCTGGTCCCGGAGAGCAGCGCGTCCTCCGCGTGCTCCACAAGTGTCGTCCCGTACGTCTGCGAGGCGTAGCCCGTCACCGGCGCGTAGAGCGGCCCGTCGGTGTACGTCCGCTCGTACCGCAGCAGCTGCCCCGTGTCCTTGGAGCCGGTGACCGGCTCGCCGTCGACCAGGATGGCGCCGCGCGGCGCCGCGTACCGTTCCAGCACGGGACGCCGGTTGCCCGGGTTCTTGTCGAGCCGGTCCGCCTCCATTACCTGCACGCGCGCCGCGTTGGCCAGCAGCGCGACCAGGAGGACGACACACACTGCGGCGGCACGGCGGATACATCGCGTCAACGGGCCTCCTTGCGTACGGGGGTGTCCTGCGCGCCCGCCGGTGCGGGCGCGGGCACCGCGGGGGCGGCGGCGCGCGGGGCGCGGGCCGAGGCGCTGAGGCGGATCAGCAGTGCCACGATGGCCCAGTTCGTGACGACGGACGAGCCGCCCTGCGCCAGGAAGGGCATCGCCATCCCCGTCAGCGGGATCAGCCCCATCACCCCGCCCGCGATCACGAACACCTGGAGCGCCAGGATCGAGGCCAGCCCGACCGCCAGCAGCCGCCCGAACGGGTCCCGCAGCGCGAGCCCGGCGCCGTACCCCCGGGCCACCAGCAGCGCGTACAGCAGGAAGAGCGCGGTCAGGCCCGCCAGCCCCAGCTCCTCGCCCGCCGTGGCCAGGATGAAGTCGGACTTCGCGGCGAACCCGATGAGTGAGGAGTGCCCGAGCCCCAGGCCCGTCCCGGACACCCCGCCCGCCGCGAACGCGAACAGCGACTGCGCCAGCTGCCCCGGTCCCAGCCCCGCCTCGATCGACGCGAACGGGTGCAGCCAGTCCTCCACCCTGCCGTTCACGTGCGGCTCCAGCGACCCCACCGCGTACGCCCCGGCCGCCGCGAGCAGCAGCCCCATGACGACCCAGCCGGTGCGCCCCGTCGCCACGTACAGCAGGATCACGAACAGTCCGAAGAACAGCAGCGACGTGCCCAGGTCCCGCTCCAGCACCAGTACGCCCACGCTGATCAGCCACACCGCGACCACCGGCCCCACCACCCGCCCGGGCGGCAGCCGGGTCCCCAGAGTCCGGCGTCCGCCGCGCGTCAGCACACCCCGGTTCGCCGCCAGATACGCGGCGAAGAACACCGCCAGCAGGATCTTGGCGAACTCGCCCGGCTGGAACGACAGTCCGCCGACCCGCACCCAGATCTTGGCCCCGTTCACGGCGGGAAAGAAGATCGGCAGGACCAGCAGCGCCAGCGCGGCGGCCACCGACACGTAGGCGTACCGCTGGAGCAGTCGGTGGTCCCGTACGGAGAGGACCACGACCGTGAACAGCGCCACGCCCAGTGCCGACCAGACGAGCTGGGTGGTCGCCGCCCGGTCGGCCGGGGTCTCCAGGTCCAGGCGGTAGATGAACACCAGTCCCAGCCCGTTGAGCAGCACCGCGATCGGCAGGATGAGCGGATCGGCGTACGGGGCGCGCATCCGGACCGCGAGGTGCGCGAGCAGGGCGAGGAACCCCAGCCCGGCGCCGTACCCGGCGACGTCCGGCGGCACGGCGCCGCTGTGCGCGAGGCCGACGTTCGCGTACCCGAGCACGGCGCACAGGACGGCGCCGACCAGGAGGGACAGCTCCACACCACGCCGCTTCTGGGGGAGCGGAGGGTGCGGCGGCGCGTCGGTCATGCAGGGGAAGGTAGCAAGATGCGGGTGTTATGTCCCTTATGCCGGAGGGGTTGGGTCCGTCCGGGCCCCCGGGAGAGCGCATACCCCGGCAGGACGTCCCGCCTTTCTCGGCCGGCGCCCGCTAGTCCGGACCTGCCACCGGCCCGTCCGACAGATCCACGTACTCGGGCAGCGTCAGCCGCGCCCGCGCGCCGCCGTCCGGAGCGTTGTCGAGCTCCAGCTCCGCACCGATGACCGCCGCCTGGCCCACCGCGATCGTCAGGCCCAGCCCGTGCCCCTTGCCGCCGCTCTCCGTGCGGAACCTCTGCGGCCCGTGCTTCACCAGATAGGCCGGGTAGCCCTCGCCGTGGTCCCGGACCGTCACCACCGGCCCGTCCACCACCAGTTCGACCGGCGGGCGGCCGTGCCGGTGGGCGTTCGCCACCAGATTGCCCAGCACCCGCTCCAGCCGCCTGCGGTCCGTCTCCACCCTGGTGTCCCGCACGATCCGTACCGAGGTGTCCGTGCCCGAGGCGCGCACCACCCGTCGCGCCAGCGGCCCCAGCTCGTACACGGCCAGGTCGACGGTCTCGCCGCCGGTGTCCAGCCGGGAGATCTCCAGCAGGTCCTCCGTCAGCGCCCGCATCGCCCGCACCCGGTCCCGCACCAGTTCCGCGGGCCGTCCCGGCGGCAGCAGCTCGGCCGCCGCCGACAGGCCCGTCAGGGGTGTCCGCAGCTCGTGTGCCACGTCCGCGGTGAACCGCTGCTCGCTCAGCAGTTTGCCCTGCAGCGACGAGGCCATGGTGTCGAGCGCGCCCGACACGGTCGCCACCTCGTCCTGGGGGCGCGAGGGGTCCTTCGTGCGGGGGTCGTTGACCCGCGCGTCCAGATCGCCCGCACTGATCCGCCGCGCCACCTGCGCGGTCAGATGCAGTCGCCGGGTCACCCGCGTCACCGCGAACCAGCCGACCAGCAGCGTCGCCCCGATGGCCAGCACCGAGGAGCCGAGGATCGCCTGGTCCAGGCCGCCGATGGTGCGGGCGCCGAGCGTGTAGTCGACCCGTACGGCCAGCGCCCGCCCGTCCGCCGGACCCGCCGCCCACATGGCCGGCCGCCCCTGGAAGTCCGCGACCATGGTGCCCCGGCTGCCCCGCGCGGCCAGGTCCCGCAGCGAGGCCGGAAGCCCCTGCGGGTCGACGCCCGCGCCCGGCGGCAGCGGAGTGCCCTCCTCATACGCCCGGGTGACCTCCGTCAGCCGGTCCAGCGCCTTCTCGCGGGAGGAGTCCACGGTCTGCCGGGTCACCGAGACGTGCACCAGCGCGCCCAGCAGTGCGGCGAGCGCGCAGCACATCAGCGTGATGAAGACGGCGGCCTTCCAGGTGAGGGTCGCGGTCCAGGCGGGGCGGCGGGGCGCCCGGGGGACGCGGCGGACACTCACGGCGCGCTCCCCTGCGAGGAGGGCGCGGGCTCCGGGCCCTCAGCGGGCGCCGGGCCCACGTCGGGAGCACGCGTCACGTCCCGGTCCCCGTCCAGGTCCGGCGGGCTGGGCTTGACCCGGACGATCTCGTCCCGCGTCGGCAGCATGGTGCCCTGCCGCTCGTCCCACGACCACGCGGTCCGGTACTCGTATCCGGGGATGCCCGCGGATGCCGACCGCAGGATCAGGTCGCGGCCCGCGGCCTCCACGCTCACGATCTGTTCCTCCGCCGCCATGACGCGGGTCAGCCCGCCATGCCGGTCCGGCATGTAGCAGCGGACGGCCACCCACTGCTCGGGCATCCGCACCGCGACGATCAGCTCGTCCTCGCCGTCCCCGGTCAGGTCCCGGTAGTAGGGCCTGAGCAGCGGGCAGGCCTCGGGCCGGTCGCCGCACTCCCTGATCCGCCGGGCCGTCGCGTCGTCGAAGTCGGCGGCGCCGCGGAACGTGTCCGGGTCGGCGTCCACCTCCGCCCGGAGCACCTTCACGGCGTCCAGCCGGTGCACGTCACGGTCCGGCACGGCGATACCGGGCACCCGCTCGGTGTCGTCCTCGCCGTAGTCGTGCGGGGGCGCCGTGACCGGCGGCAGGTCCGGCCAGAGCCGTACCGGCCCCACCGCGGTGGGCGTGGCACCCGCGCTCTTCAGCTCACCCGCGTCACCGCACCCCGCGGCCAGCGGAAGCATCAGGGACGCCAGCACGACCGGCAGCAGCGGCCGGGCCGCGCGGGCGGGGAGGCGGGGGCGGTGCGGGGTCACGGTGCTCCTGGTGCGTGTCAAGGTCCGAGCAGCCACGATACGTACGCCCCTCGCGGGGCGGCTCCCGGGGCGCGGCGCGGGGGTTACGGCCCGCGAGGGCGGCCCGTACCGGCGGCCTGCTCCGTTCGGCAGTACCGCGTCACGCTTCGCGGTGAGCGTCTCCCCGACCGGAGGAACGGCGGGTTCCCTACGTGGTGGGCTCCGTCAGGGGACCCGAGACTCCGATCATGAGAAACCACACCCCTCGGCGCCGGGCCGGCTCGGCCGGGCTGTCCTGCGCCCTGGCCCTCGTGTCCGTACCGGTGCTGATGCTCGGACCGGGAGCGTCAGCCGCAGTCGCCGCGCCCCTGCCCGGCGGGCTCGGCCCCTGCGTACCGGGCGACTGCCCCGACCCGTTCCCCGGGATCGACAACGGCCTCGTCGCGGGCCGGGACAACGCGATCAACATCTTCGTCGGTGACGACTTCCACGTACGGGGCGCCGCCGCCGAGGCGGAGGGACGTGTGGTCGTCCTGGACGCCTTCGACATGGACAAGGACCCGGGGGCGGGCCAGGCCTACAACGTCGGCGAGGCCGGTGTCGGCTCCCGGGTACCGCCTCCCGCGGGTGCGGACTGGCTCACCACCGGCGGCGACATCACTGTGGCACCGGGGGAGCGCGTGCTGGCCGAGGCCGGTGTCGTACGCCATGCGGGCACCGTGACCGGCACCGTCCTGGCCACGGTCGTCGGCGACCCGGACGCCGTGGCCCCCTACACCGCCCTGCGCGACCGGCTGACCACGGCCAGCCGCTGCTACGCGCGGGTGGACGGCGTACCGAGGACACCCACCGGCACGGCGGTCAACCAGGGCTGGCAGACGCTGTTCACCGGCGACGGGACCTCGGCGCTCCAGGTCTTCAACGTCGACTTCGACCTCGCCGGTCCGACCGGAGGACAGCAGGGCGTGGCCTTCGCGGACATCCCGGCCGGCGCGACGATCCTCGTCAACGTCCTGGGCGCGGACCGCACCATCAACACGTACAGCGGCGGCATCGACGACGCCACCGACCCGCTGAACGCCTATCGCGACCGCCTGCTGTGGAACTTCCCGGACGCCACGGCCGTGGACCTCACCGGCACGGGCCAGTTCCAGGGCAGCTTCCTGATGGGCGAGCAGTCGTCCAGCACCACGGTCACCCTCCCCGGCATCAACGGCCGCTTCTTCACGACCGGTTCCCTCACCCACACCAGCGCCGCCACGGGCGGCGGCGGCCAGGAGTTCCACGCCTACCCGTTCAACGGCGACCTCCCGTACTGCGGCGAGGCCCCGGTGACGACCGGTCAGGTGCGGGTGCTGAAGACCGACGCGGAGACCGGTTCGGTGCTGTCGGGGGCGACTTTCCGGTTGTGGGAGGAGTCCAACGGCATGCCGGGCCTGCAGACGGGCGGGGCGGATCCGGACAGGCAGGTGGGTGGGCCTTGTACGACGGGTGCGGACGGGGTGTGCGCGCGGTCGGTGGGGACGGGGACGTACTACTGGCAGGAGACGGAGGCTTCGGACGGCTATGACCTTCCGTCGCCGTCGGTGTTCGGTCCGCTGGTGCTGACCGAGGAGAACGCGTCGGCGGGCGTCTCGGTCACCGCCGCCAACCGCCGCAGTCCCATTCCGCCGGGTACCGGCTCCGTCAAGCTCTTCAAGACCGACGCCGACAGCGGCCTGCCGCTGGCGGGCGCGACGTTCGAGCTGTGGCGGGAGAGCAACGGCCGCGACGGCCTCCAGACCGGCGGGGCGGACCCGGACGCGCGGGCGGGCGCGGCCTGCACCACGACCGCCGTGGGCCTGTGCGCCTTCGACGAGCTGGACCACGGCACGTACTACCTGCGCGAGACCGCCGTACCGGACGGCTACACCCTCCCCGCCGACCCCGTCGCGGGCCCGTACACCCTCAGCGCCGAACAGGAACTGGTCATCGCCCGGCTCGCCAACAGCCGGGGCGACGATTCCTGCGAGGACAAGGGATACGGGGACGAGGGGTACGGATACGGCGGCGAGGAGGGCTACGGTTCCTGTCCCTGAGGCCGACGGCGAGTACGCGGGACGGTGACGGTCACCGCACCGGCGGGCGCCGGTGGCCGTCCCGGTGCCCGGCGGCGGTGAGGCCGAGCAGCACCACGTCGTGGTACGCGCCGGTGAAGAACTCATGCCGACGGAGGCGGCCTTCGTCGACGAATCCCGGCCCGCGACAGAGCGCGGGGGAGGAGTCGTTGAACGCGTAGACCTCCACTTCGCACTTGTTGTAGAGCCGCTCGGTGAACACATGGGTGAGGACCGGTTCCGTGGCCTCCGCCGCACACCCTCTGCGGCGGAGGCCGTGGGGTATCCCGGTGCCGGTCCTGAACCGTCCCGCACGCCGGCCGACTTCGCCGACGGTCACCGGCCCGGCCAAGGCCCGGTCGGCCAGCGCCTCGATCACCAGCCGGAACGCCTCGCCCCCGGCGGACGTCCGGCCCGCCCGGCGGTCCAGACACGAAAGCTCTCCTCCGAGCGTGGCGGCTCGTCCAGGTCGGCGTTGCGGACATCGACGGTGCTCTGGACCGCCAGGCCACGGAAAGCCCTTCCAATCCTCCGGCCCGACGCCCCGCAGACGGACCTCCTCACCGGTCCACATCTCGCTCATGGTGCCCCACCGGTCCCCTCCGTTGCTATGTGTTCAGCCATGTTCGGCGGTCGCGGGCGATGGCGTACAGGGATTCGACCTCGGTCGGTTTCAGGGCGGGGGACAGACCGGCGAGTGCCGGGATCTGGTCGGCGCGGAGGATGCGGACGTCCTGGAGGGACGGCGGGACCGGGACCCGGGCGGCGTGGGCGAAGGCCAGGACCGGGCGCACCGCCGCAGCCAGGGCGTGAGCCGCGCGGTCGGCGTCCCGCCGGACCCACCGCAGCAGCGGCCGGGGGTCACCGCGCCCCACCGTGACCTGCGGGTCGCCGACCCGCACCCGGGCCCGGCGGGCCGACGCCACCGTGCGGACGGCCAGCGTGCCGCCCGGCCCGATCGCCAGGTGGTCGATCCCGTCGCCCGCGACCGGTGACGGCACCGCGTGCAGCACCCGCCACCCCGCCGCACCCAGCAGGTCCAGCGCCTCCCCGACGCGCTCCCGGGCGGCCACCTCGGCCTTCAGCCGCCGCTCCCTGCCGGGCTGTGGACGCCCGCCCGTCAGCAGGTCCTCCGCCGGGCGGTTCGGCGCCAGGTCGTCGTCCGGGTGCAGGGCCATCCCCGCCAGCTCCGCGGCCGTCGGGACGGGCGGCGGACCCGCCGTCACCTCACCCGTCAGATACGGCGCCAGAGCGGCGCGGGCCTCCGTCGCGTACACCTCGTCGAGCAGGCAGATCCGCCCACCCGCCCTCCCCGGCTCGTACCAGGCCACGGTCCGGCCGTCCCGGAGACTCACGAAGTACCGCTCGCGGCCGTCCGGTCCGGTCGGCGTCACTCGTAACAACGCGGTCACGCACCTCACCCCCGACGCCCATGGGAGCAGCCGCCGGGCACCACGGCAAGGAGTCGAACAGCGGATCGGACAAGGTCCCGGACACCCCCCGGGCGGGTGACCGAAGATGTGGCTCAGGTGTGTCCCAGGCGTGTCCGATTGGCAGGGCATCGCCGTTCCCGGTGTGGTGCACTATTGCCCCCAAGTGCAGTGTTCACGGGGAGGGAAGGCATGTTCACGGGGATCGACGAGGTCGACTGGGCCTCGCTGGGTCATGCCTACGGCCCGGCCGACGACGTGCCGGCGCTGCTGCGGGGGCTCGCCTCCGACGACCCGGCGGAGCGCGAGCGGGCGCTCGACGGCATGTACGGCACGGTGCACCACCAGGGCGATGTGTACGACTCCACGCTCGCGTGCATTCCGTTCCTGCTGGAGCTGGTCGCGTCCCCGGACGTCCAGGACCGGGGCTGCATCGTGGAGTTGCTGGCCGGCATCGGCGGCATCGACCTGTCCGGCGATGACGAACTGCAGGAACTCGACCCGGAGGACGAGGAGTTCGAGGACGCCGCCAACTACGCGATGGCCGCGGCAGCGGTGGCCGCGGGCGCCGACGTGTTCCTCGGCCTGGTCGGTGACCAGGACCGCGAGGTGCGGCTCGCCGCCCCCGGCGCGCTGGCCTCGCTGCACGGCGACCCCGTCCGCGTCCGCGACCTGCTGCGGGAGCGGCTGACGGTCGAGCTGGACGGGGAGGTGCGGCTGGCACTCGTAGAGGCGGTCGGGCGGGTCGCGCTGCGGTACGAGTCCCTGCGCGAGGAGACGGTGGGGTGGCTCGGCTGGCTGTCGGGCGCCGCGCAGGACCCGGCCCTGCGGCTGGCCGCGCTGGCACAGCTGGCCCGGTGCGCGCCCGCGCGGCTGCCGGAGGACGTGGCCACGACGGTCACCGGACTGCTGGCGGAGCTGCGGGAGGCGACGGGCGGCCCGGCGGGCCCCGGCGCCCTGAGCGGCCCGGGCGACCCGGGCTGTCCGATCGAGGACCCGGACGGTACGGGCTGCGGGCGCGAACCGGCCCTGCCCCCCGCTATGCCCTCAAGCCTCGGAAGCGCAAGCCTTGCGGGGTACAACATTCCTCCGACCCCGTGCAATTCGGCCAAAACCGGGGGCGCACCCGGAATGCGCGAGCCGGTGGCGGCCGCCGAGTCCGGCGGGGAGCCCCGCCCGGTCGCTCCGACCCTGGTCGGGCACCTCCGCGACCTTCGGGAGGAGCAGCGCGCGGGGCGCGGCACCGCGTGGGCCGACGACCTGCTGCGTACCCTGCACGGCGCGCTCGACGACCGGGTCGACGACCGAATCGCCCTGATCAGCGCCCAGTTGCGCAGCCCCGACCCCGCCCAGCGGACCGACGCTGTGTGGATGTGCGGCAGCCTGGTCCGGACCTGGCGTGGAGGCTACGCGGAGGTGGTGCGGCTGGTCGGGGCGCAGCTCGGCACCCCCGACGTGCGGCTGCGGGCGGCTGCGGCCGGCTGGCTGGAAGGCCTGTTCTCGCTGGCCGCGCCCGCGGCGGACGCACTGGCCGCGCGGGTCGCGGTGGACCCGGCCCCGTGGGCACCCGAATGGGTGGGGGGCCGCCCCGGCGCGGCGGGCGCCCTGCTGGCCCTGACCAGAGCAGGCGATGCCCGTGCGGTGCCCGCGCTGGCCCTGGCCCTGGAGGAGCCGGAGCCGAACGGCAAGCTGCTGTACGCGATCCCGCACCTGGCGGAGGCGGGGGCGCCGCTGGTCCCGTCCCTCTGCCGGAGGCTGGGCGCGCTGCCGCTGGACGACGAGCTGGGCGAGCGGTGCGGGCCGCTGCTGCTGTCCCTGGCGGGGCTGCGGGCGGTCGAGGCGCTGCCGGAGGTGCTGCGGGTGCTGCGGGGGGCGCCCGTGTTCCGCCGCGACTGGGTGCTGGAGTCGGCGCTGCGGGCGGTGGCCGCGTTCGGGCCCGCCGCGCGGGAGGCGGCGCCGGACCTGCGGCGGCTGCTGGACGACCCCTCGGCCGGTACGGCGACGGCTGCGGCGCGGGCCCTGTGGGCGGTGGAGGGCGGCGACGCCGGGGCGGTGCTCCCGCGGCTGCGGGGGCTGCTGCTGAGCGGAGACTGCCTGAGCCGCCGGTCGGCCGCGCGGGCACTGGGCGCGTTCGGCGGACCTGCCGCCGGGGCGGCACCCGAGCTGCGGGCATGCCTGACCGTGCCGGACGTGTGGCTGCGGGTGGACGCGGCGGCGGCGCTGTGCCGCGTGACGGGAGACCTGGACGAGGCGTTGCCGGTCCTGACGTCGGCCTGGCAGGAGAACCGCCATACCCGCCTGCGGGTCGCGGAATGCCTGGCGGAGTGGGGCCCACCGGCGGTCGCCGGTGCCCCGGCCCGCCTCCTGCAGGCGGAACTGGCCCGCACCCGCCGCCACAACGCCTCCCCCGGAGGCGGCGGCAGCGACCACGACATCCACGACGACGAATGCCTCCTGGCCTTCTGCCGCGAGGCCCTGGGCCCGGCCGCCCGCTGACCGGACCCTGACCGGCCGCGCGAGCGCGCCCACGGACACGGTCGCTCAAGGGCGCCGGGGATCAGGAGGACGCGTCGGCGCGCATCACCGTCGGCGCCGACAATGCCTTGAACGGCTCGGCCTTCTGGCCTGCCCCGGCGCCTGCGCCGACGCGCCCTCCGGCCGTTCGCCGACGCCCGTGGGCGTGCGGGAGATCCCCTCCGGCCTGGATCACCCGGAACACGGCCCGGCGGCGTCGTTCCGGCCCGGTGCGGCATCCACCGGGGGAAGGCGGATGCCGCGATCGGCCTGGAGACGGTCGGCGACGCCACCGCCTCCGGCGGCTTCATCCGCGACGCCGACCGCGTGGAGGCAGGCATCTCCCGTCCAGGAGGCCGAAGCGTCCATCCAGGACCTGATGGAGCCGGGGTTCGGCACCGGACAGTACGCGGCGCCGCCGTCCGGGGCGGCGGCGCCGTGGCGGGCGCGGTCTCGCCGGAGCGGGCGACGATCCGGCTGGTGAAGCCCGAGGGCGGTTCGATGCCGTCGGCGTCGGCGTCGGCGGACCGCGGGGTCCCGCAGAGGCCGATGCCGTTCTGAGCGGAGGCGGCCGGCGCGGCGGACTGCCGCAGGCTGCCGATGAGGGCGGTACGCAGGACGGTGCGGCGCCGGAGGGGCTTCTGTTCCCGGTGGTGCACGTTCGGTTCCTTGGAGGCGCGACGGCGACCCCGGCCCAGGGAGGGGGGCGGGGTCTGGCGGCGGGAAACGTAGGGCCTGAGGCGGGAGTTGGCGGCGAACCGGTCGTGAAGCACACCGGAACGGTCTGGGGACGGGTGTACGCCATCGCGTATGCGCAGGTCACGGCGGTGCGTGCGGGAGCCGGCCACGGTGTGGGCAGTCGTCGACGACAGCGCGTGAAGTCATGCGTGCGCCCCGGCGCAGCCGCCGGGGCGCGTGTGCGACGACACCGCTCTCCGTCTCTTGCCGTAGCCCGCGTCGACGTTCCGCACCCTATGTGTCATATGACGTGGAACAGCCTCCGGCGCTTCGGTAGTCAGGAAGTCATATCGGTGGCGGGCGCGATGCGTACGCCATCAGGCGAACACGCAATCGAGAGGGGGAAGGTCATGACGGAACCCACGCCGGCGCATTTCCTGATGGCCGTCCTGGACATCGCGGACTCGGGCCAACGGGGGAACCCGGACCAGGAGTGGCTGCGCGCCCGCATGTACGAGATCACCGAAACGGCCCTGAGCGCCGCGGACATCACGGAGTACCACCTGGAGGACCGTGGCGACGGACTGGTCCTGCTCATCCCGGGCACGGTGCCGAAGACCGCGCTGCTCGGTCCCTTCACCGACGAGCTCCACCACGCACTGCGCGTCCACGCCCGGGAACACCGCACCGGACCGCGCGCACTGCGGATGCGCGCCGCCCTGCACGCCGGTGAGGCCGCCTGGGACGGCCGTGGCTGGGTGGGCGCGGACGTCAACACCACCTTCCGGCTCGCCGGCCTGGAATCACTGCGCGGGTCCCTGCGGGCCGCCCGCCGGGCGGTCCTCGCCGTCGTGGTCTCGGACCACCTGCACCAGGCCGTGGTGCGCCACGACTACCCCGGCATCGACCCCGACGAGTACCGGTCGGTCCGCTTCTCCGTCAAGGAACTGTGGGACCGGACGGCGTGGATCCGGGTGCCCGGATACCTGGAACCGCCCGGGCTCCCCACGAGCGAGGACACCGGTCCGGCCCCCGCGGCGGACTCCGGGCGCCGCGCCGCGCCCGGCCCCCGGCAGCCGCACCCGGCCACGTCTCCCACCGCCGCTCCACCGGCCGGTACCGGCAACACCGGCATCGGCGCCCTGTACGGCGGCATCAGCAGCGGCGGTATCGGCGTCGTCCAGGGCGGCACGGTCAGCCAGACGCACCACGTACCCGCCGCCGCACCCGGCGACGCCGACGCGACCGGGTCGCTCCGCCGCGAACTGCACGAGCTGCGCGCCGAACTCGACCGGGCGCTGGAGCGCCGGGAGATCGACGACGGAACCTACCAGGACGCCAGCAGCGAACTGGACGAGGCCGAGCGCCACAGCGAGGCGAACGACGAGGCGGGCCGCGGCCGGGTCCGCCGGGCCCTGCAACGACTCAGAGGAATGCTGGAGGACTTCGGCGGCCTCGCCGCCGCCGTCACCGCCCTCCTGGAGACCCTGAAGGGGGTGGCCTGACGTGCCCGGAACGCAGAATGCCCGCCAGCACGGCACGACGGGGCAGGGGGCCCTGGGAAACCAGGGCATCGCCGCGCTGTACGGCGGCATCAGTGAGGGCGGCATCGGTGTCAACCACGGATCCGTGCACCAGTACTACGTCGCCCCCGGGGCGTCGCCCGAGGAGCGGCTGCGGATGGCCTGGCGCTGCCTCGCCGCCGGGCTGCGAGAGCGCGCGGCCGAGCTCGTCGACGAGGTCCTCGCACAGGGCCATCACACCGACGAGGTGCGGTTCGTGGAACTGCTCGGCGTGCTCAGCAGGCGCAGCGCGGAGCAGCTCACCGACGCGGACTGGACCCGGCTGCGGGGCCTCCGCCGCCTCGCCAGGGCGGGCGTCCTCGCCTCGGTGCCGGACCCCGGCGGCTTCCGGGCCGCGACCTGGACCGCCGTCCAGCTGCTGACCCTCCACGTGGCGGGGGCGGACGCGGCGGCCGGCACCTCCGCCCGGGCCGGGCAGAACGGATCCGGCGAGGGGACGGCGGAGCCGGGGCCGTGGCCGGCGAAGGTGCCCCAGGCCCGGCACGCCCGCGACGGGCACGGCGACCATCGCGGCGGGCCTGCCGGCGTCCGGGGCGCGGAGGAGGTGACGGCGCTGCTCGCCGCGCTGCACCAGGAGCGGCGCACCGACCTGGAGGACCATCTGCGCTACGTGATCGGCGGCATCACCCAGCGCGCCTCCGGCACGGCCCGGCTCGTCGACGACCGCACCCGGCGGCTGGCGAACGACCGGGAACGGCGGGTGCCGGCGTTCTTCACCGCCGACCCGCTGCCGCCCCGGCCGCCCGACCCCGTCGCCAAGCGTGTCTTCACCACCCCGCTGATCGGCTGGAAGATCACCGCCTGGCTCGGCGGCGGCTACGCGGTGGCCCTGCTCTCTCTGCTCCTCATGGCGGAGATGCGGGCCAACGGCGGAGTCGGGGTCGCGTTCGGCATGGTGGCATGGGGTCTGCTGGTCGCGGGGGCCCTCTACCTCGCGGTCCGGGCCCGTGCCCGGGCGCGCACCCGGATCAGCCGGCTGCGCGAGCTCGGCGACCCGCTGGAACTGGCCCGGCTCACCGCCGCGGCCAGTGCCGCCACCGGCACCTTCGCCCGGATGGCGGCCCAGCGCGGGGCGCAGGCCGCCGCGCGCTACTCCGACGCGATGCTGGGCCCGGCCGGACGGCGCCGCGCCCGGTTCCGCGGCAAGGTCGCCGACCTCGTGCGGTCCCGCTTCGACGCGATGGTGCCCGACAATCCCGCGGCGGCCGTGGCCTGGGCCCGGGACAGCGACCTGGCGCGCCGTGAGCTGACGGCCGAACTCACCCACGCCTTCTGGCAGTCCGGGACTCCGGCGGGCCTGGACTGGCTGATCCAGCGGCGGGCCCGGGCGGAGTTCGACCGCTGGCGGCAGCACGGCCCGCGGAAGCTCGGCGAACCCGGCTGGGCCAAGCCGGTGATGGTCCTCGCCCTGCTGGCCGGAGCGCTGTTCGCCCTGGCCCTGCTGGGTGGGGTGATCACCATTCCGGCACTGGGGTGCTGGGCCGGGGCCATCGCCGTCGGCTGGTACACGGTGCTGTTCGAGGCCGATCTGGCGCGGTACGCGGAACAGTCGGCCGTCTACCAGGACGATCAGCGGACGCACAAGGCATGGCAGGCCGAGCTGCTGGCGCTGCGCCCCGACGACCCGCAGATGGCCGAGTGGCTCGACCTGGACCAGCGTCACCTGCTGCGGGAGATGCTGGACGAGCACGAGATGGAGAACCGCGACATCGTCTACAGCTTCTTCGTGCTGCTGGCGGCTCCGGAGGCGGTACGGGCCCGGGTCGCGGGCGGACCGGTGCGCTACTCCGCGTACTTCGTGAAGCTCTTCGTGCTCACGGAGAGCGGCGTGTGGGTCAGTACCTGGAAGATGGACTTCGCCACCGGCACCCACAGCGGGCGCAACGACCTGGCGTTCCGCTACGAGTCGATCAGCACCGCGATGCTGGAGACCCTGGTGGCGACACCGGCCACCGGATCCGGCGGCGGAACCGTGAACGAGGTCTCCGCCGACCGGGAGGCCCTGGCGGGCGCCCCCGGAGGGGACGCTCTGGTGCCGCGGGAGGCGCTGCGGCTGGTCCTGGAGAACCGCCAGTTCCTGGACATCCCGCTGGAGGACTACGCGCTGCTGGAGGACGCCGCCGAGAGCGTCGGCGCGCTGCGCGAGCTGGCCCGGGAGTCGTCCGGCGCCTACGCCGGCTTCCGGGTGCTGGCGGCGCTGGCCACCGAGGGCGCCGAGTGGTTCGGGAACCGGCGCAGGCACTCCCGGGAGATCTTCCTGGGGGAGACGCCCGACGAGAGGGGGGCGCACGTCTGACCGCCAGGGCGCGCCTGGCGCCAGGAGCGGGGTGCTGATCGCCCGTCACGCCCCGCGCGTCCTGGCCGGATTCCCCGCCCACCGCCGTCACAGCCTCGTACGGCCCCTGCAGCTTGGCCATACGGGTGGCGGCCCGGCGGGGAATCCCTATGCTGAAACCCGTCCGGACCCGTGGTCCGAGCGGGAGATGCGCATGCCCCAGCAAAACGCCGCCGATGCCCGTTTCACGCCCGAGCAGCTGACCCTCCTCCGGGACTCGGGCGTTGCGCGGCGCTGGCGCCTGGGCGAGGTGCTGCTGGCGCAGGGCACGCCGTCCACCGAGGTGATCCTGGTGGGGCGCGGGCTGGTGAAGGTCACCGCCGACACCCACAACGGCTACACCAGCATGCTCGCGCTGCGCGGCCCCGGTGACCTCCTGGGCGAGCTGTCCTGCGTGGACGGGCGGCCCCGGTCCGCCACCGCCCGGGCCGCCGGAGAGGTCACCGGGACGGCGATCGGGGCGGACGAGTTCCGCCGCCTGCTGACCGAGGAGGGCGGCCTCGCCCTGACGGTGCTGCGCTGCGTCGCGGGCAGACTGCGCGACGCGGACCGGCTCCGCTCGCACCAGGGCGCCTACCGGTCGGAGGAGCGGGTAGGCCGGGTGCTGCTGGAACTGGCCCGGCGCTACGGCTCCCCGCACGTGTCCGGGGCCGGCGCGCTGGAACTCCCGATCACCCAGTACGAGCTGGCGGGCGCGGCGGGGACCTCCCGTGAGTCCACGAGCCGTGCGCTGCGGACCCTGCAGGACACCGGGCTGGTGGCGCGGGCGCGCGGCCGGGTGGTCCTTCCGGTCCCGGACCGGCTCGCCCGCTGGCTCGCCGGGCCGCATGCGCGCGGCTGACGCCCGGCCGCGATTCGCAGCTGTTCGGCCACCGGCTGCGCCGGTGCTCCAGTCGGCCCGGCAGCAGCTTCAGGGTGAGATCGTCGATCGGGCGGACACGTCAGGCGATGGTCGGCCGACGGATGCCGAGGTGTGTGCCGTCGAGTGTGAGGGTGGCAATCTGGGCCAACCGGGCGGTGTGGACTGCTGCCCGGGCGAGGACGAGCCGCGTCACCGGGGCGGTGGCAGCTGCGACGGAGTGATCCGCCTGTTCGAGAGGAGCGGCTGCAGCACGGCGTATTCGTATGGCCCGACTGAGCCGTTCGGGAACCGTGCCACCGGCTCACTCCGGCGGCAGCGACCGGCCGTCCCGGCGCTTGGGCCGGCGGCCACCACGCCTGGCCGGACAAACCGGCCGAGGCCTGGGCCGTCCGATCTGGACGGATAGGTCAGCTGTCGGCGGGCGGCAGCGGGTCGACGACATAAGAGCCCTTGTGCGGCAAGGTCTCGATCAGGCCGCGCTCGCGAAGATCCCGCAGGGCGCGGCGAACGGTTCGGTCGGCAACGCCGTATGCCTCTGCCATGCGTGTGATGCCGGACAGGGCACCACCCGGCGGGATGCGGCCCGACCTGATGTCTTCCTCGATGGTGCGGGCGATCCGCTGCCACTCGTACTCAGCCATGGCGTTAGCTTCCCGTGGCGCACCGGACCCGGCATCGTCAGCCCATGGTGCACCAAGTGCGTCCATGGCGTACCGTGGTGCATCCGTGAAGCGCCCCCGCGACCGTTGCAGCGGCCCGGGGGCGTGGCCAACCTGAAGAGAGCAGGTCGACATGAGAGACCTTATCTGCCGGATCTCCGTCTGGCTCCGACTGGTGTTCGCGCCCGGCCCCGGCCGACGGCGCAGGGGCGCGGCCCGCCAGGCCGTGGCGGTCCCCGTCACCCCCCGTCCCGCCGCGCCGTCTCTACCCGTTCACCGGTCGCCGTACGGACTGCCCGAGCGGTTCGACGGCGCCACCACCGCCGTGCGGCCGTACCTGATCGCGCATGAGCGTCGGCAGCAGCGGCTTCGGCAGCAGCAGCGGCGGCGGCGTCTGACGCTCGTGCTCGCGGCGGACTTCGGTGTCGACCTCGACACCCGCGTCCTGCACGGGGCGGGGGCGGCCCGATGAGCGCGGACGTTCAGCGGCCGGGGCCGGGCGGGGCCGGTGTCCCGGAGGTGCGGAAGCCGGTCCGGATGTGCGTGCGCTGTCAGCGGATCACCGACAGCCCCGTCGTCGTCTCCGAGGTGCACCAGAACAGCGGGCCCGGCTTCAACGTGTACGGCTGCCCCGACTGCGCCCCGCACTTCCCGCCCCTGCCCGAGGCCCTCGACCTCCTGGAAGGGTGGCACCGCCGACGGCACCCGGTGAACGGGCTGTCCCTCACCGTCACGGAAGCGTGGACGGAGATGGAGCGGGCCGGACTCTCCGGCGCGTGTGTGATCGATGAGCACCGCTTCTGCACCCCGCCGCTGGATGTGTACGTGCGGCAGCGCGGACGGCCCGTCGTCGGCCCGCCGGCCGTGATGATCAGATGCGCGTGTGCCTGTCACCGAGGTCACCCCGTCCTGCGGGAGGTGGTCACCCTGTAGACGGGGTCCTCGTCCTCGCTGCACCGCCGGACCCCCGGACGGGGGACGCCGGGCGCGGCCCGAGGCGGAGGCATGGACTCCACGGGGCAGGCTGGCCCCGTGGAGCTGCCTCAGATCGCGCCGATGCTGGCCACGCCCGGAGACCTGCCGCCCGCCGGGCAGGACGCCCAGTGGGCGTACGAGACCAAGCAGGACGGCCAGCGGGTCATGTTCTACCTGCCCGGGGACGGCGGGCTGCGGCTGCGGTCGAGGTCCGGGGAGGACGTCACGGGCGCCTATCCGGAGCTCCAGCCGCTGGCCGCCGCCCTGCCCGGGGGCCTCGCCGTCATCCTGGACGGCGAGGTCGTCGCGCTCGACGCGCAGGGCCGCAGCGACTTCGCGCGGCTCCAGCCCCGTATGGGCCTCGTCGGCTCGCCCGCCCGGGCCCGGCGGCTCGCCGCCCGGGAGCCTGTGCACGCGGTGCTGTTCGATGTCGTCCACCTCGGGGGACGGCCGCTGACCGGGCTGGCCTGGAGCGCGCGGCGCGAGGAACTGGAGCGGCTCGCGCTCGCCGGGGCCGCGTGGTCCACCCCCGCGGCCCTCGTCGGTCATGGCGCCACAGCCCTGCGCGCCACCCGCGAGCACGGGCTGGAGGGGCTCGTGTGCAAGAAGCTCAGCTCCCTGTACGAGCCCGGTGTCCGTTCCCGCAACTGGATCAAGATCCGCAACATGCGTACCGCCGACGTCGTCGTCTGCGGCTGGCTGCCCGGCGGCGGGCGGCTCACCGGGCTGCCCGGCTCGGTGCTCATGGGGCAGTTCCGCCCGGACGGCGGGCTGCGGTACGTCGGTGCCGTCGGTACCGGCTGGAGCGAGGCCGAGCGTGCCGAGCTCGCCCGCCTCCTGCGCGCCGCCGAGACCGGGACCTGCCCGTTCCCCGAGCCCCCGCCCGTCTCCGCCGACGCCCGCTGGGCCGTCCCGCGTCTCGTGGGAGAGGTCCGCTACTCCGTACGGACCAGGGCCGGGCTCCTGCGCCAGCCGTCCTGGCTTCGGCTGCGGCCGGATCTGACACCCGAGGAGTCCTCCGCGTACGACGCGGAGGGGTGACTCCTAAGGAGGCGGCACCCGCCCGGCACCCTCGCCCTCGGCCAGTGCCCCCAGCAGGTCCCCGAACCGCTCCGCCCGCGCCGCCATGTCGCCCAGCAGGAACACCAGCTCCGACGGGTCACCGCAGGACTCCACCTCCTCCCAGGTGACCGGCGCCGACACGGTCGGCTCGCGGCGGGCCCGCAGGGTGTACGGCGCGGCCGTCGTCTTCGCGGCGGCGTTCTGGCTGTGGTCGACGAAGACCTTGCCGGGCCGCAGGGCCTTCGCCATCCGGTGCACCACCAGGCCCGGGAGCGTTCCCTCGGCCTCCACGGCCAGGCGTTTCGCGTAGCCGGACACCTCCTCGGACGGGGTGGGCTCGACCGCCGCGTACAGATGGAGCCCCTTGGCTCCGGAGGTCTTCGCGTACGCGGCCAGCCCGTCCTCCGCGAGCCGCTCCCGCAGCCACAGCGCCACCCGGCAGCAGTCGACGACCGTCGCCGGCGGGCCCGGGTCCAGGTCGAACACCAGCCGGTCCGCCACCCCGGGCGCCCCTGCCCGCCACTGGTGCGTGTGGAACTCCACCACCAGGTTCGCCGCCCACATCAGGGACGGCAGGTCCTCGACCACGACCTGCCGGGCGCCCGGATCGTCCGACCGGGGCACCGGGGCCGTGCTCACCCAGCCGGGTGTGCCCGGCGGCGGGTTCTTGGTGAAGAAGAGCTGACCGTCCGGGCCGTCCGGATAGCGCAGGAAGGACAGCGGGCGACCGCGCAGATGGGGGAGGAACAGGTCCGCGACGACCGCGTAGTAGTGCAGGATCTCGCCCTTGGTCGTCCCGGTCGCCGGATGGATGACCTTGTCCAGGTTACTGAGCGCCAGCCGCCGCCCCGCCACCTCCGTGATCGGCGTCATACGATGAGAGTCCCACGAATCCCGGAATTCCGGCATGAAAGGGATGAATCGTGCGATCCATCTGGAACGGCGCCGTCTCCTTCGGGCTGGTCAGCATCCCCGTCAAGCTGGTGAACGCCACCGAGAACCGCTCGGTGTCCTTCCGGCAGATCCACACCGAGGACGGCGGTTCTCTGGGGGTGTGAGGCGTTCTGTTTGGCGAGTGTGTGGTCAAGCCGCAGGCAGAGGGAGGTTTCTTGAGCGCGAGTGACTGCGACAGCTGTGGTGGATGTCGTGAGTGCCCCCAGTTGAACGGGTCTCGCCGTCAGGGTGTGGGACCGCTCCATACCGCAGAGTCGTAGTTGAAGCCGGGTCTCACTTCGATGTCCAGGCTGTCGGCAGCATTGCGCGGTAGATCGAAGGCATAGGCGGCCACTGATTGCCTGTCCGGGAGCAACGTTCCGCTGAGGCCGCCAGTGAGGCCTTCGGCGCTGTCAAAGATCCTTTCCGCGGTGCGTCCGTCGGCGTCCCTCGCTTGGACGCTGACGAGGTTGAGGTTCAGCCGTTCTTCGGAGCCGTTGCGAACGGTGACCTCGACCGTCACGGCCCGGTTGCCAGGGGAGTGACCGGCTGCCGTATCGGACGGGCTGAACGGGCGCGGAGCCGAGACCGTGACTTGCAGGCCGTCCTCGTACCGCTGGGCAGTGTTGAAGTCGAGTGCCCCGGGGGTGGCCGGAGTGGTTGTTTCTTGTCCTGGCGGCGGGCTGGTTCCAGGCGTGGCAGGCGCAGTCGTCTCTGTGGTGTCCAGTTCCCGTTCGAGGTCCTCGAAGGCGTCATTGACGATCAGTACTCCAATGATCGAGAGCACGATGGCCAGGCCTCCGAGACCCGCGCCGGTGAAGGACATGCGCCGGTTGGTGGCGTACCCCTGCTTCGCGCGGCGTGCGCCGGTAAGGCCTAGGACCAGGGCGATGATGCCGAGAACAGCGGCCATCCAGAAGAGGATCGGGATGATCCCCGCGAGGACCCCGATGATGCCGAGGATCAGGGCGGCGATGCCAAGCCCGTTGCGGGGCGGAGGCGCCTGCTCCGGTCGTCGCCGACCCGCGTCGCCGGGAGGTCCTGCGCCGGCAGGGCCTTCGCCTGGCGGCAGAGATGAGGGCCGTGAACCGCCCCAGGTAGTCCAGCGGGGCTTGTCCTTGTCTGCCATCCCCCCTCCTCTCTCCCATCGAGCAGGAGCGCTCCTGGCGTGCCGATATCAGGAGGCTCGTGCTTTGCGTCGACTGTTCCTGCCGGTGAGCGCTTTGATCAACTCCGCGCGGCTCATCGATGAACGCCCGGGGATGTCGGCTTCGGATGCGCGCTGGTAGAGCTCTGCCTTGCTCAGCCCTTCCAGTTCGGAGATCTTCGAGGACTTCTCTGCCCTTCCTGGTGTACCGCTGGCGCGTCGTTCGGTTGCTTTCCGCAACTGTGTCGGCGGACGGCCACCCGCCGCTTCGTGTGCTTCCTCTTCGCTGCTCTTCCTCGTGGCTTTGGCCTGCTCAACGCTGGCCCGCAACGCGTCCATGAGATTGATGACGTTGGTGGAGCGTGGTGGCGGCTCGCCCTTCTCCACTGTCTGGCCCGTGCGCTTCGCCTCCACGAGCTGAAGCACCTTCTCCTGGTAGGTGTCGTGGTACTCCTCCGGCTTCCAGTCGATGCTCAGCGCCTCGACCAACTGCACGGCCGTCAGCAACTCCTTGTCGGCGACCTGCGTCTCCTCCGGGAGACTCCCGATCTCCCGATGAGGGTCGCGGACCTCGTCCGCCCAGTGCATGGTGTGCATCGCCAGGACGTCGCCCTCTGCCTTCACGGCGACCAGGTACTCGCGGTTGCGCATGACGACGGTGGCGATACCGACCTTGTTCGCCTGGGCCATGGCGCTGTGGAGCAGGGCGTAGACCTTGGCGTACTCCTTGCCCTTGGGCGCCAGGTAGTAGGTTTTGTCGAAGAAGACCGGCTCGACCTGGTCCAGGTCGACGAATCCGGTGATCTCCATCGACTTGGACTGGCCAGGTGCGATCTCGTCCAGCTCGTCCGGCTCGACGACCACGTATTCATCCCCCATGTCGAAGCCCTTGACGATCTCCTCCATGGGGACTTCCTCGCCGGTGCGCTCGTTGACTCGCTTGTTACGCACCCGGTCGGACGTTCCGCGTTGGAGCTGGTTGAAGCGGATGGTGTGGCTTTCCGTCGCCGTGAACAGTTGCACCGGCAGGGCCACGAGCCCGAATGAGAGAGCACCGCTCCAGACCGCTCGGGCCATGGCTTTCCCACCTCCTGTTTTCCCATGTCACCCCCGTCGGCCGCTGATCGCATCCCGGCATACGCCACCCGGACTGTTCGTTCGGAGGAAGAAGCGCGGTCAGCGGTGGGCTTGGTTGAGGGATCGGGTCAGCTCTCGGTTAGCGGCCCGTGCGGCGTGCAGTTCCTCGGCGCGCTCTTCGAGCTGGCCTTGGAGTTCCACCACCCGCTGTTCGAGGGTGGTGATCTGCCGCCGGAGGTGGTCGATGTCAGTGGGCGTTCCGAGGCCGGAGTCGTACCAGGCCTGTTCACCGAGCTGTTGGGAGAGCCGGTTCTCCAGTTGCCGGATGCGGGCGGTGAGCCGGGCGTTGCGCTCTAGGGCGTTCGCCAGGTCGGCCTGCAGGGAGGCTCTGCTGACCTGGGCGTGTCCTTCGCCGGACGGCGGCGCCGTTGCCGCGGTGTGGATGAGTTGCAGCAGGTCGCGGTGTCGGTAGAGAAAGGACCGGTCGACTCCGGCGGCTCGGGCGATGCTGGATGCGGTGATTTCTCCGCCCTCCTTGACCGCGGCGCTGATGGCCTTCTCGACTCGCTGCCGTCGGCGTGCTGAGTCCCCCCGTCGCCCTTCGGCCATGGGGAGGTTGTTCTTGCTGGTCACAGTGGCCTTTCTGGTCGCAGGTCGGGGAGAGGTTGGCGGACCCGAGGCATCCCCAGCAGTACGCTTTGTCGGCCGCGGCGGACCAAGGAAACGGCTTCCTCGACCTCGGTGCGCTGGCTCGCGTCGAGGTCGTCCAGGCCGTCCTTGACTCGCTTGATGAGCCGTCTCACACGGCTGATCTCCTCGTCCGACGGCATCGCCTCGGCCTTGGCCCAGTCGTCCGCGTCCAGCGCAGCGGCGATCCGCTCCCGATTGCGCAGCAGGTCAGAGAGGTAAGCCTCGAGGTCGGGCAAGTAGGAGACGTCCGTACGGAAATGTCCGCAGCCGACGCAGCGGAATCTGACGGGGCAGTCGTGTCCACCCGCTGCCACGTTCGACGGCTCGGTGCAGACGCCGTAAGGAACGGCGACCTCGCCGATGGCCCGGCGGGCGTGCTCGGAGTCGAGCAGTTCCTTGGCCTGCCGCCAGATACGCTTGCCGTGCCGGTCGAACTGCATCTCGGTGACACGGTCCACGGCCTCGCGGCGCCGCTGTTCAGTGACCCGGTAGTAGGCCTGAGTGGTGTCCAGGCGTCGGTGATCCATCAAGGCACTGAGGACGTCGACGGCAACCCCGGCGTCCGCGTGCCGTTGGCAGTAGGTGTGCCGGTACGCGTAAAGGAAGACCTTCGACTTGTCGAAGGGCATCATCCCGGTGACCGGCAGACCGTCCACCTCGACCCGAGTGGGGACCAGGAACTCGGGCAGGGACCGGACCCACTCGCGGTGGCGGCCGGAGAGCCATCCCGGTGAGATGGGCTTGAGGCCGTGGGGATTGGCCACCCGCGTGGGCAGCAGCATCAGTTGGTCGGTCGGTGTGCTTGGGAAGTCGGCGCGGACCAGTGCCTGCTGTCTGGTGATCACTCCTGCCGTCGCCTGGGAGATCGGCAGTCGGCGGCCGTGGCGGTTGGCCTTGTAGTTGTCGTAGATCAGCACGTGCTGCCCGTCGGCGTCCTGCTTGAGACAGTCCCAGCGCAGCTCACAGATCTCCTGAGGCCGCCTCCCGGAGTCGATGAGCAATTCGACCGCCACCCGGTTCTCGTTGCCGTTCCGGTCCTGGCCGACGAGGGACGGCAACCGCTCGCAGATCTGCCGCATGACCTCGGCAGGGAGGTCCTTGCCGGCTTCGGTGTCTTCCGGGTCGTCGGGAATGTCCTCCGTGAGGATCGCGAAGTCATCCGGCAGCCCGTGCAGCGGCTGATCGGGCCGGGTCAGTCCCAGTGACCGCATACGGGCGAGATGGGTACGGACGTAGCGGACGACCACGACCCGTCTGCGCGCCGAGATCTCCCCGTTGTGGTGCAGGAAGGCCAGGCGGTTGGTGAACGCGGTGATGTCCCGGCGGCTGAGCGCGCGGATGTCGTTGCCGTGATCCTCGCGCTGAAGCCTCAGGCTCTCGGACAGGAGGGCGAACGCGTTGAGGATGCCCTGGATGCTGCTCATGACATTGCCACGCCGCTGAGGCAGGGAGAAGAACGCCCATTCCTTGGCCGCGGTCCTCAGCCAGGACTGGTGGATCGCGGTGAACCGCAGATGCCCGGGGTGCCCGAACGCGGCGCCGTTCCACACGTCCTTGCCCCGCTCGCCCTCCGGCGTCAGTCCGAACCGACCCACGAGGGCGCCCAGGCTGCTGCAGAGGCCGCGCGTACCCCGGGAGAGATGTGCCGGGTCCACCGCGGTCAGCGAGGGCAGTTGGAGTTCGCGGAGACGGTTGGTCAGATTGCGGAGCAGGAACTGCGTGGTGTGGAGTCCTTCGCGCGTTCGGGCCTGGACCCCGTAGAGGATCTCCGCCATCACACGATCGGGTAGTCCTCGCAGGCTGACCTCGTTGTTTGCGGATACGGGAGATGTTGTGCGCCGCCATAGCTCCTCGTCCTTCTCGCTCCGCCCGCGGGTGACCGCGTTCCTCCAGCGCTCCCGGTGGGCGTGACAGTACGGAGATACGCCGTCCCTGTACCGGTGGCAGGCAGCGACTTCGCAGGGGCCGAACGCGGGCAGCGCGACGACATCGTCGAGGGCGAGGAACTCCTCCAGCGTCACGTTCCGGCGCTTGAGCTGCGCGAGGTGAGTTGAGCACAATGGCCGCCGCCAAGACGAGAACGGCCGCTTACATCCGGACACCGAGCAGTCCTCGACCCCGACCTGCCGCCAGTTGCCGCGATCCATCTCGGCGAACTCCTCCAGCGGCGGCTCCCCGGCCTGTTTCCACCGCAGTCGGCAGCCGGAACACAACTGTCTGGTCACGCTGGTCTGCACGCAGCCGTTCACTCGGCACAGCGGCGTGCCCAGCAGCGGGTCGTCCGCAGGGAAGAAGAGCACGCCGGTCTCCGGCGACCAGTCGAAGACGGCCAGAAACGCCGGATCGACTGCCGCCCACAAGGCGGCGGTGCTGCCGTCTTCCACGTCTTGGCCGAGGGGCTGGAGGGGGACAACGCTGAGCGTCATCGACCTGGCTCCCCACCCAGGTCCCTCGGCGAGGGAACACGGCTGATCGCTTCGCGCAGCCGCGACTGCGCGGGGTGCAGGTATGGACGAGCCGAGTCCGGGTGCTTATGGCCCAGGAGAGACTGGATCTCGTCCAACGAGCCGCCGGAGTCCGCGACATTGCTGGCGAAAGCGTGCCGCATCATGTGCGGGGTGACCTTGCGGTCCAGCTCGGCACGGCGGGTCAGGGCCTCCACGGTCTCGCCGATCGCGTCCGGTGTGATGGGCGACCCCAAGGGCTCACGAAAGAGGTTCACCAGCAGGAAATCACTGCCCGCCGACCCGAGCCGTTCGTGCCGCTCCAAGACGTACTGGTCAAATGCCTGCACCACCAGGAAATCCACGGGAAGCACCACCGGACGTCGCGATTTCGACCAGGCGTTGTTCGGGTTCTGCCGCCGTACGACGTGCAGGTGGGCTCCTTCCAAGCGGCATCCCAAGGCCGCCGAGTCCACGAGCAGGTGAGCGTCACTGCGACGCAGGCCCGCCACCTGCCCGCGGCGAAGCCCCACCCTGGACAGCAGCAGGATCAACAACCTGTCGCGCGCCGAGCGACAGGCCCGGAACATCGCCACAATCTCCGCATCGCTGGCCCGATCCACGGCCTTCTCCACTTCCGGCAGGCGATGCTGAGCCTGGAGCCGGTAGCGGAGCCTGCCGTCTTCCGACTGTGCCTGAAGGGGGAGGTCCAAGCTGTCGCCGAGCTGGTAGAGCTGCTCCAGCACCCAGCCCGGGACTTCTCGCTCCGTCACCGCGTGGGCCAGGAAGCCGCGAATGGCTGTGAGCACGCCATTGATCCGGCGTGCATCCCGGGCGGGCTTCCCGCCGGGCCCTGGTACGACCGTCGCCTGCCCCTCTGGCCCAGCCGGTTGCCATTTCAGCCAGAGGATGAACGAGCTCAAGTCGCGGGCGGCTGTACGCCAGTCCCGCCCTGTAGCCGTACACCAGCGCAAGAACAGCGCGATCGCTCCGGCGTACGCCTTCGTCGTCGACTCGGCGCGGTCCTTGCTCAACCTGAGACCCCGTAGGTACCGGTCGGCTTCGTTCACCACCTGCACGTCGGTATCGACCACGGTCCAGTACGCAGCACCGGACGGCATCCGGACCGGAAAAGCACGCACCTCTTGATCTCCTTGCTCCACGGACAGACCGCAACGGTCCACCACAGAGCAACACCCCCAGAGAACCATCGCAGCACCCTCAACGACGAAGCGCACCGCGACGTCACGCAACACATCTGGAACCCCCAGAGAACGGCGGGCGCATCCGCTATCGCAAGGTGTGCGAACTGGACGGGCAGGAGGTGACCGCCGCCGAGATCGGCAAGGCGTACGAGGAGGCCGACGGCACCATGATCCCGATCACCGACCGGGACCTGGCCGCGCTGCCGCTGCCCACGGCCAGGACGATCGAGATCGTGGCGTTCGTGCCCGCCGCCGAGATCGACCCGCTCCAGATGGACGCGGCCTACTACCTCCAGGCGAACGGGGTGCCCGCCGCCAAGCCGTACACACTGCTGCGTGAGGCGCTCAAGCGCAGCGAGAAGGTCGCGATCTGCAAGTTCGCGCTGCGCGGCCGGGAGCGGCTCGGCATGCTGCGGGTCGTCGACGACGTGATCGCCATGCACGGGCTGCTCTGGCCGGACGAGATCCGCCGCCCCGAGGGGGTGGCCCCGGAGACCCCGGTCACCGTCCGGGAGGCCGAACTGGACCTGGCGGACGCACTGATGGCCACGCTGGGGGAGGTGGACATCAGCGAGCTGCACGACGACTACCGGACGGCGGTGGAGGAGCTGATCGCCGCCAAGGCGGAGGGCGCCTTGGAGGTCCCGTCGCCGCAGCCGGAGAAGGGCGCACAGGTCATCGACCTGATGGCGGCACTGGAGAGCAGCGTGCGGGCGGCCCGGGAGGCGCGCGGCGAGGAGGCGGCGGGCGGGGCCGAGGCGTCGGTCACGGAGCTGCCGGGCGAGGCACGGCGCACCCCGCCGCGTGCGGAGGCGGTGCCGAAGGGGACGGCCGGAGCCAGGAAGTCCACGGCGCGGACATCCCGGGGCACGGCGGACGCGGGCGGCGAACCGGCGCGCAAGACGACCTCGAAGGCGAAGAAGACGACCGCCAAGACGGCGGGGGCCGAGGGGGCCGGGAGGACGGCGGCCAAGAAGACCGCTGCGAAGAAGACGGCGGCACGGAAACGGCCCGCCTGACACACCTGTGTCCCCCTCTCGACGAGAGGGGGACACAGGTGTGGCTTCATGTGCTGCTACGAGACGCGGACCTCGGGTCCGTCGTCGCCCGGCTCGGGGGTTTCGAGCTGCATCCAGACCTCGTCGCAGTCCAGCGTGTCCGTGGAGTTCTCGACCTCGCAGACGGTCTCGTACACCTCGCCGTCCGTGGTCAGGACCTGGATGGAGGTGCCGTTGGCCTGGTTGGCGATCGAGACGGAGCAGGCGCCCATCGGGTAGCCCTCACCATCGTCGGTCAGGTCGTACCAGACGTAGCCCCGGTCGACGTTGGGCCCCGTGAGGGCACGGATGCCGGCGTAGGTGATCCCGTCGCTGAGTACGGCCTTGACCTCGTGACTGGCGCTGGGGTTGTAGGCGTCCATGCTGTTGCACGGTCCCGTGGGCCCGGGGGGTCCTTGCGGTCCCTCAGGTCCCTCAGGTCCCTCAGGTCCCGGAGGGCCGGGAGGTCCTGGCGGCCCGGGAGGTCCGACCTTGCACTTGTCGCCTCCGGCCGCCTCGGCCGCGGCAGCCGCCGCGTGGTCGGCGGGCGCGCCCGGGTAGCCCTTGCCCGGCTTGCAGTCGCCGGACGCCGTCGGCGCGTGGGGCGCGCCCGCGGCGAGCGCCGAACCGGAGAACCCGCCCAGCGCGAGGGCGAGCGAGGCCAGCGCCCCGCCGGCCAGCCGCGCACAGCGACGGGGCACGGGACCGAGGGCACGTACCCCCGGAAAGGGTCTCGGGGGGTGCGGAGGACTCATCAGCGGCTCCTTGCTTGATCGTTGAAGCTTCCGCCCTGGCGCCGGGCGAGCCCGGTGAAGGCGTCCGTCCTCCGGCATGCGTGCCACCCGGGCCCCCGTTCCCCAGCGCTTCGCTGCGGGGAGTCAGCACAATGGCCCACAGAGCCCCCACGTATGGCGGTCGGGGCTGCCGAGCCCTGCCGCGTTTCGCCCGCGCGTACACCGAGGGCGGGCATCGCACGGGACAGCCGCCCCAGCCGCCCCAGCGGCTCTTCGCCGGTCCTCGCCCGTCCGTGGTCCGAGCCGTGGGGCCGGCAGGGCGGTCGGACCTGCCTGCGGTCACCGACGCGGGGCGATGGTCAGTACGGCACCCGCAGGCTTGTCGACGCTCGGCGGCCGACCACGGGTGTTGGCGCGGACATGGACGCGATGCATCCGGCGGTTCAGGCTGCCCCACTTCGTGTCCAGGGCGCACGGGGACGCGTGGTGCGGAAGTTGTCGACAGTGAGGAGGCCGACCGGGGTAAGAGTGACCGACTCGGTGACACCGTCCGGGGACTTCGGTGCATCACCGTGCAGTCGGCCGACGCTCGGTTCGGCAACGTCCACACGCGGCGTGCCGTGCCTTTTACGCCGCCGACGAGGGAGGCTCTGCCGGAGTACGGCGACGACGGGGCGCTCATGCCTTTCCGGACTGCTCAGGCATCGTGGGCTGCGAACGCGTGTGCCTTCCGCATGCGCTCAGGAGCGTGCTCTTTGCGTGATGGCTCCCCACGCGGCTGTTGTCACGGCGAGGAGTGCGAGGGCACCACAGATCACCACGGTGGGGTTGACCCACGCGGGAACCAGATCATGGTGGGCGCTGCACCAGTCGTGCAGCGGAAACGGCCGCTGGGAATCGGCGGAGTGAGATTCGGCGAATCCGCTGTCATAGCCGGCGCCGTCCAGTCGGCATGCATCCTCCTTGTCCATGAGACCTGACTGGGAGAGCAGTCCGGACACCCACGCCACGGTTCCGGTGAACGTGAACGCGCAGGCAGCCTGGATCCGCCAGCGAGGACCTCCCCACGTTCTGAGAAGACATCCCTTGACCACCAGGACGATGCTTCCGACACCCACAACCGTCCACACGGCGAGGCCCGCTATGGCCGTCAGCGTGACAAGAGTGCGGTCCCCCATGGCGCGGCTACCGGTCGCCGACGGCGGCCCGGGGCCCCGCCGCCCAGGGACGGTTCTCCCGGTGGGAGCCGGACGTGGACATGCGTCGGGTCTCCGTTGCCATGCGGGCCGACAGGCGGTCGACGAAACCCTGCTCGAAGCGCTGAAACCGGTCGAAGCCGCCGGGGGCGCTCCGGCAGACGAAGAGGAGCGCAGTACCCCGGCGACCGGCGGGCTGGCTGGATGCGACGCCGAGTACCGCGTCAGTGGCGATCGGTGCGTGCGGCTGCAAGTACCTCTCCTGTCGGGCACGAAGTCGGGACGAGACAGTCCTGAAGCCGTTGTCTCTCGCTGCTGTTTCACCTGTTTCCGGGGTTGTGCCCGGGCACGATCAAGGTACCGTCGGCCGGATCGCGTGTCCGGCCGGGGGCGCTTCCGGGCCGCAGAGCGGCCGGCCCGGGTCATGTATGCGGAGGACGGCCTGGTCCGGCGGGCCGTCGGACAGCGGTCCGGGGCGGTGAACGCGCCCTCCGAGGTGCCGGGATCGGTGCCGATCGGCACCTCCTCGATCCGCTCCCGGCGGGTTGCGAAGGCACCCGCCACTTCGCCGCACCGGTCGGCGGCGGGTACACCTCGCCGACCCGAGCAACCCGTCGCCGAAGAAGCCGAGGCCGCTGTCACCAAGCTGCACTCGCGCGTGCAGCAAGCTGTCAGCGCTCAGGGGGTTCCCGTCGACACCCCGCTGGCATCGTGAAGCGCGCGATGCAGGGATGCAGCGATTCAGCAGCTCAGTGACTCCTGGGGGAAGCATGACGGGAACGGCGAGAACGTCCGGGTGGGTTCGGTTCGGTGCCGCTCTGGTCCTGTCCGTCGCCGCGCTGTCGGCCGGTGCCGGTTCGGCGGCCGCCGCCTCCGCCGCGCCGCCCGAGCGCGCCGTCCACGGGGAGGCCGCCGCCGCGTGGGAGCTGCCCGGGCAGGCCGTCCGCGCCCTGTGCGGGCACTGGGAGGAGACCTGGGAGGTACACGCCCCGAAGGGCCCCGCCACCGCTGCGCCCGTCCGGGTGTGCAAGATGGTCAACGGCTGGGACTAGGCGCCGGGCATGCGGTTTCAGCTGCTGGGGCCGCTGAGCATCAGTGACGGTCCCGACACCGTCGTGCTCCAGCCCTCCCGGCCCACGAGCCTGCTGGCTGCGCTGCTGCTGCACGCCAACAGTGTGGTGTCCGCCGAGTATCTCCAGCGGGCCATCTGGGGCGAGGAACAACCCGCCACCGCCAAGGCCGCGTTGCAGACCTGCGTGCTGCGGCTGCGGCGGCTGTTCGTCAAGCACGGGGTCGACGAGACCCCCATCGAGGCCGTCCCCGGCGGCTACCGCATCACCGCCGGGCCGCGCAGTCTGGATCTCATCGGCTTCCGTGAACTGGTGGGACGGGCACATGAGTCGGCGCAGGGGCAGGCCGAGCGGGAAGTGCGGACGCTGAAGGACGCGCTGGCGCTCTGGCAGGGATCCCTCCTCGCCAACGTGCGGTCCGACGTGCTCCACCGGGACCAGGTGCCCCGGCTCGTGGAGGAGCGGCTGCGGACCGTCGAGCGGGTCTGCGACCTGGAGCTGGCTCTCGGCCGCTGCGGTGAGGCGCTCGTCGCGCTGTGGGGCGAGACCCGCGCCCACCCGGGGCACGAGCGGTTCCACGAGCAGCTGATCGAGGCGCTCTACCGGACGGGGCGGCAGAGCGAGGCGCTGGCCGAGTACCGGAGGGTCAAGGAGTACCTGCTGGACGAGCTGGGCGTCGACCCGTCCCCCGGACTGCGGCGGCTGGAGCTGGCCATCCTGCGCGGCGACGACCTCGGGCCGTCCGCCGACGCGGCGCCCAGGGAGCCCGCACCCGCCCTCCAGCGGGCCCCCGTCAAGGAAGCACCGCCATCCGTGGTGCCCGTCCCCGCCGTGCCGTCCTTCGCCGGCCGGGACGTCGAGGTCGCCGCCATGGTCGCCCGGCTCACCGGCACCTGCGACGAGCCCGTGACCATCCTGCTGTCGGGCGCCCCCGGCATCGGCAAGACCGCGCTCGCCCAGCACGTCGCCCACCAGGTACGGGACCGGTTTCCGGGCGGGCTGCTGCTGGTGCGGATGGTGCGTCCGGACGGGCTGCCCCGCGACCCCGCCGAGGCCGCCGCCGCGGTGGCCGCAGCACGGCGGGGCCAGGAGCCTGGTGCGCCCGCGCTGCTCGTGCTGGACGACGTCGTCGACGCCGACCAGGTCCGGCCGCTGCTGCCGGAAGGTCCCGGCGGTGCCGCCGTCATCACCAGCCGGATGGGCCTCGCCGGACTCGTGGCCACGCACGGCGGCCGGGTCCACCGGCTGTCGGCGCTCGACGAGGAGGACGCCCACCGGCTGCTCGTCGCCGCGCTCGGCGCCGAACGCGTCCGCCCCGAGGAGGACGCCGCCCGCGAACTCGCCGCGCTGTGCGGCTACTTCCCGCTCGCCCTGAGGATCGTCGCCGCCCGGCTGCTGACCCGCCCGGGTCTCGGCCTCGCGGATGCCGCGGGGTGGCTGGCCGAGGACCCGCTGGCCCGGCTGTCCCTGGCGGACGACCCCAGGCTGTCCGTCGCCCGCGTGCTGGGCGCCGCCCTGGACCGGCTCGACCCCCGGCTGGCCGAGGCGTTCGTGCGGGTCGGGTCCCTGCCGCAGGCCGCCTTCCGGGCCCAGGACGGCGCCGCCGCGCTCGGCACCGGTACCGGGGAGGCCGAACAGGTGCTGGAGCGGCTGGCCGACGCCGGGTTCCTGGAGGAGGGCCCGCCCGGTCCGTACCGGATGCACGAACTGCTCCGGGTGTACGCCCGCAGAGCCCCCGACCTTTCCGAGACCTCACAGAGAGTGTGACCCGCATGGCCGACACCACCTTCGACGCGCTCGCCCCCACCCGGCCCCGGATACGCCGGGACGTGCTGTTCACCGAGACCCCCGGCGGCGTGCTCTTCCACAACGCCGACGGTGGCTTCCACCTGACCGGCCGCACCGCCTACCGCTTCGCCTCCCTCCTCGTCCCGCATCTCGCCGGACACCACCGCCTCGGCGACATCTGCCAGGGCTTCGGCCCGGCGCAGCGCGCCATGGCGGCGGAGCTGGTGAAGACCCTGTACGAGCGGGAGTTCGCCCGCGACATCCCTGAGGCGGAGGCCGCCGACGAGGCCGCCGACTCGACCGTGACCCGCAGGTTCGCCGCGCAGATCGGCTACGTCGACCACTACGCGGACGGCGCCCCCGAACGGTTCGGGCGGTTCCGCGACACCCGGGTCGCGGTCCTCGGGGACGACGAGGTGGCCCGCTGGTGCGCGCTGAGCCTGGTCCGCAACGGCTGCGCTCGGGTCGCGGTCACCGCCCTGTCCGCCGACCTCGTCGCCGAGGCCGCCGCGCTCGACGAGGACGGCTGCCCGGTGCTCCTCGACCAGCTGACCGCCGGGTCCGGCTGGCCCGAACTCACCTCGTACGACACCGTCGTCGTCACCGGACCGGACGCCGCCGGCACCACCCGCCGCCTGCTGGCCGAGGGCGTGCCGGACGGAGTCACCCTCATTCCCTCCTGGCCCTTCGGCGGTCACGCCGTCACCGGCCCGCTCGTCACCGCGACCTCCGCCGGCTGCTGGACCTGCGCCGTGCTCCGCCTCGGCGGAAACGCCGACGCCGGAGCCGCCGCCGACCTCTGGGCCACCGTCACCGGCGACGTGACACCCCCGTCCGGCCGTGCCCTGCCGACCGGTCCTGTCGCCGCCATGACCGGCAACCTCCTCGGATACGAGGTGTTCCGCCTCGCCACCGGCGCCCTGCCGCCCGAGACCGACCGGCAGATCCTCGTCCAGGACCTGGAGTCCCTGGACGTCATGGCCGAGCCCGTGCAGCCGCACCCCCGCTGCCGCCGCTGCGCCCCCCTCGTACCGGCCGGTGACCCCGGCCTGCCCGAGGCCCTCACGCTTCCCGTCACCCCCACCGTCGAGACCGCCCGCCAGGCCGAGGCCCTCGTCGACGACCTCAACCGGATCAGCGGCGCGCTCGTCCGCCCGTACAGCGGGATCTTCAAGCGGTACGACGACGAGGAGATCACCCAGACCCCGCTGAAGGTCAGCCGGGTCGAGGTGGCGCTCGGGCACGGCGAGCGGCGGCGCATCGCCGCGTTCGACGTCCACCACCTCGCGGGCGCGCGGATGCGGGCGCTGTACGCGGCGGCGGAGACGTACGTGGAACACGTCGTCCCCGTCGACCCCGGGACTCCGGGCACCGACGGCGTCACCGCGCTGGGCCCCGACCGGCTGACCACCGGCGGCGGCACCGGCGCCCGGGTCACGGACTGGACGGCTGCCGCCTCCCTCCTCACCAAGGAGCCGGTACGGGTGCCGACCGCGGCGGTACGTCCCTTCGGGGAGCGCAACCGCGACCGTGTCCACCTCGCCACCCGCGCGGGCGCCGGAGCGGGCGGCACCCCGCAGGAGGCCGCGGGCCGCGCCCTGATGTCGGCGCTGTCCCATGACGCCCTGCTGCGCGCGGTACGCGGCACGACGGAGGTACGCCCGCTGGCGACGGCACAGGAGGACGACCCTGAGCTGGTGTTCCTGCTCAAGTCCGCCGGAACGCTGGGCGTCGACGCCGAACTGCTCGACCTGGGCGAGGCCGCGCGCACCACGGCCCACGTCGTCCTGGCCCGCTCCGGGGACGGCCGCTGGGCGGTCGGCGCCGAGCTGTCCCGCCGCGCGGCGGCCTGCGCGGCTCTCCGCGACCTGCTGGGCCAGGCGCAGCTCGCGGCCGAGGACCCGGAGACGGAGGTGGACCCGGGCGATCCGCTGCTGGCCGACCTGGCGCCCGGGACGGTCGCGGTGACGGGCGAGGCGGTGCCCCCGGACGGCCCCGCGACGGACTTCCCGTCCGTCCTGGACCGGCTCCGGGCGGCGGGCCGCGACGCGCTGTACGTCCGGACCACCCCGGCGGACCTCCCGGCGGGCGGCATCAGCACGGCGTACGTCCTCCTGACGACCGGCCCGGAGGCGGGTGCGCATGCCCACGGCTGAGACCGAACTGGCGCAGCGGCTCCGCGAGGCGCTCGCCCGGCACGGTGTCACGTCGCCCGAACCGGACGTCGCGCCGCTGGGCGTGCGGGACGCGTTCACGGCGGACGCCGAGCGTGCGCCGGGGGCGGTGCCGGTGCGCTTCTACGGCCGTCAGGCCGTGGTCGGCCCGTTCCCCGCCGAAGGCCGCCGGGCCTGCGGCCTGTGCCTGGACCGCCGCTGGCAGGCGGTCCGGTCGGTGCCGTTGCGCGAGGCGCTGGAGTCGGGCGGCGCGACCCGGGCGGCGGGGGAGTACCCGTACGTCACGCCGTTCGCGGTGGAGGCGCTGGCGGCGCTCATCGCCGCACCGCGGCGCGAGGCGTCCTTCCCGCAGGTCCGTCTCCTGGACCTGGAGACGCTCCAGACCCGCGCGTTCCCCCTGGTCCCGGATCCCGAATGCCCTGCCTGCGGCGAAACCTGCCCCGACACCCCCGCCGCTGCGGAACTGCGCCTCCAGCCCCGGCCCAAGCACCGCCCGGGAAGCTTCCGCGTCCGCGACATCGGCACCTACGACCTCCCGCCCGAGCCCTACGTCAACCCGGTCTGCGGCTCCCTCGGCCCCTCCGTCATCCAGGACGTGGGCTCCCCGTCCACATCCGCGACCATCGGCTGCTTCTCCATGCGTTCGGGCGAGTACCTGCGCGAGACCTTCTGGGGCGGCCACGCCGACACCTTCGCGCAGAGCGTCCGCATCGGCATCCTGGAGGGCCTGGAGCGGTACGCCGGCATGCGGGCCCGTGCCAAGCGGGCGGGGGTGCGGGACTCCCTGGACGGCCTCCGCGCCCGGGGCGCGCACGCTCTGGACCCGCGCGCGTGCGGGCTGTACTCGGACGCGTTCCACCGCGCCAACCCCCGCGTCACCCCGTTCCGCCCGGACCGCGAGATCCCGTGGGTCTGGGGCTACTCCCTCCGCGACCACAGGCCCGTCCTGGTGCCGGAGGTCCTGACGTACTATCACGCGCCCGGACTGGAGAACCGCTTCGTCCAGGAGTCCTCCAACGGCTGTGCCTCCGGCGGCTGTCTCGAGGAGGCCGTGTACTGCGGCCTCATGGAGGTCGTCGAGCGCGACGCCTTCCTCCTCACCTGGTACGGGCGGGCCGCGCTGCCCGAGATCGACCCGCGCACCAGCGCCCGCCCCGCGACCCGCGCGATGGTGGACCGGCTGGAGATGTACGGATACGAGGCCCGGTTCTTCGACACCCGGATCACCTTCCCGGTCCCGGTCGTGACGGGCGTCGCGGTACGGCCCGACGGCGGTGTCGGCCGCATGTGCTTCGGTGCCGGGGCCGGGCTCGACCCCGAGGCCGCGCTCGCGGGCGCGCTGTGCGAGATCGCCACCGACTCGGTGAACCTGCAGGGCCGCACGGAGCGCGACTGGGAGCGGCTGCGCGCCATGGCGGACGACTTCCACCGGGTCGAGGCGCTGCACGACCACCCGATGGCCTACGGCGTCCCGGAGATGGGGGACCACGCCCACTTCCTGATCGGGGAGCCGGGCGCGCCCAGGCCGCCCAAGCGGTCCTTCGCGGAGCTGTACGGCGACGGGGCCGCCCGCCCGGCGCCGCCCGTGTCGGACGACCTGCGGGACGACCTGGAGCACTGCGTCACCGCGGTCACCGATGCCGGGTTCGACGTCGTCGTGGTCGACCAGACCATGCCGGAGCAGCGGGACCTGGGCCTGACCACGGTCAGCGTGATCGTGCCGGGACTGCTGCCGATCGACTTCGGCTGGACGCGCCAGCGGGCGCTCGGCATGCCCCGGCTCCGCACCGCGCTGCGCGAGGCCGGTCTGCGCGACCGGGACCTCGTACCGGCCGACTTCAACCCCGCGCCGCACCCGTTCCCGTGACCGCCGTCACCGACCGAGCCACCGAGGAGTCCGCCATGGGGTACGCCCATGAATACGCCGCAGCCATCATGCGGCGCGGCCGGGTCGCGATGCCGCCCGCCGACTTCGTGCCGAACTGGGCCGACGGCCCCCGCAAGACCAAGTACTACCCGGGCGCCGACAGCCTGCCGCTGCCGGACGGCGACTACCCGGCCGAGGCCACCCTGGACCGGGGCCTGGGCCCGTCCGTACCAGCCGTCGAAGGCGCGGAGTTCGACCTGGCCGCGCTGTCCGGCATGCTGCGTGACTCCTACGGCCTGACCGGCCGTCGCCTGGGCGTCCAGGCCAACACGGATCTCGCCACCCTGCCGTCCTACCCGCTCGCCAACTGGTCCCGGGGCACCGCGTCCGGCGGCGGCCTCTACCCGGTGAGCGTCTACTGGGTCTCCGGGGCGAGCGGCCCGGTACCGCCCGGCGTCCACTACTACGCGACCCGCCGCCACGCCATGCAGCGGCTGCTCGCCGGCGACGTGTCGGGCGAGGTGCGCGCCGCGCTGGGCGAGGGCGCGCCGGGGGCCGAGGCGACGGACCAGTACCTCGTCCTCGGCGTCAAGTACTGGCAGAACGCCTTCAAGTACAACAGCTTCTCCTTCCACGCGGTCAGCATGGACGTCGGTACGGTCCTGCACACCTGGCGCATGTGGGCACGGGCCCGGGGCCTCGGTGTCGAGCCGCTGATGTGGTTCGACGAGGAGCGGCTGGCGCGGCTGCTGGGCGTACGGACCGAGGAGGAGGGCGTCTTCGCGGTCGTCCCGCTGAGGTGGCGCGGGACACCGGCGCCGTCGGCTCCGGTGACGGCCGCCGTACGGCACCGGGACTCCGAGCGGTCCCGTACTGTCCTCTCCTTCGACGCCGTCACCCGCATGCAGGCCGCCACCGCCGAGCACGCCGCCGACCGCCCCGCCCCCGGGGCGCTCGCCCCCGCCGCCCCGCGTCCCGGCGGGTCCACGCCGGGCACCCCGCTGCCCGCACCCCGGCCGCTCACCGCCGACGTCCGCACCGCCCTGCGCCGCCGCCGCAGCAGCTTCGGCCGCTTCGACGCGGGGCGCCCGGTCGCGCAGGACCAGCTGGCGGCCTGCCTGCGCGCCGCCGTGGAGGCGGCCGGACTCGGCGGCGACACCGGGACCGGAAGCACCGGCCTGGTCGGCCTGTACGTGTTCGTCAACCACGTCGAGGGCCTCGCCCCCGGCGCGTACGCGTACCAGCACGAAGGGCACCGGCTCCGGCTGGTCAAGGAGGGGCGGCCCGGTCCGTTCCTCCAGAGGAACTACTTCCTGGCCAACTACAACCTGGAGCAGGCCGGGGCGGTCATCGTGCCGACCGTCCGCACGACCGCAGTCCTCGACGCCGTGGGGGACCGGGGCTACCGGATCGTCAACGCCGCCGTCGGCGCCGTGTCGCAGGGCGTCTACACCGCCTCGTCCGCGATGGACCTCGGCTGCGGGGTCGCCCTGGGCTTCGACAACATCTCGTACATCGAGGAACTCGGGCTGGAGGAGAGCGGCGAGGCGCCGCTGCTGATCATGATGATCGGCAACGACCGGCCCGCGCCCGCCGACTTCCGGTACGAGATCGCCTGAGACCGCCAGATGAGGAGGACGACCTCGATGCCGCCGTTCATGCTCCGGGTCGCCGGGCTGCCCGTCGAGACCGTGCGGGAGCTGCGCTGCCCGGACAGCCGCCGCTGGGCCGACGACGTGCTGGCCGCCGGCGAGGAACTCGGCGCGTCAGGAGCCGAACTGGGTGATCTGCTGCACCCCCTGGTCGGGCGGGCCGCCGACGACGCTGAGCGCCGCAGGCTGCTGAGGCTGCGCCGGGACGTGTTCAACAACCGTCTCCCGCAGGACGCCGGCACCGCGTCGGCCCTGGTCTCCGGGCTCGACCCGGACGTGGGCCGGGCGCTCGCGGACTGGCTGGCCGCCCGCCGCGGCCTCGCGGCCCGCACCGCCGAGGGCGCCGCACTGCTGGCCGCCGAGACGGCCCGCAGCCGCGCGGCCCTGGCCCGGCTGGCGGGCGAGGAGCGGCTGCGCAAGGGCCTGCTGCTGGCCTCGCCCACGCTGGACGCCCAGCTCGACGCGTACGTACGGAAGACGGCGGCGGAGCCGGACGCCCGCCCGGACAAGAAGCGGCGCAAGATCGAACGCTCTCTGCTCTCGTACCTGTACCGCACGGCCTGCAAGACCAGTCCCTTCTCGACGTTCACCGGGGTCGCCCTCGGAGAGTTCGCGGAGGGTGCGGCGAACGGCCTGGAGGCGCGGATCGCGGAGGAATGGACCGGGCACGCCCGGCTCAACGTCGTAGCGCTGCGCCGTCTCGCGGAGACCGTGGCCACCGACCCGGCCCGCCGCGCCGACCTGCCCGTGTCCCTGGCCTCCGGCTGGGGGCGGGACGAGGACCGGGTGCGGTACGTGCGCCGCTGGGTGACAGCGGGAGACGACGACACGGCCGTCACGTTCGACGCGGTGAAGGACCGGCTTTTCTTCCTGCGCCGCAGCGGCACCCTGGAGCGGCTGCTCGGCCTCTTCGAGGAGCGTGGCAGCCTGCGCTTCGGTGAGCTGACCGACTGGCTCGCAGCCGACCGGGGCGCCGGGGAGGAGGAGTGCGCCCAGTACCTCCAGGCCTTGCTGGACGTGGGCATGGTGCAGGTGCCGTGCCTGCGGACCGAGGTGCACGACACGGACCCGCTGCGCGCCTTCCAGGTGTCACTGCGGGGCCTCGGACGGGCCTGGGCGGACGCGCTGGCCGCCCGGCTCGACGCGGCCGTCTCCCGCGTGGACCGGTTCGCGGCCGCGGACCCGGCGGAGCGGAGCGCGCTGCTGGACGAGCTGAGGGCCGAACTCCGCGCCGTGCAGGAGGAGCTGGGCGCGGAAGGACGGGCCCGGGTGCCGCAGACCGTCCTGTACGAGGACGCGGCGGCGGGCTCCGGGGCGGTCCTGGACCGGGCGGCGTGGGAGCAGCGGGTCGCGGGGCCGCTGAGCGAGGTCGAGCGGATCCTGCCCGCCTTCGACGTGACGCTGCCGCAGCGGATCACCTTCAAGGGGTTCTTCCTCGCCCGGTACGGGCAGGGCGGGCGCTGCGACGACCTGCTGAAACTGGTGCACGACTTCCACGAGGACTTCTTCGACCAGTACATGACCTTCACGGCCCGGCGTACCACGTTCGACGCCGAGGGCCGGTACGTCCCCGAGGTGAACTGGCTGGGCCTGCCGCAGGTGAAGGCGCTCGACACGGCCCGTGAGGCCTTCGTGGCCCGCATGCGGGCTCTCTGGGACGCCTGCGAGGGGGAGGAGATCACCGTCGACGACTCCCTCATCGACGAGGTGGCCGCCGAACTCTCCCCCGTGGCACCGGACTTCCTCCCCATGAGCCATCACCTCCAGCTCGCGGACCCCGGCGGCGGATCCGCCCCGCTGGCCGTGCTGAACCGCTCGTACGGCGGCCTCTCCTTCCCCTTCAGCCGCTTCACCCACTGCTTCGAGGGCATCGAGGAGAGGCTGCTGCGGCGGGCGGAGGAGATCCGCCCCGAGGGAGCGGTCTTCGCGGAGGTCACCGGCGGACAGGTCACCAGCAACCTCAACCTGCACGGACGGCTCACCCGCTACGAGATCGTCTGCCCGGGAGAACGCGGCACGCTGGAACCGGAGTTCCGCATCCCCCTGGAGGACCTGTTCATCCGGCACGACGAGGCCGCCGACCGCCTGGTGCTGCGCTCGGCCCGGCTGGGCCGCGAGGTGATTCCCGTGTACCTCGGCTACCTCGTCCCGCTGGCCCTCCCCGAACTGCCCCGCACCCTGCTGCTGCTCTCCCCGACGTCCATGGCGCCGCTCGACGTCTGGGGCGGCGTCCCCGAGGGCGAGCCGCGCGACGGGGTGACCCGAAGGCCGCGCGTCCGGTACGGCAGCGTGGTGCTCGGCCGCCGGAGCTGGAGCTGCCAGGCCGCCGCGCTGCCGCGGGCCCGGCCCGGCACGACGGACGAGGACTGGTTCCTCGGCTGGCACCGCTTCCGGCGGGCGCACGGACTGCCCGACCGGGTGTTCGCGACCGTCTCCGGCGGCGGGGCGCGCGGTGCGACCGGCGCCAAGCCGCAGTACGTCGACTTCGACAGCGCGCTGTCGCTGTCCGCGTTCGAGGGGCTGATCAGGACGGACGGGGCCCGGGTCGTGTTCCGCGAGATGCTCCCGGACGAGACCGCCCTCCACACCGCGTCCGCCCGAGGCCGCCACGTCGCAGAACTCGCGGTGGAGACCCTGCTGTCCACCCGCATCCCCGGAAGGGACGCCCACCAGTGACCGACACCGCACTCCGTACGGGCGCAGCCTGGCAGGCCACCCACGTCTTCTACGCGGCCAACCCCCGCCCCATGCTGCTCCACTGCATCCGCCCCCTCGTCGCCGAGCTGGAGGCGGACGGGCTGCTCGACGGCTACTTCTTCATCAACTACTGGCTCGAAGGCCCCCACGTCCGCCTCCGCGTCAAGCCCTCCTCCCCGGACGCCGCGGACGAGGTCCGGCGCCGCACCGGACAGGCGGTCGACGCCTTCCTCGCGGAGCGCCCCGCCCTGTACGAGGTCGACTCCGGCTTCCTCAAGGACTTCTACAACACCCTCTTCGAGATCGAGTTCCCCGCCGCCGAGCGCGCCCACTACACCGACGACGAGGGCCGCATGCGGCTGCGGCCCAACAACTCCCGCAGTCCGGAGCCCTACGAACCGGAGTACGGCAAGTACGGCGGACCGGCCGGCATCGAGCTGGCCGAGTGGCACTTCCGGCACTCCAGCGACCTGGTCATCGAGGCGTTCCGCACCAAGAACCTGCACCTGCGGACCGTGCTCCTCGGCACCTCCGCCCAGCTGATGATGGTGATGTCCGGCACCTTCCTGCCCGGTGACGGCGAGCTGGCCGACTACCTCGACAGCTACTACGAGTTCTGGCACCGGGCCTTCCCCGGCACGGGCTTCATCGGCAGTGAGGAGTACGACACGAACTACGCGGCGATAGCCCCGAAGCTGGCCTCCCGGTTCGCGGCCGTGCGCGCCGCCGTGTCCGGCACGGCGGGCGCGCCCCCGCTGCCGGCCTTCCTGGCCGGGTGGGCCGGGCACTGCGCCGAACTCCGCGACCGGGCACGCGAGCTGGCCGTCAACGGCGACCTGGTCTTCCGCTCCTGGGACGGTGAGCGCGACGAGCGGGTCACCGACCCCGCCGAGGCGTTGCCGCGGCTGCTCTCCCCGTACATGCACATGACCAACAACCGGCTGCACGTGACCATCCGTGACGAGGCCTATCTGGCGCATGTCCTGGGCCGTGCCCTGCGGGAGTCCCGGTGACCTCGCCGCCCGACGCCTTCACCGCTTACCGGCCCCGGCTCCGGCCCGAGGTGGTGATCAGCGACGCCCTGCTGCACGGGCCGGACACCGTGCACCTGATCAAGGACACCGGAAGTGGGCAGTCCTTCAAGGTGGGCACGAAGGAGCACTTCCTGATCTCCCGGATGGACGGGGAGCGCAGCCTGGAGGCGATCGGCGGGGAGTACGCCCGGGAGTACGGGCGCAGGCTGGCCGCCGCCAACTGGCAGCAGCTGCTGGGCATGCTCGGCAAGCGGGGGCTGCTGGCGGGCTCCCCGGCAGCCGCCCCGGCACCCGCGCCCCAGGAGCCCCGCACCCTGCTGCGCGGCAGTCTCCGGCTCGTCGCCGACGCCGACGCGACGACCGCCCGGCTGCACAGGGCGGTCGGGTGGCTGCTGTCGCCGTGGTGCATGGTCCCCCTGCTGGTCCTGGTGGTCGCCATGGAGGCCGTACTGGCCTGGAACGCGGGTGAACTGGTCTCGGCCGCCTGGGAACTGTTCACGAACCCGGTGCTGCTCATGGCGGCGGCCACGCTGATGTGGCTCAGCACCGCCCTGCACGAGCTGGCGCACGGCGTGGTGGCCCGCCACTACGGCGGTCACGTCTCCGAGATCGGCCTGCGCTGGAGGCTGCCGGTCGTCATCATGTACTGCACGGTCGACAACTTCCTCTATCTGTCCGCCCGTCGGCACCGCATCGCCACCGCCGTGGCGGGTGCCGTGATGAACCTGCTGTTCCTGCTGCCGTTCTTCGCGGTGTGGCGGTACGCCCCCGTCGACGACGCCACCCGGGGTGCCCTGGCGGGGCTGCTGTTCCTCGGGAGCGTGCAGGGGCTCAGCATGCTGATCCCGCTGCCCCCGCTCGACGGCTACAAGATCGTCGCCCAGCTCGCAGGCGCCACCGAGCTGGCCGCGTCGAGCCGGACGTACCTGCGGCTGGCCGTCCGCCGCGACCCGGACGCCCGCACCTACCCACGCCGGGCCCGCCGCGCCTACACCGCGTACGGGGTGTGCGTGCCGCTGGTGCTCGGCGCCCTGGTCGCGGCGGTCGTCGCGATCGTCCACCACCTGCTCACCACCGCGTGAGCACCGAGAAGGAGAGTCCCACCATGAGCACCACCGTCCAGGACGGGCCCGCCGTCGCCCTCGACTCCGTGCACAAGCACTACGGCTCCACCAAAGCCGTGGACGGCATCTCGCTGACGGTGGAGCGCGGTGAGTTCTTCGGGCTGCTCGGCCCCAACGGCGCCGGCAAGACCACCCTCATCGAGATCACGGAGGGCCTGCGCCAGGCCGACTCAGGCTCCGTCCGGGTCCTCGGCGAGAGCCCGTGGCCCCGCAACGTCGGACTGCTGCCGAGGATCGGCGTCCAGACCCAGGCGTCCGCCTTCTTCGTCCGGCTCACCGCCCGCGAGCACCTGCGGACCGTCGCCGCCCTGTACGGCGCCGGGCACGAGGCCGCGGAACGGGCCCTGGCCTCAGTCCGGCTGACCGAGCATGGCGACGTACGGGTCGAGGACCTGTCCGGCGGACAGCGCCAGCGGCTGGCCATCGCCGCCGCCCTCGTCCACGAGCCCGAGCTGATCTTCCTGGACGAGCCGACCGCCGCGCTGGACCCGCAGGCCCGCCGCGACCTGTGGCAGGTGCTGCGCGACCTGAAGGGCGCGGGCCGCACCATCGTCTACACGACCCACCACCTGGACGAGGCCGAGGTGCTGTGCGACCGGGTCGCCATCATCGTCGCCGGACGCGTCGCCGCGCTGGACACGCCCGCCCGGATGGTCGCCGCGGGCAGCCCCGTCACCCGGCTGCTGGTGCCCGCCGACCGGCTGACGCTGGAGGCGGCCCGGGACATCCCCGGCGTCGAGGCCGCCACCCTGGACGGGGACACGATCGTGCTGGAGACCCTGGACTCGGGCCCCGTCCTGGCCCGGGTCGACGCGCTCGCCGGGCTCCGGGGAGTGCGCACCCGCACCGCCAGTCTCGAAGACGTCTACCTCGAACTGACCGGCCGCGAGGCGAAGTAGAGCACCCGCGTCCTTCCCGGCGCACCCCTCCCGTACAACGCGTACACGAAAGAGAAACACCACATGAGCGCATACGCCGCGTTGAGCCAGGCCGGCTACCGGGCCTACGTCCGCGACAAGACCACCCTCTTCTTCACCTTCGCCTTCCCGCTCCTCTTCCTCGTCGTCTTCGGCCTGATCTTCCACGGCAAGAACGTCGAGCAGAGCGGCCTGCCGTACATCAACTACATCGCGCCGGGCGTGCTGGCCTGGGGCGTCGCCAACGCGGCCGTCTTCGGCATCGGTTTCGTGCTGATGCAGTGGCGCCGCGACGACCTGCTGCGGCTGATCCGCATGTCCCCGGTCCGGCTCCCCGCCGTCCTGGGCTCCCGGTACGTGCTCGCGCTGGGCATCGGCCTCTTGCAGGCCGTGCTGTTCGTCGGCGTGGCCCTCCTGCCGTGGTTCGGGCTCAAGCTCTCCTCCGGGTGGCCGCTGGCGCTGCCGGTGCTGTTCCTCGGCATCACCGCGTTCCTGGCGGTGGGCGTGATCGTCGGCACGTACGCGAAGACGCCCGAGGCGGTCGCGGCGGTCGCCAACTGCCTGATGATCCCGATGGCGTTCCTGTCCGGTTCGTTCTTCCCGCTGGACGCGATGCCGGACTGGATGCAGACCCTCGCGAAGGCACTGCCGCTGCACTACCTGGTCGAGGGGACGTCCGCCGCGATCACCGGCGGCGACAGCGTCGGTACCGACGTCGCCGTGGCGTGCGGGGTGCTGGCCGCCTGCGCCGTCGTCTTCGGGGCGATCGCACTGAAGACCTTCCGCTGGAGTGACCAGTCATGACCGCTGTCGCCGAACGGCCCCTGGCAGCGGCCCGGACCCGTCTGCAGCGCGAACTCTCCGCCCGGCACGCCCTGTTCCCGTCCCTGCCGGCCCCCCTGGTGGTGCCGCTGGGCCATGCCGACACGCTCGGCTTCGGTGTGGCGGACCCGTACGCGGCCGAACGCCCGGCCGCGAACGTGCAGCTCACGTCCCGGGCCGTGCTCCTCGGCCCCTGGAGCGGCCCCGGCCCCTGGGACGGTCCGGGCAGGGGACCGTGCGGGCAGTGCCTGGCCATGCGGTGGCAGCGGCTGCGGAGCCGCTCGGAACGGGAGGCCCTCGAACTGGGCTTCCCGTCACAGGGCGCCACCGAGTGGCCGGTCCTCACCGACTTCGCGGTGGACGCGGTGTGGGCCGCCTACCAGGCCGTGCTGCCGGGCGGGCGGCCCGCCCCGGTCGGGTTCGCCGCGGCCGACCGGGCCCTGCCCCAGGTGACCCGCGTCGACCTCGGGACGCTCGCCACCGCCACGTTCCCGCTGCTGCCCGAGCCGCTCTGCCCGTCCTGCGTACGGGAACGCCCCGACACCGCCGACGCGGCCCGCATGGACCTGCGCCCGAGGCCCAAGCCCGACCGGGACGGCTACCGGCTGAAACCCCTGGAGGCGTACCCGCTGCCGACCGCCGCCCTGGCCAACCCGGTCTGCGGGGCCATCGGCACCGACACCTGGATCAACCCCGCGTCCACGACCACCGCCCCGGTCGCCGGCACCCACTTCGTCCGCGGTTACGCCGGGCTGAACGACGTCACCTGGAGCGGCCAGGCCAACCGCTACTCCACCAGCAGGACCCTCGCCTACCTGGAGGGCCTCGAACGGTACGCGGGCACCCACCGCCGCCGCGGCACCTCGCCGGTGACGGAGTCGTACAACGCCCTGTGCGGCGCAGGCGCCCGGGTCCTGGACCCGGCCGACTGCGGCTTCTACGCCCCGGAGACGTACGCGACGGACCACCTGGTCAGCCCCTTCGACCCGGACCGCCCGATCCCCTGGGTGTGGGGCCACTCCCTCCGCGACGACGAGCCGGTCCTCGTCCCGGCCAGGCTCGCCCACTACAGCGCCGGAGTCGACGCCGACAACTTCGTCTTCGAGTGCTCCAACGGCTGCGCCACCGGAGGCAGCCTGGAGGAGGCGATCCTGTTCGGCCTGCTGGAGCTGATCGAGCGGGACGCGTTCCTGCTCACCTGGTACACCCGGACCCGGCTCACCGAGATCGACCTGGCGAGCTGCCGGACCCCGGCCATCCACGACATGGTCCACCGGGCCGCGCTGCACGGCTACGACGTGCACGCCTTCGACACCCGCATGGACCTGGCCGTCCCGGTCGTCTCCGCCGTGGCGGTCCGCCGCGACGGCGGCCTCGGCACGCTGTCCTTCGCCGCAGCGGCGGGCCTCGACCCGGAAGGCACCGTCGAGGCGGCCCTCTCCGAGGTGCTCACCTACATCCCGTACCTGCCCTACCAGGTGGCCGAGCGCCGCACCGAACTGGAGGCGATGGCCGCGGACTTCAGCAAGGTCCTGCACCTGAAGGACCACGCGCAGCTGTACGGCCTGCCGGAGATGGCCGAGCACGCCCGCGAGTACCTGGAGCCGACCGCCGTACGGGGCCTCACCGACCTGTACGCGGACTGGGAGGAGCTCCGCCCGCGCACCGGCGACCTGCTGGACGACCTGCGGCTGGTGCGCGACGGACTGACGGGCGCGGGCTTCGACGTGATCGCCGTGGACCAGACGACCCCCGAGCAGCACCGCATGGGCCTGCACTCCGTCAGCACCACGGTCCCGGGGCTGCTGCCGCTGGACTTCGGCTGGACGCGGCAGCGCGCGCTGCGGATGCCCAGGCTGCGCACGGGGCTGCGGGACGCGGGAAGAAGGCCGGACACCCTGCCGGAGGAGGAGATCAAGACCGTCCCGCACCCGTTCCCGTGACGCACGCTCCGAGGGGCTGCCGCAACAAGGGGCAGCCCCTTCCCGGGCGACGGGGGTCCGCCGGGGAAGGGGCTGCGGCTCGGGCAGACGCCGGACCGGGGTCAGGCGCTGCAGGAGGTCGTGCTGGTGGTGCTGGAGCAGGTGGAGGTCGAGGACGAGGAGCACGAACCGGCGAGGACGACCTCGACCGCGTCCGAGTAGTCCGAGATCTCGAAGGTCTCCGACTCCAGCTCCAGGATCTCGTCGGCGAGGGTGGCAAGCTCGGTCTTGGCCATGGTGCTCTCCTTGGTCGCTGGCTGTCTGGCTTCTGGCTACGGGTCAACGGCCGTCCGGGCGCCCGCCGGCCGTACCGGCGGCGCTCCCGGGGCTGCCCCCATTCCAGCCGCGCCCGCTGTCAGATGGCCCCGCCGTCCACTGCCAGCCCGCTGACACCGGGTGACAGCGGGCCGAAGGCCGGCCGCCCGGCCGGTCCCCGAGACTCCTCCGTACAAAGGCGTACGCAGCGAAGCCAGATCCACGTTCCACGTCCCTGACGAGCCCGTACAGACCTCAGCGAGGAGAATCCCCGTGACACCAGGCACGGCCGGAGGACCATCGGCACCCCCGCTGCCCGCGATCCCGCGCGAGGCCCTGCGCCCCGCCCTGGAGCTCTACCTCGACCTGCACGCCCATCCCGAACCGTCCGGCGCCGAGCACCGCACCGCCGACCGCTTCGCCGCCGAACTAGCGCGCCACGGCTGCGCGGTCACGCTCGGGGTCGGCGGCCACGGCGTGGTGGGCGTCCTGCGGGGCGGCCCCGGCCCGACGGTCCTCCTGCGCGCCGAACTCGACGCCCTGCCGGTGACCGAGCGGACCGGCCTCCCCTACGCGAGCACCGTCCCGGGCGTCATGCACGCGTGCGGCCACGACCTGCACCTGGCCGCCGTCGCGGGGGCGGCAGGCGAACTGGCCCGCATGCGGGACCGCTGGCGCGGCACCGTCCTCCTGGTCGGCCAGCCCGCCGAGGAGACCCTGACGGGTGCGCGGGCCATGCTGGACGACGGCCTGTACGACCGGTTCGGCACGCCCGACCTGGCGCTCGCCCAGCACACGGCCCCGCTCCCGGCGGGTACGGTCGCCCACGCGACACCCGGCACCCCGCTCATGTCCGGCAGCGTCACGCTGGACGTGGTGATCCACGGCCGGGGCGGCCACGCGGGCACCCCGCACCTGACCGCGGACCCGGTGCTGGCCGCGGCGGCAGCCGTGGTGCGTCTCCAGTCGGTCGTCTCGCGCGAGACCGCGCCCTCGGAACAGGCGGTCCTGACCGTGGGCGCGCTGAGGGCGGGCGAGTCCGCCAACATCACTCCCGACAGGGCGGAGCTGAAACTCTCCATCAGGGCGTTCACCGACGAGACCCTCACCAGGACGAGGCGGGCCGCGGAGCGCGTCATCAGAGCGGAGAGCGAGGCCTCCGCCTGCCCACGGCCCCCGGAGTTCGCGGAGACCTCCCGCTCGCACCCGCTGACCCCCGACAGCAGGGCGACAGCACGGCTGACAGACGTCCACCAGCAGGTGCTGGGCCCGCACCGAGTGCTCCACACCCCGCCGACGACGGCCACGGAGGACTTCTCCCGGTACGGCTCCGGGGGAGTTCCGCTCGCCTACTGGCTGCTGGGCGTGACGGGCGCCCGCGCGTGGCGGGAGGCCCGGGCGGGAGGCCCGCCGGTGCCGCCGAACCACGCTCCCGGCTTCGCCCCCGACGTACGGACGGCCCTCCCGGCCGGCATCGCCGCGCTGACGTCGGCCGCGCTGCACGCCCTGGAGGAGGCGTCCCCGTGACGACCGGCTACCTGGACGTGCAGGCGGTACGCGACGACGACCGCGCCCCGGCCTCGGCGACCACCCTGGTCCGCCTCCTGGCCCTGCTGCCCCCGGACTGGTCCTGTACGGAGGCGATCGGCCCGAACTGGATCCGCCTGCGTATCGCGCTCACGGCCCCGGCGGACGAGGCGACGGCCCGAGGGGCGGTACGCGCGACCCTCGCGGACCCCGCGCTGAGGGGCTGGAGACTGACCGGCCTGAGAACGGCGGCCTGAGGCCGGGGCGCGAGGCCGCCCGGGCGCCGGGAACAGGCTCGGTGAGGTGCGTCCCATGCTCCTCCGGCGTGTGCCGACGGGCTCCTCCGGGCCGCTCGGGACAGGGGCCGTCTCAGAAGCGCCGTCCGGGGGCGCCCCCCGGCTCCGGGAAGCGGCGGGACAGGGGAAGGGACCGCCGGACGCGGCCCGTTCGCGCCCCGGGCACGCGCGGTGCCGGGATCCGCTAGATCCACCCCCGCTCCCGCGCGAGGAGCGCGGCATGCGCCCGGTTCCCCGCGCCCAGGGTCTGCAGCAGCTCGGCCACGTGCCGCCGGTAGGTCCGCACGGAGACGCCCAGCTCCCGGGCGTCGGCCTCGTCCTTGCCGACGGTGCACATGGCGACGAGCACCCGCCGCTCCATCTCGCTCAGCCCGCAGCCCCGGCTCCCGCCGTCGGCCTTCTCGAAGTCCTCGGAGGCGTCCCAGATCTTCTCGAACAGGGCGATGATGTTGGCGACGAGCCCACTCCGCCGGGCCAGCAGGGCCCCGCGCGACGTGTTGGCGGGATCGAGGGGCACCAGCGCGGTGGCACGGTCGTAGACGAGCAACCGCTCGGAGGTACTCTCCGAGACCCGTATCTCGGCTCCGTGGGCGACGAGCTCCCGCAGGTAGTCGGACGTGGCCGGATCGTCGAGCACGTCCCGTACGACGACGTTGCGTATCCGCACCCCGCGCCGCAGACACCGCAGGTCGAGCGGCCGGGACCGGGCGATGTTCTCGGGGGAGAGCTTGCGGTAGGGCTCGACGGCGAGGATCTCGTCCCGCGCGAAGAACGCGAGATCGTCGATCCGGTCACGGATCTCGCTCAGGTTCTCCAGCTGCTCGATGCCGGGATCGGCGTACGACCGTGTCGCCTGCTCCGCCCGCAGCCCGTCCACGACGTGCCGCGACCGGGTGACGCGCATCAGCTCCTGGTGCAGTTCGTGCATCCGGGCATCCATCAGCCGGGTGAGCGCGACCTCGGGGTCCACCGGGGAGACAACGCTGTCGTCACACCCGTCGACCCACTGCAGCAAGCCCATGTCCCGCAGCCGCCGCAGACACCGCCGGGCGTGCTCGGGGCTGTCGTGCAGGAGCAGATGGATGTCGTCGGCGGTGGTGCCGGGGTTCCGCAGGAAGTGCCGGTAGAGCTCCTCCTCCTGCGCCGACACACCGAACACGGCCATCTCGTTCTCGCGCATCTTCCCCCCGAGATCGATCGTGCCAAGTCCCGGCGAAGAAAACGCGGATGGTCGGTCAGCGCCCGCCGGGATGATGCGGCCAAAGTGTAGGTGAAGTGATCGGGTTTGTGTCTTTGCCGTGCACGAACCTGTGATGACGGTTTCCGGACCGCGCCGGGACATCCCCCCGTGCGAAGAGGACCGCCCCTGCAGGCAGGGGCGGTCCTCTTCGCACGGGGACGGGTCAGTGGCCGGCGGTGAGCTGCCCGGCCAGCTTGTCGTGCATCTCGGCGCTGGGCTCGTTGAGGCCGATGATGGTGACCTTCTTGCCGCGCTGGGCGTACTTGGTCTCTATCGCGTCGAGGGCGGCGACGGAGGAGGCGTCCCAGATGTGGGCGTCGGACAGGTCGATGACCACGTCGTCCGGGTCGTCCTTGTAGTCGAACTGGTAGACGAGGTCGTTGGACGAGGCGAAGAACAGCTCCCCGGTGACCGCGTAGACGACCTGGTTGCCGTCGGGGTCGACGACCCCGCTGACCTCGGCGAGGTGCGCGACCCGCTTGGCGAAGATCACCATCGCGGTGAGGGAGCCGACGATGACGCCGATGGCCAGGTTGTGGGTGGCGACGACGACGGCGACGGTCACGACCATGACGAGCGTCTCGCCCAGCGGCAGCCGCTTCAGGGTCCTGGGCCGGACCGAGTGCCAGTCGAAGGTGGCCACCGACACCATGATCATCACGGCGACGAGGGCGGCCATCGGGATGTCGGACACGACCGGCCCGAAGACGATGCACAGCACCATCAGGAAGGCGCCGGCCAGGAAGGTCGACAGTCGCGTACGGGCGCCGGACACCTTCACGTTGATCATCGTCTGGCCGATCATCGCACAGCCGCCCATGCCGCCGAAGAAGCCGGTGACGATGTTGGCGACGCCCTGACCGATGGACTCGCGGGTCTTGTTGGAGTGGGTGTCGGTGATGTCGTCGACCAGCTTGGCCGTCATCAGCGACTCCATGAGCCCGACCAGCGCGAAGGCGAGGGCGTACGGGGCGATGACGGCCAGCGTGTCGAGCGTGAACGGCACGTCGGGCAGCCCCGGCACGGGCAGCGAGGAGGGCAGCTCGCCCTTGTCGCCGACGGTCGGCACGGCCAGCCCGGCACCGACGGTGATGACGGTGAGGATCACGATGGAGACCAGCGGCGCGGGCACGACGGTGGTGAGCTTCGGGAAGAACACCATCATCAGCAGACCGCCGAGGATCAGCGGATAGACGATCCACGGCACGTCCTTCATCTCCGGCACCTGGGCCATGAAGATCAGAACGGCGAGCGCGTTGACGAAGCCGACCATGACGCTGCGCGGGATGAACCGCATCAGCTTGGCCACGCCGAGCGCGCCCAGGGCGATCTGGATCAGTCCGCCGAGGATGACGGCGCCGATCAGGTAGCCGAGGCCGTACTGGTGGTTCAGCGGGGCGATGACCAGGGCTATCGCGCCGGTCGCCGCGGAGATCATGGCCTTTCGGCCACCGACGACCGAGATGACGACGGCCATCGTGAACGACGCGAACAGGCCGATCGCCGGGTCGACACCGGCGATGATCGAGAACGAGATCGCCTCGGGGATCAGGGCGAGCGCCACCACCAGCCCCGCCAGAACCTCGGTGCGGAAGACCTTGGGGGAGGCGAGCCAGTCGGGCCTGGACAGCTTGGACTGCCGGGGAGCGGCGGACAGCGGTGAGGACATGCAACCGTTTCTGTTCGGGGGGAGTCCCCGGCGGCCCGACCTCGACGGGGGCCCTGCCGGTGGGAGTGGCGGCCGGTGGGCCGCCGGTCGGGCATCATTGCCCGGAAGCCGTAGATCCACGACTCTACCCTGACGTGAGGGCAGAGTGCGACTTGCGGCTTGTGAAATGCAGGTAAACGGCACGCTCGGGCTTGTGATCCAAGTCACTCTCCGGGTGGGCGCAACAGGGGACGGAGACAGCGGGCGATGGTGGACCAGCGGCGGCAGATGCAGATCGGTGAGGTTGCCGAGAGGACCGGTCTGTCGCTCCGCACGATCCGCCACTACGAGGACGTGGGCCTTGTCACCCCCTCCGCCCGCAGCAAGGGCGGTTTCCGCCTCTACACCGAGACCGACGTCGACCGGCTGATGGTGATCCGCCGCATGAAGCCGCTGGACTTCTCCCTCGACGAGATGCGCGAGCTCCTCGGCATCGTCGACCGCCTGGCCGCACCCGACACGCCCCCCGCCGGAGCCGAACGCACCCGCCTCCGTGAACGCCTCGACTCCTACCAGAAGGTCGCCGAGGCCCGCTGCGAGAAGCTCCGTGCCCAGCTCCTGGCCGCGGAGGACTTCGCCGCCACCCTCCACCGCAAACTCGACGAGACCGCCTGACGGCAGGCCGGGCCGTGCGCGGGCGGTGACGCCCGCGGGGGACGGCCCGGCTCCGTGCCCGACGGGGCGGCCGGGCCGATGCCCCGTGCCCGGCGGAGGGGTGCGCCCGGGCGAGCGGCCGTGCCAGGCCGGTCCGGCCCGGACTGGCTGTGGAGGCTCGGCCGCGGCGCCCCCGTGGACCCGGGAGTGCCGGGCGGCCTCCCGCGTCATGCCTCCACCGGCCGTGACGCAATCCCGCCCCGGTGGGAGGCCGCTCCGCGGCCACGGCTCCGGGGGCGCGGTGCGAAGCGCCCCTCAGTGGGCGGCGGTCCACGAGCGGGTGGCGCCGTATCGGCGCTGCCGGGCGGCTGCGCGTGTCCGTCCGGCGGGGAGCGGTCGGGCGGCCGGGTGCGGCCGGGGTGCTGCCGCCTCTCCGGTGACGGCTCCCGGGTCTGCTCCCGGCCGGGGCCCGTCTGCTCCCGGGCCGGCTCCCGGCCGGAGGGCCCGTCGCACGGCACGCCCCCTCGTCCCGTGGGCCGGCCGGCGTGCCCGCGAGCCCCTGCGCCCTCGTGCGGCGGAGGGGGCGGGAGGGTGTCCGCGGGCGGAGGCCGGCCCGGTCCTGCCTCGGCAGCCGCCCGCACCTACGCCGTGCCGGTGAGCCCGGTGGCCGACCTCGCGGTGACCGTGCCGTCGAACCGTCAGGCCGGTGAAGGTGTCGGCCACTCCGCACCGGGCCTTGGCCCGGACCCGCGCCGGTATCCCCCCGTGCCCCTTGGCGGGACTCCGTGGGCCGCGCTGCGGCACCGATTGGAGTATGACGAAATGTCGCGGTCTGCACAGACGTGTACATAAATATGAGTAACAGATCGTCAGGGAACGCGGGGCCGGTCAGCCCCCTGCGGGAGAGCGAGGGCCCTTCATGGCGAGCGGTCTCAAGGCGGCGCGGGACGGAGCCGCGGACGCCGGTGTGCGGCGCAGGGCTGCGCACACGCTTCCGGGTGTCCTGGTGGGTGTGGTTCTCGCCGGAGCGACGGCCCTTCCCGCGTCCGCGACGCTCGCCCCGCCGCTGGAGGGGCGGGGGAGCGGCTGCCCCCACGAGGCTCCGGTTCCGACGTCCCGTCAGGAGGCGCCGGACGACTGCCCCGACGGGGGCACGGAAGCGCGGACCGGGGAGCCGCGCGCGGAAGAGCGGGAGACACGCGAGGAGCCGCGCGAGGAAGAGGAGCAGGGCGGGGCGGAGGGGCCGCGGGGCACGGCGGGAGCGGACCGGCCCCAGCGGTTCCCCGGACGGGCGGACCTGGCGGCCCTCAGCCCTGTGCTGCCCCGTGACGTGGCCCCCGGTGAGACGTACGACTACAGGATCACCGTCGTCAACCACGGCCCGGCCCAGGCGAGAAACGCCACCGCCGCCGACGAACTCCCCCCGGCCCTGTCGTTCGTGGGCTCGAAGGACGGCTGCACGGCCGAGGGGCGCAGGGTGACCTGCGGTCCGGTGGTGACACTGGATCCGGGGGAGACCGCCTCGTGGACCATCACCGTACGGCTGGACCCCGCCTACACCGGTGACGGCTCGGACATCCTCAACCAGGCGACGGTGTCGTCGGACACCGGCGACCCGGACCCGGCCAACAACACCGGCCCTCATCCGGGTGCCGGACCGCCGCACGGGAAGGTGCAGCCCCCACGGGCCGATCTCGCCGTGACCAAGGAGTTCACCGACCCGGACCCGGTAGCTCCGGGTGCCGTCCTCGCCTACGTGCTCACCGCGCGGAACCACGGCCCCTCACAGGCCGTCGGCGTCTCGGTGACCGACCGTCTCCCCGAGGGCCTGGCCTTCGTGGACTCCCCGGACGGCTGCACGGGAGAACCCGGCGCCTACGGCGGGACCGTCACCTGCCCGGAGACCGCGGTCCTCGGCCCCGGTCGGCGTGCCGTCTTCACGGTCCGGGCCAGACTGCACCCCGGTTACACCGGTGACGGATCCGACCTGGTCAACCGGGCCCGCACGGGGGCGAGGACCGGTGATCCGGACCAGTCCAACAACACCACCGAGCTCACCGGCCTCCCCGGTGACGGCGGAGGTCCGGCCCCGGCCTCGGCCGACCTCGTCCTCGCCAAGCGGTACGAGCTTCCCGACGGCGCCGACGCGGCCACCCCCGGCGAGACCTACGCCTACGTGATGACGGTACGGAACGAGGGGCCCTCCACCGCCCGGGACGTCACCGTCACCGATCCGCTCCCCCGGGCCCTCTCCTACGCCGGTTCGTCCGACGGCTGCTCGGCCGAGGGCGCCACGGTCACCTGCGGCGGCTCCGGCAGCCTCGCCCCCGGGCAGACGGCCGAATACCGCTTCACCGTACGGCTCGCCCGGGACTTCGACGGCGACTGCGCCGCGGTCGACAACACCGCGAGGGCGTCCTCCGCCGTGCACGACCCGGATACCGGGAACAACGCCGCCACCGTCGGGAAGACGACGCCCGGCGAGACGGGCGACTGCGGCGTGCCCGTCCGCCCACGGCCCGGACCTTCGCCGTCACCCACACACCACGACCACGACCACGACCACGACCACACCCTCCCGGACACCGGGAGCGGGGTGCCCGGGTGGCTGCCCTGGACGGCGGGGCTGGCGCTGGCCGCAGGCAGCGGGCTGGTGGTCCTCGTACGCCGGCGCCGGGCCTGAGCGCCCGGGCGCCGGGCCGGGCGGGCGGCCGTGACCGACGGCCGCACGGCCGGTGCGGCTGCTCCACACCCTTCCCCACGCGTGCACCGGCCACCCGGGCCGGGGCGGAGAGAACAGGAAGCGATGCCGATGGCAACAAGGAGACCCTGGAGGCCACTGCCTTGGCTGGCGGGTGCGATCGCCTGCGCGCTGCCGCTCTGGGCCGCCGCCCCGGCCGCGACGGCACTGCCGCCGCGGCTCGACGTGACCTCCGCGCACTCGGCCGCGCCGTCCGGCGCGGGCCGGGCGGTCCCGCCCGGCGGGCTCATCACGTACACCCTCACGGTGACGAACAAGGGCCCGTCGGTGGCGAAGAACGTCACCGCGACCGACACGCTCCCCGCGGACATCACCTTCGAATCCTCGGAGGACGGCTGTACGGCCGTCGGCCAGAAGGTGACCTGCGGCCCGGAGCCGGAGCTGGCGGTCGGCAGCACCAGGACCTGGACGTTCGTCGCCCGGCTCAGCCCCTCCTACGACGGCACCGGTGACGATCTGGGCAACGCGGCCGTGACGGAATCGGACGCCACCGACCCCGACGAGGACGACAACACCAACGAACCCGTCGTCCCGCCCGGCCCCTTCGACCCCGAGGCCGACCTGGTCGCCACCAAGACCGTGGTGCAGACCGAAGCCGTGGCACCCGGCGAGGAGTTCGCGTACACGGTCACCGTCACCAACAGGGGGCTCTCCGACGCCCGGAACGTCAAGGCCACGGACACCCTCCCGGACCTCCTGAACTACGTGTCCTCCGACGACGAGTGCACCGAGTCGCAGCAGAAGGTCACCTGCGGCCCGGAACCGGTACTCGCCCCCGGCGCATCGGCGAGCTGGACGTTCAGGGTCCAGCTCGACCCGTCGTACACCGGTGACGGCAAGGACCTGCCCAACACCGCCACAGCGGGCTCCGACACCCCCGACCCGGACCGGCGCAACAACACCTCCGACCAGGTCTACCCCAGGGTCGGCACGCCCGAGGCGGACCTGAGCATCGACAAGACCACCGTCACGGACACCCCCGTGTCCCCCGGCGAGACCTTCCAGTACGCGGTACGCGTCACCAATGACGGACCCTCCCGCGCCGAGAGCGTCAGCGTCACCGACGCCCTGCCGCAGGGGCTGTCCTTCGAGTCCTCCGACGACGGCTGCACGGCCCTCGCACAGCGGGTCAGCTGCGGCACCGAGCCCACCCTGGACCCGGGGGCCTCCAGGACCTGGATCTTCACGGTGAGGCTGGACTCCGGCTACACCGGAGACGGTTCGGACATCCAGAACATCGCGACCGTCACCTCCGAGACGGCCGATCCCGACGAGACCAACAACACCAGCGAGCCGGCGGGCCCGCCCGGCGACAGGGTCAACCCGCCCACCGCGGACCTCGCCGTGACCAAGGAACCGGTGGGCGACACCCCGCCCGTTCCCGGCGAGGAGTTCCAGTACCTCATCACCGTCTCCAACGACGGCCCGTCCTCCGACGCCCACAGTGTGACCCTCACCGACAAGCTGCCCGAGGAACTCACCTACGTCTCGTCCCGCCCGTCCGGCTGCACCTTCGACGGCGACGCCGTCCGCTGTGCCAGGAGCACGCCGCTCAAGGTCGGCGAACAGGTGCAGTACCTGCTGACGGTCAAGCTCGACCCGTCCTACACGGGAGACGGAACCGAGATCGTCAACAGCGCCACGGTCACGGCCGAGAACATCGACCCCAACGACGGCAACGACACCAGCACCGCGCCGCTGCCCGGCGGCGAGTCCGGCGACCCCCGTGCCGACCTGAGAGCCGACAAGCGGCTCGGCAGTGACACACCGGTCTCACCGGGCGAGTCCTTCCCGTACGAGATCACCGTCACCAACGACGGCCCGTCCGAGGCGAAGCAGGTCAGGGCGACCGACACCCTGCCGGAGAACCTCACCTTCGACCGCTCGGCGAGCGGCTGCACCGCCGTCGGAAGGACGGTCACCTGTGGGCCCGAGGCCACGCTCGGACCGGACGAGTCCAAGACCTGGATCATCTGGGCGAAGCTGGCCCCCGACTACACCGGGAACGGCGACGACATCGTCAACACCGCCACCGTCTCCTCCGCGACGGCGGACCCGGACAGCGGCAACGACTCCAGCACCGTGACCGGTGTGCCCGGCAGCCGGGTCGACGAGGCGAAGGCCGACCTCGAAGTGGACAAGGAGGCCCACGAGAAGAAGGAGGCAGCGACCACGGCCACCACGTCCCGCACCTTCGGGCGGGACTGACGGGCGACAGCGGATCAGCGATCGCGCACCCGACAGCCCCGGCCGGGAAACCGGCCGGGGCTCCCGGCGAGGAAACGGTTTCAACGTGGAGAACACCTCAGGACCCAGACCGCGCGGACGGAACGCGCGGTGGCCCCGCATCCTGGCGGCGCTGTGCACCGCGGCCCTCACAGCCGCCGCCCTGACCGCCGCGGCCCCCGCACGGAGCTCCCGCCCCGGCCCCGCCGAGGGCGTCGCGCACCACGGCGCGCCGCCCGCCGCCCGGGCGGCGGAGGCCCGTTTCCCCGTGCACGAGCCGTTCGACGGTTCCGACGGCATCGGCACCACCTCCGGCGGCGCCGCCTATGTGAAGGACGGCTGGCTCCGGCTGACCAGCACCGCCACCAGCCAGGCGGGCAGTTGGAGGATGAGCGACCCCTTCTCCTCAAGCCTCGGCTTCCTGGCCGAGTTCACCTACGCCTCCTGGGGCGGTCAGGCCCACGCGGGCCGTCGGGGCGACGGCCTGGCGTTCTTCCTCGCGGACGGTACGGCGGCCGACGGAGTCGGCCAGTTCGGCGGAGCGCTGGGCTACGCCTGCTCGCGCAGGAGCTCCGGCTGGTTCGGCAACCCCTGTCAGGACAGGGGGCTTCCCGGGGCCTACCTCGGCATCGGTTTCGACGAGTACGGCAACTTCTCCAGCGCTCTGGTGGGGAACGGCGGGCCGGGGCAGGCGTCGGACCGTGTGGTGATCCGAGGCGGCGGCAACGGGACGACCGGCTACCGGTACGCCACCTCCGCCGCCGGGCCCGGCGGCACCGTCGAGACCGCGGGGCAGGGGGACTACCGCACGGTCCGGGTACTCGTCCGCCCTGAGGACGGGCAGGTTTTGCTCTCCGTCTGGTCCGACACCGGACCCGGCACCACGATGCAGAAGCTGATCACCGACTACGACGTCACGCGGATCACCGACCAGCCCGCGCTTCCGTCGACGCTCAAGATCGGCTTCTCGGCCTCCACCGGTGGTGCCACCAACAACCACGACATCGGCGATCTCAAGGTCAACGTCCCCGTCGACCTGTCGCTCGCCAAGACCGGCTCACCGGCCTCGGTCCCGGCCGGCTCCGGCAGGGTCACGTACACGGTCCGAGTGAGCAACGACCGGACCAACAGTGTCACCGCCGCCCGCGTCCGCGATGCCGTACCCGGACTGACCGGCGTCACCTGGACCTGCGTGTCCACCGCCGGCAGCGCCTGTGGTGCGGCCTCCGGCACGGGCCCGCTGGACACCACCGTCGATCTGGCGCGCGGCGGCTCCGCGACCTACACCGTCACCGGCACCGCCCCGGCCTCCCCGGCCACGCTCACCAACACCGCGACCGTCACCCCGCCCGCGGACCGGACCGACCTCGACCCGGCCGACAACGCGGCCTCCGCCACGACCACCGTGACGCAGGGTCCCGCCGACATCGCCGCCGAGAAGAAGGCGGTGGGAGAGGGGCCGGTGGCCCCCGGCGAGACGTTCCGGTACACCCTGACGGCCGTCAACAGGGGCCCTGCCGACGCCACCGGCGTCTCCGTGACGGACACCCTCCCGGCCGGGCTCGCCTTCCTGGCCTCGCCCGACGGCTGCACGGCCGACGGCCGGACCGTCACCTGCCCGCAGAAGAGCGCCCTCGCGGTCGGGGAGTCCGTGACCTGGACCATCGAGGTCCGGCTCGACCCCGCGTACGAAGGGGACGGCAGCGACGTGCGGAACACCGTCACCGCCACCGCGCGTGAGGCCGATCCGGATCCCGGCAACAACACCAGCGCCGCCGTCGGCCCGCCCGGCGGGGTCAGCGGAGCGAAGGCCGACCTGGCGCTCGCCAAGAAGGCCGAGGCGGGCGGCTGAGGCCCGCCGGGCGGGCCGACGGCCTGCGCCGGCCCGGCGTGAACGGCTGCCTCGCCGGACGGGCCGGGGCCGACCGCCCGCAGGCCGTCGGCGGTCTCCTCCGCGCCCGCGGCGGCACGCCTGCCGGACCCTCACCCCGCCGCACGCCCGGCTCGCGGAGACCGGCCGGTCACACGGGAAGGCGCGAGGGCTTTACGGCCGGCCGGGCGGGCGGGCGGCGACGACGCGGCGGAAGAGGGCCTGGACGGCGGCGGTGATGTCGGTGCCGGTCCGGGTGTGGTGGCAGGGGCCGGTGTAGGCGTGGGTGAGGAAGTCGGCGGTGAGCCGGGGGTCGGCGACGTCGAACTCCCCCGCCGCGTGGCCTTCCTCCAGGAGGGTGACGAGCAGGTCGCGGGCGGCGGTCATGGGTTCCTCGCCGGTGGCGCCGCCGTGCTCGTGGAAGAGCCGGTGGTAGAGCTCGTGGTGGTCCTGCTCGGCGGCGATCCAGGCGGCTACGAGGCCGTCCAGGCGTTCGGTCCAGGTGAGGTCCGGCTCCTTCAGCAGAGCGGCGGGCCGCTGGAGCATGCGGTCCCACATCTCGCCCTGGAGGGCGGCCAGGAGCTCCTGCTTGGAGTCGAAGTAGAGGTAGACCGTGCCCTTGGCGACCCCGGCGCGGGCGGCGACCTTGCTGACGGTCAGCGCTTCGTAGCCGTCCTCCAGGAGCAGGGCGGCCGTCGCGTCGAGGATCTGGCGGCGGCGGACGTCCGGGGGCTGGAAGCGGCCGGTGGGCTGGGCGGGGGCGGACTGGTCCGCGGGCACGGTCCCTCCAAGGTCGTCGGGGTGACCGGCCGGCCGGTGGCCGGTCAGCCGGTGGCCTCCAGGGTGTCATGCGGCCTGCGGGCCACGACGATCACCGCGTGGTCCTCGCTGGGGTGCTGGATCCGTGGTACGACCCGCCGCTCGGCACGGACGATCTCCAGGCCGAGACCGGTGAAGGCCTCGGTCAGCTCGGTGAGCGTGGCCAGGTCGCCGGGCTCTCCCCAGTCGCAGGCCTCCTCGTCCCACTCGCCGAGGGCCAGCACCCCGCCCGGGGCGAGGGCGGTGGCCAGAGTGGCCAGGGTGGCGGTGCGGGCGGGACCGCGGGGCGGCAGCGCGTAGGAGCTGAGGGCGAAGCCGTAGGCGGTCTCGGGCTGCCAGAGGGCGCTGTCGGCGACGACGAGATCGACCCGGTCGTCCAGGCCGCGGGCGCAGGCACTGGCCCGGGTGGAGGCGACGGCGCGGGGCGCGAGGTCCACTCCGGTGACGCGCCAGCCGCGTTCGGCGAGCGCGAGGGCGTTGCCCCCGGCGCCGCAGCCCAGGTCCAGGGCCCTGCCCGGCGGGAGGCCGTCGGCGGGGGCGAGGAGCGTCGGGTCCGGGTCGGCGGTGTCGCTGCCGTCGCCGGCGTAGAGGTCGTCCCACTCGAAGTCCGGGTACGAGGCGGCCCCGGGTCCGTGGGTGTGGTCGCCGTCCTGCGTGCCGCAGGCGTGGCCGGTGGTGTGGGTCACATTTCCTCCAGTGGGAATGGGATCGGTCGAATGACCGTTGGTCAGTAGTATGACCGCTGGTCATTCAAATCCGTCAAGTCCCTTCGGAGGCATCCCATGAACCCCACCGCCCAGTACGACACCGTGATCATCGGCGGCGGGCCCGCCGGACTGACCGCCGCGCTGACCCTGACCCGGTACCGCTGCCGCTCACTGGTGATCGAGTCCCCCGCCCCGCCGCGGAACGCCGCTTCCCGCGGTGTGCACGGCCTGATCGGCCTGGAGGGCGCCACCCCCGACGAGCTGCGCTCCCGCGCCTGGGAGGAGCTGGACCGCTACGGGCTGGCCACGCGGCTCGACGCCACGGTCGGCGAGATCACCCCGCTGCCCGGCGACGGTTTCACCGTGCGTACGGACGACGGGACCGCCGCCTGGGCCCGTAACGTCGTCCTGGCCACCGGGGTCGTCGACCAGCACCCCGAGGGCGTGGAGGGCTTCGCCGCGTGCTGGGGCCGCACGGTGATCCACTGCCCCTTCTGCATCGGCGAGGAGAACGCCGACCGTACCTGGGCCCTGGTCTCCGACGAACCCGGTTACCTCGGCATGGCCGCCACCGCCTTCCGCGCCTGGACCGGTGACACCGTCGCCATCGCCCCGCCCTCGCTGCCCGGCGCCGACGCACTGCGCCGGAGCCTGCGCGAGCAGGGCAGCGACCTCGTCCAGGGCGAGATCGTCCGCCTGCACCACACCGACGGCGACCTGCACGCCGTGGAGCTGGCCGACGGCACCCTCCTGGAACGCCAGACCCTGCTGTGGCCGCTGCCGCAGCGGCAGGTCCCGCTCGTCGAGCGCCTGGCCGCGGAACACGGCCTCGCCCTGAGCGACGGCTACGTCACCGTGGACGACGGCCGCCAGACCAGCATTCCCGGCCTCTACGCCGCCGGCGACCTCACGGGAAGGACCTGGGAACAGGGCGCCGTCCCCGCCGTCACCGCCGGATCCGCCGCGGCCGACGCGATCCACTTCGCCGGCCTCCGCTGAGCCCGGGACCCGCGCGGCCGGCGCCGCTCCGCCGACGACCGCGGCGCGCCGCGGGCCGTGCCGTGGCCGAGGCGCTCCGCCGCCCGGCCGCCCGGCGGGAGTGAACGGCCCGGGCTCCGGGAGCCGCCGTCCGCCCACGAGCCGGGGCGGACGGCGGCTCCCGCGCGGGCGCGACGACGATGCGGCGGTCGTCCACGACGCGGCCGAGCGGGCGGAGCCCGAAGGTGAGGAGCGGCCCTTCGCCACAGGAGTTCCGCCCCCTCCCGGACCATCAGGAGCAGGAGGGGCGTGCCGTGCCGGGTTCGAAGGCCGAAGCGCCCACCGCGAGTCACAGCAGCCGAGCCCGGCCCCACCGTGGTCGCCGAGGCCTCGGCAGACCGCCCCCGGGAGCCGGGACGGTACCGCGGCCCGGCGGGGACATCCCGCATGCCGCCCGCGGAGGGGAGCGTCAGCGGAGGCGGCCGGAGGTGACCGCGGCCGTCACACCGACCGCTGCCGCGCCAGGCGCTGCCGACGGGCCTCGTACAGCACGACGGAGGCGGCGTTCGACGCGTTCAGCGAACTGGCCGACCCCGTCATCGGAATGCTGATCGTGTGGTCGCACAGCTCGCGCCAGGCGGAGCTGAGGCCCGCGGTCTCGTTGCCGATGAGCAGCAGGACCGGCCGGGTCAGGTCGAACGCGGAGACGTCGGCATCACCGTTCTCGTCCGTGCCGACGACGCTGACCGGCCGCCCCTGGGCGCGGGCCTTCCCGACCCACTCCATGACGTCGTGATGCGAAGGACTGCGGACCACGGGTACGGAGAAGAAGGACCCCGTGGAGGCACGCACCGACTTGGGGTCGTACGGGTCGGCGGCATGCCCCGTGACGACGAGACCGTCGGCCCCGAAAGCGTCGGCCGACCGCATGATGCTTCCGATGTTGCCGGGCTGCGTCGGCCGGTCGAAGAGCAGCCCGAGGAAGGCGTCGTGGATCTCGATTCGCGACAGGCTGTCCGGCGGCATCCCGACCACGGCCAGGACCTCCGCCGCCCCGTCGGACTTCTCGCTCAGCTCGGCGAGGAGCTTCGGGGCCACCGCGACCCGCTCGGCACCGACTCCCCGCATCAGGTCCTCGGCCCAGCGCGAGAGCGGGCGGTCGGCGTCGTACAGCACGGCACGGATCGTCCATCCGTGTTCCACGGCCATCGTGATCGGCCGCACACCCTGGACCAGGAACTCCCTCGCCCGACCTCGCTTGGCGCGGTTGTGGAGCAGCGTCTGAAGCTGCTGGAAACGGGCGTTGCGGGTCGTGATCCGCTGTACCGACACCCGTCCCCCAAGGCAGACAACCGTTGTGGACCCGGCGGTTCCAGATGAAGATCACCGAGCCGCCAGCAGGCTACACGGCCTCGGACGCCCCCGAATCCGGAAGCGAAGAACCGGGCCTCGCACCAGGCAGGTCGCCAGGGCGTAGAGCACTCCATGATCACGGGACCTCCCACGGCACCGCCCCCAGGTCACATCAACGCCGCAGCCCTGCCCGCCACCCAGGCCCGCCAGACATGAGGCGTGTTCGGCATGTCAGGGCGGTCAAGGAGGCAGAGCACACAGCCTGCCTGGCACCGGGCCCACGGGCTGTCCGAACCGACCGCACGATCCAGCCTGCCGCCCAGGTCGGCGCTGTCAACAGCCCGGGCAACCCGCACGTATTCGCGGTCCTTGCAGTGATACGCGCGGAGGACGACGATCTCGACCAGATCGGTGAGCTTCGCCCTGATCGCCTCCTCCTGGTGAACCAGGGCCATGTTCCCGGACAAGACTCTGCTTCGTACCCCACGCCTTCGCATGCTGCGTCCACTCCCGCGGGTATCTCGCTTACCGCTCCAGGAAGAGCAACGCATAGGGCAACCCCGGCCAAGTCGCCGGATCCCCGCTCGCCGGGCGACCCCACAGCCCGTCAGGCAGCGAACGCCTCTGTGCCCGGTGATGCCTCCGACGCGCCTGGAGATAGGCCGGCTCCCGGTACTGCTCCTAGCGCAGTCGGCTCGCTCCACCCGGCGGTGCCGACAGACACGACAACTCCGAACAACGTTCCGTGAGCAGGGAACCGTACGCTCGCCCTCCTTCAGCTCACGTGATCACGAAACGGGCGCCCGCCGACTACGCCGACGCCCTGCGGGGGTGGGGGTCTGGGCGAGCGACAGGCGCCAGCACCCTCCGGCTCTCACTCGCCACTCACTCGCGATCGGCGACTCAATGACAGAGACCCGGACTCAGTGGGACTGAGTCCGGGTCTCTGTGTTTCGCACTCTCGCTGGCCAGCGGGTTGATCACGCTGTACGAGCAGGAGTGCCCCCGGCAGGATTCGAACCTGCGCACACGGCTCCGGAGGCCGTCGGCATTCCCGACGTCTTCCCAGGTCAGCGGCTTAGCTGACGCTATGCCAGGGGCTCGGTCCCGCGCATGTCCCGTGAAAATGGAATGTCTCTTTAGATGTCATTCTGTGCTGGAGTCCCTCGCGTTGCGGCCCCGCCACGACACGGTGGGCATCAGAGGTCCTGCAACACGCCAGGCTGCGCGGCCCCGGCTCGGGCGGTCGGGATGTCTCGGTGACCAGAACCTTCGGAACGTCGGCCGCCCGCTGAGCGGCGGTCTGCGGCGAGGTCCGGTTGAGATTGACGCTGATCAGCCCCGACGTCACGTCGTGCTTGTCCAGAGAGATTGTGTGGGTGGCCTTCGGCAGGTCCACGGTGACGGGCTGGGGCATGAGGCAACTTTCCAGGGTCGGGGAACCGGTGGGCGATGCCTCAGGTGCTCGTGCCGGGGGACGGAATGTCGACCACCGCGACGTCGATGCCCTGCGTGCGCAGCGCGCGAACCGCTTGCAGCAGGGACACCTGGGCGAATGTGAACAGGTTGCGTGTAGTCAGGGTCTTGCCGCTCTTGAGCGAGACGGCGTAGACGACCTTCCTCGGGGTGAAGTCCTGGCTGATGGGATGCCCCGGGTGCTGCTCCCGTACGCGTCGGACGAACTCGGCGCGTGCCTCTGCGTCGAAACGCAGGGCCTCGGCAGAGACTCTCCCCTGTGCGAAGAGGTGGCTCAGCGGTGCTGAGGAGGCCGCCCTCTTCACGTGGACGAGGGTTCCGTCCTCGGCGAGCAGGTCTGCGGCCTCGAAGCCGTGCGGATGCTGGGCGGTCCGGATCAACTGACGGTCCAGGCAGAGGTAGCCGCTCTCTGCTGCCTCCAGGTTGTACGCCTCCTCTGTCCCGTGGTCGGTTCTCCAGGGAGGCAACGGACAGCTGGCCGGTGCGGCGAGCAAGGTGTCGACCTCGGCCCGGACACCTTCCAGATAGTGGTCTCCGATCTCGAACCAGCGTCCCTCGTGGTGGAAGTAGCGGCTCGTGTCGAGCGGGATCTCCGCGGTGATCCACTTGTGGGCCCGCACCTGAGCGCTCACCGGATCGGTACCCTCCTCGTCCCGGTGCATCTGTACGTAGCCCGCAGACAGGGCCTCCAGCCGCCTGCCCGGCGGAACGTCGTCGAGCAGTTCCCGGATGTCTTCGATCGTCGGAGAAGGGACGAGACGGCGGACGGACCCGATCTTCACCCGGTAGGAGAGTGCGGCGTCCTCCTGGTCGAGGCAGGCCGCGGGGACGGCAACGGCCATTGACCCGGTGTCCGCCGGGGCGCCCAGCAGGACATCGAGGCGGGCCTGCAGGACGCTGCGTCGCGGGTCGCCGCTCTTGAGCGGCCGTACGCGGGCGATGGCCTCGAACTCCGGGGCGGGAGACCGGCGGTCAAGGATCTCCTGGATGTGTGCGAGGTCCTGGACGAGGTCTTCGGGCTGGGCGCCGAGGTGGATCTTCAGGGCGTCTGTGCCGGCCACCTGAGCGGTTCGCCGACTGTGCTTGCTGATCGTGAGCTCGGTCGCGCCCAGGGTCCCGACCAGCCGGCTCACCACCTCTCCGTACTCCTCGATGGCGAACGCGCGGATGTGTTGCCCCAGGGCGGCCGAGCTCCGGTCCGTGCGGCCTCGGGCGTCCATCAGGCTGTGCGTGACCTGGCGGATGGCGTCGGGCTGTGCCGCGCGCAGCACGAAGTCGAAGCCGAAACCGGGCGAGATCCTGCTCTGATCGAGCAAGAGGTGTCCCATGCCGAAGGTGAGGGCGAAGACGTCGTCGGCGACGGGGAGCAGCAGTACGCACGCCGACGTGTGGTTCTCCGCGGGCGGCTTCCGCCCGGTGAGGGTGTGCACGGACGAGGTCCAGTCGGGCGGCCGATGGCGGCCGATCACACCGTGGCAGAGGAGTGCCGGGGTGTCCTCGATCATCACGTCCTCCACGACGAAGGAGTGATCGCGCTCGTACTTGGGATTGAGGGCGGAGCGCAGCTCCTCGGGGGACGTGCCGGTGTCCCGGAGGAGGTAGAGGGTGCTGCGCCGGGTCTTGGTGGCGGTGGCGGTGGCGGTGCTGTGGTCGGTGGTCGGACCGAGCGACATGTGGACTCCCAGGCGATGAGGTGAAGGGCGCCGCTAACGACACTCAGTAGACGTAGCCATGAAAGCGCTGTCAAACAGAAATTATCTGATGGGTTGTGGTGTAGTCTGTGAGCTGTCCATTCCGAGGAGAGGTGTCGCCCGGCCATGCCCGAGACAACAGCCCATGTGACAGCCGCGGAGATCTCCCGCATCGCCGGTGTCACCCGGGCCACCGTCAGCAACTGGCGCAGGCGGCACGACGACTTCCCCACTCCGACCGGCGGCACCGACACCAGTCCGCTCTACGACCTCGGAGCGGTCCGGACATGGCTCGGCTCACGCGGTCACACACACGTCGCCGACGCCCGGGAGGAACTCCGCACCGCGGTCCGCCTCCAGCCGTCCGACCCGGGCAGGACGACCGGCCGCATCGGCTTCGTCCTCGCGCTCGCCCGCCGTGCCCCGGACGAGACGGCGGCGCTCGCCGAGCTCACGGACGCCGAGCTCGCCGCTCGCGCCTCCGAGGAGGCGGCCGGACTCCTTGCCTCGCTCCCCGGCCCGACGCCCGCAGGCCCTCTCTTCTCCGCGCCCGACAGTCCCACGCTGCGCGCCCTCCTGCGCTGCGTGCGCGAGGCGGGAGGTCCCGCCGCGCTCACGGTGCTCGCGGAAAGGGAGCTCGAAGACGCTGCCGCGACCGGCGTGTACGGGACTCCGGAGCGCTTGGCACAACTGGTCGCGGCGCTGCTCCCGGCCGGCGTCGCGCGCGTCCTGGATCCGGCCTGCGGCAGCGCCACGCTCCTGGCGGCCGCCGCCGAGCGAGGTGCCACCGAACTCCTCGGCCAGGACTCCGTACCCGTGCAGGCGCAGCGCGCCGCAGCGGGACTGAGCCTCGCCGCACCACGCGCCGAGGTCACCGTGCGCATCGGCGACAGCCTGCGCGCGGACGCCTTCGACGGCCTGACGGCCGACGCGGTGGTGTGCAACCCGCCGTACGGTGACCGCGAGTGGGGCCACGACGAGCTCGCCTACGACCCGCGCTGGGCGTACGGCGTGCCGGGCCGTCCCGAGTCCGAGCTCGCCTGGGTGCAGCACTGCCTCGCCCACCTCGTACCCGGCGGCCGGGCCGTGCTGATCCTGCCGCCCGCCACCGCCTCCCGCGCCTCCGGGCGCCGGGTCCGGGCCGAGCTGGTGCGCAGCGGCGCCGTGCGGGCCGTGCTGGCCCTCCCGGCCGGCGCCGCGCCGCCCCTGCACGTGGGCCTGCACCTGTGGGTCCTGTCCCGGCCCGAGCCGGGCGGTCCGGAGCGGAAGTCGGTGCTGTTCGTCGACACGGCCGGCGCACCCTCGCCTGACACCGGGGAGCGGGCCACGGGCGGGCCGCGCACGAGTTCCTCCCGGGCCCCGATCGACTGGGCCGGACTGACTGCCCGGACCCTCGCCCACTGGGAGGCCTTCACCGCCGACCCGGACCGGTTCGAGACCGAGCCCGGCACCGCACGCGCGGTGCCGGTCCTCGACCTCCTCGACGACCACGTCGACCTCACCCCGGCCCGCCTGGTCCGCATCTCGCGCACGGACGTCGACCCCGTCGAGCTGTCCGTCCGTACGGAGACGGGCCGCCGTGAGCTGACCGAGGCCGCCCGCGCCCTCCTCGACACGGCTGACCTCACCGGCTGGACGGCACCCGGCCGCTCGGCCCGGGACTGGCGTACGGCCACCGCCTCCGACCTCGCCCGGGGCGGGGCACTGACCCTGCTCCGTACCGTGCCGGACACCAAGGCTCCGGAGCCGGAAGGGGCGGACCCCGCCGCACCGGTCCTCACCGGAGCCGACATCGCCCGGGGGACGGGCCCGACCGGTGATCCGGCGGAGCTGGGCTCCGCGACCGCGACCGCGCCCGTGATCGCCGCCGGAGACGTCCTCGTACGGGCGGTCGCCGGCGGTACCGGGCCGATGGCCCGGGTGGCCGACGAAGCGGACGCGGGCGCCCTCCTCGGCCCCCAGGTCCATCTTCTGCGCCCCGACCCGGCCCGCCTGGACTCCTGGTTCCTGGCCGGATTCGTCGGCTCGGCGGAGAACGTCGCCGGGGCCTCCACCGGCAGCACCGTCCTGCACGTCGCCCCGGGCAGGCTCCGGGTCCCCCTGCTCCCACTGGAGGAGCAGCGCCGCTACGGCGAGGCGTTCCGGCACGTCCACGACCTGCGCGCGCGGGCACGACGGGCCGCGCGCCTCGCGGAGGACGCGGCAGCCCTTCTCACGGACGGGCTCACGGGCGGCGCGCTGCTCCCGGCCACGGCCGAGACGCCGGCGGATACCGGCCCGGCCTGAACCACACCTGAACTTCGCGACCATCCACCACACTTGTCCGCACCCGCTCCGGTTGGGCGGGACGGTCCGGAAGGAAACCGGGGAACCCCTTGAACAGCAGTAAGCACACGGAACTGGCGAACCACGCCTGGTCCGTCGCCGACCTTCTGCGCGGCGACTACAAGCAGTCCGACTACGGCAAGGTCATTTTGCCGTTCACGGTGCTGCGCCGGCTGGAGTGCGTCCTGGAGCCGACGCGGGAGAAGGTCACCGAGACCGTCGCCCAGTACAAGGACCAGGAGGACATCGACCCGGACTACTGGCTGCGCAAGGCCTCCGGCCACTCCTTCTACAACAAGAGCGACCTGACCCTGAAGAAGATCGCCGCGGACCCGCAGAGCGCGGCGAAGAACCTCCAGATCTATGTGGCCGCCTTCTCGGACAACGCCCGTGAGGTCCTCGACAAGTACGACTTCGCCCAGCAGATCAAGCGGCTCGACGGGGCCGACCTCCTCTACCAGGTCATCGGCAGGTTCACCGATCTGGATCTGCACCCGGAGACCGTGCCCAACCACAACATGGGCTACATCTTCGAGGAGCTGATCCGTCGCTTCGCGGAGCAGTCCAACGAGACGGCGGGTGAGCACTTCACCCCCCGCGAGGTCATCAAGCTGATGGTCAACCTGCTGATCGCGCCCGACGGCGACGCCCTGACGGTGCCGGGTGCGGTCCGCACGGTCATGGACCCGGCGTGCGGCACCGGCGGCATGCTGTCGGCCGCCGAGGAGCACATCAGGTCCCTGAACCCGGACGCCACGGTGGAGGTCTACGGCCAGGAGCTCAACCCCGAGTCCTGGGCCATCTGCCGGTCCGACCTGATGATCAAGGGCCAGGACCCGGAGCACATCGCCTCCGGCAACTCGCTGAGCGACCCGGGGCAGGGCCGCGAGAAGTTCGACTACCTCCTGGCCAACCCGCCCTTCGGCGTGGAGTGGAAGAAGGTCAAGGACGAGGTCGAGTACGAGCACAAGCACCTGGGCGAGGCCGGCCGATTCGCCGCGGGCCTGCCGCGCATCAACGACGGCTCACTCCTCTTCCTCCAGCACATGATCTCGATGATGAAGCCGGTCGACGCCAAGGGCGGTGGCGGCTCCCGCCTCGCCATCGTCTTCAACGGCTCCCCGCTCTTCACCGGCGCGGCAGGCTCGGGCGAGTCCGAGATCCGCCGCTGGATCCTGGAGAACGACTGGCTGGAGGCGATCGTCGCCCTCCCGGACCAGCTCTTCTACAACACCGGCATCTCTACGTACTTCTGGATCCTCACCAACCGCAAGGCGCCGGACCACAAGGGCAAGGTCGTCCTGCTGGACGCGCGCGACCAGTTCCAGAAGATGCGCAAGTCGCTCGGCGACAAGCGCAAGGAGCTGGGCAAGCAGCACATCGCGGACGTGACCCGCCTGTACGGGGAGGCCGTCCAGGCCGCGGCCGACCCGGACCACGCGCTCCACGCCAAAGTCAAGGTCTTCGACAACACGGCCTTCGGCTACCAGCGCATCACGGTCGAACGCCCGCTGAAGCTGCGCTTCGAGGTCACGGAGGAGACCTTGACGGCCCTGGCGGCGGCGAAGCCGGTCCAGAAGCTGGCGGACGCGGAAGCGTTCGTGGCCGCGGTGCGTACGCTGCTGGGCTCGACGTGGTCGACGAAGTCCGACGCACTGGTGGCCCTGAAGGACGCCGTGGTCGCGGCCGGCCTGCTGTGGCCGACGGGCGCCCCGTTCGCGAAGGCGCTGCGGGAGGCGGTGGGCGTCCGCGACCCCGAGGGAGAGGTCCAGAAGGTCAAGGGCGAGCCGGAGCCGGACACGGAGCTACGCGACTACGAGAACGTCCCGCTGGGCGAGGACGTCGAGGAGTACCTGAAGCGCGAGGTTCACCCGCACGTCCCGGACGCGTGGATCGACCACGCGAAGACGAAGATCGGCTACGAGATCCCGTTCACGCGGCACTTCTACGTGTACGAACCGCCGAGGCCACTGGCGGAGATCGACGCGGAGCTGAAGGAACTGGAGGCGGAGATTCAGGTGCTGTTGGGGGAGGTGACGGAATGAGCCTCGCATGGGACGTGCGTTCTGGGTCAGGTAGAGAGGCCCTTCCACCTGACTGGCAGATTCGTCGAGTTGGTGACCTCGTCACTCTGAGCAACGGCTACCCGTTCCCATCGGAGAGTTTCGGTCCGACCGGTGATATTCCTCTGGTCCGTATTCGCGATCTTGCGGACCATTCCTTTGAGACCTATGTGACCGGCAACGTGCCCCAGTCCGCCCTTCTCCGGGACGGAGACGTGGTGATCGGAATGGACGGCGACTTTAATCTCGTAGTCTGGGACCGTGGTGAGGCCGCCCTCAATCAGCGACTCTGCTTGCTTCGACCGCGGGCAGACGTAGACATGCGTTTCATCGCGTATGCACTGCCTTCGTCACTTAAGATCATTAATGATCTGACCTTCGCGACCACCGTGAAGCATTTGTCGTCGACCGATGTCCTGACTGAACGTGTAATGCTGCCCCCGTTGGAGGGGCAGCGCTGCATCGCCGACTTTCTCGACATTGAGATCGCTCGCATGGATGCTTTGGCGACTGCAGAAAGACGGGTTCTCGACCGTCTGGCGGAACGCCGAGCCGCCGGGGTGGTGTCAGCTGTAGCGGGCGGAGAGCATGTCGACCGTCGTAAGTCCACGTTGGCCTGGTTGGAGACGGTCCCCGACTCGTGGCAAGAGGTGAGAGTCGGTCTCCTGGCCCAGATGGGCAGTGGCCACACACCGAGCCGGTCTCACCCCGAGTGGTGGGTGGATTGTGCGATCCCCTGGATCACAACTGGTGAGGTGAAGCAGGTCCGGGACGATCGTATTGAGGACCTGTACGAGACACGTGAGAAGATCAGTGAGCTCGGGCTTGCCAACTCTGCGGCAGAGTTGCATCGGAGGGGCACCGTGTTTCTCTGCCGGACGGCCTCGGCTGGCTACGCCGGAGTGATGGGGGAAGACATGGCCACGAGCCAGGATTTTGTTACCTGGACATGTGGCCCGCGCCTCAACCCGTACTACCTTCTTTGGTGTCTCCGTGCCATGCGTCCTGACTTGCTCGGGCGACTCGCCATGGGGTCCACGCACAAAACGATCTATGTCCCTGACCTTCAGATGCTGCGCATTCCGCTGCCCCCGCTGGATGAGCAGGGGCGAATCGTCGAATCCATTCGTTGGCAGAACGCGCGGATTGATGTCCTTGTAGACAAGGTGCGGCGCCAGATTGACCTTCTGAATGAGCGCCGCCAAGCCCTCATCACTGCTGCCGTAACCGGCCAGTTCGACGTATCCACCGCCAGCGGACGCAACGTCACGGAGGGAATCACCGTATGAGCCCCGGCCCCGTCCACAGCGAGTCCGCCTTCGGCGAAGCCATAGTCGCCGCCATGACCGCGCGCGGCTGGCGCGAAGCGAGCCCCGCCGGCTATCAGCCCGACCTCGGCCTGGACACGGGCGAACTCTTCGAGTTCATCCGCAGGACTCAGGCCGAGGAGTGGCACGAGCTCCGCACCGTCTACGGCGACACCAAGGACGCCGAACGCGGCTTCGCGCGCCGCCTCGATCAGGCCATCGCCCATGACGGACTCCTCCACGTCCTCCGTAACGGCGTCAAGGACCGCGGCGTACTCGTCCGCGTGGCCTACTTCAAGCCAAACCTGGTCGCCGACGCCTCCGTCCTCGACGGCTACCGCGCCAACCGCCTCACCGTCGTCCGCGAGCTGCCCTACGCCACCAAGCAGCTCGACTGGAACAACCGTCTCGACCTGACCCTGTTCCTGAACGGCATTCCCGTCGCCACCGCCGAGCTGAAGAACCCGCTTACCGGCCAGGGTGTCGAGCGTGCCATGGCCCAGTACCGCACCGACCGCGACCCCACCGAGCTGATTTTCACCCGCCGGGTCATCGCGAACTTCGCCATAGACCCCGACCTGGTCTTCGTCGCCACCCAGCTCAAGGGCAAGAACACCCGCTTCCTGCCCTTCAACACCGGCTCCGAGGGTCCTGGCCGCCCCGGTGGCGCCGGCAACCCCGCCCCCACGGTGTACGGCCAGTACGCCACCTCCTACCTCTGGGAGCAGGTCTGGGAGCGGGACAACTGGCTGGACCTACTCCAGCGGTTCGCGCACCAGCAGAAGTCCAAGACGCCCGGCGGCGGCACCACCCGGACCACGATCTTCCCGCGCTTCCACCAGTGGGACGCGGTCAAGAAGCTCACCGCCCACGCCGCCACCCACGGCGCCGGTCAGAACTACCTGATCATGGCCTCGGCCGGCTCCGGCAAGTCCAACACCATCGGCTGGCTTGTCCACCGCCTCTCCGACCTGCACGCGGACAACGACCCCCGTACGCTGAACACCGAGGCCCTGGCCGCGGGGTTCATCAAGCCCGGGGCGCCCGTCTTCGACAAGGTCATCGTCATCACCGACCGCCGCAACCTGGACGCCCAGCTCCGCGAGACGGTCGGCAGCTTCTCCCAGACCGACGGCCTGGTCGTCAAGATCGACGAGAAGCAGGGTGCCAAGAGCGAGCAGCTCGCCCGCGCCCTCTCCCGCGACACCGGCAAGATCGTCACCGTCACGCTGCACTCGTTCCCCGCGCTGCTCGACTACCTCCAGCGCAACCCGACCGAGATCAAGGGCACCACCTTCGCCATCGTCATCGACGAGGCCCACTCCTCCCAGTCCGGTGACGCGGCGACCTCCGTCCGCGCCGCCCTGCGCGAGCTCGGCCTCGACTCGGACTCCGAGGACGCCGGCGCGACCAGCGTCACCGTCACCGACAAGCTCAAGAAGAAGGCGCTGGAGCGGTCCCGGGCCGCCAACCTCTCCTACTTCGCCTTCACCGCCACCCCGAAGTCGAAGACCCTCGAACTCTTCGGTACCCCGGACCAGGTCGACGGCAAGGCCGCCTACCGCCCCTTCCACACGTACTCCATGCGCCAGGCCATTGAGGAAGGCTTCATCCTCGACCCGCTGCGCAACTACGTCACGTACAACACGTACTGGAAGCTGGTGAACCAGAACACGGACGAGCGCGAGGTGGACCCCGCCAAGGCGAACTCCCTGCTCGCCCGGTACGTCCTCACCCACGACTCGACCGTCTCCCAGCACGCCCAGGTGATCGTCGAGCACTTCGTGGCCCACACCCGGGGCCGGCTCGGCGGGCGCGCCAAGTCCATGGTCGTGACGGCCTCCCGGCACTCCGCCGTCCAGATGGCCCGCGCCATCAGGAGCTACATCAAGGACCGCCAGTACGACGCCAAGTACCCGGAGATGGGCGTCCTGGTCGCCTTCTCCGGCTCCCTCACCATCGACGGTGAGGAGACCACCGAGCCCAAGGAGAACGGGGGACTGTCCGAGTCCGCCCTGCCCAAGGCCTTCGGCTACACCCGCGCCGACGACAAGGCGGTGAAGGCCGGGGCGAAGGGGAAGCAGGAGTACCGGATCCTGATCGTCGCCGAGAAGTACCAGACCGGCTTCGACCAGCCCCTGTTGACGACCATGTACGTCAACAAGACGCTGACTGGTATCGCCGCCGTCCAGACCCTCTCCCGGCTGAACCGCACCGCCGAACGCAAGACACAGGCCGACCTCGCCGTCCTCGACTTCACCAACGAGGCCGAGGACATCAAGGAGGCGTTCCGCCCGTACTTCGAGGAGGCCAACACCCTCCCCTCGGATCCCAACCTCCTCTACACCGCCCAGAGCCGGGTCATGTCCGCGCCGATCATCTCCGAGACGGAGATGGACGAGTTCGCCGCCGCCTGGTTCGAGGCGAAGGAGAAGGCCGCCGGATCCCCCGCCAAGTGGGAGAAGCTGCACGCCGAGCTGTACCGCCGGCTCTCCCCGGCCGTCACCCGCTACGAGGCCCTGCGCGACAACGACGAGGACGAGGACGACGTCAGGACGGCCGAGGACTTCCGCGCCGACCTCCACGACTACGTGCGCAAGTACGGTTTCCTCGCCCAGATCGTGCCCTACCACGACCCCGACCTGGAGCGCCTCCACCTCTACGGCCGCTACCTCCTCACCCGGCTGCGCGGGCGCGCGGACGGCGGCGTAGACATCGGCGAGGTCGACCTCAGCCACCTGCGCGTGCAGAAGACCGGCGAGCATGACGTCTCCCTCAGCCCGGAAGGGCCCGCGACGATGCCCGGCTTCGGCGAGGGGCCGGGCGGCGCCAAGGAGGCCGAGAAGTCGCTTCTGTCCGAGCTGATCGAGAAGTTCAACGCCAAGTTCGGCACGGACTTCACCGAACAGGACGTCATCCGGCCCTTCGAGGAGGCCAAGGCCGACGCCAAGGTCCGGGCGGCGGCCGTCGTCAACGACGAGGACAACTTCGGCAAGGTCTTCGACAAGGTCTTCGCGGACAAGATGGCCGACCACGTCGACTCCATCGCCGGGCTCGGCCGCCAGTACTTCGGCGCGGACCGGAACTTCAAGTCCAGCCTCGACCGCAGCGCCCGCCGCGCCGCGTGGCGGATGATCCGCCGCGAGGAGGGCGTGGACGACGCCGCGTAGCCCTCTCGGTGCGTGAGAAGAGGCCTCGTACACCTCACCGGTGTACGAGGCCCCGCCAGCACTCAGACCGTGAGGTCTGCCGCCAGCTCCACGAGCCCTGTCCACGCACGGGGGCTCACGCTCAGCACGGGCCCGCCGAGCCGCTTGGAGTCCCGGATGTGCACGGTGCCGGAGGCGGCGGCCACCTCCACGCACTGACCACCCTCAGCGCCGCTGTAGCTGCTCTTGAACCAAGCGAGTACCGGCTGCACAGGTGCGGTAACTGCGGTGCTCATAGTTCTCCCAGCAACTTCTCGATGAATCCCATGGTCTCTCGGGGACTGACTGGGTGTTTCATCCCTGATTTGTGGATCATGTTCCGCGCCAGGTCGGGGTGGTTTCGTTGGTCAGTCGGCGGGTCATGAGGTTGATCATTGCGACGTGGATCATGGCTTCGGAGCGGGCTGGGAGGGCTTCGTAGTCGCGGGCGAGGCGGCGGTGGTTCATGAGCCAGCCGAAGGTTCGCTCGACGACCCAGCGGCGGGGCTGGACCACGAATCCCCTGGTCGTGGGGTCGCGGCGGACGATCTCGACGTCGATGCCGAGGGTCGCGCCGTGTTCGATGACGGCGGTCTTGTAGCCCATGTCGGCCCAGGTCTTGCGTACGGTGGGGTGGTCGGCGGCGACCGCGGTCAGCAGGTGCTGGCCTGCGGTGCTGTCCTGGACGCTGGCGGCGGTGACCAGGACGGTCAGCAGGAGTCCGATCGTGTCGGTGTCGATGTTCCGCTTCCGGCCGGCGATCTTATTCCCGACGTCCACGCCCTGGGTGGCTGCAGGGGCGTTGGTGGAGGTCTTGACGCTCTGGGAGTCGATGATGCAGGCCGTCGGCTCCGGATCGCGGCCCTCGCTGGCGCGGACCAGGCGGCGCAGGAGCCCGTTGAGCTGCTCGAACACGCCGTCGCGTTGCCATCGGGCGAAGTGGGCGTAGACCGTTTGGTGGGGCGGGTAGTCGTGCGGGAGGTAGCGCCAGGGGATGCCCGTGCGGTCGACGTAGAGGATCGCGTCGAGGAGGTCTCGCAGGTCGTGCTCGGGCGGCCGGCCGAAGGCGAGTGCGCGTGCGGTCCGGGCCTGGCGCCAGGCTGTCAGGGTTGGTTCCACCAAGGCCCAGCGGGCGTCGGACAGGTCGCTCGGATATCGTCGACGATCCGTCATAACGGCGGCATACCGCGGGATCGCCGCTCTGGCCAGGGTCCGCGGGAGTAGGCAGACAGATGCTCTCCGGCCTGGCCTTTTGGAATGAGACAGAACGAAGTGCACAGTTCCGGCGGACATTCGCGCGCCAGCGACACTCCTGCCACCACAGCTTCCGGAGTCACCGCAGCAGAGCCGATCACACACCCCGCGAACCGGCTTGAAACGGCGATTTCAGAGACGAAACACCCAGTGAGAGCCTGGCTCCGAATGATGCCATAGCGGGCGGCGGCGAGCCGAGCCTCCTCCCGGTCCGTCAGCAGGTTGCTCCGTGCCTGGACTTCCATGTACACGAGTTGCTGCCCGCCTTTGCGGGTGATGACGGTGAAGGGGCCGTCCACACCGGCGTTGTCCTCGCGGTCGAGTGGCATGACCTGGATCTCTACGTTGCGCTTCTCGCCGATGAGTAGCAGGTGTTCCAACTGGCCGCGCAGGGCCGCCTTGCCACCCAGGGGGCGGCGCAGAACCGACTCCTCCATGACGAAGCTCAGCAAGGGAGCCGGCCACCGGTTGAAGATCTCCTGGCGGGCCAGCCGCGCCGCCACCCGCGTTTCGATGGTCTCCTCGTCCAGCAGGGGCCGTCGCATGGCCAGTACGGCCCGCGTGTACTCCTCCGCCTGCAACAGTCCGTTGACCACCAGGGTGTCGTAGGCGCACAACTCCACTGCCTCCGACTCCAGTCGCGCCATGTCCCGGAAGAAGGCCGGATACTGGGCCCGCGCCACCTCCTCCTTCAGCGCCTTGAGCACCCCACCCGCGTCCAGCACCTCGTCCGCCCGGTCGATGAACCTGGGCGGCGGGATGCGTCGGCCCTGCTCGAACGACGCGACCGACTGGGCCGCGTACCCCACCAGCTTCCCGAACTCCGGCCGCTCCAGCCCGGCCCGCAGCCGAAGGAGCTTCAGCTGCCGCCCGAAGGCCGTGACCACTCCCTGCCCCGGCTCGTCCTCCGGCCGCTGCCCCACCGGACCCGCCGACCCGAGCCGCTCCTCAGGCTCCACCGGCTCCCGTCCGGCTGTCGCGTCATCGTCCCGCACCGCCGCCACCCTTCCGCGCGCGTACACCGCGCCGCCCGCCCGCGTACAAGCGGAACGCGACGGCGCGTCACCCATGGTCACGCTACGCCACCACGGCCCACCGTGGAGCCATGACGAACAACCCCACCGGCACCACTCACGCCACCCAACCCGCCATGCCCACCCGTCACTTCGCCATGCGCTTCACCGCCACGCCCCGCGGCGCCCGTCTCGCCCGCCGGCTGTGTGCGGAACGGCTGCACGCCTGGGGCATCCTGTACGGCTCCGATGCGCACGACGTGATCGCACTCCTCGTGGCCGAGCTCGGCGCGAACGCCGTCCACCACGGCCGGCTCCCGGGCCGGGACTTCCACGTACGGCTCACCGTCCCCGTACAGCCCCTCACCACCGTGCGGATCGAGGTGGCCGACACCCGGGGCGAGCGGCTGCCGGAACCCGCGCAGCAGCTGCCCGGCGCCGAGCGTACCGACGGGCGCGGTCTGCTCCTCGTCGCCGCCCTCGCCGACCGGTGGGGCTGGGGCCCACGGCCCTGCGGGGCGCCCGGCAAGATCGTGTGGGCCGAGTACGACAGGCGAAACCACGACACACAGACGGTTCTCGGCCAGATCTGACAGACCTCGTACGCCTCCCTGGACGGAAGATCGCCACCCCCACCACACTGGCTCCGACATGTCGGGCCGGCCGACACCACCTCGGGGTACCACGTCGGCGACAGCAACACCACGGGGCAGGGGCACGGTGCCGCAGCGGATCATCGACAGACGTTACGAACTCCTGGAGGAGCTCAGCCACGGCGGCATGGGCGACGTCTGGCGCGGCTACGACTCCGTGCTTGACCGGCCCGTGGCGGTGAAGCTCATCCGGGCGCAGGCCGTCACCTCACCGCAGCTGGCGGACGAGCTCGCCAAGCGGTTCCGGCGCGAGGCCAGGATCACGGCCCGTATCCAGCACCCCGGTGTGCCGCAGGTCTACGACGCCGTCCTGGACGACTCCCACGAGCACCTGTTCCTCGTCATGGAGCTGGTCGAGGGCGTCCCGCTGTCCGCCTACGTGGACCCGGCCCGGCCGCTGCCGGTGAGCTGGGCGGTGGCGGTGGCCGCACAGGTGGCCACCGTGCTGTCGCACGCCCACGAGGTCCCCGTGATCCACCGGGACCTCAAGCCGGGCAACGTCCTTGTCGCCCGCGACGGGACCGTGAAGGTCCTGGACTTCGGCATCGCGGCCATCCTGCGCACCGACGCCACCAAGCTGACCGCGACCGGGAGCCCCATCGGGACCTCCCAGTACATGGCGCCCGAGCAGGTCCGCGGCGGGCGCGTCACCCCGCGGACGGACCTGTACGCGCTCGGCTGCGTGCTCCACGAGCTGCTCTCCGGCCGGGTGCTGTTCCAGGCGGACAGCGAGCTCGCGCTCATGTACCAGCACGTCACCGAGGACCCCACACCGCTCCGGCACCTGCGCCCCGAGGTCCCGGCCGCGCTCGAGGAACTCGTCCTGCACCTGCTCCGCAAGGCCCCGGAGACGCGGCCCGCCGACGTTCAGGAGGTGTACGAGCGGCTGCGGCCCTTCCTCCCGCAGGCCGGCCAGGACCCGTCGCCCGGCGAGACGGGCCCGGCCGGTACCCCGGACCCGACCGCGCTGTTCCGCCACCCGTACGCGCCCCGCTCCCGGCCCCGGCCGGCGGCCGCCCCGACGCCCTCGGGGGAGCAGGCCCCCGCACCCGTCCCCGTCCCGGACGAACTCAGGGCGGACATCAAGGACGCGTACGCGCACTCCGACGCCCTCCTCGAAGAGGAGCGGTTCACCCAGGCCGCGGAGGTCCTGAGCGAGGTCATCGAACCGGCCGCCCGCGCCCTCGGCACCGAGAACCGGCAGGTGCTCGAACTGCGCACCCAGCGGGCCGCGATCCGGCTGCTCGGCGGGGACTACCGCGCCGCCCTGCCCGAGTTCACGGCGCTCGCCGACGCCTACGGGCGCATCGCGGGGCCCACGAGCGAGCAGGCCCGCGCCTGCCGAGCCCAGGCCGCCCGCTGCCGCGCCGAACTCGGCCAGGTGACGGAGGCGCTCACGGCGCTGGAAGCGGTGCTGGCGGTCGTCCGGTCCGTGGACAGTGACGTCAGTGAGGAAGCCGTCGAACTCCGCCGTGACATCGGCATGCTACTGCTTGCCCAGGGCCGGGCCGCCGAAGCCGTGGTCGTCCTCGAACCGCTGCACGACGACTTGAACGTCGTCTACGGCCCCGCGGACGAGCTGACCGCGGAGATCGCCGAGGCGCTGGCGCTGATCCGGCTCGATCTCGACGGTCAGGGTTCCTGAAGCGGCGGGACAACGGCGCAACGATCGACCTGGCGGGCGACACGGCCCAGCCGACGGGAGGGGAAGAACATGAGCGCGACGCACGGCCCGGACAGCCTGCCGAATGTGGCGACCCAGGTTCGGCAGGTGGGCAGCGCGTTGAGAAGCACCTACAAGGGACTGCTCAACGTCGACGACCTGGAGGGCTACGCCGGGGACGCCTACGACAACCGGATGCTGTCGCGGGCCCTTACGGCGCAGGCCGTGCGCATCGTGACCGGCTTCAGCCATGCCGAGGCGGCGGCCACGGTGATCGACGGGCATGCCGACCAGGGCATCGACGCCATCGCGGTCGTCGAGGGTCCGGACCCGCACGTGTATCTCGTCCAGGCGAAGTGGAGCCCCGAGGGGCGGGCCGGGGCCGACCGGAAGGCCGTCCTCGAACTCCTCGCGGGACTGCGGCTCATCGACGACGAGGACTTCGCGCCGTTCAACCCGCGCGGTCGGCAACTGGCCGAATACGCCAAGACCGTCATGGACAAGGGCCCCGTGCCCGTCACCCAGGTCGTGGTCCTGATGCGGCCCGACCAGCCGGGGCAGGGCTTCCTGCAGGCTGTCGAGAACGGGGAGAACGAGTTCAACCGCTTCGGGAAGGTGCTGCGAAACCGCATCATCCTCGCCCCCGAGGTGTGGGCGTCCGTGCGGAGCGACCAGGCCCCCGAGCCTGTGGTGCTCACGGCGGAGCTGTACCCGTGGTTCGGCATGGGGTCGGACGCGCTCTACGACTCCTACCAGGGAGTCGTAGACGCCGAGCAGGTAGGGAAGTGGGCCCGACACGGTGCGGACCTGTTCAGCCTCAACATCCGCAATCCGCTGGGCCGCACCGTCATCAACAACGCCCTCGTCCACACCCTCACCGAAGAGCCCGCGCACTTCTGGTACTACAACAACGGCATCACTGTGCTGTGCGACCGGGTCGAGAAGGTCGAGCGGTCCGCCCGCGCCCCGCAGCACCGCCCGCTCGCCCTGACCCTGCACAACGCGAGCGTGGTCAACGGCGCCCAGACCGTGCGGGCGGTGGCCGAGGCCCTGGCCCAGGGCGATGCCGCCGCCGAGGCGCGGATCACGGTGCGTATCATCGTCACGGGCGAGGAGAACGACTTCGCCAAGGAGACCACCAAGGCCACGAACCGGCAGAACAGCGTCGGTGCACGCGACTTCATTGCCCTCGATCCGGTCCAGGGCGCGATCATGGAGGACATGCGGGCCGAGCTCGGTCTCGAGTACGTCGTGAGGCGCAGCGAACTCGACCCGCCGGAGGAGACCGGCTGCTCGGTCGTCGAGGCCGCGTGCGCCCTGGCCTGCGCGCACGCCGACAGTCAGTACGCGGCCCGGATCGCGCTCTCCCTGGAGCCGCTCTGGGAGCGGGGCACCCAGGGGATCTACGACGTCCTGTTCCGGTCCCGGCCCGGTGCCTTCTCCCTGTGGAACGCGGTTCAGGTGCTGCGCCAGGTGCGTCGGAGCCTCTTCGAGATCCGCCGCCGCTACGAGGGGCGCGGTGCCGCACTCACCGAGCACGGCGTCTACCTCATCACCCATATGGTGTTCAAGCTCCTCGACACCGAGTCCATGGGCGAGCCCGATGTCGGGCTGGCCTGGGCCGAGAACGCCACACAGAAGACGAAGGAACTCGTCCAGCGGCTCGTGCCCGTCACCGCGAGCGCCATCGACCAGCTGTTCACGGAACGCTCGCAGATCCGGGCCGTCTGCTCGGACGTGGCTCGCACCCGTGAGCTCACGGACCACGTGGTGAAGGCCATGATCTCACCTCAGGGCGCCGGGGCACCGGACACGTATCGACGCGTCCGCCCTCAGCGGAAGCGCCGCAGGCCCAACGCCGTCCACGTCCTGGTGGACAAGGGCGTGCTCGTCGACGGGACCCCTCTCGTCCTCAGCTCGGCGTACCCGCTGGAGGCCGCGGCCCTGAGCGACTGGCTCGCGAAGGACGGCCGACGGGCCCTGGCCAGCTGGGTCAACCACCGCACCAAGCCGATCCTGTGGGCCGCGGACGGGCAGCGCTACTCGCCCTCCGGCCTCATCACTCACATGTGGGAGCAGGCCGGCTGGGCCGAGCGCCCGGTCGCCAACCAGGGCACGGCCCGGTGGACCACGAAGGACGGGGCGACCCTGGCCGACCTCGCCTGGAGCGCCCTGAACGCGCTCGACGAAGCGGACGAACCCTCCGACCCCACCGAACCCGTGCCGGGTGCGGACCCGACCGACCAGTAGAACCACCGGGAGAGACGCTCCGCCATGCCCCGCCTCGCCTTCGACATCGCCTTCTGCGCCCAGCTCCCCAAGCTCCAGGGCGCGGTCCGCAAGGGGGTCTTCGACGCCTGGGAGAAGTTCGAACGGCTCAGCCTGAACCAGCTCTTCAAGGACCCCGGCCTGAAGCTGGAGTCACTCAAGAACGCCCGGGACCCGCACATCCGGACCATCAGGATCGACCGCGGCACCCGAGGAGTCGTGCTGGCGCCCGACAGCGGGGACACCTACGTCCTTCTGCGGGTGCTGCCGCACGACGAGGCCAACGCGTGGGCGGTCAAGCAGAAGGCGACCATCAACACGGTCACCCGAGCCGTGGAGATCCGCGACATCGCCGTCCTGGAGGAGCTCACCCCGGCGTACGAGCGGACCGCCCCCGCTCCCGAGCGGCGGCTCTTCGCCGCGTTCTCGGACGGCGATCTGGCCGCCCTCGGCGTCGACGGGACGACCCTGCACCAAGCCCGGGTCCTGACCAGCGTGGAGCAGCTGGAGGCGTTCGCGCCGTACTTCCCCCAGGACCAGCGTGAGGTGCTCGAATACCTCGCCGCCGGCTTCACGGTGGAGGAGGTGTGGCGGGACGTGGTCGCCGTCCACCTGGCCGCCGCGGACAGTGCGGGGCCCGTGAACACGGCCGACTACGAGGCGGCCATCCGGCACACGCGCACGCGCATCGCGCTGGTCACCGGGTCGGACGAGCTCCGCGAGATCCTCGACAAGCCCTTCGCCGCCTGGCGGGTCTTCCTCCATCCGTCCCAGCACAAGGTGGCCTACCGGGCGTCGTACTCCGGCCCGGCCCAGGTCACCGGAGGCCCCGGCACGGGCAAGACGGTCGTCGCCCTGCACCGCGTACGGCACCTGCTCGGCCACGTCCGCGACGGCGACCGGATCCTGCTCACCACCTACACGAACACCTTGGTGGCCGCCCTGCGCTCGGGCCTCGCCGAACTCGTCGACGACCCGGCGCTCCGGGACCGGGTGGACGTCATGACCGTGGACGCCTTCGCCGGGCGGGTGCTGTCCACCTCCCGCCAGCCGCTGCGCGCCGACGAGGAGCAGGCCCGCTGGGGACGGGCCGCCCGGGCCACGGGCTGCACCGGAAGCCCGCAGTTCCTCGCCCAGGAGTACAAGCACGTGGTCCTCGCCCAGAACCTGCGGACGTACGAGGAGTACGAGGCCGCCGAGCGCAGGGGGCGCGGCAGCGCGTTGCCCGCCGCAGCCCGGCCGCCGGTGTGGGGCGCCATCGAGGAGTTCACCGCCCGGCTGGCCTCCGACGGTCTGCGGACCTACCTCGGCACCTGTGCGGAGGCCGCGGACCTGCTGGAGCGGACCGGGCCGCGCTACCGGCACGTCGTCGTCGACGAGGCCCAGGACCTGCATCCCGCTCAGTGGCGTCTTCTGCGCGCCGCCGTCCCGGTCCGCCCGGACGACCTGTTCATCGCGGGCGATCCGCACCAGAGGATCTACGACAGCAGGGTCTCCCTGAAGGCAGTTGGGATCAAGGTGGCGGGGCGGTCGACGAAGATGCGCAGGAACTACCGCTCCACGCACGAGATCCTCAGCTGGTCCACCGCGCTGCTCGTCGGCCGCCCCTTCGCGGAACTGGAGGACGACGCCCGCCACGAAACCCTGCTCGGCTACCGTTCGGCCCTGCGCGGGAGCGGCCCCGAGACCCACGGGGCGGGTTCCGCGGAGGCGGAGCTGACGGCGCTCGTCGCGCGCGTGCGCGGCTGGCTGGACGACGGCGTCGCGCCCGGTGACATCGGCGTGAGCGCCCGCTTCAACCGGATCTGCGACCAGGTGACGGAACACCTCACCGCGGCAGGCATCCCCGCTCAGCGGCTGCGGGCGGACCGACCGTCAGCCGCCGACGCCGTGAACGTCGGCACCATGCACTCCTTCAAGGGCCTGGAGTACCGGTGCGTCGCGGTGGTCGGTGTCCGCGACGGCGCCGTGCCCCACCCCAAGGCGCTGACGCCCGTGGACGTCGACCGTCTCCAGCACGAAGCGGACCTGCTGGCCGAACGCTGCCTGCTGTTCGTCGCCTGCACCCGGGCCCGCGACGGCCTGTACGTGTCCTGGTCGGGGGACCCCAGCCCTTTCCTGCTTGTGGAAGGGGTGTGAGCTGCAGCGGACCGGTCCGGCCACGTAGCGGCCGTACACAGAATCAGGACGACATGAGGAGGAGAGATGGGCGAACTCGCGGACCGCGTGGCCCGGCTGGAACGGGAGGCCGCGGAGGCCCAAGAGGCGTTGCGAGTCGCCGAGAAGGTCGACGAAGAGATCGAGAACGCCATGGACGAGGTTGAAAGCGTGTGCGAGGCGCTCCTCAACCTCTCAGGGGAACTCGACGTCGAGATCGCCGATCACAACTATCAGGCTGTAGAGCGATGTGCTTATGAGCTGTGGGGTTTGATCGACAGTGAACAGGTTCGGCGGGCTGTCGACACGGTCGCTTTGTTGACGGCGGTACGCGATGGGGGTTCTCTCCCCACCGTGTCCGTCGAGGCCCTCATTGCCGGCCTGAAGGACGTCGAGGCATCGCATCCGACACTCACGCAAGAGGTACTCGACACAGAGTTCCAGACGGCGCTGGATCGGGCTGAGGGCATCTGGAAACGGATCTACGACGACGGCTCATGGGACAGCGAGGAAGCGCGCAACAACCATCTTTCAGACCACATGGATGAGGCGAGGCAAGAGGCGATTTCCGAGCGTGCTGCGCGTGCGGGACGCTTCCTGATGGAGCTTTGCGATCACCTCGCGGAGGCCGTGTGGCCGGAGGTCACGGATGGTCTCCGCGCGGCGGACCTCGAAAGGGTGGCACGCGCCCTGAAGGAGGCGTCCATGGCAGGGGAGACTGCCCCGGCGGTGTACAAGCTGTACGAGGTGAATCTGTCGGTGCAGTACGAGTCCTCGCCATACTCGCTCGGGGCCATGGGCGAGCAGCTGATGGCCTTCGATTCATGGTTGGGGGCCGGGGGCAGGGGCTGACACGGCTGCCTGGAACTCACGAGCGTGTTCCGAGCTGCAGGCCACTGTCAGATCTTGATCACGGTCGTGCGTCCGCCGCACAGGGCGGTGAGGTCCTCGGGGTCGGATGTGAGGATCGTGGCCGGCCCGGGTGCGGCAAGGGCGGTGGCGGCGAGTATGGCGTCGATGGCGTACTTGTGGCCGTGCAGGCCGGTATCGGCGAGGAGGGCGGCGGCGTGGCGGGCGATCGGTTCGGTGATCGGCTCCACGATGAGCCGGGAGAGTGTCCATTCCAGGGCCGGGCGGTTGATGCGGGGGTGGATGACTTCGACGAGGGTGGTCGCAGAGGTGATCACGCGGAGGTCGTCGGCGCGTGCCAGGGTGAGCCAGGCGGTGACCGTGCGGTCGCGCCGGACGGCCTTGGCCAGTCCTTCGCTGTCGAGGACGAGTGTGCCGCCGGGGACCGCGGGGGAGCGGGTCACGCGGCGTCCGCTCCGTGCTCCGTTTGCTCGCGACGGGCCTGGGCGAGCTGGTCACGCAGGGCCTGGATCTCTTCGTCCGTGACAGGACCGTGCTCGGCTTCGGCGACCGTGATGAGTTCGTTGAGGTTGTCGCGTTCGATCTGGCGGGCGACGGCCGCGGCCACGTAGGCGGACAGGCCGGAGGGGCCGCTGCGGGCCTTGGCGGCCTCGGCGATGTCGCGCGGCATGGTGATCGAGTACTTGCCGGTGGGCTCGCTCATGCTATCTATCCTACCTTCCATCCTCCCAGGGGTCAGGATTTCTTTCCGGTCGGCATGGCTGCCGCAGGCGGCGCGTTGACCTGGAGAGAGGCGGTGGACGCCATGCGGAGTTCAGCAGGCCAGGTACGAGGTACACCCCGGCGACATGGGGCCAGGGCGGTGAAGCCCCGGTGGGGGCTGACGGCCGACGACGGGGCGGATGTCAGGGCGCTGGCCGACGAGCTCGGGGCCTCGTTGGTCCGGGCCATCAGGGAAGCCGCCGCTGACGACTTCGGCCGGGTGGCGAAGGGGCGTGGTGCGACCCGCATCAGCTGGTACGCCTTCGCGCTCGAATACCTGGAGGTGCGCTGGAGCAGGTTTCCGCGAAGACCCGGAACGAGACCAACGACGCTCTCTGCTCCATGACCATGGCGATGCTCCGAAGGACGCGAGGGCGGCCGGATGACGAACTGTTGCGGCGGGCGTTGCGGAACTGGGCGTTCGTGATGCCCCGGCCCGACGCGCGCATCGCGCCCGCAGAGGTGCGGCTCGCTCTGGACTGGGTCGCCAGGGCTTCACGCCCCCTGGACGACTTGTTGGACCCGGTCGTGATGCGCGGCGTGCTACAGGCTCTCCGGCTGAAGCATGACGGCACGATCGCGGCTGTCGAAACACAGCGGCGCAAGCGCACGACGCTCGTGAACTCGGTGCCGTATGCGATCGAGCTGGGCCGACTCCGCACCGATCCCCTGGCCCATGTCAGCTGGCGCATCACCGAGACCGTCCAGCAGGTCGACCCCCGGGTGGTCGTCAACCCCGCGCAGGCGTGGAACCTGCTCTGCGCGGTCTCCTACGTCGGAGGCTACGAGCGGGCGCGGGCGCGGGGGCGGAGGCTGGCCGGCCTCTTCGCCGGGATGTACTACGCCGGACGCCCCGCGGCACTCGGCCCTGTCCACCTGGTTGAACACCGGCGTCGATCCCACCGAGGTCGCCGAACGGGCGGGCAACAGCGTCAAGGTCCTCATGACCTGGTACGCGAAGTGCCTCTACGGTCGCCAGGCCCTCGCCAACGGGCGCATCGACGCGCTTCTGGACGAATGCAACTGAGGGGACGTCAACTCCTCGTGGTGAACCCAGCAGCTCACGTGGATCTCGTGTCCTGAGTGCGTCCCAGCGCCCCTGGGAAGCCCGCGCCCTGTCGAGGCGAAGGACCAGGCCAGAGAGGCGGGAGCACGAAGTGCAACGGCCCCGCTCCGTATGTGTTTTACCTGTGCCGGCTGGAAAACGTGCAGGTCACGGGGTGTAGGAGAGGGGCGTCTGTCTTCCCTGAGGCGCTTTCGTCCCGCGCATGTCCCGTGGCGCCGATTTCGCGGGATCGGACATACGGGACACCGCGCGTGCGGTGCGGTAAAAGCCCAGGTCGGGGCGGTGCCGGTAGGAGAAGTAACGGCAAGCGGGGCCGTTGCTGTTTCGCCTCAAGCAAAAGAGGGCCTGACCAGCGTTTCCGCTGGTCAGGCCCTCTTTCCGGAAGTGCCCCCGGCAGGATTCGAACCTGCGCACACGGCTCCGGAGGCCGTTGCTCTATCCCCTGAGCTACGGGGGCGTTGCCGCCGGTGTCTCGCGGCGACGGGAAGAACACTACCAGCTCCCGGAGGGTGCCTGTGAACAGGTATTTCCGGGGGTGAGGTGGCGTGGGGTCGCTCGCCGGGGGTGGAAGTGGCGAAAACCCGGACGCGGGGGAGCGCGGGGTCCTACTCTCTAGTTGTGTCAGGCGCGTCCGGGCGGGTGCTGGTTGTGGACGACAACCGGGTCATCCGGCAGTTGATCAGGGTCAACCTCGAACTGGAGGGCTTCGAGGTGGTGACCGCGGCTGACGGTGCCGAGTGTCTTGAAGTGATCCATCGCGTGCGCCCCGACGTGGTGACGCTCGATGTGGTCATGCCCCGGCTGGACGGGCTCCGGACGGCTGCGCGGCTGCGGGGGGACACGCGGACGCGGCATCTGCCCGTGGTGATCGTCAGTGCCTGCGGCCGGGACGAGGTGGAGAGCGGGCTCGACGCCGGAGTGGACGCCTTCCTCGCCAAGCCCTTCGAGCCCGCCGATCTCGTCCGTGTCGTGCGGGGGCTGCTGCCTCCGCCTCCGCGTCCGCCCAAGGACGGGTGCCGGGCCGGGACGCCGCGGGTGTAGCCCCCGCCCCCTGCCCGCATGGCGAAACCGGTTCGCCCCGGGTACCCCCTTCTCGCCTAGGCTTGTCCCGTGACCCCCGCAGAGCTCTCCCACACCGTGCTGCACGCCGTGCGCCGCGCGGTCGGTGACGGTGCCCTGCAGGACGTGGCCCTGCCCCCGCGGGTCCTCGTCGAACGGCCCCGGGCGGGCGGGCGCGGGGACTGGGCCACCAACGCCGCCCTCCAGCTGGCCGGGTCCGTCGCCCTGCCGCCCCGGGAGGTCGCGGAGATCCTGCGGGCGCGGCTGCTGGACGCGCCCGGCATCGCCCGTGTCGACATCACCGGGCCCGGGTTCCTGAACCTCACCCTGAGCGCCGACACCCGTGCCCGGGCCGATCGGGGTCTCGTCGAGCGGGTGCTGCGGGAGGGGCCGGGCTACGGGGCCGGGGAGGGACTGCGGGGCGTCGACGTCGAGCTGGCCCTCGACGAGCGTGAGGTCCGGGCCCGGGTGGTCGGGGAGGCCGTCGCCCGGCTCGTCGAGCGGCAGGGGGGGAGCGTCCGGTTCTCCGGTGCGGGGGAGCGGCTGTCCGTACGGGCTCCGCATTACGACGTCGCCGCCCGCCTCGGGGCCGACGCCGCCCGCTGGGCCTGCCTGCGGCCCGCCGCTCATGACCGGGTGCCCGAGCCGGGGTCCCTGCTGCGGCAGGCCGAGGGCGACAACGGGCTCTTCACCGTCCAGTACGCGCACTCCCGGGCCCGCGCACTGCTTCGCAACGCCGCCGGGCTGGGCGTCCACCCCGTGTACGAGGTGCCCGCCGACGCCCCCCGGCTGATCGCCGCCCTCCGCGACCACCCGCTCGTTCTGCTCGCCGCCGCCCGGCACCGCGCGCCCGACCGGCTCGCCCGGCACCTGGAGGTCCTGGCCGACGCCCTCCTCGGGTTCCAGCACACCGTGCTGCCCCTCGGGGACCAGAAACCCTCGGCCGCCCACCGCTCCCGGCTCGCGCTCGCCGAAGCCGCCGGGACGGTGCTGGCCGGCGGCCTGACCCTGCTCGGCATCAGCGCACCCGTACATCTCTGAGAGAGCCACCGACATGAGCCGTTCCGCCCACCCCGCCGGGCCCCGTCACGCCGACGTCCTCCCCGAGGGCCACTACTCCCCGCCGCCCGCCGACCTCAACCGCCTCGACGAGAAGGTGTGGGCCCGGACCGTCCGCCGGGAGGACGACGGGGTCGTCTCCGTGGGCGGCCTCCCCGTCACCGAGCTCGCCGAACGCTTCGGGACCCCCGCGTACATCCTCGACGAGGACGACTTCCGCGCCCGCTGCCGTTCCTGGGCCGAGGCCTTCGGCAAGGACGCGGATGTGTTCTATGCCGGAAAGGCCTTTCTCTCACGGGCCGTTGTGCGGTGGCTCGGAGAGGAAGGGCTCAATCTCGACGTGTGTTCCGGCGGCGAACTCGCCACCGCCCTCTCCGCCGGAATGCCCGCCGAGCGCATCGCCTTCCACGGCAACAACAAGAGCGGCGAGGAGATCCGGCGGGCCGTCGAGGCCGGTGTCGGACGCATCGTGCTGGACTCCTTCCAGGAGATCGTGCGGGTCGCGCACATCGCCCAGTCCCTCGGTGTGCGCCAGCGGGTCCAGATCCGTGTGACCGTCGGAGTCGAGGCCCACACGCACGAGTTCATCGCCACCGCCCACGAGGACCAGAAGTTCGGTATCGCCCTCGCCGGCGGACAGGCCGCCGAGGCCGTGCGCCGGGCCCTGCGGCTGGACTCCCTCGAACTGGTCGGGATCCACTCGCACATCGGCTCGCAGATCTTCGACATGGCCGGGTTCGAGGTCGCCGCCCGCCGGGTCGTCTCCCTGCTGGCCGAGGTGCGGGACGAGCACGGCGTCGAGCTGCCCGAGATCGACCTCGGGGGCGGGCTCGGCATCGCGTACACCTCGGACGACGACCCGCGCGAGCCGCACGAGATCGCCAAGGCGCTGCACGAGATCGTCTCGCGCGAGTGCGAGTCCGCCGGGCTCGCCACTCCCAGGATCTCCGTGGAGCCGGGGCGGGCCATCGTCGGGCCGACCGCCTTCACGCTGTACGAGGTCGGCACCGTCAAGGCGCTGGAGGGGCTGCGGACGTACGTCTCCGTCGACGGAGGCATGTCGGACAACATCCGCACCGCCCTGTACGACGCCGAGTACAGCGTCAGCCTCGCCTCCCGCACCTCCGACGCCGCGCCCATGCTCAGCCGTGTCGTGGGCAAGCACTGTGAGAGTGGCGACATCGTCGTGAAGGACGCCTTTCTGCCGGCCGATGTCGCACCGGGTGATCTGCTCGCCGTTCCGGCCACCGGCGCCTACTGCCGCTCCATGGCCAGCAACTACAACCACGCTCTTCGCCCGCCTGTCGTCGCCGTCCGGAACGGCGAGGCGCGGGTGATCGTCCGGCGCGAGACGGAAGAGGATCTTCTGCGTCTCGACGTCGGATGATGAAATATCGGTCTCAGGATTCGGACGAGGGATAGAAACCCTCGTCCGGTGAGTGAGACTGGACCACCGTAGAAATACGAACAAGCAGGAAACGGAAACGAGGTCGGATGATGCGTACGCGTCCGCTGAAGGTGGCGCTGCTGGGCTGTGGAGTGGTCGGCTCCGAGGTTGCGCGCATCATGACGACGCACGCCGACGACCTCGCCGCCCGGATCGGCGCCCCCGTGGAACTCGCCGGGGTCGCCGTCCGGCGGCCCTCCAAGGTCCGCGAGGGCATCGACCCCGACCTCGTCACCACCGACGCCACCGCCCTCGTCAAGCGGGGCGACATCGATGTGGTGGTCGAGGTCATCGGCGGGGTCGAGCCCGCCCGGACCCTGATCACCACCGCCTTCGAGCACGGCGCCTCCGTCGTCTCCGCCAACAAGGCCCTCCTCGCCCAGGACGGCGCCGCCCTCCACGCCGTCGCCGAGCAGCACGGACGGGACCTCTACTACGAGGCCGCCGTCGCCGGAGCCATCCCGCTCATCCGGCCGCTGCGCGAGTCGCTCGCGGGCGACAAGGTCAACCGCGTGCTCGGCATCGTCAACGGCACCACCAACTTCATCCTCGACAAGATGGACTCCACCGGCGCCGGGTACTCCGAGGCCCTGGACGAGGCCACCGCGCTGGGCTACGCCGAGGCCGACCCGACCGCCGACGTCGAGGGCTTCGACGCCGCGGCCAAGGCCGCCATCCTCGCCGGGATCGCCTTCCACACGCGCGTACGGCTCGACGACGTCTACCGCGAGGGCATGACCGAGGTCACCGCCGCGGACTTCGCCTCCGCCACACGCATGGGCTGCACCATCAAGCTGCTCGCCATCTGCGAGCGCGCCGCCGACGGCGAGTCCGTCACCGCGCGCGTGCACCCCGCGATGATCCCGCTCAGCCACCCGCTGGCCTCCGTGCGCGGCGCCTACAACGCCGTGTTCGTCGAGTCCGAGGCCGCCGGGCAGCTCATGTTCTACGGCCCGGGCGCCGGCGGTGCGCCGACCGCGTCCGCCGTACTCGGCGACCTCGTCGCCGTCTGCCGCAACCGCCTCAACGACGCGACGGGACCCGGCGACTCCGCGTACACCCAACTGCCCGTGAGCCCCATGGGCGACGTGGTGACGCGGTACCACATCAGCCTCGACGTGGCCGACAAACCGGGCGTGCTCGCCCAGGTCGCCACCGTCTTCGCTGAGCACGGCGTGTCGATCGACACCGTCACCCAGCAGGGGAAGGACGGCGAGGCCTCCCTCGTCGTCGTGACCCACCGCGCGCCCGACGCGGCCCTCTCCGGGACCGTCGCGGCGCTGCGCAAGCTCGACACCGTCCGCGGTGTCGCCAGCATCATGCGTGTTGAAGGGGAGTAGAGGACCCATGACCAGCAAGGGCACCCAGCGCACCCACCAGTGGCGCGGCATCATCGAGGAGTACCGGGACCGCCTTCCGGTCACGGACACCACGCCCGTCGTCACCCTGCGTGAGGGCGGCACGCCACTCGTCCCCGCGCAGGTCCTCTCCGAGCGCACCGGCTGCGAGGTCCACCTCAAGGTGGAGGGCGCCAACCCGACCGGGTCCTTCAAGGACCGCGGCATGACCATGGCCATCAGCAAGGCCAAGGAGGACGGCGCCAAGGCCGTCATCTGCGCCTCCACCGGCAACACCTCCGCGTCCGCCGCCGCCTACGCCGTGCGGGCCGGGATGGTGTCCGCGGTGCTGGTGCCGCAGGGCAAGATCGCGCTCGGCAAGATGGGGCAGGCGCTGGTGCACGGCGCCAAGATCCTCCAGGTCGACGGGAACTTCGACGACTGCCTCGACCTCGCCCGCGCGCTGTCCGACAACTACCCGGTCGCGCTGGTCAATTCCGTCAACCCGGTACGGATCGAGGGGCAGAAGACCGCCGCCTTCGAGATCGTGGACATGCTCGGCGACGCCCCCGACATCCATGTCCTGCCCGTCGGCAACGCCGGGAACATCACCGCTTACTGGAAGGGCTACCGGGAGTACGCCGGAGACGGCGTCTCCTCGCGCACCCCGCGGATGTGGGGCTTCCAGGCGTCCGGCTCCGCGCCGCTCGTGCGCGGCGAGGTCGTCAAGGACCCGTCGACCATCGCCACCGCGATCCGCATCGGCAACCCCGCCTCCTGGCAGAACGCGCTGGCCGCGCGCGACGAGTCCGGAGGGTTCATCGACGAGGTGACGGACCGTGAGATCCTGCGCGCCTACCGCCTGTTGGCCGCGCAGGAGGGCGTCTTCGTGGAGCCCGCGTCCGCCGCGTCCGTCGCCGGTCTGCTGAAGGCCGCGGAGCAGGGCAAGGTCGACCCGGGCCAGACCATCGTCTGCACGGTCACCGGCAACGGCCTCAAGGACCCGGACTGGGCCGTGGCGGGCGCGCCGCAGCCGGTCACCGTGCCGGTCGACGCCGCGGCCGCGGCGGAGCGGCTGGGCCTGGCCTGACGTTTCCGCTGACCGCCGCCGTAAGGCGGCGGTCAGCTCTCCTGTGACTCCACGGGAGCACGGGAGAGTACGTCACACGCATCGTGCGCCTCCCGTGCGCCCCATGTCGCGGCCGAACCGTCCTTCGATACGCTGTGCCGAGCCCGGCTCCCGCAGAAGCCGCGGGTGACAAGGCTCTTCACGACGACGGCGCTTCGGCCCGACGCCCCCTCCCGGGGGCATCCCCAGGGCGGCGCCCGCCGCGCCCCCTTCATCCCCTTATCCCCGCCCGTCCCCACCTCGCAGGTCACCCCCGCAGGCCAGATCAAGGAGAGTCAACGAGCGATGGCCGGTCCTGCCTTCCGCGCCGCCGCCGTCCGGGTGCGCGTCCCCGCCAGCAGCGCCAACCTCGGCCCCGGGTTCGACGCCCTGGGCCTGGCCCTGGGGCTGTACGACGACGTGGTCGTCCGGGTCGCGGACTCCGGGCTGCATGTCGACATCGCCGGAGAGGGCGCCGACACCCTGCCGCGCGACGAGAAACACCTGCTCGTACGGTCCCTGCGCACCGCCTTCGACCTGCTCGGCGGGCAGCCGCGCGGCCTTGAGGTCGTCTGCGCCAACCGCATCCCGCACGGAAGGGGTCTCGGCTCCTCCTCCGCGGCGATCTGTGCCGGAATCGTCGCCGCGCGCGCGGTGACGATAGGCGGCGAGAGCCGGCTCGACGACGCCGCGCTGCTGGACCTCGCCACCGAGATCGAGGGTCACCCCGACAATGTCGCCGCCTGCCTTCTCGGCGGCTTCACTCTGGCCTGGATGGAGAACGGCGCCGCCCGGGCCATCAGAATGGATCCGGCGCATTCCATCGTTCCGGTGGTTTTCGTACCGGGAAGGCCGGTACTGACCGAAACCGCCAGGGGGCTGCTCCCGCGCACCGTGCCCCATGTGGACGCCGCGGCCAACGCCGGGCGTGCCGCGCTGCTCGTCGAGGCCCTCACCCGGCGCCCCGAGCTGCTGCTGGCCGCGACGGAGGACCGGCTCCACCAGGAGTACCGGGCTCCGGCCATGCCGGAGAGCATCGCCCTCGTCAACCGGCTGCGGGCGGACGGCGTGCCCGCGGTCATCTCCGGCGCGGGCCCGACGGTGCTCGCGCTGGCCGAGGACGGCGCGGCGGACAAGGTCGCGGCGCTGGCGGGGGAGGGCTGGGCGGCGAACCGCCTCCGCCTCGACACCGCCGGGGCGAGCGTCCTGCCGCTCGCCGCGTAGGAGGTACGACAGTGGCGACGCCTTGACGCCGACGTGGCCGACGTCGACGTCTTGACGCTGCCGCGGAACGCACGGCGCCACCGGACCCTCCGGGGAGTCCCCGGATCCTGCCTCCGTGCTCCCGGCCCGGGGCAGCACCTCCCGGGGGCAGCGACCGGGGTCCGAACACGGGGTCTCCGTCTCCACGAGGCCTGCGGGCTCCGGCGCCATCGGCCCGCGGCTCCGGTCCCGGGCGCCACGGGATGCGGGGCCCCTCGGCCTCGGACCTGCGGGTTCGGGCCGGTGGGCCTCGGACCTGCGGTTCGGGCTCACGCCAGGGGCTGCCGGGCCGACGCGGGGCGGCCCGGTGCCGCACTCCGGGGCCGCCGGCCTCGGCTCGCGGCCTGCGGCCGGGCCGCGAGTGGTGGCTTCGGACCCTGTGGGTTTGGTTTGATGGATCATGGTCTGGCGGACTTGGCTCCGGCGGACCGGACCGGTGAGCTCCGGGCTCTTCGGATACGGGTGCGGCGGGTTTCCGGGTCTGCGGATTCGGTCCGTGGATCCGGGGCATGTACGGCCTCGGACCTGCGGACACGGGCCTGTCGGTCCCGGGTCTGCGGATCCGGCCGCGCCGCCCGGCCCGCGTGCCCGGCGCGCAGGCTCCGGGGCCTGCGGGCTGCGGGTTCGGCACAAGAGTCTTGACCCGCGGGTCCCGGGCCTCGCTCGACGGATCCCGGGCCTGCGGGGCCCACGGGTCTGGTCCGCGGGCCGTGGGCTAGGGCTTGTGGGCTCGGGCCTGCCGGTCCGGGGGCGTCGGCCCCTGCGGGCGCACCGGCCCGCGACCCGGGGCCCGGTCTGCGGGCGTCGGGCCTGTGCGGCCGGGGCCGCGGGGTCCCGGGCCGTCGGCTCGGAGCTCGTGGCTTCGGGACCGGGGGCCGGGAACCGGTTTCGGGGGTGACTCGGAGACCGGGGCTCGGACTTGGGGCTTGAGTCCCGGGGCCTCGGCACGGAGGCTGGGCCCGGGTCCCGGGCCGCGGGGTTCCGGGGCCGGAAGCCGGGGCCGGGAGCGGCGCGAAGCGCCGGCCGGGGGCTGGCACAGACCCGGTCGCGGGTGGAGGGCCGAGAGGAAATGCCGGGTCGTGAGATCCGGGGAAAGGCGGGCCGGCGGATTGCCGGTGTGGGAGAGGGGGAATGTTTGTTGGAGCCGGTAGTGTTAACCTCAAGTCTGCACCCGACGTCTTTTTGGCGCGGTGCTGCGCGTTCCCCTCAGGGACGACCATTCTTCCGGGAGCCTCCTCCCCAACTGCCTGAGCAGCCTGCCTGAGCAGTTTCGAGCACGCTCCGGAACCGGCGCGCGACACCCCTCGCCTTTCCCAGGAGAGGGCCGAGCAGGGGGCCTCGGGCCGGACCCACGCACGTTATCTCTTCCCCCGCCGCACCCGGCGGGACCACCGCCCCGGCTCGGTCGACATCAGGACCAAAGCCGGACAGCACAACCGGTCGCCGAGCCAGAAGGCCGACGTCCGCTCCAGGGAAGGACCCTTCGTGAGCGACACCACCGATCTGATGGGCGTGACTGCCGACAAGTCTGTCGACACCTCCGCGCCCGCCGCGGGTGCTGCCACCGGCACCACCTCACGGCGCCGCCGCTCCGGCACCGGCCTTGAGGGCATGGTCCTGGCCGAGCTGCAGCAGGTCGCGTCCGGCCTCGGCATCAGGGGCACCGCGCGGATGCGCAAGAGCCAGCTGATCGAGGTCATCAAGGAGGCGCAGGCCGCCGGAGGCGCCCCCGCCGCCAAGAGCGCCGACACCGCCGAGCCCAAGCCGAAGCGTCGCGCCACCTCCCGTACGGCCGCCGCCAAGGCCGGCGAGAAGGCCGAGAGCGCCGAGGCCGGTACCACGGCCAAGGCCGCGAAGGCGGAGAAGGCCGTCAAGGCGGAGAAGGCCGAGAAGGCCACCGCGAAGGCCGAGCAGGCCGAGGCCGCCGGCGAGCAGGCCGGCCAGGGCGTCCAGCAGCACATCGAGATCCCCGGCCAGCCCACCAAGGCCGCGACCGCGCGCGAGCAGCAGACCGCCGCCGGGGAGGAGCAGACGGCCGCCTCCGCGCGCCGTCGCCGCCGGGCCACCGCGCCCGTCGGCAGCCCCGACGCCACCGCCGAGGCGACGGCCGCCGAGGCCCGTACCGACGTCCGGACCGAGGCCCGCCCCGACGGGCAGGCCGAGGCCTCCGTCGACACCGCCGAGAGCGGGCGCCGGGACCGCCGGGACCGCCGCGACCGCCAGCGGGACCGGGACCGGGACCGCGACCGCCGCGATCGCGGCAAGGGCGACGAGCAGCAGGGCGGCGGCCAGAGCCGGCAGGCCCAGCAGGGCCAGGGCGGCGGCGGCCCCCAGGGTGACGGCTACGACGAGGACGGCGGCGGCCGGCGCGGTCGCCGTGGCCGCTACCGCGACCGCCGTGGCCGCCGTGGCCGCGACGAGTTCGGCGGCGAGCCGCAGCTGTCCGAGGACGACGTCCTGATCCCCGTCGCGGGCATCCTGGACATCCTCGACAACTACGCGTTCATCCGGACCTCCGGCTACCTGCCCGGCCCGAACGACGTGTACGTGTCCCTCGCCCAGGTCCGGAAGTACGGGCTCCGCAAGGGCGACCACATCACGGGTGCCGTGCGCCAGCCCAAGGAGGGCGAGCGCCGCGAGAAGTTCAACGCGCTGGTCCGCCTGGACTCGGCCAACGGCATGGCCGCCGACTCCGGCCGCGGGCGCCCCGAGTTCAACAAGCTGACCCCGCTCTACCCGCAGGACCGGCTCCGCCTGGAGACCGACCCGGGCGTGGTGACCACCCGCATCATCGATCTGGTCTCCCCGATCGGCAAGGGCCAGCGCGGTCTGATCGTGGCCCCGCCGAAGACCGGCAAGACCATGATCATGCAGGCGATCGCCAACGCGATCACGCACAACAACCCCGAGTGCCACCTGATGGTCGTCCTCGTCGACGAGCGTCCGGAAGAGGTCACCGACATGCAGCGGTCGGTCAAGGGCGAGGTCATCTCCTCGACCTTCGACCGCCCGGCCGAGGACCACACCACGGTCGCGGAGCTGGCCATCGAGCGCGCCAAGCGGCTCGTGGAGCTGGGGCACGACGTGGTCGTGCTGCTCGACTCCATCACCCGTCTGGGCCGTGCGTACAACCTGGCCGCGCCCGCCTCCGGCCGCATCCTGTCCGGTGGTGTCGACTCGACCGCGCTGTACCCGCCGAAGCGCTTCTTCGGTGCCGCGCGGAACATCGAGGACGGCGGTTCGCTGACCATCCTGGCCACGGCGCTCGTGGACACCGGGTCCCGCATGGACGAGGTGATCTTCGAGGAGTTCAAGGGCACCGGCAACATGGAGCTGAAGCTCGACCGGAAGCTCGCGGACAAGCGCATCTTCCCGGCGGTGGACGTCGACGCGTCCGGTACCCGCAAGGAGGAGATCCTGCTCGGCAGCGAGGAGCTGTCCATCGTCTGGAAGCTGCGCCGGGTGCTGCACGCCCTCGACCAGCAGCAGGCGGTCGAGCTGCTGATCGACAAGATGAAGCAGCACAAGTCGAACGCCGAGTTCCTGCTCCAGATCCAGAAGACGACGCCGTCGGCCGGCAACAACGACTGACGCCGCGTCAACCGGCAGCGGAACGACGCCGGTCGTCCCGTCACCCGTTCGGGTCCTCGCGAGAGGACCTGCCGGGGGTGGGGCGGCCGGCGTCGTCGTGCCGGGACCTCCGTGCAACCCTTTGCGCCCCCCGGCCGTCTGACCAGACACCGAAACGGGGGAACAGCGGGCGAACCGGGGAGAGCATGGGCAAGCAGGAGACGCGCGGCCGAATACGCGGATCGGGCCGTCGGCGCGGCGGGTCCGCGACACCGCGCAGGGGACTCGGCGCCGCCGCGTGGACGGCCGTCGGGCTGCTGCTGGCCGGCGGGGCCGCCATCGGCGGGGCGTACGTCAAGCTCGACGGCAACATCGAGAGCGTCGACATCAACACGCAGCTCGGGGACAACCGGCCGAAGAACATCGACAACGGTTCCATGGACATCCTGGTCCTCGGATCCGACTCGCGGGCCGGTGACAACTCCGCGTACGGCCGCGACGACGGCGGCTCGGCCCGCTCCGACACGGCGATGATCGTCCACGTGTACGAGGGCCACAAGGCGGCGAGCGTCGTCTCGATCCCGCGCGACACGCTGATCACCCGCCCCGAGTGCACCGACCGGGACGGGACGGCCGTGCCCGCCGCGTACCGGGCGATGTTCAACACCGCGTACGAGGTGGGCGGGCCCGCCTGCGCCGTGAAGACGGTGGAGCAGATGTCGGGCATCCGCATGGACCACTACATCGAGGTCGACTTCACGGGCTTCAAGAAGCTCATCGACGAGCTGGGCGGGGTCGAGGTCACCACCACCCAGCCGATCAAGGACGGCAGCAGCCACCTCGATCTGGCGGCGGGCACCCATCTGCTGGACGGTGAGCAGGCCCTCGGGCTGGTCCGGACCCGGAAGGCGGTCGGGGAGGGCAGCGACCTCGGGCGGATCCAGCTCCAGCAGGCCTTCATCAAGGCGCTGATGGAGCAGGTGAAGAAGGTCGGCGTCTTCAGCGGTCCCGGCAAGGTCTGGGGGCTCGCGGACGCAGCGACCAAGGCGATCAGGCCGGACTCCGAGCTGGACGGCGTGCAGGAGCTGGCGGACTTCGCGAGCGGGCTGGCGGGGCTGGACGCGGACGGCGTGCAGATGATCACGCTGCCGGTCGTGTACGACACCGTGGACCGGAACCGGGTCGTGCCCGTCGACGCGCAGGCCCAGCAGGTCTGGGACGCGCTGCGGCGGGATCTGCCGATTCCGGCGGAGGCGACGAAGGACACGGCCACCGGGCAGGCCGAGGGCGTGGTGCGGTAGCCCGGCGCGCCCCCGCGGAACGCGGTCCGGGGCGCCGCCGGGCCGCGTCGGCGGGGGCGGAATAGATCCGGGGAGGCCCCGGTTTTGGGAGATGCGGCCGGTCCTGGCAGACTGGTACGTCGGCCCCGGTTCACGCACCCGCAGCCCGCGCGTGCGACCCGGTGCCCTCCACAACCTAGGAGACACCTTGAAGCGCGACATTCACCCCGAGTACGTCGAGACCCAGGTGAGCTGCACCTGCGGCGCGTCGTTCACCACCCGCAGCACGATCGACGGCGGCACCATCCGCGCCGAGGTCTGCTCCGAGTGCCACCCGTTCTACACGGGCAAGCAGAAGATCCTCGACACCGGTGGCCGTGTGGCCCGCTTCGAGGCCCGCTTCGGCAAGAAGGCCGCCGGCTCCGCCAAGAAGTAGCGAGCCCTCGCGCCGGTCTCCGGCCGCCCCGCTGGGGGTCGGCCGGGACCGGCTTTTTGGTCCCCGCAGGCCCGGAGCGCGGGCCCAAGTCGTCGGCCCGGTCGCAGGCCCGAGTCATACGGAAATCAGGAGCCCCCGATGTTCGAGGCGGTCGAGGAACTGGTCGGAGAACACGCCGACCTGGAGAAGCAGCTCGCCGACCCCGCGGTCCACGCCGACCAGGCGAACGCCCGCCGGCTCAACAAGCGCTACGCCGAGCTGACGCCGGTCATCGCCGCGTACCGCTCCTGGAAGCAGACCGGCGACGACATCGACACGGCCCGTGAGCTGGCCGCCGACGACCCCGACTTCGCCGCCGAGGTGAAGGAGCTGGAGGCGCGCCGCGAGGAGCTGACCGAACGGCTGCGGCTGCTGCTCGTGCCCCGCGACCCCAGCGACGACAAGGACGTCATCCTGGAGATCAAGGCCGGGGCCGGAGGCGACGAGTCCGCGCTGTTCGCCGGAGACCTGCTGCGCATGTACCTGCGGTACGCCGAGCGCGTCGGCTGGAAGACCGAGATCATCGACGCCACCGAGTCCGAGCTGGGCGGCTACAAGGACGTCCAGGTCGCCGTGAAGGCGCGCGGGCAGATCGAGCCCGGGCAGGGCGTCTGGGCGCGGATGAAGTACGAGGGCGGGGTGCACCGCGTGCAGCGCGTGCCCGCCACCGAGTCGCAGGGCCGTATCCACACCTCCGCCGCCGGTGTCCTCGTCACACCCGAGGCGGAGGAGGTCGACGTCGAGATCAACCCGAACGACCTGCGGATCGACGTGTACCGGTCCTCCGGTCCCGGCGGGCAGTCGGTGAACACCACCGACTCCGCCGTGCGGATCACGCACCTCCCGACCGGTGTCGTCGCCTCCTGCCAGAACGAGAAGAGCCAGCTCCAGAACAAGGAGCAGGCGCTGCGCATCCTGCGGTCCCGGCTGCTCGCCATCGCCCAGGAGGAGGCCGAGCGGGAGGCCGCCGACGCCCGGCGCAGCCAGGTGCGGACGGTCGACCGGTCGGAGAAGATCCGGACGTACAACTTCCCGGAGAACCGCATCTCCGACCACCGTGTGGGCTTCAAGGCCTACAACCTGGACCAGGTCCTCGACGGGGACCTGGACGCCGTGATCCAGGCGTGTGTCGACGCCGACTCCGCCGCCAAGCTCGCCGCGGCGTAACGACGCGGTGCACCGAACAGCCCGCTGCCCCAGCCCGGAGGACCCGTGAACCTGCTGCTTGCCGAGGTGGCCCAGGCCACCCAGCGGCTGGCCGACGCCGGCGTGCCGTCACCGCGCTTCGACGCGGAGGAGCTCGCCGCGTTCGTGCACGGAGTCAAGCGGGGGGAACTGCACACCGTCAAGGACGCCGACTTCGACGCCCGCTACTGGGAGGCGGTCGCCCGCCGGGAAGCCCGTGAGCCGCTCCAGCACATCACGGGACGGGCGTTCTTCCGCTACCTGGAACTCCAGGTCGGACCAGGGGTGTTCGTGCCCCGGCCGGAGACCGAGTCCGTCGTCGACTGGGCCATAAACGCGGTGCGCGCCATGGACGTCGTCGAGCCGCTGGTCGTCGACCTGTGTTCCGGTTCGGGCGCGATCGCGCTGGCCATGGCCCAGGAGGTGCCGCGCTCGCGGGTGCACGCCGTGGAGCTGTCCGAGGACGCGCTGGTGTGGACCCGGAAGAACGCGGAAGGCTCACGCGTCACCGTCCACCGGGGCGACGCGCTGACCGCCCTGCCCGAACTGAACGGCCAGGTCGACCTGGTCATCTCCAACCCGCCGTACATCCCGCTCACCGAGTGGGAGTACGTCGCGCCCGAGGCCCGCGACCACGACCCCGACATGGCGCTGTTCTCCGGCGAGGACGGTCTCGACGTGATCCGCGGGATCGAGCGCACCGCGCACCGGCTGCTGCGGCCCGGCGGGCTCGTCGTCGTCGAGCACGCCGACACCCAGGGCGGCCAGGTGCCGTGGATCTTCAGCGAGCAGTCCGGCTGGGCCGACGCCGCCGACCACCCGGACCTGAACAACCGCCCGCGCTTCGCGACCGCCCGCAAGGCGCTGCCTTGACCACCCCGAGCAGCATGCATATGTACCTGTACGTGTACGAGGAGGCCCGCTGATGGCACGGCGATACGACTGCAACGACGCGACCGACCGCGCGATGGGCCTGCGTGAGGCCGCGTCGGCGGTGCGCCGCGGCGAGCTGGTCGTGCTGCCCACGGACACCGTGTACGGCGTCGGCGCGGACGCCTTCAGCTCCGAGGCGGTCGCGGACCTGCTGGAGGCGAAGGGGCGCGGCCGGAACATGCCGACCCCGGTGCTCATCGGTTCGCCCAACACCCTGCACGGGCTGGTCACGGACTTCTCCGAGCAGGCGTGGGAACTCGTCGACGCCTTCTGGCCGGGTGCGCTGACGCTGGTCGCCAAGCACCAGCCGTCCCTGATGTGGGACCTGGGCGACACCCGGGGCACCGTCGCGGTCCGGATGCCGCTGCACCCCGTCGCCATCGAGCTGCTGACGGAGGTCGGCCCGATGGCCGTGTCGTCCGCGAACCTGACCGGGCACCCGGCTCCGGAGGACTGCGACGCCGCGCAGGGCATGCTCGGGGACTCCGTGTCCGTGTACCTGGACGGGGGCCCGACGCCCGGGATCGTCCCCTCGTCGATCGTCGACGTCACGCGGGACGTGCCCGTTCTGCTGCGTGCGGGGGCCGTGTCGGTGGAGGAGCTGCGCAAGGTCGTTCCCGACCTTGAGGTGGCCAATTGACGGCCCCTGAGGGGCGTGGCATAGGCACGGGGCGTTCCACCTTCCGCATCCTCCACGTCAGCACCGGCAACGTATGCCGCTCGCCGATCACCGAGCGGCTGACCCGCCATGCCCTGCACGACCGGCTGGGAGACACCTCGCGGTGCGGGCTCGTCGTCGAGAGCGCGGGAACGTGGGGACACGAGGGGGCGCCCATGGAGGCCAACGCGGAGGCGGTACTCGCGGACTTCGGGGCGGACGCGAGCGGGTTCGCCGGGCGGGAGCTGATGGACGACCACGTGATCCGCGCGGACCTGGTGCTGACGGCGACCCGTGACCACCGGGCCCAGGTCATCTCCATGGGACACAGCGCGGGGCTGCGGACGTTCACACTCAAGGAGTTCACGCGGCTGGTGCGGGCCATAGATCCGCACACTCTGCCGGATCCCTCGGCCGACGGGGTCGTGGCCCGCGCGCAGGCACTGGTGCACGCGGCGGCGGCGCTGCGGGGGTGGCTGCTGGCGCCCAGCGCGGAGGCGGACGAGGTGAACGACCCGTACGGCGGGCCGATCACGTACTTCCGCGCTGTCGGGGACGAGATCCATGAGGCGCTGGACCCCGTGGTGACGGCGCTGACGGGGGTGCCGCGCCGGTAGCGGTCGCGGCGCGTGTCCTTCCCGCGACCCCGCGACCCCCGTAAGCGGTGGCACCGCCCCGGCCCCGCCTTGGCACGCTTCGCCGCTCGTCCCCGAACGCCGGACGGGCTGAATCGGGTGCCTCGGCCTACATTGGAGGGGCACGGAGTCGTCCACTGCAGGCGGGGTCAGCCATGTCGGTCACCGCTGGAGCCGCGAGTACGGGTATCGACGCGCTGCGGCAGCGAGACCCGGAGGTCGCGGACGTCCTGGAGGGGGAGGCGCGGCGCCAGGACGACAGCCTGCAGCTCATCGCCGCGGAGAACTTCACCTCGCCCGCCGTTCTCGCCGCCCTCGGCTCGCGGCTCGCCAACAAGTACGCCGAGGGGTACCCCGGCGCCCGCTACCACGGCGGCTGCGAGTACGTGGACGCCGCCGAGCGGCTCGCCGTCTCACGGGCCGTCGCGCTCTTCGCGGCCGAGCACGCGAACGTACAGCCGCATTCCGGATCCGCCGCGGTGCTCGCCGCGTACGCCGCGCTGCTGCGGCCCGGGGACACCGTGCTCGCGATGGGTCTGGCCCACGGGGGGCACCTCACCCACGGCGCGGCCGACAACTTCTCCGGGCGGTGGTTCGACTTCGTCCCGTACGGCGTCGACGCCGAGAGCGGGCTCATCGACGAACACCAGGTCCGGGCGCTGGCCCACCAGCACCGGCCGAAGGCGATCGTCTGCGGGTCGATCTCCTATCCGAGGCATATCGACTACGCCGTCTTCCGGGAGATCGCGGACGAGGTGGGCGCCGCGCTCGTCGTGGACGCCGCCCACCCCATCGGGCTGGTCGCCGGGGGCGCCGCGCCCAGTCCCGTCCCGTACGCGGACGTCGTGTGCGCGACCACACACAAGGTGCTGAGAGGCCCCCGCGGCGGCATGCTGCTGTGCGGGGACGAGCTGGGCGCGCGGATCGACCGGGCGGTGTTCCCGTTCACCCAGGGCGGCGCCCAGATGCACACCATCGCCGCCAAGGCCGTCGCCTTCGGGGAGGCCGCGACGCCCGCCTTCGCCGTGTACGCCCATCAGGTCGTCGCCAACGCCCGGGTACTGGCCGAGGCGCTGTCCACGTACGGGCTCGTCATCGCCACGGGCGGGACCGACACCCATCTGGTCGTGGCCGATCCCGCGCCGCTCGGTGTCGACGGGCGGGTCGCCCGGGCCCGGCTGGCCGCCGCGGGGATCGTGCTCGACACCAGTGCCCTGCCGTACGGCGACTCGCGCGGCATCCGGTTCGGGACCGCCGCCGTGACCACGCAGGGAATGGGGCGGGACGAGATGGAGCGGGCCGCGGAACTGTTCGCGTACGCCCTCCGCGGCGAGGAGGAGGCGCTCGCCGCTCGTCCGCAGGTGCGTGAACTGGCCGGGCGGTTTCCCCCGTATCGGTAGGGAAGTCGGCCTTCCGCAACCGTCGGCGGCGCTCCGGTGTCCGTAAGCACATGAGCGTCGGGACTAGGGTGTGGGGCTGTGATGGCCAGCGATTCCTGTGGGGCAGCCCGTGCGTAACTACCTGCTGACGCTCTGCATCACGGCCGTGGTGACCTATCTGCTCACCGGCCCGGTGCGGAAGTTCGCCATCGCCTCCGGTGCCATGCCGGAGATCCGGGCGCGTGATGTGCACCAGGAGCCGACGCCCCGGCTCGGCGGGATCGCGATGTTCGGCGGGCTGTGCGCGGGGCTGCTGGTGGCGGACCACCTGGACCGTCTGAACAGCGTGTTCGCCCTGTCCAACGAGCCGCGTGCGCTGCTCTCGGGGGCCGCCCTGATCTGGCTGATCGGTGTCCTCGACGACAAGTTCGAGCTGGACGCGCTGATCAAGCTGGGCGCCCAGATGATCGCCGCGGGTGTCATGGTCGTGCAGGGTCTGACGATCCTGTGGCTGCCCATCCCGGGTGTCGGCACCGTCGGGATCACCCAGTGGCAGGGCACGCTCCTGACGGTGGCGCTGGTGGTGCTCACCATCAACGCGGTGAACTTCGTCGACGGGCTCGACGGCCTGGCCGCCGGCATGGTGTGCATCGCGTCCGCGGCGTTCTTCCTGTACGCCTACCGGCTCTGGTTCGGGTACGGGATCGAGGCCGCGGCACCGGCCACGCTCTTCGCGGCCGTGTTGATCGGCATGTGCCTGGGGTTCCTGCCGCACAACATGCACCCGGCCCGGATCTTCATGGGCGACTCCGGGTCGATGCTCATCGGGCTGGTGCTGGCCGCGTCCGCGATCTCGATCACCGGCCAGGTCGACCCGGACACGCTGAAGCTCTTCGAGGGCGGTTCCACCCGGCAGGCCACGCACGCCGCGCTGCCGGTGTTCATCCCGCTGCTGCTGCCGCTGACGATCATCGCGATCCCGATGGCCGACCTGGTGCTGGCGATCGTGCGGCGCACCTGGAAGGGCAAGTCACCGTTCGCGGCAGACCGGGGGCATCTGCACCACCGGCTGCTGGAGATCGGGCACTCGCACAGCCGGGCCGTCTTCATCATGTACTTCTGGTCCGCGCTGATCGCGTTCGGGACACTCATGTACTCGGTGCACTCGGCGTCCATGTGGATCATGCTGCCGATCGTGGCGCTGAGCGCCCTGGGCCTGGTGCTCCTGCTCCTGCCCCGGTTCAAGCCCCGTGCGCCGTTGTGGGCCCAGTCGTTCGTGCCGCCGCGCTACCGGCGCCGGAAGGTCGCGCCGTTTCTCACGGCGGGGCTGGAGCACGGGGACGAGGACGCGGAGGAGCCGGAACCCGTTCCGGCGGGGGTCAACGGGGCGACCGCCATCGGGGCCCGTTCGCGGCTCCCCGAACGGCGGAAGGCCGGAACGCCGAGTTGACGAATGCCTCAACTGGGGGCATTAGCAGGCGAATACCTCTACTGTCGCGCACACACGCGCAGTGTCACTCTCATGTGTGAGAGTTAGCACACCATCGGGTAAAGACCTCTTCAAATAGTTTGTGATACGGTTCACGAGACCCGGCGACAGTGCCGAAGGGCCGTAGTGCGACGGCTCGTTGGCCCCGAGATCTGCCTCGGACCGGGCCTACGCTCGTCCATGACGACACCCTGCCCCCACCCCGTATGCGGAGATGCCGCCATGCTGTCCAACGACGTCCGCACGCTGCTCCAGGCTGCTGTGCCCACAGCCGCCGTCGGCGCGATCGCCGCCGCTGTCGCCGCTGTCTTCGCCGGTGGTCAGGGGGCAATGGGGGCCGTCGTCGCGGTGCTGGTGACGACCTTCTTCATGGGGCTCAGCCTGCTGGTGCTCCTGCGTACCGCCAAGTCCCTGCCGCACCTCTTCCAGGCGATGGGGCTGGTGCTCTACACGACGCAGATCCTTGTGCTGTTCGTGTTCCTCGCCACCTTCAAGAACACCACGCTGTTCCATCCCCGTGCCTTCGCGATCTCGCTGATCGCGACCACCCTCACCTGGGTGACCGCACAGACGATCGGACACATGAAGGCCAAGGTCCTCTACGTCGAACCGGACACCTCGAAGCCGGACGCCGCGAAGGGCGCAGAGCCCCGGACGGCGGGCCTTGCCCGTGAGAAGTAGGGCCGGGATAAGGGCGCGTTCGACGAGCTGCTATCGTCCGATGCCGAGTGCGGCACCGCGGGCGCGGCCGTCCGAGCAGGCGCCTGTCCCATCGCGAGGTTCGACACCGAGCCGCCGCCCCCAGATTCGAAACACCAGTCCAGTGCCGAACCGCGGCTGCGCGCCGCGCCGACACAACGAGGTTGCCGTACCTATGCGCCACGCTGAAGGAGCCCGCGGTGAGTGCTGACCCGACGCAGGTGCTCGCCTTCGAGACCGACTGTCACATCTTCGACGGATGTGGCTTCCCGGCCCCCGGCCTGCACTCCTTTATCTTCGAGCCGATCTTCACGGTCGGCGGCTTCGAGTTCAACAAGCCGATGCTGCTGGCGCTGGTCACCACGGTCGTGGTCGTGGGCTTCTTCTGGGCCGCCTTCAACAAGCCCAAGCTGGTCCCCGGCAAGCTCCAGATGGTCGGTGAGGCCGGTTACGACTTCGTGCGCCGCGGCGTCGTCTACGAGACGCTCGGCAAGCGCGAGGGCGAGAAGTACGTCCCGATCATGGTCTCGATGTTCTTCTTCATCTGGATCATGAACCTCTGGTCGATCGTTCCGCTCGCCCAGTTCCCCGTGACCTCGGTCATCGCCTTCCCCGCCGGTCTGGCCGCGATCGTCTACATCATGTGGGTCAGCCTGACCTTCAAGCGCCACGGCTTCGTGGGCGGCTGGAAGAACATCGCCGGCTACGACAAGTCGCTCGGCCCGGTGCTCCCGGCCGTCATGGTGATCGAGCTCTTCTCGAACCTCCTGGTCCGCCCCTTCACCCACGCGGTCCGGCTCTTCGCGAACATGTTCGCCGGCCACGTGCTGCTCCTGATCTTCACGATCGCCAGCTGGTACCTGCTGAACGGCATCGGGATCGCCTACGCCGGCATCTCGTTCGTGATGGTCCTGCTGCTGACCGTCTTCGAGCTGTTCATCCAGGCGCTGCAGGCCTACGTCTTCGTCCTCCTGGCCTGCAACTACATTCAGGGCGCTCTCGCCGAGCACCACTGAGTCACTGCCAGGCCCCACCCCGCCAGTCGTCCGGTGACCATCGCCACCGGTCCGTAAAAGAGAAGGAAGAAACGGCATGTCCGCTCTCGAGACCCTCGCCGCCGTCAACATCCAGGGCAACCTCGGCGCCATCGGCTACGGCCTCGCGGCCATCGGCCCCGGCGTCGGCGTCGGCATCATCTTCGGTAACGGCACCCAGGCCCTCGCCCGCCAGCCCGAGGCGGCCGGCCTGATCCGCGGCAACCAGATCCTCGGCTTCGTCCTCTGTGAGGCGCTCGCCCTGATCGGTCTGGTCATGCCGTTCGTCTACCCGACCCCCGGCTCCTGACCCGGCCGTCGGACTGCCCCTTTCGACGAAAGGCACAGATATGAGCCCCCTGGTTCAGCTGGCGCAGGAGGAGGTCCAGAACCCCCTCATTCCGCCGATCCCAGAGCTCGTCATCGGCCTGCTCGCCTTCGCCATCGTCTTCGGCTTCCTCGCCAAGAAGCTCCTCCCGAACATCAACAAGGTTCTGGACGAGCGTCGCGAGGCCATCGAAGGCGGCATCGAGAAGGCCGAGGCCGCTCAGATCGAGGCCCAGAGCGTTCTTGAGCAGTACAAGGCCCAGCTCGCCGAGGCCCGCCACGAGGCCGCGCGTCTGCGCCAGGAGGCTCAGGAGCAGGGCGCCGCGATCATCGCCGAGATGAAGGCGGAGGGCCAGCGCCAGCGCGACGAGATCATCGCCGCCGGCCACGTCCAGATCGAGGCCGACCGCAAGGCCGCCTCCTCCGCGCTGCGGCAGGACGTCGGCCAGCTCGCGACGGACCTGGCCGGCAAGCTGGTCGGCGAGTCCCTTGAGGACGTCGCCCGCCAGAGCCGCACCATCGACCGTTTCCTCGACGAGCTCGAGGAGAAGGCCGAGGCCGCCCGATGAACGGAGCGAGCCGCGAGGCACTGGTTGCCGCACGTGAGCGCCTCGACGCGCTGACCGACAACACGTCGGTCGACGCGGCGGAGCTCGCCGGGGAACTGGCCGCCGTCACCGCGCTGCTCGACCGCGAAGTGTCGCTGCGTCGGGTCCTCACCGACCCGGCGCAGGCCGGAGAGGCCAAGGCCGAACTGGCCGCGCGACTGCTGAGCGGTCAGGTGGGCGGCGAGACCGTCGACCTGGTCTCCGGCATGGTCCGCTCCCGCTGGTCCCAGTCGCGCGACCTGGTCGACGCGGTCGAGGAGCTGGCGAACACGGCGGACCTCACCGCGGCCCAGCGGTCCGGTGCGCTGGACGACGTGGAGGACGAGCTGTTCCGGTTCGGCCGGATCGTCGCCTCCAGCACCGCGCTGCGCGCCGCGCTGACCGACCGGACCGCCACCGCCACCGCCAAGGGCGAGCTGCTGCGCAGCCTGCTCGGCGGCAAGGCGAACGCGGTGACCGAGCGCCTGATCGTCCGCCTGGTCACCGCGCCCCGAGGACGTAGCCTGGAGGGGGGCCTCGAGTCCCTGTCCAAGCTCGCCGCGGCGCGCCGGGACCGGATGGTCGCGGTCGTCACGTCGGCGGTACCGCTCACCGACCGGCAGAAGCAGCGCCTCGGCGCCGTGCTGGCGAAGGTGTACGGCCGGCAGATGCACCTGAACCTGGACGTGGACCCGACGGTCCTCGGCGGGATCTCGGTGCGGGTCGGAGACGAGCTGATCGACGGTTCCGTCGCCAGCCGCCTCGACGAGGCGTCCCGGCGACTGGCCGGCTGACGGTCTGACGTACCGGGTCGCTCGGCGTACCAGGCACAACACCCAACAAAGCGTTACCTACGGCCCGGTTGGGCCGTGCACAGGATGCAGAAGTTCTGGGGGGAGCCCCCAGACCCCCCAAGAAGACTTCGGGCCCAACAAGGAGAGCAGGGAACCCAGATGGCGGAGCTCACGATCCGGCCGGAGGAGATCCGGGACGCACTGGAGACCTTTGTCCAGTCGTACAAGCCGGACGCGGCCTCGCGCGAGGAGGTCGGCACTGTCAGCCTCGCCGGCGACGGCATCGCCAAGGTCGAGGGACTGCCCTCGACCATGGCCAACGAGCTGCTGAAGTTCGAGGACGGCACCCTCGGTCTCGCCCTCAACCTCGAGGAGCGCGAGATCGGTGCGATCGTCCTCGGTGAGTTCAGCGGCATCGAGGAAGGCCAGTCGGTGCAGCGCACCGGCGAGGTCCTGTCCGTCCCCGTCGGTGAGGGCTACCTGGGTCGCGTCGTCGACCCGCTCGGCAAGCCGATCGACGGCCTCGGCGAGATCGAGACGTCCGGCCGTCGCGCCCTTGAGCTGCAGGCCCCCACGGTCATGCAGCGCAAGTCGGTGCACGAGCCGATGGAGACCGGCTACAAGGCCGTCGACGCCATGACCCCGGTCGGCCGTGGTCAGCGTCAGCTGGTCATCGGTGACCGTCAGACCGGCAAGACCGCGCTGTGCGTCGACACGATCATCAACCAGCGTGACAACTGGCGCACCGGCGACCCGAAGAAGCAGGTCCGCTGCATCTACGTCGCCATCGGCCAGAAGGGCTCCACCATCGCGTCCGTGCGCGGCGCGCTGGAGGAGGCCGGTGCCCTGGAGTACACGACCATCGTCGCCGCCCCGGCGTCCGACCCGGCCGGCTTCAAGTACCTGGCGCCCTACACCGGCTCCGCCATCGGTCAGCACTGGATGTACGAGGGCAAGCACGTCCTCATCGTCTTCGACGACCTGTCGAAGCAGGCCGACGCCTACCGCGCCGTGTCCCTGCTGCTGCGCCGCCCGCCGGGCCGTGAGGCCTACCCGGGTGACGTCTTCTACCTGCACTCCCGTCTGCTGGAGCGCTGCGCCAAGCTCTCCGACGAGATGGGTGCCGGTTCGATGACCGGTCTGCCGGTCGTCGAGACCAAGGCCAACGACGTGTCGGCGTTCATTCCGACCAACGTCATCTCCATCACCGACGGCCAGTGCTTCCTGGAGTCCGACCTGTTCAACGCCGGTCAGCGCCCGGCCCTGAACGTCGGTATCTCGGTCTCCCGAGTCGGTGGCTCCGCCCAGCACAAGGCCATGAAGCAGGTCTCCGGCCGCCTCCGTGTGGACCTCGCCCAGTACCGTGAGCTGGAGGCGTTCGCCGCCTTCGGTTCCGACCTGGACGCCGCTTCGAAGTCGGCCCTGGAGCGCGGCAAGCGCATGGTCGAGCTGCTGAAGCAGCCGCAGTACCAGCCCATGTCCACCGAGAACCAGGTCGTCTCCGTCTGGGCCGGCACCACCGGCAAGATGGACGACGTCCCGGTCGAGGACATCCGCCGCTTCGAGACGGAGCTGCTGGACTACCTGCACCGCGAGCACGGTTCGCTCATGACGTCGATCCGCGAGGGCGGCAAGATGTCGGACGACACGCTCGGCAAGGTCGCGGAGTGCATCAGCACCTTCAAGAAGCAGTTCGAGACGTCGGACGGCAAGCTGCTCGGTGAGGACACCCCGGCCGCCGTCAACGCCTCGAAGTGACGACGGAAGGGACCTGATCCATGGGAGCCCAGCTCCGGGTCTACAAGCGTCGGATCAAGTCGGTCACGGCGACCAAGAAGATCACCAAGGCGATGGAGATGATCTCCGCCTCGCGCATCGTCAAGGCGCAGCGCAAGGTGGCGGCCTCCACGCCGTACGCGACCGAGCTGACCCGCGCGGTCACGGCGGTGGCGACCGGCTCGAACACCAAGCACCCGCTGACCACGGAGGCCGAGACCCCGGTCCGCTCCGCGGTGCTGCTCGTCACGAGCGACCGCGGTCTGGCCGGCGGCTACTCCTCCAACGCCATCAAGACGGCCGCCCGGCTCACCGAGCGGCTGCGCGGTGAGGGCAAGGAGGTCGACACGTTCATCGTCGGCCGCAAGGGTGTCGCCTACTACGGCTTCCGCGAGATGCCGGTCGCGGACTCGTGGACCGGCTTCACCGACAACCCGTCGTACGAGGACGCCAAGAAGATCGCGGGCCCGCTGATCGAGGCCATCGAGAAGGACACGGCCGAGGGCGGTGTGGACGAGCTCCACATCGTGTTCACCGAGTTCGTCTCGATGCTGACGCAGACGCCGGTCGACAACCGGATGCTGCCCCTCAGCCTCTCCGAGGCCGAGGGTGGCGAGGGCGCCGAGGGCGGCTCGAAGGAACTGCTGCCGCTGTTCGAGTTCGAGCCGTCGGCGGAGGACGTCCTGGACGCCCTCATGCCCCGGTACGTCGAGAGCCGGATCTACAACGCCCTGCTGCAGGCGGCTGCCTCCGAGCACGCCGCCCGCCGCAAGGCGATGAAGTCCGCGACGGACAACGCGGGTGAGCTGATCAACACGTACACCCGCCTTGCCAACCAGGCCCGCCAGGCCGAAATCACCCAGGAAATCAGCGAGATCGTCGGAGGCGCCAGCGCCCTGGCCGACGCGACCGCGGGGAGTGACAAGTAATGACGACGACTGTTGAGACGGCCACGGCGACTGGCCGCGTCGCCCGGGTCATCGGCCCGGTCGTCGACGTGGAGTTCCCCGTCGACGCGATGCCGGAGATCTACAACGCGCTGCACGTGGAGGTGGCCGACCCGGCCAGCCCCGGCAGCACCAAGACCCTGACCCTCGAGGTCGCCCAGCACCTCGGTGAGGGCCTGGTCCGTACGATCTCGATGCAGCCCACCGACGGTCTGGTCCGCCAGGCCCCGGTCACCGACACCGGCGACGGCATCACCGTCCCGGTCGGCGACTTCACCAAGGGCAAGGTGTTCAACACCCTCGGTGAGGTGCTGAACGAGCCCGAGGCCAACGGCCAGGAGACCGAGCGCTGGGCGATCCACCGCCAGGCCCCGGCCTTCGACCAGCTCGAGTCCAAGACCGAGATGTTCGAGACCGGCCTGAAGGTGGTCGACCTCCTCACCCCGTACGTCAAGGGTGGAAAGATCGGTCTGTTCGGTGGTGCCGGTGTCGGCAAGACCGTGCTGATCCAGGAAATGATCATGCGTGTCGCCAACCTCCACGAGGGCGTCTCCGTCTTCGCGGGCGTCGGTGAGCGCACCCGTGAGGGCAACGACCTCATCGCGGAGATGGACGAGTCCGGCGTGCTGGACAAGACCGCGCTGGTCTTCGGGCAGATGGACGAGCCCCCGGGCACCCGTCTGCGCGTGGCACTGGCCGGTCTGACGATGGCGGAGTACTTCCGTGACGTCCAGAAGCAGGACGTGCTGTTCTTCATCGACAACATCTTCCGCTTCACCCAGGCCGGTTCCGAGGTGTCCACCCTGCTCGGCCGCATGCCGTCCGCGGTGGGTTACCAGCCGAACCTGGCCGACGAGATGGGCCTCCTCCAGGAGCGCATCACCTCGACCCGCGGTCACTCGATCACCTCCATGCAGGCGATCTACGTCCCCGCGGACGACCTGACCGACCCGGCCCCGGCCACCACCTTCGCCCACCTCGACGCGACGACGGTTCTCTCCCGTCCGATCTCCGAGAAGGGCATCTACCCGGCCGTGGACCCGCTGGACTCCACGTCCCGGATCCTGGACCCGCGCTACATCGCGCAGGACCACTACCAGACCGCGATGCGCGTCAAGGGGATCCTCCAGAAGTACAAGGACCTCCAGGACATCATCGCGATCCTCGGTATCGACGAGCTGGGTGAAGAGGACAAGCTGGTCGTCCACCGCGCCCGTCGTGTCGAGCGCTTCCTGTCCCAGAACACCCACGCGGCGAAGCAGTTCACCGGTGTGGACGGCTCGGACGTGCCGCTCGACGAGTCGATCGCCGCGTTCAACGCGATCTGCGACGGTGAGTTCGACCACTTCCCGGAGCAGGCGTTCTTCATGTGCGGTGGTCTCGAGGACCTGAAGAAGAACGCGAAGGAGCTGGGCGTCAGCTGACGTCTGTGCCTCTGTGAAGGGGGCGGGCCCGCCCGCCCCCTTCCCGCACCCCCGGCTGCCGGCACCGAGCCCCGGCAGTCCTACTAGACTTGTGACCCAACACCCGGCACATCCCGCCGGGTGGTGACCCGAGGAGCCACCCTTGGCTGCTGAGCTGCACGTCGAGCTGGTCGCCGCGGACCGGAGTGTCTGGTCCGGCGAGGCCACCCTGGTCATCGCGCGCACCACCTCCGGCGACATCGGCGTCATGCCCGGGCACCAGCCGCTGCTCGGTGTGCTGGAGTCGGGCCCGGTGACCATCCGTACGAGTGAAGGTGAGACGGTCGTCGCCGCGGTGCACGGCGGTTTCATCTCGTTCGCGGACGACAAGCTGTCCCTGCTCGCGGAGATCGCGGAGCTGGCGGACGAGATCGACACCCAGCGTGCCGAGCGCGCGCTGGAGCGCGCCAAGTCGGATTCGGACGCCGCCGCCGAGCGGCGCGCCGAGGTCCGGCTGCGCGCGGTGACGGCGGCGCGCTGACCGGCGCACCACCGCGGAGCATGACGCCGGCCCGCCCCGTACTGCGGGGCGGGCCGGCAAACCCTCAGCCGCGGCCCGGGCTGGACCTTCCAGACCGGGCCGCGGCTGAGGCGATGCAGATGACAGGTACGCGTGGGTATCCGTAACGGGGAGAAGCGAGGAGGTCGGTGGAGATGATCCTCGCTCTGCTGCTGAGCGCGATTGTCGTCTCACTGGTGGTGATCGGGCTCTTCGTCTTCGGACTGCGGCGGCGGCTGATCCAGCGTTCCGGCGGTACCTTCGACTGCAGCCTGCGCTGGAACGTTCCGGAGGAGGGCGACCCGTCCGGCAAGGGCTGGGTCTACGGGGTCGCCCGCTACAGCGGTGACCGGATCGCCTGGTTCCGGGTCTTCTCGTACGCGCCCCGCCCGCGCCGGGTGCTGGAGCGTGATGCCATCGAGGTCCTCGCCCGCCGGATGCCGGAGGGTGAGGAGGAGCTGGCACTGCTCTCGGACGCGGTGGTGCTGGGCTGTCTGCACCGGGGGACGAGGGTGGAGCTGGCGATGAGCGAGGACGCCCTCACCGGCTTTCTGGCCTGGCTGGAGGCGGCGCCTCCGGGACAGCGGGTGAACGTCGCCTGACCTCGCGTGAACACGCACAGTGGGCCGCACCCTCGTGGAGGGTGCGGCCCCTTGCGTTGCCGGGTCAGGACGCGAGGCCCGTGTGGATCGCGCTCACGAGTTCGCCGTTCGCGGTGTCGCCGCTGAACTCCCAGAAGAACGCGCCGCCCAGGCCCTGGCGCTTGGCCCACGCCATCTTCGCGCGGATCGTCTCGGGGGTGTCGTAGCTCCACCAGTTGGTGCCGCAGTGCGCGTACGCCGTGCCGGCCACCGTGCCGTTCGCCGGGCAGGAGCTCCTGAGGACCTTGTAGTCCTCGATGCCCTGCTCGTAGGTGCCGGCCGCCGGGCCCGTCGCCGTGCCGCCCGGCTCCTTCTGGGTCACGCCGGTCCAGCCGCGCCCGTAGAAGCCGATGCCGAGCAGCAGCTTGTCGGACGTGATGCCCTTGGCCTTCAGCTTGGCGATCGCCGCCGCGGAGTTGAAGCCGTCCTGCGGGATGCCGGGGTAGGCGGTGAGCGGGGAGTGCGGGGCCGTCGGGCCCTTCGCCGCCCAGGCGCCGAAGAAGTCGTACGTCATCACGTTGTACCAGTCGACGTACTTCGCGGCCGGGCCGTAGTCCGCGGAGTCGATCTTGCCGCCCTCGGAGGCGTCGGCCGTGATCGCCGCGGTGAGCAGGTTGTCCTGGCCGAACTGCGCGCGCATGGCCTTCATCATCCGCGACATGGAGTCGTAGCCGCTGGTGTCACAGCTCAGACCGCAGGCGTTGGGGTACTCCCAGTCCAGGTCGATGCCGTCGAAGACATCGGCCCACCGCGGGTCCTCCACCAGGTCGTAGCAGGACTTGGCGAAGGCCTCCGGGTTCTGCAGGGCCTGGCCGAAGCCGCCGGACCAGGTCCAGCCGCCGAACGACCACAGCACCTTGATGTGCGGGTACTTCGCCTTGAGCTTGCGGAGCTGGTTGAAGTTGCCGCGCAGTGGCTGGTCCCAGGTGTCCGCGACCCCGTCGACGGACTGGGCGGCGGTGTACGCCTTGTCGTAGTCGGCGTAGCCGTCACCGATCGTGCACTTGCCGCCCTGGACGTTCCCGAAGGCGTAGTTGATGTGCGTGATCTTCTCGGCGGAGCCGGACGTCACGATGTCCTTGACGTGGTAGTTCCGGCCGTAGACGCCCCAGTTGGTGAAGTAGCCCATCTTGATGTGCTCGGACGGCCCGGGGCCCGGGCCGGGGTCCCCGCCGGTGGTGGTGACCTTGACCGACGCGCTGACCGGGCCGGTCTGGGCCGCGGTGTCCCGGGCCTGGACGCTGTACGAGTAGTCGGTGCCCGGGGTCAGGCCGGTGTCCGTGTAGGACAGCCCGGTGACCGTGGCGACCTTGGCGCCGTCGCGCAGGACGTCGTAGTTCTTGACGCCCTTGTCGTCGCTGGCAGCCGCCCAGCTCAGCTTGGCCGAGGTGTCGGTGATCCCGGAGGCGGTGGGTGTTCCGGGAGCGGAGGGCGGCTCGTCGCCGGGCTGTGACGGGCCGCCGTCACACGAGCCGCCGTTCAGCTTGCAGCCCGACGGGGAGCCGTCGCCCTTGCCGTTGAACCCGAAGGAGACGGAGGCGCCCGGGGCGAGGGTACCGTTCCAGCTCAGGTTCTTGGCGGTCCAGTGGGTGCCGCTGCCGGTGACGGAGGCGTCCCAGGCGGAGGTGACCGAGGTGCCGGCGGGGTAGTCCCACTCGACGGTCCAGGAGTTCAGGGTGGTGGTGCCGGTGTTCTTCACCGTCCACTTGCCCTGGAACCCGGTGCCCCAGTCCTGGACCTTGGTGTACGTCGCGGTCGCGGAGGCCGCGGCCTGGGCGGGGCTGGCGAGGCCGACCATCGCGGCCAGGGGAAGCAGCAGGGCGGTGGCTCCGGCCGTGGCTCTGGCCCGGAGTCTCCCTCTGCGCGGTGGTGCTTGAGTGCTCGTGCTCAACGGTGCTCCTCAAGATGCGAACGGACAAGGTGGGGGTCCGTGCGTGCATGCGTCCATGACAGGGCCGCGCCGTGAGCGTAGGAAGGTCTGGACCAATCGTCAATAGGTCCAGACCAGTAGCGGGATGGCTGGGGCGCTTGCGGTCAGACCCCCAACTCCTGTGCCATGACGGCCGCTTGGACGCGACTGCGCAGGTCCAGCTTGTTGAGGAGCCTGCTGACGTGGGTCTTGACCGTGGCCTCGGCCATGTCGAGCCGCTCCGCGATCTGGGCGTTGGACAGACCCTCCCCGAGGCAGGACAGCACCTCGCGCTCCCGCCGGGTGAGCGGCTTCAGTACGGCCGGGTCGGGCGCGGGGTGCCTGCGCGGCGGCGCGGCGAACTCCGCGATGAGACGGCGGGTCACCGCCGGGGCGATCGTGCCCTCGCCCCGCGCCACGGTCCGCACCGCCTCGATGAGGTCCCGGGCCTCGGTGTTCTTCAGCAGGAACCCGGCGGCACCGGCGCGCAGCGCGCCGAACACGTACTCGTCCAGATCGAAGGTGGTCAGGATCAGCACGTCCGCGAGGCGCTCGGCGACGACCCTGCGGGTGGCCGACACCCCGTCCAGCAGCGGCATCTGCACGTCCATCAGGACGAGGTCGGGGCGCAGTTCGCGCGCCAGCCGGACCGCCTCCTCGCCGTCGCCCGCCTCCCCGGCGACCTCGATGTCGGGGGCGCTGCGCAGGATGAGGACGAGGCCCGCGCGTACGGCCTGCTGGTCCTCGGCGACGAGTACGCGGATCTTCCGGGGGCCGGGCGTGTCACTCGTGGGGGTCATGCCGACGGCTCCTTGTCGTCCGCTCGTACGGGGAGTTCGGCCCGTACGTGCCACTGCGTGTGCTCCGCCCCTTCGGCGGGGCCCGCCGTGAACTCCCCGCCGAGCAGGGCGACCCGCTCCCGCATGCCGACGAGTCCGGCACCCGAGCCGGGGGCGCGCGGTCCTGGGGGCGTGTCCCCGTAGACGCTGGTGACGTGCACGGCCAGGGCGTGGCCGGTGCGGCGCAGGGAGATGCGGACGGGGCCCGGGGCGGCGTGCTTGAGGGCGTTGGTCAGGGATTCCTGGACGATGCGGTACGCGGCCAGCTCGACCGGCGCGGGAAGCGCGTCCCGCGCGTTCTGCCCGGGGGCGTCCAGGGTGAACGTCAGGGCGCCTGCCGCGCCTGCGGCTTCGGCCTGGCGCACGAGGGCGGGGAGGCCGTCCAGGGTGGGGGCGGGGGCGGGGGCGTCACCGTTCCCGCCGGTGCCGTCGCGCAGCAGGCCGATGAGGCGCCGCATCTCGGCGAGGCCCTCGACGCTGTTCTCCCGGATCACTCCCAGGGCGTCCCGGCTGGTCCCCGGGTCGTCCAGGGACAGCGCCGCGGTCGAGTGGATGGCGATGGCGGACAGGTGGCCGGCCACCATGTCGTGGAGCTCGCGGGCCATCCGGGCGCGCTCGGCGGTCACGGCCTGCCGGCGGTCCATCTCCGCGAGCAGCGCCGTCTGTTCGGCCCGCAGCCGGGCCGCGTCGGCGGCCTCGCGGTGGTTGCGGACGATGGCGCCGGTGGTGGCGGGCGCGAACGAGATGAGGCCGGTGAGCACACCCAGCAGCAGAGCCTCGGGCTGCTGCCACCAGGCGAGGAACCCTAGGGACACGCCGACGGTGATCAGCCCGGTCGTGACCGGGATCCGGCGGGCGGAGGCGGGAGTTCCGTACAGCACGGCGGCGTAGACGAGGTCCGTGAACATCAGGACCGTCGCGATGTTGCCCCGGGTGAGCTGGTCCGCCACGATCGCGGCCGTGCCGACGAGGAGCGCCGTCCTGGGCCTGGTGCGCCGGATCAGTTCCAGTCCGGCCATCACGAACAGCGGCAGCAGCATCAGCCGGTCCGTGTGGATGAGCGCGTGCTGCTCGCCCTGCATGTGCAGCCCGAGCGCCCAGAGCAGCACCCCGCCGGCCAGGCCGCTGACGGCCATGATGATGTCGTCGCGGTGCGGCGGCGGAATCGGCAGCCGGGGGCGGGGGAGCGTCACGGTCCCATCCAACACCGGTGCGCCGCTCCCCTGCCTCGCCGGGTGGTGCGACCTGCGAGTACATCGAAGGATGCAGTCCGGGCGCCCGTCCTCTCGTCACCCCCGACGACGCCCCGCGCCCGTGCGGGGCGGCAGGCTGGACGGCATGGTGCTGACACTGATCGTGGCCTGTGAGGTCGGTTTCTGGGTGCTCCTCGCGGCCGGCCTCACCGCCCGTTACCTGCTGCGGATGCCCCGGACGGGCGCTGCGCTGCTTCTGTGCGAGCCCCTGCTGGAGATCGTCCTGCTCATCGCGACGGCGGTGGACCTGCGCAACGGGGCGGAGCCGAGCTGGGCGCACGGGCTGGCCGCGCTGTACATCGGCTACACCGTCGGGCACGGCCACCGGACGGTGAAGTGGCTGGACGGCCACGCCGCGCACCGGCTCGGCGGCGGGCCGCGCCCCGCGGGTCCGCCCCGGTACGGAACGGCCCGGGCCCGGTACGAGGGGCGGTTGTGGCTCGGGACGGTGGTGGGGGCCGCGGTGGCGACGGTGCTGCTGTGGGCGGCGATCCGGTACGTCGACGACCCGTCCCGCGTGGCGCCGCTCCAGGACTGGACGGGTACGGCGTGGCGGGTGGTGTTCTTCCACGGACTGGTCGCCGCGACGTACGCGATCTGGCCCCGTAAGGCTCCGGCGCCGGAGGTTTCCTCCCCCGCCGCGCCCCTTCCCGAAGCCGAGGCTCCGCCCCGGACCTCGAATCGCGCCTGACCGGCGCTTGTTCCCGGGCGCCGGGCGGGCCGGGGTGCGGGCCCCGCCCCCGCCGGGGCCGGGCGGGGCGTTCCCTCAGCCGCCGGCCGGGCCGAGAGCGCGGGACCCGCCCTCGTGCGGTGGCCGGCCTGCGCGGGTCACCGCTCCCCGCCGGGCACCCACAGCACGTCCCCGACCTCCTTGTTCGCCACTCGCGCCAGGATGAACAGCAGGTCCGACAGGCGGTTCAGGTACGTCGCCGTCAGGGGGTTCATCGTGTCGCCGTGGGACTCCATGGCGGCCCACGTCGAGCGTTCCGCGCGGCGGACGACCGTGCAGGCCTGGTGGAGGAGGGCCGCGCCGGGGGTGCCGCCGGGGAGGATGAAGGAACGGAGCTTCTCCAGGTCCTCCAGGAAGCGGTCGCAGTCCGCCTCCAGCTTGTCGATGTAGGACTGCTCGACCCGCAGCGGCGGGTACTCCGGGTCCTTCACCACCGGCGTCGACAGGTCCGCGCCCACGTCGAACAGGTCGTTCTGGACACGTGTGAGGACCTTCACGACCTCCTCCGGCAGCGCGCCCAGCGCGATCGCCGTGCCGATCACCGCGTTGGCCTCGTTCGCGTCGGCGTACGCCCCGATCCGCGGGTCGGTCTTGGCGGTGCGGCTCATGTCGCCCAGCGCGGTCGTGCCCTTGTCGCCGGTGCGGGTGTAGATACGCGTCAGATTGACCATACGGTCAGCGTAGTCACGCCCGCGTCCGGTGTGATGTCCGTCATGTGAGACGTGACGCGTATCTCTTCGTCGCCACAGAGTGCCTCCCGGGCAGTAACCTCCCGCCCGAGAACACTCAAGTGAACGCCTGTTACTCAGGTCCGGCCGGGGGCCGGGGGCCCGCGGCGCGGCCGCGACCGGATCCAGCCCCCGGGTCAACGCATTAAGGGGAGAGAACGTGGCCAGGAAGCTCGCCGTCATCGGTGCCGGTCTCATGGGTTCCGGCATCGCTCAGGTCTCGGCCCAGGCGGGCTGGGAGGTCGTCCTGCGGGATGTCACCGACGCCGCCCTGACGCGCGGCACGGACGGCATCAAGGCGTCGTACGACAAGTTCGTCTCCAAGGGCAAGCTGGACGCGGCCGACGCCGAGGCCGCCTTCGCCCGGATCACCCCCACCACCGACCTGGACGCCGTGGCGGACGCGGACATCGTCGTGGAGGCCGTGTTCGAGAAGCTGGAGGTCAAGCACGAGATCTTCCGCGCGCTCGACAAACTGGCCAAGGACGACGCCGTTCTCGCGTCCAACACCTCCGCCATCCCGATCACCAAGATCGCGGCTGTCACCGAGCGCCCGGAGCGGGTCGTCGGCGCGCACTTCTTCTCGCCCGTGCCGATGATGCAGCTCTGCGAACTGGTCCGCGGCTACAAGACGAGCGACGAGACCCTCGCCACCGCCCGCGAGTTCGCGGAGTCCGTTGGCAAGACCTGCATCGTCGTCAACCGTGACGTCGCAGGCTTTGTGACGACGCGTCTGATCTCCGCGCTGGTCGTCGAGGCCGCCAAGCTGCACGAGTCGGGTGTCGCCTCCGCCGAGGACATCGACGTCGCCTGCAAGCTGGGCTTCGGGCACGCGATGGGGCCGCTCGCCACCGCCGACCTCACCGGGGTCGACATCCTGCTGCACGCCACGAGCAACATCTACACCGAGTCCCAGGACGAGAAGTTCGCGCCGCCGGAGCTGATGCGCCGGATGGTGGACGCGGGTGACATCGGCCGCAAGAGCGGGCAGGGCTTCTACACGTACTGAGCGCCGCCCGCTACCCGTACCGGGCACCGCTCGCCAGACCGCCCTCACCCCAACGGGTGAATTGGGTATCGGTTTGCTTACAACGCGCAACTGGTCTGCCGATGCGGCAGTCAGTTGTTGCAACGAACGCACCGCCACAGCACTCTCGGGGAGCGCGATATGCACATCAGGGGCGACCACACCGAGCTGGTCGTCGGGGGCCGCCTCGATGTCCGCAGCGCGGCGGACGCCCGTACGGTCCTGCACACGGCCGTCGACGACGGAAACGGCGACCTCGTGCTCGACCTGACCGGTCTCGACTCCTGGGACGCCACCGGGCTCGGGGTCATCATGGGCGCCCACCGCCGGGCCGGCCGCTGCGGCCGGCGGCTCGTGCTGCGCGGCGTACCGCCCCAGATGCAGCGTCTCCTCGTGGCCACCCGGCTCCACCGGATCCTCGCCATCGAGGGCGGAATCGCCGCTGAATCGTTGCCCCGGGTGTGACGGGGCCCGCCAGGGCCCCGTCACAGGTCCGGCACCGGCCTCCGGCGCCGGACCTGTCCGTATATGACCGACAAACACCCCCGGGATTGCCCGGTCGGCCAATCCCCCTGAGACCATGACGTCTTGGGGTGCCCGGCCACCCGGATGTTCCGGGACGCCCGGCGAGCGTCTAGGGTTTCGGGCGTCTGCCCAGCAACCGACGGACACCGCGCGTGCACCACGGCCGGGGAAGGGCTTCGCCGCACGACGCTTTGGGGGGCACCCACCATGGACCCGATGAACCGGCGGCCGGACGAGCACGGTCGGCCCGACGCCGCCGCGGACTCCGGCGACGGAGACACCGGCCGCGCCCGCACGTCCCGCGACGACCTCCCGCCCCCGCTCGCCCCGGGCGGCCCGAACGCGCCCGCCCGCACCGCCCAGCTGACCGCGGGCGACTTCCTGCTCACCGTCAACCCCGTCGACGGCAGCGAGATCGAGCCCTGCCCGCCCGGCCGCCGCCCCGGAGTCCCCGCCCGGTACACCGCCGAGCAGCGAGCCGAACGCGCCCGCGCCGTCGCCCCGCGGCCGCCCTCCACCGCCACGCCGCCGCCGCTGCTGGAACGGGACGAACAGCACGGCCGGCTCGTACGGCTCCTCACCCGGGGCCGCTCCGCGCGCCTGACCGGCCCCTCCGGATCCGGGCGCACCCTGCTTCTCGACGCCGTCGCCGCCGACTGCGCCGCCCTCGCTCCCGACGGGCTCATACGCCTGTCCGGCCACCGCCGGACCCCGACCGAGCTGCTCCACGAACTGTTCGCGGCCGTCCACGACGCGCCCGGACACCGGCCCGACCGGGCCGCGCTGCTCGCCGCCGTCCGCGAGATCGGCGCCGTGGTCGTGGTCGACGACCTGGAGTTCGGCGGCGCCGCCCTCGACGAGCTGCTCGACGCCGCGCCCGAGTGCGCCTTCCTCCTCGCCGCCACGCCCGCGACCCCGGCGCCCTCGCCCGGCACCGACGTGGAGGAGGTCTTCCTCACCGGACTCGACCGGACCGCCACAGTCGAGCTGCTGACCCATGCCGTGGACCGCGACCTCACCGAGGACGAGGCCAACTGGGCGGGCGACCTCTGGTTCGAGTCCGAGGGCCTGCCCCTCCGCTTCGTCCAGGCCGCCGCCCTGCTCCGGCAGCGCGACGCCCAGCACGCGGCGCTCGCCTCCTCGCCCGCCGACGCGGTCGCGGCCTTCGACGACGACACCGACGCGGAGGACGCCGACGCCCCGGACACCGCACCGGACGACGCGGAGGACGGCGACGACGACGCCAGCGTCTTCAGCGACCGCCGGGAGATCCCGCTGCCCAGCCTCGGTGAGGCCGCCGCGCCCGCGACCCTGCTGGCCTCCCGGCTCTCCGAGGCCGCTCGCGAGACCCTGCGGTTCGCGCTCGCCCTCGGCGGCGAGGTGCCGCACCAGGCGCACCTGCCCGCCCTGATCGGGGACACCCATGCCGACGCCGCCCTCGGCGAACTCCTCGGCTGCGGGCTGCTCACCCCCGTCGGACCCCGTTACCGGCTCGCCGCGGGCATCCCCGAACAGCTCACCGAACGCGGCTACGCCGACGACACCCTGACCCGTGTTCACACCGCCGCCCAGCACTACGCCTGGTGGGCGGGCCACCCGTCCGTCGCGCCCGAACGGGTCGCCGCCGAGGCCGACGCGGTGCTGGCCGCGCTCACCGCGCTCGCGCCGAGCCAGGAGGCCGGTCACGCGAGCGCAGCCGTCCTGCTCGCCCGCAGCGCCGCCCCGGCCTTCGCGGCCGGGCTGCACTGGGGCGCCTGGGAGCGCGCGCTGCGGGCCGGGCAGGCCGCCGCGCGGGTCGCGGGCGAGGTCGCGGAAGAGGCCTACTTCCACCACGAGCTGGGCGTTCTCGCGCTGTGCTCCGGCAATCTGGACCGGGCCCGGGCCGAGCTGGAGGCGTCGATCGGCATGCGCGGGGCGCTGGCCGACAAGCGCGGCACGGTCGCCGGGCGCAGGGCCCTGGCCCTGGTGGCCGACCGCGAGCGCGGGCTGGGGGTGGCGGACGCGGCCGGACCGGGGCAGGGCTTCGGCGGGGACGTGTGGCCGGGCGGCGAACCCGGAGGTGCGCGGGGCGGTGCGCCCGCGCGTGCGGCGGCCGGCGTGCCCGTGCCCGAGGGAGCTGCGAGCGGTGCCGTTGCGGACACGGTCGTGTACGGCTCCGAGGGCGGCGCGCCGGCCCCGTACCCGTACCAGGGCGACCACACCACGAAGGGCGCTTTCGCCTCCCATCCCGGCGACGGCGGGCCCGGCTACGGCAAGTGGCGCCGGCCGCTCGCCGCGCTGCGCGGCGGTGTCCTGACCGGTACCCGCCGCAACCTGGCCGCGGCCGGGGCGGGCGCGCTGCTCGCCGCCGTCCTCGGCACCGTCGTCACGCTGGGCGCGACCTCCGGCGACGGCACGGACACGGGCACGCCCGGCAACAGCACGATCGGCACGGACCGTTCGACGGGCGCCGATGACGGCACCGGCACCGGTTCCGGCGACGACGCCCCGGGCGACGGCGGGACCGGCGACGGCCTGAGCGGCGAACCGGACGGCTCCACCCCGGGTGCGGGCACCACCGGCGGGACGGGCACCACCGGAGGATCCGACGGGACCCCCGGCTCCTCCGCCCAGCCCGGCGCCACCGGCACGGCGGGCGACGCCTCGTCCCCGGGCACCCGGTCCCCGAACGGCTCCTCGCCCGGTACGTCGCCGAGCGGAGACTCCTCGACTGCGACGGGCGGCTCCTCCTCCCCGTCCCCGAGCGACAGCGGCTCGTCCACGTCCACCGGCGGAGGCACGTCGGGCGGTTCCACCGGCGGTTCGACGGGCGGTACGTCGACCGGCGGCAGCTCCACCGGCGGCGGGACCACCACGGGCGGCGACTCCACCGGCGGCGGGACCACCACGGGCGGCGACAGCACCGGGACGACCACCGGCGGCGGGACGACCGCGGGCGGAGGCGACTCCACGACCGGCGGCACGGACAGCACCGGCGGAACCACCGGTGGGACCACCGGCGGAACCACCGACGGGTCCACCGGCGGCGACGGCGGCACGACCGGCTCCGGCGGCGGGGAGGCGGGCGGTACGACCGGGGAGAGCGCCGGGGGCACCGTGCCGACGGCGAGCGGCTCGGCCACGGTTCCGGACGAGCCGGACGAGACCAGCGTGACGGCCTGACCCGGAGACGTACGGCGAAGGCCCCGGGGGCGGGTGTTCCGCCGCCCCCGGGGCCGTGCCGTTTCCGAGTTCTCCCGGCTCAGAAGAGCCGCAGCTTGTCGTCCTCGATGCCACGCAGCGCGTCGTAGTCGAGGACCACACAGCCGATGCCGCGGTCGGTGGCCAGCACCCGGGCCTGCGGCTTGATCTCCTGCGCGGCGAAGACGCCCGTCACCGGCGAGAGGTGCGGATCGCGGTTCAGCAATTCCAGGTAGCGGGTCAGCTGCTCGACCCCGTCGATCTCCCCGCGCCGCTTGATCTCGACGGCGACGGTCCCGCCGTCGGCGTCGCGGCACAGGATGTCGACCGGGCCGATGGCGGTCGGGTACTCGCGGCGGATGAGCGTGTAGCCCTCACCGAGTGTCTCGATCCGATCGGCCAGCAGCTCCTGAAGGTGCGCTTCCACGCCATCCTTGATCAGACCGGGATCGACGCCCAGTTCGTGCGACGAGTCGTGAAGGATCTCCTCCATCGTGATGATCAGCTTCTCGCCCGCCTTGTTGACGACCGTCCACACCCCCTCCGACTCGCCGTCGCCCTCCTTGAGGGTGCAGGGCGGCGACATCCAGTTGAGGGGCTTGTACGCCCGGTCGTCGGCGTGGATGGACACGCTGCCGTCCGCCTTGACGAGGATCAGACGGGGGGCCGAGGGCAGATGGGCGGTGAGCCGGCCGGCATAGTCCACGGAGCAACGGGCGATGACGAGACGCATGGTCCGCAACGCTACTCGACACCGTGCCCTGAACGCGATTCGGCGCCGTGCTCCGGCCGCTGCGCCGTCGGGCGCCCTGCCGGGGCGCTGCAAAGCCCCCTCTTCCATGGCCTGTTGTGGCCCAATCTTCTGGTGCGGTCAGGACGGCGCGCCTAACGTGGACGCGGGAGGTTGTCGCTCGTGCACGCTGCGTGCCGTACGGGGGCCTCCTTTCCCTGCCCGTAAGGCCCCGCCCCCGTGGGGTCGCGAGAGGAGAACCCCATGTCGCTCGACGTCTCACCGGCCCTGTTGGAACAGGCCGAGCGAGGCGAGGTCGACGAAGCCGACTTCGTCGACTGCGTCCGGACCTCCCTGCCCTTCGCATGGGAGATGATCAGTTCCCTGGTGGCCCGGCTGAAGGTGGACGGGGGTACGTTCGCCGACAACCAGACGCCGCCGCCGGACGAGCAGGCGCGTGGACAGCTGCTGCGCGCGCTGGCGAGCGACGCGATCCGGGGGGCGCTGGAGCGTCACTTCGGCGTGCGGCTCGCGTTCCAGAACTGCCACCGGGTCGCGGTGTTCCCCCTGGAGCCGTCGGCCGACGAGCGGCTGGCCCGCTTCACCTCGCCCCGGGGGCAGTTGCTGAACCAGTCACCCGAACTGCGGGACTGCTGAGGGCAGGTGCGCGTGTTGCCGCTCCGCGGACCGTGAGGTGACTCCCGCAGGGGCGGCAGCAGATCCGTTCGCTCAGCTCAGCAGGGGCAGGACCTCCGAGGCCAGGCGTCGTACGTTCTCCTCCGTGGCGGCCACCAGGCCCGAGCCCTCGACCAGCAGCGCGAACCGCCGGATCCCGGTCCGCTCGGCCGTCGCGGCCAGCCGGTCGGCCGCCAGCCGGGGGGTGCCCACGGGGTGGAGCCGGCAGAGCAGTTCGGTGTACGCGAGCGGGTCCCGCATCGTCCGCTTCCGGCCGTCCACCGTCACATGCGCGCCCAGCCCCGACCGGAACCAGCCGGGCATCGACTTCAGCAGGACCTCCGCCGCGTCCGGCGTGTGGTCCGCGATCTGGGCGACGCCCGCCGACACATGCAGGCCTGCGATCCGGGCGACCTCCTCCGGAGCGTGTCCGGCCGCGAGGGCCTCCGTTCGCCACGCCGCGACCATGTCGGCCTTGACGTCGTCCCCGCAGTGCATGCCGAGCAGCATGGGCAGACCGTGCCGGGCCGCGAGCTTCACGCTTGAGGGTGAGGTGCAGGCGAGGATCGTCTCCGGCGCCGCCGAGCCGTCGACCAGTTCGTCGGGGCGGGGGACCACGGCGACCTCGCGGAAGCGGTGCCGGGGGCCGTCCCCGGACACCCTGGTGGGCCCGCGCTGCCAGCGCATCAGCAGGTCCAGCGCCTCGGGGAAGTCCCGCTCGAAGGCGTCCAGTCCGCCGCCGAACACCTCCAGGTCCACCCATGGCCCGCCGCGGCCGACCCCGAGTGTGAACCGGCCGCCCGAGGTGATGTGCAGCAGTGCGGCCTGCTCGCCCAGCGCGACAGGGTGGGTGTTCGGCAGCACACTGACGGCTGTGCCGACCCGGATCCTGCGGGTGCGGCCCAGCAGCAGTGCGGCCAGCGTGACGGCCGAGGGGCACGTCCCGTAGGGCACGAAGTGGTGCTCTGCCAGCCACACCGAGTCCAGTCCCGCCTCCTCCGCGACCTCGGCGGAGCGCACCGCTCGGTGCAGCGCCTCACTGTGGCCCTGGCCGGGAAACTGGGCCGCCAGTACGAAAGTTCCCACACGCATCGTCTGTTGCCTCCTCGACGGCCGACGCGGCTGCCTCACGGGCAACAACGCCTGACACGTGCCAAAGGCAACGGCCCTGTGGCAAGTTCTTCCGATTTTCCGCTAAGCATCCCCAGGGAGAGGGATGTGTCGTACGTCTGAGCGGTTTGTCCGGGGCGGGACGGGTGCCCTGCGGCCGTTCAGGCGGCTCCCGTCAGCCCCTTACGCTGGACCGGACGAGTCCCTGACCGCCCGCCCCTGTGAGGTGTTTCCTGTGTCCCCGCGCCACAACCGGTCCCGGAGGAGGGGCGGCCAGCCGTCCGGCACGCCCGGCGGTGAGACGGGCGGCGACCGCTACGGCGGCTTCCAGCGGACCGAGACCTGGCAGGGCGAGGAGTGGTCCGTACGGAACGTGGCGGGCGCGAGCGCGGCGGGCAAGCGGTACCGGTGTCCCGGCTGCGACCAGGAGATCCCGTCCGGGGTTGCGCACATCGTGGCGTGGCCCGACTACGGGGGCGTGGACGACCGGCGCCACTGGCACCAGGCCTGCTGGAACGCGAAGGACCGCCGCGGCGTCCGGGTGCAGCGGTCCCGGAACGCGCCGCGGTACTGAGCCCGCACCGTCACACGTCCCTGCGCGTCAGCGACACGTAGGCGCCCGCCATCGCCGCCGCCGTCAGGCCACCCATGATCCACAGGGGGTCCCAGCCTGACGGGTGGCCGTCGAAGCCGCTGCCGTCGCTGCCGTAGAGGATCGACAGCTGGGCGGGGATCGAGTACTCGACGAGCCAGCTCCGCAGGCCGCTGAGCGAGTCCGCGTACAGTCCGATGACCAGCACGAACGGCAGCAGCACCAGACCGATCATGGCGGTGATCGCTCCGGCCGAGTGCCGCAGCATCGTGCCCACCGCCAGCGACAGCAGCCCGAGCAGGGCCATGAACAGGCCCACGCCGACGGTCGCCCGGATCCAGTGCGAGAGCGTCGGCGTGCCCGCGTGCTGGACCAGTCCGGTCTGGATGAGCCCGGTCAGCGCGGAGACCGCCGTCGTGATCGCGAAGACCACCACGAAGAACACCAGGGACTTCGCCGCCAGGATCCGCCCCCGGCTGGGGCACGCGGTGAAGGTGGCGCGGACCAGCCCGGTGCCGTACTCGGAGGTGATGGTCAGCACCCCGAGCGTGATCACGCAGACCGTGCCGAGCAGCATGCCGACGATCCCCAGCTCCAGGACCGCACCGCTGCGGCCCGCCTCCTCGGCGGCATAGTCGTCGGGCACGCTCCGCACCGCGATCGCGAGCATGAGCCCGACCCCGACCACGACGGCCGTCATCACCCCGAGCATCCACATCGTGGAACGGAGTGACCGCATCTTGGTCCACTCGGCGGCGACCGCGTCCTGCAGCGTCGCGGGCCGGACGGGGATGGGCGAGGTGTACGGGGCGGTGGTCATCGTGCGTCCTCGGAGCGGCGGGTTCCGGTCGTCGTCTCGGCTTCTGCGGGAGAGTTGCCGCTGCCTCCCGCACCCCTGTCGGCCGGCGGCACCGCCGCCGTGCCCGTGCCCGTGCTCGTGGCGGCCGTCGGGGGCTCCGGGCGGGTGCCCGCGCCGGCGTCCGCCTCGCGGGGGGCGTGCGGGGGAGTCTTGCGGGACGGAGGCGGCGGAGCGTACCAGCTCTCCGTGGGGACCTCCGGGACCACCGGTCCCGGAGACGGCGGCCACTCCTCCGGCAGTTCCTGCATCAGGCCCGAGCGCTCGTCGTCCGTCGAGCGGTAGTCGACCGCCGACTGGGTCATCCGCATGTATGCCTCCTCCAGGGAGGCCTGGTGCGGCGACAGCTCCCAGAGCCGGACGTCCACGCCGTGCGCCAGGTCGCTGATCCGGGGCAGCGGCAGCCCCGTCACCCGCAGCGCGCCGTCCCGCTCCGGCATGACGTGACCGCCCGCCTCCGTCAGCGCGCCGGTCAGCTTCTCCCGCTGCCCGGGATCGCCCTCCGGCGTCCGCACCCGGGCGAAGCCCGCCGAGTTCACCGCGATGAACTCCCGCACGCTCATGTCGGCCAGCAGCCGCCCCCGCCCGATCACGATCAGGTGCTCGGCGGTCAGCGCCATCTCGCTCATCAGGTGCGAGGAGACGAAGACGGTGCGGCCTTCGGCGGCCAGCGCCTTCATCAGGTTCCGCACCCAGAGGATGCCCTCCGGGTCCAGCCCGTTGACCGGCTCGTCGAAGAGCAGCACCTGCGGGTCGCCCAGCAGCGCGGCGGCGATGCCCAGCCGCTGGCCCATGCCGAGCGAGAAGCCCTTGGTACGGGTCCGTGCCACGTCCTGGAGCCCGACGACCCCCAGCACCTCGTCCACCCGGCGCGCCGGAATGCCCGCCAGCTGGGCCAGCGCCAGCAGGTGGCTGCGGGCCGTGCGGCCCCCGTGGACGGCGCGGGCGTCCAGCAGGGCGCCGACGTGCCGGGGGGCGTTCGGCAGTTCCCCGAAGGGCTTGCCGCTGATCGTGACGTGACCGGAGGTGGGCCGGTCCAGCCCGAGGATCATGCGCATGGTCGTGGACTTGCCGGAGCCGTTCGGCCCCAGGAAGCCGGTCACCGCGCCGGGCCGCACCTGGAAGGTGAGGTCCTCGACGGCGGTCTTCGCGCCGTAGCGCTTGGTCAGGCCGACTGCCTCGATCATTCTTCAGCCCTAACGACAGGTCGGTACTACAGCGGGGGCGGCGGTCCGGCGACCGCGCGGCACGACGGCCGCACGCCCACCGGAAACTCACCCGTAGGAGGTAAGAGCAGGTTACGCACCTGACGGTTCCACCTCACGGGGAAAACGCCCCCGCACGACCCGGCACCCGGCTCCCTGCTACGCGTCCCGCTTCCGCAGGACGAGGTAGCCGCCGGCCAGCGCCGCGGCCACCCACAGCACCATGATGCCAAGCCCGCCCCACGGGCCGTACGGAGCGGGCTCCTCGCCCAGCCCCCCGGGCACCACCTGCATGATCGCGGACCCCGCCTGGTCCGGGAAGTAGAGCGCGACCTCCTTGGCCTTCGGCACCGCCGCCAGGATGGGCGACACCAGGAAGAACAGCGGCATCAGGATGCCCAGCGAGAGCATGGAGGAGCGCAGCATCGCCGCCACGCCCATCGAGAACATCGCGATCAGCCCCATGTAGAGCCCGCCGCCGATCACCGCACGCAGCACGTTCTCCGCGCCGATCGTCGTCCCGTGATCACCCAGCAGCGCCTGTCCGAGGAAGAACGACAGGAACCCGGTGCCCACGCCCACCGCCAGCGCGAGGGCGCTCGCCACGGCGATCTTGCCGAACAGGAACGTGGCCCGCCGGGGGACCGCCGCCAGCGATGTACGGATCATGCCGGTGCTGTACTCGGTGCCGACCACGAGCACACCGAAGACGACCATCGCGAGCTGGCCCAGCACCATGCCGGAGAAGCTGACCAGCGTCGGGTCGAAGGTGAGCCGCTGCTCCGCGGGCAGGTCGTCGAAGGTCACCTTCATCAGGACGCTGATGGCCGCGCCCATGGCGACCGTCACGAACAGCGCGCCGGCCAGCGTCCAGACCGTGGACGCGACCGTGCGGATCTTGGTCCACTCCGACTGGAGGACCGCCGGTACCGATGCCATCGCCGCTCAGGCCCCCTTCACGTCCGCGCCCCACTGCGGGGCCCGGCCGGTGCTGTCGTGTGCGTGGTACTCGACCGCCGCGGCGGTCATCCGCATGAACGCCTCCTCCAGGGAGGCCCGCTGGGCGCTCAGCTCGTGCAGGGTGATGCCGTGGCGGGCGGCCAGCTCGCCGATCCGCTCGGTGGACGCCCCGTCGATCTCCAGCACCCCTTCCTGCGCCTCGACGGGCGTCAGGCCCTCCGCCGCCAGCACGTCCAGGACCTGCTCGCGCTGCGGCGAGCGGAGCCGTACGTAGCTGCGGGAGTTCTGCTGGATGAAATCCGCCATCGACGTGTCGGCCAGCAGCCTGCCCTGTCCGATGACGATCAGATGATCGGCGGTCAGCGCCATTTCACTCATCAGATGACTGGACACGAAGATCGTTCTTCCCTCGGCCGCGAGGGCCTTGAAGAGATTGCGGATCCAGTGAATTCCCTCGGGGTCCAGACCGTTGACGGGTTCGTCGAAGAGCAGAATGCGCGGGTCGCCCAGGAGTGCGGCGGCGATTCCCAGCCGCTGGCCCATGCCCATGGAGAAGTTCTTCGACTTCTTGCGCGCGACCGCCGTCAGGCCGACCAGGTCGAGGACCTCCGCGACCCGGCGCTCGGGGACACGGTTGGACTGCGCCAGGCAGAGGAGGTTGTTGTACGCGGTGCGCCCGCCGTGCATGGCCTTCGCGTCCAGCAGGGCGCCGATGTACTTCAACGGCTCGTCGAGGTCCCGGTAGTGGCGTCCGTCGATCCTTACGGTGCCGCTGGTCGGCGCGTCCAGGTCCAGCATCATGCGCATGGTCGTCGACTTGCCGGCCCCGTTCGGGCCGAGGAACCCGGTGACGACGCCGGGCCGGACGGTGAAGGTGAGGCGGTCGACGGCCGTCTTCGTGCCGAAACGTTTGGTCAGCCCCTCAAGCTCGATCATGGCGCCCACGCTACGGGGGGCGAAGGCGCCTGCGCCACCCGAATGCAGGTGCGGGCAGTGGGGAACCCCGGGTGCGTGCGGAGGGGCACCGTCGGGCGCGGTGGAGCCCCTCCACACCTCGGAGCCGCAGCCGCCCACAGCCGGGAGGCGGTAGGTGCCGGAAAGCGCCCCGCCCCGGCACGGACACCGTGACGGGGCGGGGCGGGGGCTGGGTCCGCAGGGGCCGTGGCTCAGCGGGACTGCTGGGCCGGGACGCCGCGGGTGGCGGACTCGTCGTCCCCGGGGACGTTCGCCGCGGCGACGGCCGCACCGGTCAGCGTGGCCAGCATCTCGCGCACGTTGGTCAGCTGCGCGTTGATCGAGTCGCGGCGGTTCGTCAGCGCCGCCAGCTCCCGCTCCGACTCGGACCGGATCCGGTCCGCCTTGGCGTTCGCGTCGGCCACGATGTCCTCGGCCTGCCGCTGCGCGGTCTCCACCGTCTGCCGGGCCCGGCGCTCCGCGTCGGTCCGCAGCTTCTCGGCCTCCAGGCGCAGCTGCTCCGCCCGGTGCTCGATCTCCGCGAGTCGCTTCTCCGCCTTCGCCTGACGCGAGGCCAGGTCACGCTCCGACTGCTCCCGCCGCTTCGCGAGGTTCGTCTCGAAGTCGGCCGCCGCCTGCGCGGCCTTCGCGCGGGTCTCCTCGAAGAGCGCGTCGGCCTCCTCGCGCTTGGACTGCGCGTCCTTCTGCGCCTCGGCGCGCAGCTGGTTCGCCTCGCCCTGCGCCTTCTCGACGATCCGTACGCCCTCGTCCTCGGCCTTCGACTTGCGCTCGGCCGCGTACGACTCCGCGTCGTTGCGCACCTGCTGCGCCGCCGCCTCCGCGAGCTCGCGGTGCTGCTCGGCGGCGTGCCGCGCCTCCTCGCGCAGATCCTTCGCCTCCTCCTCGGCGAGACGGAGGATCTTCTCGACCCGGGCACCGAGACCGGCGTACGACGGCTCGGCGTCGCTCACCTGGGCCTGTGCGTTCTGCGTTTCGAGGTGCAGCTCCTCGATGCGCTTTTCCAGAGCACTGATTCGGGCCAGAGCACTGTCGCGGTCGGCAACGAGCTTGCTAATGCGGTCATCCACCTGACCGCGGTCGTAACCACGCCGCACGAGCTCGAAGCCGAAGGGGGAGGAAGTGTCGCTCATGGGGTTCCTGTCGAATGAGACCGGCTGAGGTGTTAGGGGGAATCCTAGGGGTCAGAGCGGCGTGTCATCGAGCGGATGACCGTTTGATTGGGACAATCTCCAGCCTTTTGAGTGGCTTAACCGGTGTTTGACTTGCCACTCGAACGGGTACCCCCGGCTCCCGCACCCGCTTTGACGCTGTTTCCGCTGCCGCCGCCCTTGCCACCGCCGTCACCGGCGGGCGCTTCGAAACTCTCCAACGCCTCCAGCACCGCCTGGACACGGGAGATCTCGCCCTTGATGTCCTCCTGGCGGCGTTCCAGCACCTCCAGCTCCCGGCGCGCGGCGCCCAGCATGACGTCCGCCTCCCGCTCGGCGTCCTCCCTGATCTTCTGCGCCTCGCGGTTCACGTCGGTCTTCTTCTGGTTGGCCTCCTTGAGCAGGCCCTCCGCCTTCTTCACGGCGGCGATACGGACCTTGCTCGCCTCCGAGTTGGCGTCCGCGACCAGCTCCTTGGCCTTCTCCTCCGCCTCGGCCAGCCGCTGCTCCGCGGTCTTCACCAGCTTGTCGGCGCGCTCCCCGGCGACCCGCGTCTGCTCGGTGCTCTCCTGACGGGCCCGCTCGTGCAGCTCCTCGATCTCGCCCTCGGTGCGGCTCCGCAGCTCCTCGACCCGTTCCCTTATGGCGTTCGCGTCCCGGCGGGCCCCGACCAGCAGTTCGTCCGCGTCCGTACGGGCCTTCTCCACCAGGGCATTGCCCTCGACAGTCGCCTCGGACACGATCCGCCCGGCCTCCTTGCGGGCCGCGCCCACCATGGTGTCGGCCTGCGACTCGGCGTCGGTCGTCGCCCGCAGCGCCTCCTCCTGGGCCTTCGCGATGAGCTGGTCGGCCTGTTCGGCAGCGTCCGCCCGCCGCTTGGCCGCGTTCTCGCGCGCCTCGTCGACCACCCGGTCGGCCTCTGCCCGCGCGTCCGCCCGCAGCCGCTCGGCTGCCTCCCTGCCGTCCTTGGCGTGCCGTTCGGCCTCCTCGCGGATCCGGTCGGCCGCCTGCTGCGCCGAACCGACCGTCTCGGCCGCCTCGGCCCGCAGCCGCTCCGCCTCGTCCGCTGCCTCCGCGATGAGCCGGTCGGCCTGTTCGGCGGCGTCGGCCCGCCGCTTGTCGCCCGCCTCGCGGGCCTCGTCGACGAGCCGCCGGGCCTCCGCGCGGGCCTCGTCCAGCACCTGCTCGCCGTCCGCGTGCGCGGCGGCCCGCAGCCGCTCGGCCTCGGCCTCACCCTCGTCCTTGACCTGCTCGGCCTCGCTCCGGAGCCGCTCCGCCTCCTGCCGGGCCTCCTCCAGCACCTCGGTGGCCTCGGTGGCGAGCCGGTCGGCCTCGGCGGCGGCCTCGGTGATGAGCTGGTCGGCCTGTCCGGCCGCGTCGGAGCGTCGCTTGTCCGCGGCCTCGCGGGCCTTGTCCACGAGCCGGTCGGCCTCCGCCCGGGCCTCGTCGAGGACCTGCTCGCCGTCCGCGCGGGCGTCCGACCGCAGCCGCTCGGCCTGCGCCTCGCCGTCCGCCTTGACCTGCTCGGCTTCCGCGCGGAGCCGCGTCGACTCCGCCCGTGCCTCCTCCAGGAGGTCGGTCGCCTCGGTGGTGAGCCGCTCGGCCTCCGCCGAGGCCTCGGTGACGAGCTTGTCGGCCTGTTCGGCAGCGTCGCTGCGCCGCTTGTCCGCGGCCCTGCGGGCCTCGTCGACCAGCCGGTCCGCCTCGGTCCGTGCCTCCTCCAGGAGGTCGGCCGCCTCGGTGGTGAGCCGCTCGGCCTCCGCCGAGGCCTCGGTGACCAGCCGGTCGGCCTGTTCGGCGGCGTCGGCCCGCCGCTTGTCGCCCGCCTCGCGGGCCTCGTCGACGAGCCGCCGGGCCTCCGCCCGGGCCTCCTCCAGGACCTCCGTGGCCTCGGTCGCCAGCTGGTCCGCCGAGGCCGCCGCCTCCGCCGTGATCCGCTCGGCCTCGCCCGTCGCGTCCGCGATCAGCCGCTCCGCCTCGCCGGACGCCTCCGTCACCAGCCGGTCCGCCTGGTCGGCCGCCTCCGACCGGATACGGTTCGCGTCCGACCTGGCCTCCTGCCGGGTGCGGCCCGCGTCCTGCTCCGCAGCCGACAGCGCGTCCGAGGCCTCCGTCCGAACCCGCTGCCCGTACTCCGACGCGTCGGACCGCGTCTTCTCGGCCTCTTCCAGCGCGTCCCGTACGGTCCGCTCGGCCAGCGCCTTCGCCGCCTCGGACTCCTCGCGCGCCCGGTCCCGCAGCAGCGTCGCGTCCGCCGACGCCCGCTCCCGCTCCTCGTGCGCGTCCGTGCGGACCCGCTCGGCCTCCTCCAGGGCCTCCGACCGGGTGCGCTCCGCCGCGTGCTCGGCCGCCGACCGGAGTCCGGCGATCTCCTCCTCGGCCTGCTCGTGCAGCCCCGCGACGGACTCCCGCACCTCACGCGCGGTCTGCTCGGCCGCGCCGACCATCTCGGCGGCCCGCTGCTCGGCCTCCTCGACCAGCCGCTGCGCCTCGGCCTGCGCGTCCTCGACCCGCTTGCGGGCCGAGGCCAGCAGCTCCTCGCTCTGCTCCCGCGCCCGCTCGCGCTCCCGGTCCGCCTCCGCGCGGGCGGCGCCCAGCGTCTCCTCGGCGGCCCGGCGCCGACGGTCGGCCTCCTCCTGCGCGGCCGACAGCTCCTCCGCCGCCTCCGCCTTCAGCCGCTCCGCCGCCGCGGCCGCCTCGGCCCGCACCCGGTCGGCCGACTCCTGAGCCTCCGCCTTGAGCCGCTCGGACTCCGCGGCCGCCTCGGCCCGGAGCCGTACCGCCGCGTCCTCGGCCTCCGCGCGGGCGCCCGCCGCGTCCGCCGCCGCCTCCGTCCGCAGCCGCTGCGCCTCCGCCTCGGCCTCTTCCTGGAGAGCCCGGCGCCGCTCCGCGGACTCGGTGCGCAGCCGCTCCGCCTCCTCGGCCGCCTCCCGCCGCAACCGCTCGCTCTCCGCGCGGGCGTCCGCCAGCGTCTGCTCGGCCGACACCAGCCGCGCCTCGGCGTCCGACTGGAGCCGAGCCAGCTCCTCCGCGGCCTCCGCCTGCCGGGCCGCGATGCCCCGTTCGGCCTCCTCGCGCAGCGCCGCCGCCGCGGTCTCGGCCGCCGTCCTGACCGACTCGGCCTGCTCGTCCGCGTCCGCCCGCAGCTGCTCGGCCTCGCCGCGCGTCCGCTCCAGGGTCTCCTCGGCCTGCGCCCGCAGCGACGTGGCCCGCTCGATGGCCTCGGCCCGTACCCGCTCGCTCTCGGCCGTCGCCCCGGCCCGCAGCTCGTCCGCGTCGGACTTCGCCTTGGTCAGCAGCTCCTCGGCCTTCTTCGCGGCCTCCTCGATCTGCTGCACGGCCTCGCGGCGGGCCTCCGCGCGGATCCGCTCGCCCTCCGCGATCGCCTCCGCGCGCAGGCTCTCGGCCTCGCCCCGCAGCCGCCGCGCCTCCTCCTGGAGTTCGACGGTCTTGGCGCGGTACTCCTCGGTGTCGTCCTTGGCGGCGCCCCGCAGCTGCTCCGCCGTGCCGGTCGCCTCGCGGACCAGCCGGTCCGCCTCGGCCTCCGCCTCCCGGCGGATCCGCTCGGCCTCCTCGGACGCCTTGCGGGTGGTGGACTGTGCCTCCTCGGACGCCTTGCCGAGCATCTCCTCGGCGCTGCGGGCCGCCTGGGCGAGCTGTGCGGCCGAGTCCTCGGCGGCCTTCGTGCGGGCCTTCTCCGCAGCCGCCGCGACCAGCTTCTCCGCCTCACCGCGGGCGTCGGCGAGGGCCTGCTCGGCCTCCGCCTTCAGCGCCTCGGCCTCCTTGGTCGCCTCCCCGACCAGCCGGGCGATCTCCGCCTTCGCGGTACGGGTGCGCTGCTCGTTCGCGGAGTCGGCGGCGGCCAGTCGCCTGGTCGCGTCGTCGGTGGCGGTCGCGACCAGCCTGTCGGCCTCGGTGCGGGCCTCGCGCAGCCGCTCCTCGGCCTCCTGCATCCGCTGCTCGGCGCCCCGGCTCAGCTCCGTGGCCTGCTGCCGGGCCGTCTCCGCCTCCGCCGTGGTGGCCGTACGGACCTGCTCGGCGTGGCTGGTGGCCTCCTGGGCCTGCGCGGACGCGGCGTTCAGGAGCCGCTCGGCGTCCTTGCGGGCCCGCAGCAGGACCGACTCGGCCTCGGTGCGGGCCGCCTCCGCCTCGGCGCCGACCCGCTGCCGGGTCTCCTCGGCCAGCCGGGCCGCCTCGGCGCGGGCCCCGGCCAGTGCCTGCTCGGCCTCGGCGCGCGACTCCTCGAGCAGCCGGCGGGCCTGCTGCTCGGTGCGGGTGCGGAGCTGCTCCGCCCACGCCACGTTCTCGTTGACATGCGTCTCGACCGTCTGGCGCCGCTCGGCCAGCTCCTCGTCGAGCCGCTGGCGGCGCTGCACCGCCTCGTTGTGCAACTCCGCCTGGAGGCGGGCCTGGTGCTCGGCGTGCTCCTGGAGGATGCGCTGGGTCTGGGCGCGGGCCTCGCGCAGTTCCCGCTCGGCGTCGGAGCGCATCTGCTCCGCCTGCGCCTGCGCGTTGCGGAGGAGCTGTTCGGCCTGGTAGCCGGCCTCGTTCGGATCTACGTAGGCAGGGCGGGACGCGATGGTGCGCCGCGCCTCGTGGAGCTTGGCGCGCAAGACCTCGACCTGGTAACCGAGGTCCTCGGCGTGCTGGACGGCCTTCTCCCGCTCGGTCTTCAGCCGGTCCATCTCGGCTTCGAACCGCGAAAGGTGGTCGTCGTCAGCCCGGTGGCTCTCCTGGCGTTCGTAGCCCCGCACTGCGCGGTCCCATCCGTCCCCTGGTTGCGAACTCTCTTTGCACGGGCGCCGTTCGCGGCGAACGGCCCCCCGGGGAATGGTGTCAGACAGTCGGCTCCGACGACGACGCCGCGATGCGGCCCCGATCCGACCCCGGCCCGGAGGCGCCCACTCTACCGGGCCGGGAATCCGGAGGTCAGTGCTCCGCTGAGCCGTCTTCAGTCGGCTGCCCGGCCGAGGTGACGAGCTCGGTCAGCACTCCGTGACAGTCCTTGGGATGCAGAAACGTGATCCGCGACCCCATGGAGCCGCGCCGGGGCTCGTCGTAGAGGACCCGCACACCCTTCTGGCCGATGGCCGCGGCGTCCCCGTCCACGTCGGCGGTGCCGAAGGCGATGTGGTGGACTCCCTCCCCGTTCTTGGCCAGCCACTTCCCGACCGCCGAGTCCTCGCGGGTGGGCTCCAGCAGCTGGAGGTAGGAGGCGCCGCCGTCGGACGTCTCGTTGATCTTGAGCATGGCCTCGCGGACGCCCTGCTCCTCGTTGACCTCGGTGTGGAACACCTCGAAGCCGTAGGTGGCGCGGTAGAACTCCACCGTCTTGTCGAGGTCGAAACAGGCGATCCCGATGTGGTCGATTCTCGTGAGCATGTGACCAGTGGAGCGCTCCGCTGAGCGGTTACGCAACGTGCGCGCCGTCACACCGATCGCCCGGTGACCGGGACACGTACGCCTCAGTACATTGGCAGTAAACCCTCGTTCACTCCGCAGCCCCCTCGGGCTGAAAGGGGATCGTCCTCCATGTCTGGAACGACCGGTAGCACCACCTCTGTCATCGTCGCGGGTGCCCGTACCCCGATGGGCCGCCTGCTCGGCTCTCTCAAGTCCTTCACCGGCGCCGACCTCGGCGGCTTCGCCATCAAGGCCGCCCTGGACCGGGCCGGCATCGGCGGCGACCAGGTGCAGTACGTGATCATGGGCCAGGTGCTCCAGGCGGGTGCCGGGCAGATCCCCGCCCGCCAGGCCGCCGTCAAGGCCGGCATCCCGATGAACGTCCCGGCCCTCACCGTCAACAAGGTGTGCCTCTCCGGCCTCGACGCCATCGCGCTCGCGGACCAGCTGATCCGCGCGGGCGAGTTCGACATCGTCGTCGCCGGCGGCCAGGAGTCCATGACCAACGCCCCGCACCTCCTGCCCAAGACCCGCGAGGGCTACAAGTACGGCGCTGTCCAGATGCTGGACTCCATGGCGCACGACGGGCTCACGGATTCCTTCGAGGGCATCGCCATGGGCGAGTCCACCGAGAAGCACAACAGCCGCCTCGGCCTGGGCCGCGCCGAGCAGGACGAGATCGCCGCCCTGTCCCACCAGCGTGCCGCCGCCGCCCAGAAGAACGGCCTGTTCGAGGCCGAGATCACCCCCGTGGAGGTCCCGCAGCGCAAGGGCGACCCGGTCGTCTTCGCCAAGGACGAGGGCATCCGCGCGGAGACCACGGTCGAATCCCTCGGCAAGCTGCGCCCGGCCTTCTCCAAGGACGGCACGATCACCGCCGGCACATCCTCCCAGATCTCCGACGGCGCCGCCGCGGTCGTCGTGATGAGCAAGGCGAAGGCCGAGGAGCTGGGCCTGGAGTGGATCGCGGAGATCGGCGCCCACGGCAACGTGGCCGGCCCGGACAACTCGCTGCAGTCGCAGCCGTCCAACGCGATCCGGCACGCCCTCAAGAAGGAGGGCCTGGAGGTCTCCGACCTCGACCTGATCGAGATCAACGAGGCGTTCGCGGCGGTCGCCGTGCAGTCAATGAAGGATCTCGGGGTATCCCCTGAAAAGGTGAACGTCAACGGTGGCGCGATCGCCCTGGGCCACCCGATCGGCATGTCCGGCGCCCGTCTGGTCCTGCACCTCGCCCTGGAGCTGAAGCGGCGCGGCGGCGGGGTCGGCGCGGCTGCGCTGTGCGGCGGCGGCGGCCAGGGCGACGCGCTGATCGTCCGCGTACCGAACCACACGGCCAAGTAACCGGCCACGGCACAGCACCGCCACGGGCAGTAAGGAGCGCTGGTAGACAATGGTGGACGTCCCCGCACTGGTGACCCAGGCACGGGAGGGCAGGCCACGGGCCGTGGCCCGGCTGATCTCGCTCGTGGAGGGGGCGTCCCCGCAGCTCCGTGAGGTGATGGCCGCGCTGGCCCCGCTGACGGGCGGGGCCTACGTGGTGGGTCTGACGGGCTCGCCGGGCGTGGGCAAGTCGACGTCGACCTCGGCCCTGGTGACGGCGTACCGCAAGGCGGGCAAGCGGGTGGGCGTCCTGGCGGTGGACCCGTCCTCCCCCTTCTCCGGGGGAGCCCTCCTGGGCGACCGCGTCCGCATGTCGGAACACGCCTCGGACCCCGGCGTCTACATCCGTTCCATGGCGACCCGCGGCCATCTGGGCGGCCTGGCGTGGGCGGCCCCGCAGGCGATCCGGGTGCTGGACGCCGCGGGCTGCGACGTGATCCTGGTGGAGACGGTGGGCGTCGGCCAGTCCGAGGTGGAGATCGCGTCCCAGGCGGACACGTCGGTGGTCCTGCTGGCCCCCGGCATGGGCGACGGCATCCAGGCGGCCAAGGCGGGCATCCTGGAGATCGGCGACGTGTACGTGGTGAACAAGGCCGACAGGGACGGCGCGGACGCCACGGCCCGCGAGCTGAACCACATGCTGGGCCTGGGCGAGTCGCGGGCCCCCGGCGACTGGCGCCCGCCCATCGTCAAGACGGTGGCGGCCCGCTCCGAGGGCGTCGACGAGGTGGTCGAGGCCCTGGAGAAGCACCGCGCCTGGATGGAGGAGCACGGTGTCCTGAACGCCCGCCGCCGCGCCCGCGCCGCGCACGAGGTGGAGACCATCGCGGTCACCGCCCTGCGCGAACGCATCGGAGACCTCCACGGCGACCGCCGCCTGGAGTCCCTCTCGGAACGCATCGTGTCGGGCGGCCTGGACCCGTACACCGCCGCCGACGAACTGGTGGCGGGCCTGACGGGCAACTGAGTCCGCGCCCCCGCACGGCCCCCGCCGCCCCGCTCGCGGAGGGGGCCGTGCGGTGTCCCGGGCGGGCCCCGCCGAGCCGGTGCCGCCCGCTTCCCGGGAGGCCCTGGCGCGGGCCGGGCGCAAGGTCCGGCAGGGACAACGCCCTTGTGGCACCGCGCCCTCGTGACGGACCCGGACGACAGGGCGGCAACGCCTCCGTGGGCGGGGGACGGCCGGTCGCCGCCGCTGCGGGTCTGCCGGGACGGCGGGCGCACCCGGAGCGCGGAGACGGCCGTCCGCCCGCATCGAGCCCTGGCTCCGACGCCGTCCCCCCTCGGCCCCGGGGCGGTGCCGGCCGTGCCGCAGGCGTGCGTCGGCCCGCCCGCACGTCCCCACCCGGCAAGGGCGGGCGGGGACGTCCGGGCGGTGCGGTTTCAGTCGCCCCCGGCCAGGTGCCGCTCCACCGTCGCGACCTTCGAGGTGAGGCCGTCCGTGACGCCCGGGCGGATGTCGGCCTTCAGGACGACCGAGACGCGCGGGGCGCGGGCCTCCACAGCGGCGACGGCGCGCTTCACGACAGCCATCACCTCGTCCCAGTCGCCCTCCAGGGTCGTGAACATCGCGTCCGTGCGGTTCGGCAGGCCGGACTCGCGGACCACCCGCACCGCGTCGGCCACGTACGCGCCGACATCCTCGCCCACGCCCAGCGGGGTGACGCTGAATGCGACGATCATGCGGCGTCCACCACGCCGTCGCGGCGGGCGCGGGAGGCGATGACCTCGGCGTCCGCGGCGCTCTTCAGCTTGCGGTCCGCGAAGAAGCCGCCGAAGGGCAGGACGGACAGAGCGAAGTAGAGCGCCGCCGTCTTCAGCGGCCACTTCACCTTGTTCCAGGCGTCGAGCCAGAAGAGCACGTACAGGACGAAGAGCACACCGTGGATCGCGCCCATGACCGGGACCGCGTTGAAGTCCGTCGTGCGCTTCAGGACCGAGCAGATCAGCAGCAGGATGAACGACACGGCCTCGGGGGCGGAGACCAGGCGGAGACGGTGGAGGGCGGAAGCGGTCTTGATGTCCACGGAAGGCACCTTCCGGCGTGGTGGGGGTGGAAAGGACGGTCGCCGCGCAGGTCCACGGATCTTGTGAACGCGTGCACAAGCGCGTCCATTGTGACAGCCCCTCTTTGCCATCCCTTTATCAGGGTCACGTTCCTCCGCAGGGACCTGTCGTTGCCGCCGGGGGGCCCGCTACCGTCTCTGGGCGTGGCAACCTTCCGACTTCAAGGCAGCAAAGTGCTGGCCGTCGACATGACCGGGGACGCCGTCAAGGCGAAGAACGGGTCGATGGTCGCGTACGAGGGCGATATGGCCTTCAAGAAGATGACAGGCGGCGGTGAGGGGCTGCGCGGCATGGTCACGCGGCGGATCACCGGCGAGAAGATGGAGGTCATGGAGGTGAAGGGGCAGGGCACCTGCTTCTTCGCGGACCGGGCCTCCGACATCACGGTGCTGGGCCTGCGCGGCGACAAGCTGTGGGTCGAGGCCAGCAACCTGCTGTGCACCGAGGCCGCGCTGCGGACCGGCACGACGTTCACCGGCCTGCGCGGCGGGGCGAGCGGCAACGGCCTGTTCACCACCACGGTCGAGGGTTCGGGCCAGGTCGCGATCATGTCGGACGGTCCGGCGGTGGTGCTGCGGGTGTCGCCGCAGTATCCGCTGGCCGTGGACCCCGGGGCGTACATCGCGCACCAGGGGAATCTGACGCAGAGCTTCCAGTCCGGTGTGACGTTCCGCACGTTCGTGGGCGAGGGCGGCGGCGAGGCGTTCCAGATCCGCTTCGAGGGCGATGGGCTCGTGTACGTGCAGCCGAGCGAACGCAACACGATCGGGGGTGACCTCTGATGCCGTTCCGTGAGGTCAATGCGCGGATGGTGGAGGCCACCATCGTGCCGGGGCAGCGAATGTTCAGCCAGCGCGGCGCCATGCTCGCCTACAAGGGTGACGTCAGTTTCACGCCGAATCTGATGGGTGGTCAGGGCGGGATCATGTCGATGATCGGCCGCAGGATGGCCGGCGAGTCGACGCCGCTGATGACGGTCGAGGGCAGCGGCACGGTGATGTTCGGGCACGGAGGTCACCACGTCGAGGTGATCGAGCTGTCCGGGGACACGCTCTGCGTGGAGGCGGACCGGCTGCTGGCCTTCGACGGGACGCTGGAGCAGGGGACGATGTTCATGGGCTCGCAGGGCGGGGTCATGGGCATGGTGCGCGGGCAGGTGACCGGGCAGGGCCTGTTCACGACGACTCTGAAGGGCCACGGGGCCGCGGCCGTCATGGCGCACGGCGGGGTCATCCAGCTGCCGATCACACCGGGCCGCCCGGTCCACGTGGACCCGCAGGCGTATGTCGCGCACCACGGCGACGTACGGAACAAGCTGTCCACCGCGCTGGGCTGGCGCGACATGGTGGGCCGGGGCTCGGGCGAGGCGTTCCAGCTGGAGCTGAGCGGCAGTGGTGCGGTGTTCGTCCAGGCCTCGGAGGAGAAGCTGTGAGCGCGTCCGTCGTGTACGACCCGATGACCCTGCCGAGTGACGACAACGTCAACGCGTACACCTTCTGCGTGGAGCTGAAGGGCTCCCAGTGGTTCTTGCAGAAGGGCAAGATGATCGCGTACTACGGGAACATGAGTTTCAACGGGATCGGTCACGGCCCGCTGGAGCGCATGGTGCGCACGAGCTTCCACTCGCCGCTGCACGCGAGCGACTGGGTGGTGGCGGAGGGCAGCGGCAAGATGCTGCTCGCGGACCGGGCGTTCGATGTGAACTCGTACGACCTGGAGAACGGCAACCTGACCATCCGGGCCGGGAATCTGCTGGCCTTCCAGCCGTCGCTGTCGCTGAAGCAGTCGATCGTGCCCGGGTTCCTGACGCTGATCGGCACCGGCAAGTTCGTGGCCGCCTCGAACGGTGAGGTGGTGTTCATGGAGCCACCGATCCGGGTGGACCCGCAGGCGCTGGTCGGCTGGGCGGACTGCCCGTCGCCGTGCCACCACTACGACCACGGGTACATGACGGGCGTGATGGGCGGCGTGCGAGCGCTGACCGGCATCGGCGGGGCGTCCGGGGAGGAGCACCAGTTCGAGTTCGTCGGCGCGGGGACGGTACTGCTCCAGTCCACCGAGACGCTCATGGCGGAGCAGAACACGGGAACCGTTCCGCACGAGCCGGGCGTCCCCGGGGGCGGTACGCCTGGTTCCGGCCACGGCCCGCACTCTTCGACACCGCGCCTTCCCGGCCAGCTGGGGGACCTCCAGCGCCGCTTCGGGCTGTGAGCGGTAGTCTGCGGAGGGTGACGCGCTCGAACGCCTGCGCCTTTTGCGTGGGCGTTCGGGGACGGGGGACGAAGCGGAGCAGGCGTCACTGCTTGTCGATTTCGTCCACTATTCAACTGCTTAGGTAGAATCCATCTATGGAGACCGAGACGGCCACCCCGTGGCTGACCGACGCGGAGCAGTGCGCCTGGCGCACCTATCTGGACGTCAACAGACTGCTGACGTACCAGCTGGAGAAGGAACTCCAGCCCTTCGGCCTCACCATGAACGACTACGAGATCCTCGTGAACCTCTCGGAGTCCCCCGAGCGGCGCATGCGGATGAGCGACCTGGCAGCGGCCACCCTCCAGTCCAAGAGCCGGCTCTCCCACCAGATCACCCGCATGGAGAACGCCGGTCTGGTCCGCCGTGAGAACTGCGAGTCGGACCGGCGGGGCCTGTTCGCGGTCCTCACGGACCAGGGCATGGACACGATGCGGAAGGTGGCGCCCCACCATGTCGAGTCGGTACGCCGCCACTTCATCGACCAGCTCTCACCCGAGGCCCTGACCTCGCTGCACAAGGCTCTCCAGCCGATCGCGGAAGACCTCCGCGGCCTTCGCGGCAAGCCGTAACCCCGCACGCCGCCACGCCCCGCGCTGCCCCGCGGGCGCCCGCCCTGTGAGGGCCACGCCGACAGTCCCCCACAGGAACCCGCACCGCCGCACGGCGGCCTCGCCCCTGCCGAGGGGGGAGGCCGCCGCGCGCGTTCCCGGCAGGTCAGGGGTCCGCCCGGCGCGGCGCCTCCGCCGCGTCACCCGCGCGGACGCGGCGCAGCACCTCCGCGTGCAGGGCCGCCAGGCCTCCCTCGGGCGGTACGGGAACGGGCGCGCCCGTCATCACGTACCACTCGTCCGCCTCGGAGTACCGCACCCGCACAGCCGCGAGGCCGTCCGGCCGCGCCTCCGTGACGACGTCCAGCTCGCCGGTGACGACGCCGACCTCGTCGGTCATCACGCCGCCGGGGCCGGCCTCCACGTACAGGTTCTCGTGTCTCGTGGTGCTCACGAGTCACAAGTGTTCAGCATCTCCACCAGCTTGTCCTTCTCCGCCTCGGTGACGGTCAGCTCGTATGTCGCCTTCACCGACGTCCAGGCGCGGCCGTACGCGCACCAGTACGTCTTCGACGGCGGCTGCCACTGGTCCGGGCCCTGGTCGCCCTTGGAGCGGTTCGTCCTCGCGGTCACCGCCAGGAGCTGCGGGTGCGTCAGGTCGTTGGCGAACGCCCTGCGCTTCTCCTGGTCCCACTTGTCCGCGCCCGAGCGCCACGCGTTGGCCAGCGGCACCATGTGGTCGATGTCCAGCTCGGACGCGTCGTCGACGGTCACGTCGTCGTACACGCTGACCCACGTGCCGGACACCGCCCGGCACTGCTCGTCCTGCCGCACCTCGGCGCCCTCGCGCTCCAGCACCGTCTCGCGCGTGTTGCACTTCTGGCCCTGCTCCGCCCAGTGCGGGAACTTCGAGCGGCTGTAGCCGCGCATGCTGCCGTGCGGGGCGACCGTCAGGCCGTCGAGCCGGGCGCGGGCCTCGGCCGCGGTGGGCATGCCCGGGAGGGCGCTGTCGTCGGAGCCGCCCGTCCCTCCGCCGGTGGACGGGGACGCGGGTGCCGACGGGGTGGCCGCGCCCTTGCGGTCCGTCCCCTCCCCGGTCGCCGTGCAGCCCGCCACCGTGAGTGCGGTCAGTGCCGTCGCCGCCGCGAACGCCCTTACCCGCCACCGTCGCTGATGCCTCATGGCCCGACGGCCCCCCTCTGTTGATTGAACGTGTGAGCAGTTCATTGTCGGGGCTCGCGCGGAGCCGCGGCAACGCCGGAACGGCCGGAGGCGTGGTGCCGGCCGCGGCGACCAAAGCGTGAGACCGGGCTGACCGGAATGTGACTGCTGGGTAAGGTCGAGGCGTGCCGAAGCCGCTCAGTCTCCCGTTCGACCCCATCGCCCGCGCCGACGAACTCTGGCAGCAGCGCTGGGGCCCGGCTCCCTCGATGGCCGCGATCACCTCGATCATGCGCGCCCACCAGATCCTGCTGGCCGAGGTCGACGCCGTCGTCAAGCCGTACGGGCTGACCTTCGCCCGGTACGAGGCGCTGGTGCTGCTCACCTTCTCCCAGGCGGGCGAGCTGCCCATGTCCAAGATCGGTGAGCGGCTCATGGTCCACCCCACGTCGGTGACGAACACCGTGGACCGGCTGGTCAGGGCCGGTCTGGTCGACAAGCGCCCGAACCCCAACGACGGGCGCGGCACTCTCGCCTCGGTCACGGACAGGGGCCGCGAGGTCGTGGAGGCGGCCACGAAGGACCTGATGGGCATGGACTTCGGGCTGGGCGTGTACGACGCGGAGGAGTGCTCGGAGCTCTTCGCGATGCTGCGGCCCCTGCGGGTGGCGGCGGGGGACTTCGAGGAGAGGTAGTCGGCCGGGGGTCTGTGAAGATCGCCCGGAACGCCTGGTTACGCTCGTGGGCATGAAATCCAGCGTGCTGACCCGTTACCGGGTGATGGCCTACGTCACCGCCGTCATGCTGCTTGTGCTGTGCACGTGCATGGTCTTCAAGTACGGGTTCGAGATGGGCGAGGACGTGACCTTCATGGTCTCCCAAGCCCACGGTCTGCTCTACATCATCTACCTGATCTTCGCGTTCGATCTGGGCTCCAAGGCGCGCTGGTCCTTCGGCAAGCTGCTGTGGATCCTGCTCTCGGGCACGATTCCCCTCGCCGCCTTCTTCGTCGAGCGCAAGGTCGTCCGGGAGGTCCAGCCGCTGGTCACGGGCGCGGTGACCGCCCCGGCCAAGGCCTGAGAGGGCTTCTCGCCGCCGGGTGTGACGTACACGTCCGGCGGCTTCCCATCGACATTTACTAGGACGTCCTAGTAAATTCGAGGGTATGGACGCTGACGCCATCGAGGAAGGCCGCCGACGCTGGCAGGCCCGCTACGACGCCGCCAAGAAGCGCGACGCCGACTTCACCACGCTCTCCGGCGATCCCGTGGAGCCCGCGTACGGGCCGAGGCCCGGCGACACCTACGACGGCTTCGAGCGGATCGGCTGGCCCGGTGAGTACCCCTTCACCCGAGGCCTGTACCCGACCGGCTACCGGGGCCGGACCTGGACCATCCGCCAGTTCGCCGGGTTCGGCAACGCCGAGCAGACGAACGAGCGCTACAAGATGATCCTCGGCAACGGCGGCGGCGGTCTCTCCGTCGCCTTCGACATGCCGACACTCATGGGCCGCGACTCCGACGACCCGCGTTCGCTGGGCGAGGTCGGCCACTGCGGGGTCGCGATCGACTCGGCCGCCGACATGGAGGTCCTGTTCAAGGACATCCCGCTCGGTGACGTCACCACGTCGATGACCATCAGCGGGCCGGCCGTCCCGGCCTTCTGCATGTACCTGGTCGCCGCCGAGCGCCAGGGCGTCGACCCGGGGGTGCTCAACGGCACGCTCCAGACGGACATCTTCAAGGAGTACATCGCCCAGAAGGAGTGGCTGTTCCAGCCCGAGCCGCACCTGCGGCTGATCGGTGACCTGATGGAGCACTGCGCGGCGAACATCCCCGCGTACAAGCCGCTCTCGGTCTCCGGCTACCACATCCGCGAGGCGGGCGCGACGGCCGCGCAGGAACTCGCGTACACCCTGGCCGACGGCTTCGGCTACGTCGAGCTGGGCCTGTCGCGCGGTCTGGACGTGGACGTCTTCGCCCCCGGCCTGTCCTTCTTCTTCGACGCGCACGTCGACTTCTTCGAGGAGATCGCGAAGTTCCGCGCCGCCCGCCGCATCTGGGCGCGCTGGATGAAGGAGACCTACGGCGCCAGGACCGACAAGGCGCAGTGGCTGCGCTTCCACACCCAGACGGCGGGCGTCTCGCTGACCGCCCAGCAGCCGTACAACAACGTCGTACGGACGGCTGTGGAGGCGCTCGCGGCGGTCCTCGGCGGCACCAACTCCCTCCACACCAACGCCCTCGACGAGACCCTCGCGCTGCCGAGCGAGCAGGCCGCCGAGATCGCGCTGCGGACGCAGCAGGTGCTGATGGAGGAGACCGGCGTCGCCAACGTGGCCGACCCGCTGGGCGGTGCCTGGTACGTCGAGCAGCTCACGGACCGGATCGAGGCGGACGCGGAGAAGATCTTCGACCAGATCAAGGAGCGCGGCCTGCGCGCCCACCCGGACGGCAGGCACCCCATCGGGCCCATCACCTCCGGCATCCTGCGCGGGATCGAGGACGGCTGGTTCACCGGCGAGATCGCGGAGTCCGCGTTCCGCTACCAGCAGTCTCTGGAGAAGGGCGACAAGCGGGTCGTCGGCGTCAACTGCCACACCGGCTCGGTCACCGGCGACCTGGAGATCCTGCGGGTCAGCCACGAGGTGGAGCGCGAGCAGGTCCGCGCCCTGGCCGACCGCAAGTCCCGCCGGGACGACGCCAAGGTCCGCGCCTCCCTGGACGCGATGCTGGAGGCGTCCCGGAGCGGCGCCAACATGATCGAGCCCATGCTGGAGGCGGTCCGCGCGGAGGCCACGCTGGGCGAGATCTGCGGGGCGCTGCGCGACGAGTGGGGCGACTACGTGGAGCCTGCGACGTTCTGAGGGCCCCCGCGAAGGCCCTCCGGTCCTGCCCGTCCCGCCCGGTCCTCTCCGGCGGGCCGGGCAGGGGAAAAGCCCTGGCGGGAGGCGATGCCGGAGGGCAAGCTGGGCCGATGCGCATCGAGATCCGTGAGGCCGCCGCCGAGGACTGGCCCGCCGTCTGGCCGTTCTTCCGTCAGATCGTCCAGGCGGGGGAGACGTTCACCTTCCCCGTGGACCTCACCGAGGAGGACGGGCGCGGCTGGTGGATGCTCACGGCGCCGAACCGCACCGTCGTCGCCGTCGACGCGGAAACCGGCGCGGTCGTCGGCTCCGCCAAGATGAACAACAACCAGCACGGCAACGGCGCGCACATCGCCAGCGCCAGCTACATGGTCGACCCGGCGTTCGGCGGCCGGGGGGTCGGGCGGGCGCTCGTCGAGGAGAGCCTGGAGTGGGCGCGCGCCGCCGGATTCCGGGGGATGCAGTTCAACGCCGTCGCGGAGACGAACAGGCACGCCGTACGGCTCTACGAGGACCTCGGGTTCCGGATCGTCGGCACCGTCCCGGGTGCCTTCCGGCACCCGGTGGAGGGGTACGCCGGCCTGCACGTCATGTTCCGGGAGCTGTGAGGCGCCTCAGGCCCCGTCGGCCGCCGCGCCCAGGCCGCCCAGCAGCAGCGCCGTGAAGCGCCGCACCCACTCGGCGTCGACCGGCTCCCCGCTCACCAGCGCGCGGTGCACCACCGCACCCGCGATCACGTCGAAGATCAGGTCGTCGGTGCCGCTCTCCGGCGCGCCGACGCCCGGGGGCAGTTCGCCGCGGGCCTGGGCGCGGGCACGTCCCTCCAGGACGAGGCGTTTCTGGCGGTCCACGATCGAGGTGCGGATCCGTTCGCGGAGGGGGGCGTCCCGGGTGGACTCGGCCACCACCGCCATGAGCGCCGTCTTGGCCTCGGGGCGTTCCAGGATCGCCGCGAACTGGTGGACGACGCCCTCGACGTCGGCGGCGAGGCTGCCCCGGTCGGGAAGCTCCAGCTCGTCGAAGAGGACCGCGACGGCGTCGACGACCAGTTCGCTCTTTCCGGCCCAGCGCCGGTAGAGCGTGGTCTTGGCGACACCCGCGCGGGCGGCGACATCGCTGAGCGAGAGCTTGGACCAGCCCAGCTCGACCAGGGCCGTGCGGGTCGCCTCCAGGATCGCGGTGTCGGCGGCGGCGCTGCGCGGGCGCCCCGGGCGGCCGGGGGAGGTGGGGGGAGTGGTGTGGCGGCTGCGCATGACGGCGACCATACCGGTGAGTAGCTTCTTCTGGCCCGAGGCCGTGCATGTGGGGCAGTTCACAGCTCCCGCCGGCCCGCGCCCCGTGCGGTCCAGATACGCTACGACCCGTAGCGAAAGCGGGTGGACGCGTGGTTCCATCGGCCCGAGCGACGACCACAGGACAGGCGCAGGCACCGAGTGGGGACCCGGTGCCGTCCACGGCGCGAGCCGTGCCGTACCGGTCACACGCGCGGAAGGGGGAGGATGTACGTATGCAGCCTAGGAACATGTCCATGAGCGGCGTCGTCGACCTCGCCGCGGTGAAGGCGGCCGGTGAGGCCAAGGTGAAGGCGGAGCAGGCGCGGGCCGAGGCGGCCCGGCAGGGCGGGGGCGGAGCCGTACCGCCCTCCGCCCTGGTGATCGATGTCGACGAGGCGGGCTTCGAGCGCGAGGTTCTGCAGCGCTCGGCCGAGGTGCCCGTCGTCCTCGACTTCTGGGCCGAGTGGTGCCAGCCGTGCAAGCAGCTCAGCCCCCTGCTGGAGCGACTGGCCGTCGAGTACGACGGCCGTGTCGTGCTCGCGAAGATCGACGTCGACGCCAACCAGATGCTGATGCAGCAGTTCGGGATCCAGGGGATTCCCGCGGTGTTCGCGGTGGTGGCCGGGCAGGCCCTGCCGCTGTTCCAGGGGGCGGCGCCCGAGCAGCAGATCCGCGAGACCCTGGACCAGCTCGTGCAGGTGGCCGAGCAGCGCTTCGGGATCACGGGGATCGCCGTGGACGCCGACGCCCAGGGGCCCGAGGGGGATGCGGCCGAGGCTCCGGCGGCGCCCGCCGGTCCGCACGACGCCCTGCTGGAGGCGGCGGTCCGCGCGCTGGACTCCGGCGACATCCCGGGAGCCGTCCAGGCGTACAAGAACGTCCTCGTCGACGACCCGGGCAACACCGAGGCCAAGCTGGGTCTCGCGCAGGCCGAACTGCTGGGCCGGGTCCAGGGCATGGACCCGCAGCAGGTGCGGAAGGCCGCCGCCGAGAAGCCGGAGGACGTCGCGGCGCAGCTCGCCGTGGCGGACCTGGATCTGGTCGGCGGCCACGTGGAGCACGCCTTCGAACGGCTCGTCGACACGGTGCGGGTCACCGCGGGCGATGACCGGGACGCGGTGCGGGTGCGGCTGCTGGAGCTGTTCGAGGTGGTCGGGCCGGACGACCCGCGGGTGACGAAGGCGCGGGGGGCGCTGGCGCGCGTGCTCTTCTGAGCCGGGCCCCGCGGCCCGGTCGCCGTGAACCCGGTCGCTGATATGGCGACACGACGACATGGCGACTCGGTGACAGGCAGAAGGACGGCGGCTGCGCTTTACCAAAACTTGGTAATCCGCAGCCGCTGTTACTTGTAGTAAGTCAACGCTCGCTTTATGTCCGTCCATCATCCGGCATATCCGCTTCTGTCGAACCGGCCGGTAGCACCGTGTGTGCCCGTACGGCGCCATGCCGTCGCAGCCGTTTTATCGACCCGTTACTAGCCGGTAACGAACCCCCTTGTGCGCGCCGCCCGAATGCACCACGATCAGCGACGCTCGGTCCGAAACCGCAACAGCCCGGCAACCAGCCGCGCTCGCGGACTTCGGGTCCCCACCGGGTAGGCCGGCGGCACTGTCGCGCCGGCCGTGGACAGGGGGGTTCCCGCCTATCCGGCAGGACCTGTCCGAACGGGCCGCAGGCGAGAGCGCCGAGCGGCCCGCGGTTGTCGCTCGGGAGTGATCGCCGGTGATACGGACGCGGGCTCGCGCCCTATCCGCGGGCGTTCCCCTTCCCGAGGACGTAGCACTTCTCCCATCCCAGGACGGGCCCGAGGGTCCCTCCCGGAGATGTACGTCCGAGAAGGAGGAATCTATGCAGTCCCAGGTTCGCGGTGGGACCAGATGGAAGCGGTTCGCCGTCGTCATGGTGCCGAGCGTGGCCGCGACGGCCGCGATCGGCGTCGGTCTGGCCCAGGGCGCGCTGGCGGCGTCGTTCGCGGTGTCCGGCCAGGAGTTCAAGGTCACCACCGAGCGCCTCAAGGGTGACGGCTTCGCCCAGTACGGCGGCGCCGACATGGGCTACAAGGAGATCAAGGGCGGAGACGCGGTCACCGTTCGTCCGGTCGCCATCTCGTCTTTCGAGAATGCCACGATCACCAAGATGTGCCAGTCGGTGGTCACCCCGGACGTGCCCTTCATCGGTAAGGTCACGCTCCGGCTGGAGGCCGGCAAGGACAAGCCCGTCGAGGCTTCGAGGTTGTACCTCGACGTCACAGAGCTCGACGCCGACGCCACGTTCGAGAACATCGACATCGGCATCGCGGCCAAGCACACCGCCAAGGGTGACGCCAAGGGCTGGGGCAAGGGACCGGCCATCAAGGACCAGATCAACCAGAACGGCTTCGCCCAGCAGGCGGAGTCGGTCGTCCTCACCGACGTGAGGCAGAAGGCGTGGGCGACCACCGCCGGCACTTTCAAGCTGAGCGGTCTGAGCATGCGTCTGCACGTCGGCGACGGTCCGAAGGTCGAGTGCTTCTGACCGGCGATCCGTACGGGCGGGTGTGAGAGCCCCGGGCTGTCGCGCCCGCCCGTCTCCCTCTTCACACAGCACATCCAGTACCAGGGAGCTTTCTCATGAGCGCCGAGTCAGCCGCGCCCGCGCCCACCACCGCCGAGCAGAACGAGCACTACCTTCGCGTCCTGAAGCGGCGGTTCCGCGCCTGGCGGGGCAACCGGCCGTTCTGGGCGGGGCTGCTCACGCTGCTGGGCGGCATCCCGATCGCGTACTTCCCGTACGCGAGCCTCCACCTCGGGCAGATGACCGTCACCATGCAGACGCCCGGAGGTTCAGGGTCGCTGATCATCGGGGTGCTGCTGGTCACGCTGGGCCTCACGATGTGGTTCCAGCCGCTGGTACGGATCTTCGCGGGCGTGGCCGCGATCATGCTGGCGCTGGTGTCCATTCCGGTGTCGAACTTCGGCGGCTTCGTCATGGGCTATCTGGGCGCGCTGCTGGGCGGCGCCCTGTCCATCGCGTGGGCGCCGGGGACTCCGGCAGCCGAGGCGGGACCTGAGGCCGCGCCCGAGGCGGAGCGGCAGGCGACCCCCGTACAGCCGGAGGCGCCCGCACAGACGCTGAACCTGGCGAAGGAGGCTCCGGCTCCGGCTCCGGAGCCGCGGCCCGACGCCACCGCGCCCCACGACAGCACACCCACGGACATCAGCACCGAAACGATCCCTGACCCGAACGGCGGGAGGAACAGTGCGGGGTGACGAGACGCAGCCGACGGCCGCCGACGGCGAGGCCGCGCGCACGAGACGCGGCCCGCGCCACGCGGCCCCGCGCAAGTCTCTGCTGACCAGACTGCAGGGCCCGGCCGGCAAGGCCATCGCCCTCGCGGCCATGCCCACTGCGGTCATCGTCGGCATGAGCCTGACGCCACGGCCCGCGATGGCCGACGAGAACGACATCCCCTTCGCGCCCGGCCCCTGTGTGACGCAGCCGGACGAGCAGGAGCAGCCGGAGGACTCCGAGGAGCCGAAGGCCACGCCGTCCCCGTCCGCCTCCCAGGACTCGCAGGACTCCCGGGAGGAGCAGGCGTCCGGGAAGGAGCGGAAGCCGGAGGCCGAGCCGCAGCAGCAGGCCCCCAAGCCCTCGTCGAGCCCGTCTCCGGGCCGTACGGAGGCCGCGCCGACCGCCCCGGTCACGGAACCGGGCGCCGGTACGGGTGCGGACGCGGGTTCCCCTACGGGCTCCACCGCCCCGGAGACGGCCGCCCCGGGCCCCGCGCCCACCGAGACCAGGAACCCCCTGGACCCGCTGGGGGTGGGGGAGACCGTCAAGGACTTCTTCGGCGGCCTGCTCGGCACGGGCGGTTCGGGCGATGCCCCGGCCGAGGGCGACGGTACGGCGACGGAGCAGCAGGCGCAGACCCAGCCGCAGACCCGGACCGAGGAGGAGCCGCCGCCGGCGGAGCCGCCCGCGGCCGGGAGGGTCACCGACAAGGTCCCCGAGACCGTGCCCGAGGCACCCACGGCCCCCACGCCCCAGAAGACGCCCGAGGCCGTCAAGGACACGGCCGAGGACACGGCCGAGGTCGCCGTCGCGGACACCACCGAGGAGGCCATCAGGAAGGCCGCCGACCAGGTCGGTGCCGAGGTCGAGGAGCTGCCCGAGGACGCCCGGGGGCTGGACGCGAAGCAGGACGAGGACATACCCGACGGGGCCAAGCCCCGCTTCCCGTGCCCCACCTCCGACCCGGAGGCGCTGGCCGCCGCCGAGCTGGAGCCGGGCATGCCACAGCTCCCGGACGAGCCGTGGCAGCTGGAGTCCACCCTGCTGACGCTGCGCGGCCTCGACTACCACGGCATCGTGGAGGTCCAGACCGGCAGCGGCAAGGTCAAGAAGGTCCTGAAGTTCACCGCCTCCGAGGTGGACATCAAGGACCTGCACCAGAAGACCGTCCACAGCGAGGGCCGGACGGGCCATGTGACGTCCCGCGCGGGCTCCACGTCCACCATGCGCAACGGCACGGTGACCATGTACACCGAGGAGCTGAAGGGCAATCTGTTCGGCATCATCCCGGTGACCTTCAGCCCCGAGACCCCGCCCCCGCTGGACGTGCCCTTCGCGTTCTTCACCAACGCACGCGTCACCCAGGCGGGTCAGTTCGGCGGCACCCTCACCGTGCCGGGCCTGCGCAACTTCATCGAGGGCTGACAACACCCCGGCGCACTGTGGGCCGTGCCCCCGCCCAGCGGGAGCGCGGCCCACAGCCATGCGGAATGAGTGGATTCACCCTTCTGCGCGTGGTGTGATGAACGCGTCACGCAGCGGCGTCGAACGGGCTTAGCCTGAAGCGGGTTTGGGCTTCAGCGCGAGGTGTGAAGGGCGGTCACCCATGGGGCAGGGGAAGCGGAAGGACATCGACGGGTCGCGGAACGTTCCGTGCTTCTACGGCAAGGAGCTGAGGCACCAGCGGGAGAAGGCGGGCCTGACCATGGCCGAACTCGTGGAGGGCAGCTTCTACGGGGTGACGCTCCTGAGCGAGATCGAGCGCGGCCAGCGCAGCATGCCGGTGGAGCTGGCCCGCCACGCTGACCGGATCCTCAAGACGGACGGCTGTTTCGAGCGCGGCTGCGACGACGTACGGAAGGCGCGACGGAACGGCCATGCCGAGTACTTCGAGCGGGTACTGGAGGTGGAGAAGCACGCGCTGACCATCGAGGAGTGGTGCCCCACCGCAGTGCCGGGGCTCTTGCAGACCGAGGCGTACGCACGTGCCGTGGTGCGCGCGACGCATCCGCTGGAGGCCGACGAGGAGACCGCCGCCAAGGTCAACGGCCGACTGGCACGGGCCCGCCTCTTCGAGGATGACCACAACACGCCGCAGTACTGGGCTGTCCTGCACGAGTCGTTGCTACGGCAGCCGATCCTGGCTCCTGCTCAGATGGCCGAGCAATTGGACCGGATCGCCGCACTGGTGCGAAGGCGGAGGATCTTCTCGCAGGTGCTGCCGTGGGACTCTGGGGCCCACCCGTTCATGCTCGGCACTGCGATGATCATGACCTTCGCGGACGCGCCGCCACTGGTGTACACGGAGTCGCTGCACACCGGCCACACCGTGGACGATCCGGGGCTCGTGGCGGCGTATCAGAAGTCGTACGATCTGCTCAGGGCCGCCGCGCTGCCGCCAGAGGCGTCCCTGGCCATGCTCGAATCAGCGGCTGAGGACTATCGAAATGGTAAGCAACCGGATTGACTTGAGCGCCGCCTTCTGGCGCAAGAGCAGCTACAGCAATGGGTCGGGCGGCAACTGCGTCGAAGTGGCAGAAGACTTCGTGGACGCCGCCTTCTGGCGCAAGAGCAGCTACAGCAACGGGTCAGGCGGCGACTGCGTCGAGGTAGCCGACGACCTCCCCGGCGTCGTCCCCGTCCGGGACTCCAAGGTGCCCGACGGGCCCATCGTCACCGTCTCCGCCCGCGCTTGGGCGCCGTTCGTCGCGGCGCTCAAGGCGAGGCGCCCGTGATGACCGCACCGGCCGCGCGCCGGCAGGTGGGACGTCCCGGGGTCGGCACACCCGCCAGACCGGGGTGCACACAGCCGAGGGTCATGACGTAATCGCGTACGTCGCGACGCCGTTGGCCACGATGGCGTTGTCGATCGACGTAGGGACGGTCGCGTCGGCCTCGGCTACCGCGCCCCCCCGTGACCGCGTCCTGGTCCGCACGGGAAGTGACAGCGTGCTGGGCGGTGTTGAGAGGGGGAATCCCCTTGATCCGGGGCGATGGCTTGTGCCTATGGTGATCGCTGTGTGCGTGCAGTGGAGCTGACCACTCTGCCAAGGCGCGCGCACCTCAGCCGGCGGCCGGGGGAACAGTGCCGCCACGGGGAGGGAAGATCACCATGCCGTATCGGCTCACCTTGTATGCCGTCTCCGCAGGGGGCCACCGCGTGCCGTCGCCGCGCCCTTGGCAGGACAGCGGCATGACGCGGGCGTAGCTGCGCGTTCACTTCTCTTCATTCGGGTACCCCCGCCTGCCCTTGTTTCCATGAAGGGACACCCTCTTGCGCCCCAGACCAGGGCTGTTCAAGAACAGACAACGCAGATCCACCCCTCTCACCTCGTTCGTCGCCTCCGTAGCCGTCGTGGCTGTCTTCGGTGGCCTGGCCGTTCAGCCTGACCTGCTGAGCCGGGAGGCCTCCCCGCGCATGGCGCCGGTGAGCGACGGCGACGACTGGTTCGAGGACACTGCCGCGGAGCAGCTGCGCCAGGACCAGTGTCTGATGGCCGACGTGCTGCGGCTGGGCGGGTCGGCCATGGCCGGTATCGCGCAGGACGGCTTGAACCAGCCGCAGGACAAACTGCACGAGCTGGCCGACCGGCAGCACTGGGAGAAGACGCCGCTCGCCGAGGCCTTCGACAAGGACCGGGAGGCGGCGACCAGGAAGCTGGAGGCCATTCGCGCGCTCCAGGCCGTATGGGAGAAGCCGCTCAAGGGGCTGGAGACTCCCGGCGGCTTCGGAGACAACGAATTCCACTCGCCGCCCGGAAGCTGGCACGACGGCAAGGACGACTTCCACGGCCAGACCGGGCTGTCCAAGTGGATCGCCGACTGGTACTGGAAGAACGAGTCCGACTTCTACGAGGACCCCACTCCCAGGGCCGATGAGACGACGGTCAAGGCCGTCAAGGACCTCGGCGCCCCGCTGTACGGCAAGGACCCGGATCCGCGCCTTCCCGAGTGGGATCGTCAACTCGCCGAGCACAGTGCCTTCGAGCACATGACGGACTGGTCTTTGGAGCCCACCGGTGCGGACAACGCCCGCATCTTCCTCGCGTCCGGCGGGTTCCCGCGTACCGCCCCCGAACCCGGGTCGGCGGAGTTCCGCATCGCGGTCGAGGACATGAAGACGAGGTTCGCGTCCTGCGCGTGGCGCGACCCCGTCGATCCGAACAGGGTGCTGCGGACGATCTCCGACACCGCGGCCGCGGAGTGGCAGCAGGAGATCGCCTCCCAGGCCAAGCAGCGCAACCAGCTCCTGGATATGAACGATTTCGCCACCGACTCCCTCGCCGACGGAGCGGAGGCTCTGGGAGCGTTGCTGGGCCACTCGTGGGTAGCCGATCACCTGGCCCGGTGGCAGGACTACTGGTCCCCGGGCGGAGTCGGGTGGATCGGTGACTCACCTGTGGTCATCGAGGTGCCGGGTGCGAAGGGCAAGTGCCTGGACGTCCAGGGCGGCGGCAAGAAGAACGGCACCCCGGTCCAGATCTACAAGTGCAACGGCACGGCGGCCCAGAAGTGGCTGATCGAAGCCGATGACCGGGGTCTGCATCTGCGGAACTACAACTCGTACAAGTGCCTGGACGTGTCGGGCGGTAAGGCCGACAACGGCAGGAAGATCCAGATCTGGTCCTGCAACCAGAGCCCGGCGCAGACGTGGTCGTTCAACGTCCGTGCGACCACGCCTCTGAAGAGCGTCGGCACGGGTAAGTGCCTGGAACTGCCGAAGTTCGACAACGGCTACGACGCGCGGCAATGGTCGTGCAAGAGCGCCTCGTCCCAGCGGTTCCGGGTCAAGCCGACCGGCCACAAGGGCACCGACTCCCTCAGCTACCCGGACAAGGGGCAGTTCGCCAAGGCGAAGAAGGGCATCCCGGAGGCGCAGGCGGCGGCGAAGGCCCAGCTCGCCGCCCTCAAGAAGACGGCCAAGTACGCGAAGACGGCCGCCGACACCAGCGCCAGCGTGGAGCGGACCGCCTACGGCATCGCGGACGCCAACGGCGCGCCGCGCGGCCGCGGTCTGTTGGTGGGGCAACAGAAGGCGCAGGTCACCAGGGGCGCTGCTGCCGCGCTGGAGGCGATGGTGAAGGCCGGCGAGACCGCCGAGGCCGCCACCCGCGCGTCCGCCGGGGACAGCGCGACCATCATGCAGCGCGCTCTGGCCCAGGCCGCTCAGTCGAAGGCGGAGTTCCGCAAGGAGGCGGCTCGCGCGGCCGAACTCCAGGCCAAGGCGGCGGCTGACGCGGCGAAGACGCACCGGGACAACGCCAAGAAGGACAAGGAGACGGCGGAGGCCAAGCTCGCCCAGGCCATGAAGGCGGAGGCGGACGCCAAGGCGGCCGCTGCCGAGGCCCGCGCGAAGCGGCTGGCGGCTGAGGCCGAGGAGAAAACGGCGCTGAAGGAGAAGGCGAACGCCGACGCCAGGAAGGCCGAGGCGGCGCGGCACCGGACGACCGCCGAGGCCGAGGCGACGAAGGCGAAGGACGCCAAGGCGAAGGCCGAATCCGCCGAGGCGACCGCCGTAGAGAAGAAGAACGCCGCCAAGGCTGCCCGCGAAAAGGCTCGCGACCTGCGCGACGACGCGTGGGACGCCGAGCAGAAGGCGAACGCTGCACGGGCCCGCGCGGACGCGAAGGAGGCGTACGCCCAGGCCCACGAGTCCGACGCCAACGCCAAGGAGGCCAGGGCCGCCGCCGACGAGGCCGACCGGCACGCCTCGGACGCCGAGGCGGCGGCAGGCCGGGCTCGTACCGCGGCGAACGCCGCGACCAAGGCGGCGACCGACGCGGACGCTGCGGCCACCCGCGCCGAGGCTGCCGCCAAGCGCGCCCGCGCCGCCGCCGACGCCGCCCAGGCGGCGAAGCTGAAGGCCGACGCCGCGGTGAAGACCGCCACCAGCGCTGCCGCCGAGGCCATCCAGGCCGCGAAGGACGCCGCCGCGGAGGCGAAGGCCGCCGTCAAGCTGGCCGACGAGGCCGAGGCCAAGGCGAAGACCGCCAAGTCCCATGCCGACGCGGCCAACAAGGAGACGGCCAGGGCACAGGCGGCGGCAGCGAAGGCCGCGGGCTACGCCCACGTCACCGCCCTGGCCGCCGTGGACGCCGGGAACGCCGCCTCGCAGGTCGCCAAGCCGGCCAACGACGCGATCCAGCTCGGCTCCCCGTACGTCACGACCGACTCGGCCGCGGGCCTGGTCGTGCTGACGGGCCAGTCGTCCAAGTCGATCGCCGACCGGCAGAAGGCCGTCGCCGACGCCCACGCCAAGAACGCGCAGGAGGAGGCCGCTGCCGCCAAGGCGCTCGCTGAGGCCGCCAAGGGCGACACGAAGGCCGCCTACCAGCACGCCGCGAACGCGGCAGGCCATGCCGCCCGGGCCCGTACGTACGCGAAGGAGGCGCTGGGCTATTCCGCCGACGCCGCCACCGCCGCGTCCAGGGCCGCGCAGTCACTGGCCCGCACGATCGAACACGGCCGCGAGGCCACGGCGGACGCGGCCGCCGCGGACAAGGCCGCCGGACGCGCCGAGGGTCACGCGAAGGCCGCCCGCGCCTCCGCCGACGGAGCCGCGCTCGACGCCCAGGCCGCCCGCACGGCTGCGGCCACGGCGGAACAGGCCGCCAAGGAGGCCCGCGCGGCGGCCACACGCGCCGACGAAGCCGCCACCGCGGCCGAGAAGGCCGCGAAGGACGCACACAAGTACGCCGAGGAGGCGCAGAAGGCGGCCGAGGCCGCCGAGACGGCGGGCAAGAACAGCCAGATCAAGGCCGGAGCCACCACAGGCATCGGCAGCGTGTTCTATGTCGTCGACCGCATCGAGACCGTCGGTGAGCCCGACATCGTGAAGAAGGAGAACTGCAACCCGATCGTCCACTTCGGGGACTGCGTGATCACGGCGGTCATCCACTTCACCGCTGTCGTCGACCTCTACCTGTGTACGGAACAGGACTTTCCCGCCGCACAGTACGGCTGCCCGTCCTCGGCCACGGTCTTCCTCGGACGCGAGACGCTCAAGAACCAGAGCAGCACGGTCACCCGCACGCTCTCGATGCTCGAGTTCAACGAGGGCATCGACCCGGTGAAGATCCTGCTCGGCGACTTCATCGAATGCGCCCAGAAGATCGCCCCCGGCGGTGAGCCGGGCAGCCTCACCGGCTGCGCATGGGCCGCCGTTTGGTTCGTCCCCACCAAGGCCTTCAAGGCCGCGGCCGACGGGATCCGCGCCCTCGACGCCGCTATGCGCACCGGGATCGGCATCGCTGATGCGGCCCGGGCGCTGAAGGCACTGGAGCTGGACCCCCGAGCCATGGTGGCCATCCAGCGCGAAGCTGATGCGGCCGAGGCGATGTTCACCACATGTACCAGGAACAGCTTCCCCGCAGGTACGCGGGTGCTCATGGCAGACGGAACACGTCGGCCGATCAGCTTGCTCCAGGTAGGCGACCAAGTGATGGCCGCCGATCCGGATGCCGGTGTCCTGCGTGCCGCACCTGTCACCGACACGTTCCAGCACTCCACCGACGAGCTGTTGACCATCAGTCTGGCCGACGGCAGCAGTTTGGAAACCACACCCGGCCACAAGATCCGCGCAGACGGTCGGGGGTGGATCCTTGCCTCCGAACTGCGCCCGGGCGACCGGTTGCTCGGCCCGGACGGCAGCCTGCACAACGTGACCGAGGTGCGCGGCCGCTGGGGCATGGCACCCCAGCAGGTCCACGACCTCACCGTTGGTGACCTGCACACGTTCTACGTGAGCACCGGGGGTTCCCGGGCCGCGGATGTACTGGTGCACAACTGCTTGAACCTGAGGGACGAACAGCTCCCCAACCTCAGGGACTACGCGGACGAGATCCACACCCTGAAGGAGCACGTCAACCCGGATGCGCTGAGGGCGTTCCAGCTTGCGGAGAAGAAGGGGAAGGTCAACACGGTCTGGACCAGCGAGGCGATCGCCCAGCAGGCAGTGGACCGGGTGGTGTCGGACTTCTTCTACGTCTCCAACAAGCACGGCCAGAAGGTACTGGACCAGAAGAAGTGGACCAGCTTCCAGAAGTGGCTGAGCAAGGCCAGGGACGGAGAGCAGTACCCGGTGACCATCACGGGGAAGTGGAACGAGTATCCGTCTCTGGGCAAGGCATACCATCCAGACGGTGTGACGATGACGAACGCCGGCAATGAGGTTGTAGTGATCTTGATGAAGGTCAAGAAGCACACCGGACAGGGTCGTGGTGGATATGTCGTCAAGACCGCCTACCCGAAGTAGTGGAGTGGCGATGACAGAGAGTCATCCCACGTACGTCGAACTCGGCTATGGCGAGGACTTCGGGCTAACCGGGCTGACGGAGCGACTGTGTTCCCTGGGCCGCCGTCCTGACCTGGCGGACGCGCTCGACGCCGTGGCATGCCTGGCGGACCAGTCCGATGGTGAGGAAGCCGTCGAGCTGGGGGAGGACGCCCGCCGCCTGCTGGAGTCCCCGCTCCCGGACGAGGTCGTCCACATGGTCTGGCTGGCCGTGGTCGGCCGGTGTTTCGATCCGGCCGACCACGGACTGGACATCCGCGCCTGGTTGCGGAGGCTCTCGGAGCTGGCCACGGAGCGGCTCCGCCGAAACAGGAAGTCCTATGTGCCGCCGCCCGTGCGGCCAGTACGGGACGAGGAGTTCTGCCATGCGGTCGTGGCGGAGATCCGGGACCTCGCCCCGACACTGGGCCTCGCCGCCGGGCTGCCGGACCTTGCCACCGGTCTGCAGCAGGTCGTCACGCGCGCCGACGCCGATCTCGGCTTCCGGCTCTTTGTGCGGTCGCTGAAGACATACTCCGTACGGGTAGGGAAGGAGCGGTACGACCGGTTCCTCGGGCTGGCTGAACGCTTCGGATACCCGGCGGCTGTGGTCTACGACGGCCTGAACGTCGTCTGGCCGCCGGTCGACACTGCCCGGCGTGACGCCACGTGGGACTTCGGGCTGTCGCGGCTCGCTGCGCGGTTCGCGGGCGCGTGGCACAGTCGTACCGCGCGGGATATCGTGCAGAAGGCCGCCGGAGTCGGCGCCGACGCACCCGACCGGACCCCGGGCTCCGAGGCGGCCGTCCTCCTGGAGGACACGCTGAGACTGTTGGAGTCCGTCCTCTCCACCGACGCGATCACCACCCTGTGGGTGGCCGCGTCGGACCGGGGTTTCGGTATCGACCATCTCGGCATCGACGGACGGGACTGGCTGAGAGAGATCGCGGAGGTGTGCGAAGAGGTCCTGCGGGACGCGGCCCCCACGTATACGGCTGTCGTCCTGCCGGTTCCGACCGATCTGGCGGAGGAGGTGCTGAGCGCCGTCCGAGAAGTGGCGCCGCTGGTCACGGACAAAGCGGTCAGCCCCACATGGAAACCCATTCCCGCCACGACGGTCCTGGCCGCAGTGGAGCAGGTCGTCACCCGGGTCGACCCCGACCTTGGGTTCCGTCTGTTCCTGCGGGTTCTGCTGGTGCTGTCCGTGCCACTGACCGAGGAGCAGTACTCCCGGTACGAGTTCCTCGGCGGGCGGTTCGGGTATGGCGAGTACCACCTGCTTGAGCTGGACCAGCTCGTCCGGAGCGTCTGACGGTCACCGGCCCGAAAGCGCCGGAGACAACAGGCGGTACCCGCGCTCCGTACGGGGCGCGGGTACCGCCTCGTCACGTCCGGCGGCGTGGCGGCGGCGTCAGTCCCGGGCGCCGCCGCCCAGGTGGTGGACGCGGACCATGTTCGTGGTGCCGGGGACGCCGGGCGGGGAGCCCGCGGTGACGATCATGACGTCGCCGGCGTTGTAGCGCTGCAGCTTCAGCAGCTCGGCGTCGACCAGGTCGACCATCGCGTCCGTGTTGTCGACGTGCGGGACGACGAAGGACTCGACGCCCCAGCTCAGGGTGAGCTGGTTCCGGGTCTCGACCTCGGTGGTGAAGGCCAGGATCGGCTGCTCGGCGCGGTAGCGGGAGAGACGGCGGGCGGTGTCGCCGGACTTGGTGAAGGCGATGAGCGCCTTGCCGGAGAGGAAGTCCGCGATCTCGCAGGCCGCGCGGGCCACCGAACCGCCCTGGGTGCGCGGCTTCTTGCCGGGGACCAGTGGCTGGAGGCCCTTGGCGAGCAGTTCCTCCTCGGCCGCCGACACGATCTTCGACATCGTCCGGACGGTCTCGATCGGGTAGGCGCCGACCGAGGACTCTGCCGACAGCATGACCGCGTCCGCGCCGTCCAGGATGGCGTTGGCGACGTCGGAGGCCTCGGCGCGGGTGGGGCGGGAGTTGGTGATCATCGACTCCATCATCTGGGTCGCGACGATCACCGGCTTGGCATTGCGGCGGCACATCTCGATCAGCCGCTTCTGCACCATCGGGACCTTCTCGAGGGGGTACTCGACGGCCAGGTCGCCGCGGGCCACCATCACACCGTCGAACGCCATCACGACGTCCTGCATGTTGGCGACCGCCTGCGGCTTCTCCACCTTGGCGATGACCGGCACCCGGCGGCCCACCTCGTCCATGACGCGGTGCACGTCCTTGACGTCGTCGGCGTTCCGCACGAAGGACAGCGCGACCATGTCGCAGCCCATGCGCAGCGCGAACCGCAGGTCCTCGACGTCCTTCTCGGACAGGGCCGGGACGTTGACCGCCGCGCCCGGCAGGTTGATGCCCTTGTGGTCGGAGACGACACCGCCCTCGATGACGATCGTCCGTACCCGGGGGCCGTCGACCTCCAGGACCTTCAGCTCGACGTTGCCGTCGTTGATCAGGATCTGGTCGCCCTTGGCGACGTCGCCCGGGAGCCCCTTGTAGGTGGTGCCGCAGACCGACTTGTCGCCGGGGACGTCCTCGATGGTGATGGTGAACTCGTCACCGCGGACCAGCTCGACCGGACCCTCGGCGAAGGTCTCCAGACGGATCTTCGGCCCCTGGAGGTCGGCCAGCACGCCCACGGCGCGGCCGGTGTCCTCGGCCGCCTGGCGGAGACGGTGGTACCGCTCCTCGTGCTCAGCGTGGGTGCCGTGGCTCATGTTGAAACGGGCCACGTTCATGCCGGCCTCGATGAGCGCTTTCAGCTGCTCGTAGGAGTCGACGGCGGGGCCCAGTGTGCAGACGATTTTGGAACGGCGCATAAGGCGGATCCTATCGGTTTGTTTCAGTGCGGAATATTCCGGCTGGCGAAATGTACAAATGGGCGGGGGGCCGCTCAGTCGAGTTCTTCCAAGGCTTCCGTTGTTCCTGTTTTCAGTTGATTACCAGCGAGTAAGTCTGACGGGCGATCTCCAGCTCCTCATCCGTCGGGACCACCGCGACCGCCACCCTCGCGCCTTCCGGAGAGATCAGCCGCGCCTCCCCGGACCGTACGGCGTTGCGCTCGGCGTCCACCGCGAGGCCCAGCGACTCCAGGCCCTCCAGGGCAGCTTCCCGCACCGGCGCCGCGTTCTCACCCACACCCGCCGTGAACACCACCGCGTCCACCCGGCCGAGCACCGCGTAGTACGCGCCGATGTACTTCTTCAGCCGGTGCACGTAAATGCCGAACGCCAGCCGCGCCCGCTCGTCACCCTCGTCGATACGCCGCCGGATCTCCCGCATGTCGTTGTCGCCGCACAGCCCGATCAGGCCGCTGCGCTTGTTCAGCAGTGTGTCGATCTCGTCGACCGACATTCCCGCGACCCGCTTCAGGTGGAAGGTCACCGCCGGGTCGATGTCCCCGGACCGGGTGCCCATCACCAGGCCCTCCAGCGGGGTCAGCCCCATGGACGTGTCCACGCACCGGCCGCCCGCCACCGCCGATGCCGAGGCGCCGTTGCCCAGGTGCAGCACGATGACGTTCACCTCGGACGGGTCCTTGCCCAGCAGCCGCGCCGTCTCCCGGGACACGTACGCGTGCGAGGTGCCGTGGAAGCCGTAGCGGCGGATCCGGTGCGCGTCCGCCACCTCCGTGTCGATCGCGTACCGCGCCGCGTGCTCCGGCATCGTCGTGTGGAACGCCGTGTCGAAGACGGCCACCTGCGGCAGGTCCGGGCGCAGCGCCCGCGCGGTGCGGATGCCGGTGACGTTCGCCGGATTGTGCAGCGGCGCCACCGGGACCAGGCGCTCCACCTCCGCCAGCACCTCGTCCGTGATCACGGTCGGCGCGGTGAACTTCAGCCCGCCGTGCACCACGCGGTGGCCGATCGCCGCCAGCTCGGGCGAGTCCAGCCCGAGCCCGTCGGCGGCCAGCTCCGCCGCGACCGCCTTCAGCGCCGCCGCGTGGTCCGGCATCGGGCCGGTGCGCTCGCGCTTCTCGCCGCCGTCGACGAGCGGGGTGTGGACCAGCCGTGAGGTCGCCTCGCCGATCCGCTCGACCAGCCCGACCGCGAGCCGGTCGCCCGCCCGCATGTCGAGCAGCTGGTACTTCACGGACGAGGAGCCGGAGTTGAGGACGAGGACACGGGTGGCGGGGCTGGCGCTGGTCACGGGCGGGGCGCTCTCTCTCGGTGCGGGTGCGGGTGCGGGTGCGGGTGCGGGTGCGGGCTGGTGGGCGGGGTGCGGGGCGGTGGCCGAGGACGCCGGGACGGACCGGCCGGGCCGTACGGCCGTTACGCGGACGGGTCCGGGCGCGGGCCGGGAGCCGGGGCCGGGGTCCGGGGCGCAGCCGGGGGCTGGGACGGGGACGGGGTCGCCTGGGCCTGGATCGCGGTGATCGCGACCGTGTTCACGATGTCGCTCACGAGCGCGCCCCGCGACAGGTCGTTGACCGGCTTGCGCAGTCCCTGGAGCACCGGGCCGACCGCCACCGCGCCCGCCGAGCGCTGCACGGCCTTGTACGTGTTGTTGCCGGTGTTGAGGTCCGGGAAGATCAGCACGGTCGCCCGGCCGGCCACCTCGGACCCCGGCAGCTTGGTCGCGGCGACGGACGGCTCCACGGCCGCGTCGTACTGGATCGGACCCTCGATCTTCAGCTCCGGCCGGGCGGCGCGCACCCGCTTCGTCGCCTCCCGGACCTTGTCCACGTCCGCGCCCGAGCCGGAGGTGCCCGTCGAGTACGACAGCATCGCGATGCGCGGTTCGACACCGAAGCGCGCGGCGGTCGCCGCCGACTGCGTCGCGATGTCCGCGAGCTGCTCGGCGTTCGGGTCCGGGTTGACCGCGCAGTCGCCGTACACCAGCACCTCGTCGGCCAGGCACATGAAGAAGACGGACGACACGATCGACGCCTCCGGCTTGGTCTTGATGATCTCGAACGCGGGGCGGATCGTCGCGGCCGTCGAGTGCACGGAACCGGACACCATGCCGTCGGCCAGACCCTCCTCCACCATGAGCGTGCCGAAGTAGTTGACGTCCGACACCACGTCGTACGCCAGCTCCACCGTCACGCCCTTGTGGGCGCGCAGGGCGGCGTACCGCTCCGCGAAGCGCTGCCGCAGCTCGGACGTGGCCGGGTCGACGAGCCGGCTGTCCCCGAGCTCGATGCTCAGGTCCGCGGCCTTCTTGCGGATCAGTTCCGGGTCGCCCAGCAGCGTCAGGTCGCACACGTCGCGCCGTACGAGGACGTCGGCGGCGCGCAGCACGCGCTCTTCCAGTCCCTCCGGCAGGACGACCCGGCGGCGGTCGGAGCGGGCCTGCTCCAGCAGCTCGTGCTCGAACATCATGGGGGTGACCCGGCCGCTGCGGGCCACGGACAGCCGCTTCACCAGGTCGGCGGTGTCGATGTACCGCTCGAACAGGCCGAGTGCGGTCTCCGCCTTGCGCGGGGTCGCCGCGTTGAGCTTGCCCTCCAGCGCGAACAGCTCCTGCGCGGTGGGGAAGCTGCGTCCGCCCACCGAGATGACCGGGGTGCCGGGTGCGAGCCGGGCGGCGAGGGTCAGGATCTCCTCGCTCGGCTGCTCGTTCAGTGTGAGCAGGACGCCCGCGATGGGCGGCGTGCCCGCCGAGTGCGCCGCCAGGGCGCCCACCACCAGGTCGGCGCGGTCGCCGGGGGTGACCACCAGGCAGCCGGGCGTCAGCGCGCTGAGGAAGTTCGGCAGCGTGGCGCCGCCGAACACGAAGTCCAGGGCGTCCCGGGCCAGCCCCGAGTCGTCGCCCAGCACCACCTTCGCGCCGAGCGCGTGGGTGATCTGCGAGACCGTCGGCGCCGCCAGCGACGGGTTGTCGGGCACGACGTAGCAGGGAACGGGGAGGCGGGCCGCGAGCCGCTCGGCTATGCCGTCCCGGCTCTCCGGGGAGACCCGGTTGGTGACCATCGCCAGCACGTCGCAGCCCAGCCCCGCGTACGCGCGGAACGCGTTCCGGGTCTCGGCCCGCACCCGCTCCGGCGACTGGTCCTTGCCGCCGACGACCGGGATGACGGAGGCGCCGAACTCGTTGGCGAGGCGGGCGTTGAGGGCCAGCTCGTCGGGAAGCTGGGTGTCCGCGAAGTCGGTGCCCAGGACGAGGACGGCCTCGTAGTCCCGCGCCACCGTGTGGAAACGTTCCACCAGCCGCGACACCAGCGCGTCCGTGCCCTGCTCGGCCTGCAGCGCCGAGGCCGTCACGTAGTCCACGCCGTAGACGGTCGCCGGGTCCTGGGCGAGCCGGTAGCGGGCCCGCAGCAGTTCGAACAGGCGGTCGGGCCCGTCGTGCACCAGCGGGCGGAACACCCCCACCCGGTCCACCTGGCGGGTCAGGAGTTCCATGACTCCCAGCTCCACGACCTGGCGGCCGTCCCCACGGTCGATCCCGGTCACGTACACGCTGCGCGCCACGCCCTGTACTCCTGTTCGCCGCTGCTGCTCTGCTGGTCGCCTTGGCGGAAAACACCCCCTGCGAGGTGCCATACCCCCTTGACAGTACCTCTGTGAATGGGTAGGGCGCTTGCCGGGTGTGCGGGGCCGGACGGGGCCCTGACGTCCACATTTGAGCGCGGACTTGAACAGATGTGTCCGGTTCGTCCGACGTGGGAGAATCCCGGGAAGCTCACCCCGTCAGCCCCCCCCCGACTAGCGAGCAGGAGACACAGCACGATGCGTATCGGAGTTCTCACCGCAGGCGGCGACTGCCCCGGCCTGAACGCCGTGATCCGCTCGGTCGTGCACCGGGCGCTGGCCGGTCACGCGGACGAGGTCATCGGCTTCGAGGACGGCTTCAAGGGCCTGCTGGACGGCCACTACCGGTCGCTCGACCTCAACGCCGTCAGCGGCATCCTCGCCCGCGGCGGCACCATCCTCGGCTCCTCCCGCCTGGAGCGGGCCCGGCTGCACGAAGCCGCCGAGAACTGCGGCGAGCTGCAGCGCCGGTACGGGCTCGACGTGCTCATCCCGATCGGCGGCGAGGGCACCCTGACCGCGGCCCGCATCCTGTCCGACGCGGGGATGCCGGTCGTCGGTGTGCCGAAGACCATCGACAACGACATCTCCTCCACCGACCGCACCTTCGGTTTCGACACGGCCGTCATGGTGGCCACCGAGGCCATGGACCGCCTGAAGACCACGGCCGAGTCGCACCAGCGGGTGATGGTCGTCGAGGTGATGGGGCGTCACGCCGGGTGGATCGCCCTGGAGTCCGGCATGGCGGCCGGCGCGCACGGGATCTGCCTCCCGGAGCGGCCGTTCGACCCCGCCGACCTGGTCAAGATGGTCGAGGAGCGCTTCGCGCGCGGCAAGAAGTTCGCGGTCGTCTGCGTCGCGGAGGGCGCGCACCCGGCCGAGGGCACGATGGACTACGGCAAGGGCGAGATCGACCAGTACGGCCACGAGCGGTTCCAGGGCATCGGTACGCGGCTGGCGAAGGAGCTGGAGCGGCGGCTCGGCAAGGAGGCCCGCCCGGTGATCCTGGGCCACGTCCAGCGCGGCGGCACCCCCACCGCGTACGACCGTGTCCTCGCCACCCGGTTCGGCTGGCACGCGGTGGAGGCGGCGCACCGGGGCGACTACGGGAAGATGACGGCGCTGCGCGGGACGTCCATCGAGATGGTCCCGCTCGCGGAGGCGACGACCGAGCTGAAGCGGGTCCCGGAGGACCGGATGGCGGAGGCGGAGTCGGTCTTCTGACACCGTCCCTCCGCGGGTCGTGCGGCTGAAACTCCCCCTTGAGGGTGATCGCGTGGTCCACGAGGCTGGGGCCCATGAGCGAGCAGGGGGAGGCCGGGTCCGAGGCGGCACCCGATCCGCGCCGGGCCGGGAGCGCGGCGGAGTTCGTCGCCCGGCTCCGGGTCCTCAAGGACCGGTCCGGGCTGACGTGCCGTGAACTGTCGGCCCGTGCGGAGGCGCTGGGCCACGCCCTGCCGCGCTCGACGATCGCGGACATGCTGTCCCGGGCGGCCCTGCCCTCCAGGGGAGCCCTGACCGCGTACGTCCTCGCGTGCGGGGTGCCCGTCGGCGAGCTGGACCGTTGGACCACGGCACGCGACCGGCTGGCCGGCCGAGCGGGTGACGGGGCGGCAGCGCCTCCGGGAGGCGTACGGGACGACCACGCGGACGCGGCCGAGCCGGGGGCGGCCGACGCGGACCCGGGTGACGGGGCGGACGGCCGGGACGGGCCGTGGGCGGCCTGGTGGCGCGGCGCGGTGACCCTGGTCGCCTTGGCGGGGCTCGTCGTGGCCGGGACCAGCGTCGTGGCCTTCGTGCGCGGGGACGACCGGGACCGGCACGTCGTGGCGCCCGAACCCGGGGACGTACGGATACGGGCCATGCACTCCGGGCTGTGCCTCCGGGAACGCGGGGGCGGCAACCGCAGCGGGTTCGTGTACCAGGCGTCCTGCGCGGACGCGCCCCTGCCGCGCTACTCCCTCACCCCGCTGGACGGCGGTCTGTGGCGGCTGGTGACCCGGTACCCCGGCTTCGGCGTCGGCTGTTCCGCCGTCGACGCGTCGCCCGACGACCCGCAGCGGCGTGCCCCGCTCGTCAACGGCGAGTGCGGCGGCCGGGAGGGCCGGGCGGCGTTCCGCATCGAGCGGTACGGCACCGATCCGGTACGTGGCTACCGCATCCGGGCGGCGCACTCAGGGCTGTGCCTCACTCCGCGCGGCGGGACGGAGGAGTGGGCCGAGATCGTCCAGTCGCCGTGCACGCCCGACGCGAAGCAGCAGCTGTTCAGCTTCGACCGGCTGTAGCGCGCGTGTTCACAGGCGGGCCAGCGCCCAGAAGTGGTCGACGATCCGGTCCAGGAACTCCCGCCCCGCCTCGCCGCCGCTGCCGCCCGAGTCGCCCCAGCTGTACGTCGCGACCATCCGCGCCTGGTAGTCCGCGTGCAACTGCTGGAGCACCTCCTCCAGCCGGGCCCGGCTCAGCGGCAGCAGCTTCGCCGCCGGGCGGACGTACGCCTGCCAGCGGGTCGTCGCCGCGTCCCGCAGCACCGCCGCCAGCTCCTCGTCCTTGCCGGTCGCCGCCAGCAGGTCGCGCGGGCCAAGCCCCAGGACCTCGGCCAGCGCGGCCGTCTGCCGCTCGTTGCCGCGCCAGCGGCCGGACTCCTCCATCCTCAGGTACGCCCTGGCCTCGACGCCCACCCTGCGCGCCAGGTCCTCGGGTGCCATGCCCCGCGCCACGCGGTGCTCCCGCAGCGTCGTCGCCGTGGCGATCAGGTCGCCGGGCGAGCACCACAGGACGCCCGCGAGCGCGGTCAGCTCACGGTCGCCCGGGCGGGCCAGCCCGCGCTCCCACGCGACGACCGTGTCGGGCGGGACGTTCAGTCCGTACTGGGCGCGCAGCCCGTACGCGACATGGCCGGGCAGCATGCCCAGGCCCTCGCGCAGTCGGCGCGCGGCCGACGCGTCGAACGGCGGCGGGGTCGGGGAGGAGGGGGGAGACGGGTGCACGCGCACAAGGTAGGTGCGCAGGGTGACGTCTGGCTACGGTGTGTTCGACCAACGCCGAATGTTGGAGGAACGTCCAGATCGCGAGCCTCGTTCCTACTCGTGCGTAGATGGAGAATATGTCAGGGGCGGATCACGGCCGTGTCGTCACCCAGCGGTACTGGAGTTCCGGGCGGCCGATCTGCCCGTACTGCGGGGTCCGCTCGGCGCGACCCGCTGTGACCAGGTGCTCCAGGTAGCGGCGGGCGGTGATGCGCGAGACGCCGACCGCCGCGCCCACCTCGGCGGCGGTCAGCCCGTCCGGGGCCTCCCGCAGGCTGCGGGTGACCGCGGCCAGGGTCGGTGGGCTGAGGCCCTTGGGCAGTGCGGCGGGCTGGGGGGCACGAAGGGCGGCAAGCGCCCGGTCCACCTCGTCCTGGCCGGAGGCCTCGCCCGCGGCGGCCCGGAAGTCCGTGTACCGGGTGAGACGGTCCCGCAGGGTGGCGAAGGTGAACGGTTTCAGCACGTACTGGACCACGCCGAGCGATACGCCCTCCCGGACGACCTCCAGGTCCCGGGCGGAGGTCACGGCGATGACGTCGGCGCGGTGGCCGCCCGCGCGGAGGGTGCGCAGGAGACGCAGGCCGTGGCCGTCGGGGAGGTACAGGTCGAGAAGGATCAGGTCGACGGGCGTCCGCTCCAGGAGCCGCAGGGCGGAGGCGCGGGTGTGGACCACCCCTACCACCTGGAAGCCGGGGACCCGGCCGGCATAAAGGGCGTGGGCGTCGGCGGCGACGGGGTCGTCCTCGACGACGAGGACGCGGAGGGCTCTGCCGCCGGTCATGGTGCGGCCTCCCCGTGCGGTGCGGGTGCCCGGCGGCCGGGCAGCCCTCCGCCGCGTCCGGTGGCCGCGGTGCGACGGACGCCGCCTGCCGGAACCGGAGGCGCCGCACCCGGACCCCGCTCCCGTGCCGCGGGGGTACGCGCACGGCACGAGGCCGGCAGCCGGACCGTGAAGCACGCGCCGCCCTGCGGGGCCACCCCCAGCTCCACCGACCCCCGCGCCCGGTGGACCGCCTGCCGCACCAGCGCCAGACCCGTCCCGCGGCCCGGGCCCCGGGTGGTCCAGCCGTGCGTGAACACCGCCTCCCTGTCCTCGGGCGCCACCCCGGGGCCGCTGTCCGCGACCCGCAGCAGTACCTGTCCCTCCGGCTCCACCCGGGCCGTCACCGTCACCCGGGGTGACGGCGAACCCTGGGCGGCCTCCACCGCGTTGTCGAGCAGGTTGCCGAGGACCGTCACCAGGTCCCGGGACGGCAGCTCCCGGGGCAGGACGCCGTCGTCGATCCGGCTGTCCTCCGTCAGGACCAGCTCCACGCCCCGCTCGCTCGCCTGGGCCGACTTGCCCAGCAGCAGGGCCGCCAGGACCGGTTCGCCCACCGCGGCGACCACCCGGTCCGTCAGTGCCTGCGCCAGTTCCAGCTCGGCCGTGGCGAACTCGACCGCCTCCTCGGCGCGGCCCAGCTCGATCAGCGACACCACCGTGTGCAGCCGGTTCGCCGCCTCGTGCGCTTGCGCCCGCAGCGCCTGCGAGAAACCCCGCTCGGAGTCCAGTTCACCGGACAGCGCCTGGAGTTCGGTGTGGTCCCGGAGTGTGGCGACCGTGCCGCGCCGCTCCCCTCCCACCACCGGGCGGGTCGACAGCACCAGCACGCGGTCGGCGGTCAGGTGCAGCTCGTCCTCGCGCGGCTCCGGATCGAGCAGCGCCTCCGTCAGCGGCGGCGGCAGTCCCAGCGCGTCCACCGGCGTGCCCACCACGTTCTCGCCGGTCAGCCCCAGCAAGTCCCGCGCCCCGTCGTTAGCCAGCGCGATCCGCCGCCGTCCGTCCAGCATCAGCAGTCCTTCGCGCACCGCGTGCAGCGCGGCCTCGTGGTAGTCGTGCATCCGGCTCAGTTCGGCCGCGTTCATGCCGTGGGTGTGCCGCCGCAGCCGAGCGTTGATCACGTACGTACCGGCTCCGCCGAGAGCGACCGCCGCGCCCGCCGCCCCGAGCAGCGCGGTCAGCTGGTGCCGTACCTGCTCGGTGATGCGGTCGATGGTGATGCCCGCGCTCACCAGCGCGACGATCCGGTCCCGGTCCCAGACCGGCGTGACCGTCCGCACGGACGGACCGAGCGTCCCCTCGTACGTCTCCGTGAGCGTCTCGCCCCGCTGGGCGGGGCCGATGTGGCCGAGATAAGCCCCGCCGATCCGGTCCGGCTCCGGGTGTGTCCACCGCGTACCGTCCGGGGCCATGATCACCACGAAGGTGACCCCGCCGTCCCGGGTGAGGGCGTCCGCGTAGGGCTGGAGGAGGGCTGTCGGACGGTCGGCGCGGGCCGCCGCGACCACCGCGGGCGACCGCGCCACGGCTGTCGCCGTGGCGGTGACCTGACGTCTGGCCGTGGCCTCCGCCTCCTGCCGGTCGGTGACGTACACGAACACGGCGCACCCGGCCACGACCGCGGCCACCAGCACCACCTGCATCGCGAAGAGCTGGCCGGCGAGGCTCCGGGGCAGGCGGGGGCGGGGCGTGCGCATGCCGGTAAGTGTGCCTGTCCGAAAACCGGACGGGAACCGCGACGGGATGCGCCGGGAACCCCGTCTCACGCTCCGTGTGAACGAAAGGTACGCAACGGTGACCGGCGTCACAGCCGTGGTGGATAGTCGCGGGGATCGCTCCACGGGGACGACGTGGAAGCGAGTGAACCGACCTCGACGAGGAGGATCCCGTGGCCGCACGGCGGGAACGCACCCACTATCTCTATCTGGCCGTCATCGCGGCGGTCGTACTCGGCATCGCCGTGGGCTTCGCCGCCCCGGAGGCGGGCCGGGAGCTGAAGCCGCTCGGCACCGGCTTCGTGAGCCTCATCAAGATGATGATCTCGCCGGTGATCTTCTGCACGATCGTGCTGGGGGTCGGTTCGGTCCGCAAGGCCGCGAAGGTGGGTGCCGTGGGCGGGCTGGCCCTCGGCTACTTCATGGTCATGTCGACCGTCGCCCTGGCCATCGGCCTGGTCGTCGGCAATCTGCTGGAGCCCGGCTCCGGCCTCCGGATCACCGACGCCACCCGCTCGGCGGGCAGCGCGCAGGCGGAGGGCGCCAGTGAGGGCACGGCCGACTTCCTGCTCGGCATCATCCCGAAGACGCTGGTCTCCGCCTTCACCGAGGGCGAGGTCCTCCAGACCCTGCTGGTCGCGCTGCTCGCGGGCTTCGCGCTCCAGGCCATGGGCAAGGCGGGCGAGCCGGTGCTGCGCGGCATCGGGCACATCCAGCGGCTGGTCTTCCGCATCCTGGCGATGATCATGTGGGTGGCCCCGGTCGGCGCGTTCGGCGCCATCGCCGCCGTCGTCGGCTCGACCGGCGTGAACGCGCTGAAGTCCCTGGCCGTGATCATGCTGGGCTTCTACGCCACCTGCGTCGTGTTCGTGTTCCTGGTGCTGGGCGCGCTGCTGCGGCTGGTCGCGGGCGTCAACATCTTCTCGCTGCTGAAATACCTGGGCCGGGAGTTCCTGCTGATCCTCTCCACCTCCTCCTCGGAGTCGGCGCTGCCCCGGCTGATCGCGAAGATGGAGCACCTGGGCGTCAGCAAGCCGGTCGTGGGCATCACCGTCCCCACCGGCTACTCGTTCAACCTCGACGGCACCGCGATCTACCTGACCATGGCGTCGCTGTTCGTCGCGGAGGCGATGGGCCAGCCGCTGTCGATCGGTGAGCAGGTGTCCCTCCTCGTCTTCATGATCATCGCTTCGAAGGGCGCGGCCGGTGTGACCGGCGCCGGGCTGGCGACGCTCGCGGGCGGACTCCAGTCCCACAAGCCCGCGCTGGTCGACGGTGTCGGCCTGATCGTCGGCATCGACCGCTTCATGAGCGAGGCGCGAGCCCTGACCAACTTCGCGGGCAACGCGGTCGCGACGGTGCTCGTAGGCACCTGGACCAGGGAGATCGACAAGGCCCGGGTGGCCGAGGTCCTGGCGGGCCGGGTCCCGTTCGACGAGAGGACCCTGATGGACGACCACGGGTCCGCCGCTGCGGCCGAGGTGCCCGAGACGCGGGGCGAGACGGCCGCGGAGCCGGCGCGCGTGTGACGCGAGGACGGATGCAAGGCTGCCGCGCGGGGGCCGGTCGGCGGCCCCCGCGCGGTGCCCTCGTCCGCGCGGGGGTCTCGTCCGGGCTCCGCACGTGCGGGTCCGGTCGGCCGTACCGCCGGTAACATCAGGCGCGTCAGCTGGTGGCATGCGCACGACCTTCCCGATCCCCACCTCCGCGAAGGGACGGCCCCATGGCACGCACGGCACGCTCCACGGCGCGCAAGGCGCGCTCCACCGCACTGCTCACCCTCGCACTCGGCCTCGTCCTCACCCTCGGGCTCGGCACGGCGACCGCCGCTCCCACCCGGGAGGAGCCCCTCCGGGACGTCGTGCTGGTCGGCAACAGCGCCGACGGCACGGTGAGTTTCCTCGACGCCCGGACGTACCGGAACCTCGGCACCCTGGACGTGGTCCCCGACCTGGAGGAGATCCTCTCCGGCATGGACCCGTTCCGGAGGGCCGCGTACGAGATCGTCAGACAGCAGGCGGGCGGCGACAAGTTCGTCGACGACGCCCACCTCTCGCCGGACGGCCGCACCCTGTACGTCTCGCGCGGCAACCTCGGCGACGCCGCCGCGTACGACATCGCGAGCGGCCGCCGGCTGTGGCGCACCCACCTGGCCGGTTTCAAGGCCGACCACGCCGCGCTGTCCGCCGACGGCCGGACCTTCGTCGTCTCCGCGATCAGCGCGGGCAAGGCGCAGACCCTGGACACCGTCACCGGCCGCATCACGGGTGAGTTCCCGACCGGGACGTACCCGCACGAGAACATCTACTCCGCCGACGGCAAGCTGATCTACAACATGTCCATCGGCGTCACCTCGATGCCGTATGCCCTCGACTTCCTCAAGGGGAGCAGGCGAGTCACCGTCGTCGACGCCGAGTCGCTCCGGGTGGTGCGCACCTACCCCTTCGACAAGGGCGTCCGCCCGGCCGTGATCACCCCGGACGGGAAGACCATGTACGCCCAGCTGTCCTATCTGAACGGCTTCGTCGAGTACGACCTGGAGGCCGGACGTACGGTACGGACCGTCGAGATGCCGTACAGCGCGGCGGGCGCGGCGCTGAAGCGCGACGACTATCCGCAGAACTCCGCACACCACGGCATGGCCATGAACGGCGGGCGGCAGGACAAGCTGTGCATGGCCGGGACCATCGACGACTACACGGCGATCGTCTCCCGCGACGGCCTCGCCACGGACGGCTTCGTCCACTACCCGCAGGACGCGCTGCCCTACTGGGCGGTGACCGGGCCCGGCGGGCGGCACTGCTGGGTGACGCTGTCCCGGCGCGGGGAGGTGTCGGTGGTCGACTACGGCACGGCGGAGGAGATCGCGCGGGTGAAGGTCGGTGCCTTCCCCCAGCGGGAGCGGACGGGGCGGGTGGCGGAGGACGTGCTGGGCGGCCTGACACCGCAGTAGGGCGGGCCGTACCCCGGCCCGCCTCCTCCCGGCCTGCGTTCGATCCGTCTCAGCGGCGTCCGTCCTCAGGGGCCGGGCTGGCCCGCAGGCCCCCGGGGGCCTGCGGGCCTCCTGCTCGAAGAACCCGAAGGAGCCTGCCGAACCGGGCCCGCGGGGACAGCGCCCCGGCCGGGCCGCCGCCGGTCCCGGCGGGCAGCCGGGCAGGCCCGCAGGGCCGCAGCCGCTCCTCACCCGGGAGCGGTGGCCGGGGCAGGGCTGCCCGCCCCGGCCGTCCGGACCCCGTGGCCGCGGTCGTGCCCGGGGGCCTCCTCGACGCGCTTGTGCACGGACGCCGGGCGGGCCCGGCTCGCGCGGGGCGGACCGGGCTACGCCCCCAGCAGCTCCAGTTCCCCCCGGTCCAGCGCCAGGTCCCCCGCCGCCGCCGAATCCCGTGCCGTCTCCGCCCGGGACGCCCCCGGGATCGGCAGCATCACCGGCGACCGCGCCAGCAGCCATGCCAGCGCGACGCGCTGCGGGCTCACCCCGCGCGCCCGGGCCACCCGGTGGAACGCGCCGAACCGGGGGTCCGCCTCCCGCGACGACGCCCCGTCGAGCGCGCTGCGCGAGATCCCGCCGAGCGGGGACCAGGGCATGAACGCCAGCCCCAGCTCCGTGCAGAGCCGCAACTCGTCTTCCGCGTCGCGCACTTCGGGCGAGTACCGGTTCTGGACGGACACCAGCCGGTCACCCAGGATCTCCCGGGCCAGCAGGATCTGCTCACGGTCCACGTTGGAGATCCCGGCCAGCCGGACCGTGCCCGCGTCCAGCAGTTCCCGCACCGCGCCGAGCGACTCGGCGTACGGAACGGCCGGATCCGGTTTGTGCAGCTGGTACAGCCCGATGGCGTCCCCGCCGAGCCGCTTCAACGACCCCTCGGCGGCCCGCCGCAGGTGCGCGGGGTCGCCGTTGACGCTCCAGCCCCCGTCGGGTGTCCGGCCGCGCCCTCCCTTGGTGGCGACCAGGACACCGTCACGTCCGCCGCCGTACTCGGAGAGGGCGCGGGCGACCAGCAGCTCGTTGGCGCCGGGTTCCTCGCCGGGGGCGTGGTAGGAGTCGGCGGTGTCGATGAGCGTGACGCCCGCGTCGAGCGCCGCGTGCAGCGTGGCGAGGGCGCGGGTCTCCTCCGGGCGGCCCTCGATGGACAGCGGCATGGCGCCGAGCCCGATGGCGCTGACAGTGACGCGGGCGGCGCCGGTGCCGAGCGTGCGGTACGTCACGGCCGTGCCTCCAGGGTCTCGGCGACGGCCCGGTCGAGCCAGTCGGCGGCGGGCCGGAAGGAGTATCCCAGGGCGGTGGCGCGGGAGTTGTCCATCGCGTACGCACGGGTGAAGGAGAACGGCGACACCGCCCCGCCCTCCGCCTCCCGGTACACGGGGGAGAGTCCGCCGCCGATCCGCCGGGTGACGGCCTCGCAGATGTCCCCGGTGGTCAGGACCCCCTGGGAGGCGGCGTTCAAGGCGCCGGTGAACTCCGCCTCCACCACTGCCCAGACGAGAAGGTCTGCGATCTCCTCCACATGGATGTAGGTGGCGGGATGGTTCCGCGCCGGCACGGCGATGGGCTCGCCGCGCCGGATGCGCTCGGCGTAGTGGGTGAGCCGCCCGGTGAAGTCGTCGGCCCCGCCCAGCACATGCGCGACCCGGACGGCCGCGAACGTGACGGCGGGATCCTGTGCGAACACCGCCTCGGCCTGCCGCTTGCCCTCCCCGTAACGGGCCTCCAGGAAGTCGGGCCGGTCCCAGGGGAGGCCCAGGTCGACGGACACGGACTGAGGATCGACGGCGTCCTCCCGCACGAGGGCGTCGGGGCGGTGCTCGTGCTCGTACACCTCGACGGTGGACGTCATGAGGTACCGCCGGGTGCGGGGTGCGAGGACCCGGCGGGCGACGGCGGCCTGGCGGGGTGTGTAGCAGACCTGGTCGACGACGGCGTCGAACGCCAGCGTCCCGAGGGCGGCGTCGAGGCCCGCCTCGTCGTCCCGGTCGGCCACGACGTGCCGCGCGCCGGCGGGCGGGGGAGCGGGGGCCGAACCCCGGTTGACGACGGTCACCCGGTGCCCTCGCGCCACGAGCCGTTCCACGACCCGTCGCCCGAAGTACCGGCTGCCGCCTATGACGCAGATATCCATGTGAGCTACCGACTCCTTTGCGCGATGGATCAAGTGTTACGTTGACCCGCCACGCGCTGAAGGGGGAATCATGGGAGATACGGCTGCCGGGCCAAAAGAACGACGGCATACCGGTCCGTACGCCGACGAAACGTCGTCGCACTCCGGTGACCCCATCGACCGGCGCATCCTGGAGGAGCTCCAGACGGACGGCCGGGTGCGGCTGAGCGAACTGGGCCGCCGGGTCCGGCTGAGCCCGGCGGCGGTGGCGGAACGCGTCCGCCGCCTGGAGTCGAGCGGCGTGGTCACCGGGTACGGCGCACGTGTCTCGGCGCCCGCGCTGGGCTACGGCATCCAGGCGTTCATCCGCGTCAACCCCCACGGCGGTTACACCCTCAAGCACCCCAGAACCCTGGAACTCCTGTCCCGCCCCGAGATCCTGGAGGCCCACCACGTGGTGGGCGAGGACTGCTGGATCCTGAAGGTCGCGGTCCGGGACACGGTCCACCTGGAACACGTCCTGGAACAGACCTCGGCCCTGGGCCGCACCACCACCTCGATCATCCTGTCCTCCCCGGTACCCCGGAAGCCCCTGCTCCCCTAGGGCCCGTCCGAAGTCATGACCAAGGGGTGGGTTTCCCTTACCGCCGGCGTTTCGACCGGATGCCCAGGACGATTCCGTGAACCTTTCCGCCCGGAACGCCGACTGTCTGTGTGACGGACGGTGCAGAGCAGGGAGGTGTGGTGGGCAACGACGGGTTGCTGGTGGTGCGCTGCCAGCTGGGGGAGCGGGAGGCGTTCCGCGAACTGGTGGCCATGTGGCATCCCCCGCTGTGGCGCTATGTCCGGGGCATGGTCGGCTCGCCGCACCTCGCGGAGGATCTTGCTCAGGAGACGTGGGTCGCCGTGGTGCGCGGCCTGCCGCGGTTGCGGCAGCCGGAGAGGTTCGCCCCCTGGCTGTTCACCATCGCCCGGCGCACGGTCACTGACCATCTGCGGCAGACGTACAGGGCTCCGGAGACGGCCATGGAGGACGCCACGGCTGTCGTCACCGACGACGAGCTCGGCGGCGTGCTCACCACGATGCAGATCGAGGCAGGTCTTGCCGCTCTGCCGCCGCTGGAGCGCGAGGTGCTGATCCTCTTCCACCTGGAGGACCTGCCACTGGCGTCCTGCGCGGAGGTGCTCGGCGTACCGGCCGGCACGGTCAAGAGCAGGCTGCACCGCGCCCGGCGCATGCTGCGCAACCACCTTGCCGAGAAGGGATACGAGGCATGAGCGAGCAGAACCGCGCAGTGCAGCGGGCCGTGCCCGAGCAGTTGGAGCGCGCGCTGGCCACGGAGGTGTCACTGCGGTCCCGGCTGCGCCACGTGGCAGTGGGCCTGGCCGGGGGATGCGGCGCGGCCATGATCGCGGTGCTGTGGGCCACCGAGCCGAATCCTCTGCCGTTGCGTACCCGGGCCGCCTTCGCTGGACTGATCGCCATCGGGCTGGCCTGGGCCGTCTTCGCCGGCTGGGTGCTGAGCAGGCGCCGCCCGCTGTTCGCCCGGGACCGGGTGCTGTCCGCCCGGATCGCACTGGCGACGACCGTGGTGACCGCTGTGGCCGGGGTGGCGCTGGCCGCGGTCCGCGGCAGCACCGCCGACCTGGTGGCCACCGCCGCGGGCGGGGTCGTCTTCACCGCCGCCGCGATGCTCACCCTGGTACGGGCGCGACGCCGCCGGCGCGAACTGCTGCGACTGCGGGATGCCTTGCGACAAGACGCCCCCTGAACAGCCGTATTCACCCGAGCCGAGAACACCCAGATCATCAGGGAGACAGACATGGACGGCAAGACCCCTCCGATCGGCCCGCTGGCCCTCGCGCTCCGCCTCCGCGGTGCAAGCAGGCGCACCGTCCTGGTCGTCGCGGCCCTGGCCTGTACGACCCTGCTGATCGGCGTCGGCTTGCTCCTGACCTGAGCTCGCGACCCAGGAGCCGAGGTCCCACCGGCGAGACCTCGGTGACACCCGCCCAGGAATCCAGCGGCACAGGGCAGCTGGCGGAGGTCGGGGACGGCCCGCAGGGAACTCCCGGACTTCAGGTCGGAGCTGATCGAGCCGTTCCTGCCGGCGGACACGTCCGGCACGCATCCGGAGCATCTGCGGGAGCAGTTCGAGGGCGTGATCCGGAAGGTCCGCTCGGGTGCCCGGTGGCGCGAGATGCCGCCGGAGTCCCGAGGTCCGGCGGACCGTCTGCGGCTGCTTCGTCCGGAGGCGTGACGCAGGCGTCTTCCTGGCACCGATGGACGGAACGATCGCCGAGGCGGCTCAGCCCGCCGTCAGTTTCGCGAGGTCCCGGCGCTGAGCGGGGGACGGGGCGCATGCCGCGCCGGTGAAGCGGTGGCGGCAGGGAGCGTCCTCCCGTTCCACGGCCGGGTACGACACCTCACGTACAGGTACACCAGTCCTCCACCTCCGCCCCGATCGCGTCCCGCAGGTCCGCGCGCCGCTCCGGCGGGAGCACGGAGTGCGGGATCCCGTCCGTGCCCAGAAGGCGTGGCACAGCCCGGCGCGCTGGAGCGCGGGGCGGACGCCCCGGTCCGCGAGCGTCCCGCACCCGCGCCAGGCGGGTGAGGAGTGCCCCGCCCGGATGCTCCACCCCCTCCGCGCCGCACGCCCGCAGCAGTGCGAGGGCCGCCGGTGAATCCTTCGCGCGGCCTATGCTCTCTCCCTGTTCCAGGCACAAAAAATCCCCGGCGGAATTGACGGCCGGGGGATACGTACGCGTATATTGAATGTTTCGTGTGCGCGCACAGAAAGGCGCACAGGAGATTCGACTAAACGAACTTTATCGCGTCGGGAGTGGAATTGTCAATCGGGGAAAACGGCGCAACCGGGGATCGCGTTTCCCGCGACGGGGACCTCGCGGGAAACGCGCTGCGCCAGGAGCAGCAGTTCGTCAGCGGCCTCTACGCCCGCCTCGACGCCCTGCGCGCCCGGGCCGAGGACGCCGTGCGGGACGCCCTCAAGCACACCGGCACCAATTTCCAGGCCCGCCTCGAACGGGACGTCCTCGTGGCCGAGCAGTCCGGGCTGCTCGCCGCCTACGACGCCGCCGACAACGGGCTCTGCTTCGGCCGCCTCGCCTTCCGGGACGGCCGCGACCACCACATCGGCCGTATCGGCATCCGCGACGACGACCCCGAGCGCACCCCCCTGGTCGTCGACTGGCGCGCCGGGATCGCCCGCCCCTTCTACCTCGCCACCGGCCACACCCCCATGGGCCTCAGCCGCCGACGCCACATCAGCCTCAAGGGCCGCACCGTCACGGCCCTGCACGACGAGATCCTGGACCTGCACGACGAGACCCGCAGCGGCCACGAGGGCCACGACGCGGACGACGTCCTCCTCGCGGCGCTCGACGCCGCCCGCACCGGCCGCATGCACGACATCGTGCAGACCATCCAGGCCGAACAGGACCGCATCATCCGCGCCCCCCACCAGGGTGTCCTCGTAGTCGAGGGCGGGCCCGGCACCGGCAAGACCGCCGTCGCCCTGCACCGCGCCGCCTACCTCCTCTACGCGCACCGCGAGCAGCTCGCCCGCCGTGCCGTGCTCGTCGTCGGCCCCAATCCGGCCTTCCTCGGCTACATCGGAGAGGTCCTGCCCAGCCTCGGGGAGACCGGGGTCCTGCTCGCGACCGTGGGCGAGCTGTTCCCGGGCGTCCGCGCCACCGGGACCGACACCCCCGAGGCCGCCGAGATCAAGGGCCGCGCCGCCATGGCCGAGGTGCTCGCCCGGTTCGTACGCGACCGGCAGACCGTCCCCGGCACCCGTACACCGCTGGAGATCGCCCACGAGGACTACGGCACCCTCCTCCTCGACCGCGCCATGGCCGAGGACGCCCGCGCCGGTGCCCGCGACACCGGCCTCCCGCACAACCTCGCCCGCCCCCGCTTCGCCACCCGGATCATCGACGCGCTCACCGAGCAGCTCACCGAGCGCCTCGGCGCCGACCCCTTCGGCGGGCCCAACCTCCTCGACACCTCCGACATCGTCCAGATCGGCAAGGAGGTGGCCGCGAGCCCCGAGGTGCACGCCGCGATCGACGAACTCTGGCCCACGCTGACCCCCGAGGAGCTCGTCGCCCGCCTCCTTGCCGACCCGTACGGCTATCTCCCCGACGGCGAGGCCGAGTTCGTGCGGCGCGAGTCGGGGCCCTGGACGGAGGCCGACGTGCCGCTGCTCGACGAGGCCGCCGAGCTGCTCGGCCACGACGACTCGGCCGAGCGCGCCGTCGCCGCCCGCGAGCGCGCCGAGCGGATCGCCTACGCACAGGGTGTCCTCGATGTCGCGTACGCCTCACGCACGTACGAGTTCGAGGACGAGGAGTCGGAGGTGCTCGGCGCGCAGGACGTCATCGACGCGGAGCGCTTCGCGGAGCGGCACGAGGAGACCGACCACCGCAGTGCGGCCGAACGCGCCGCCGCCGACCGCACCTGGGCCTTCGGCCACGTCATCGTCGACGAGGCGCAGGAGCTGTCCGCGATGGCCTGGCGGCTGCTGATGCGACGCATCCCCACCCACTCCATTACCCTCGTCGGAGACCCGGCCCAGACCGGCGACGCGGCAGGCTGCGGGTCCTGGGACACGATCCTCTCCCCATACGTCGGCGACCGCTACGAACACGTCCGGCTCGGCGTCAACTACCGCACGCCCGCGGAGATCATGGCGGTCGCCGCGGAGCTGCGGCGCACCGAGGAACCCGGGTTCGAGCCGCCGCGCTCGGTGCGGTCGACGGGCGTGCCGCCCTGGGACGTCACGGCCGCGGACCTCCCGGCGGCCGTCGCGGAGGCGGTGGCCCGCGAGCTGCCCGAGGAGGGACGCCTCGCCGTGATCGCCCCGCCCGGGCTGCTGCCCGAGCTGGCCGCTGCGCTCCCCGGCGCGGCCCACGGGCCCGCCCCCGACCTGACCCGCCCGGTCGTCCTGCTCGAACCCCGGCAGGCGAAGGGCCTGGAATTCGACACGGTCCTCGTCGCGGACCCCGCGGCCATCCGGTCGGCCACGCCCCACGGGGTGAACGACCTGTACGTGGCGCTGACCAGGGCGACGCAGAGGCTGGGGCTGATCAGGCCGGTGTGAGTCTCCGGCGGTTCCCGGCGCCGGGGCCGACCAGCCACCCCGGCGCCGGAAGGGCGGAGCGCGAGGCTACGCCGGCACCAGCCACACCGTCGCCAGCGGCGGCAGTGTCAGCCGTACCCCGTCCGCCTCCCGCTTCACCGGCCCCGCGTTCCGCACGTCTCCTCCGCCGTACCGCGCCGCGTCCGTGTTCAGGACCTCCGCCCACGCGGCGACGCCGTCCGGCGCCCACAGCCGGTAGTCCTCGCGGACCACGGGCGAGAAGTTGCTCACCGCCAGCAGCGGGGTCCCGGCCGCGTCGTACCGTACGAACGCGAAGACGTTGTCGTCGGCGGCATCGCCCAGTGCCCACTGGAAGCCCTCCGGCACCGTGTCCCGCTCCCACAGCGCCGGGACCGCCGCGTACGCCCCGTTCAGGTCCCTCACCAGGTCCCGCACGCCCCGGTGGTCGCCCGCGGAGTGGTAGGCGTCGTCCAGCAGCCACCACTCCGGGCCGTGCGCCTCCGACCACTCGGCGCCCTGAGCGAACTCCTGCCCCATGAAAAGCAGTTGCTTGCCGGGGTGTGCCCACATGAAGCCCAGGTACGCGCGGTGGCCGGCGCGCCGCTGCCACCAGTCGCCCGGCATCTTGGACACCAGCGCCTGCTTGCCGTGCACCACCTCGTCGTGCGAGATCGGCAGCACGTAGTTCTCGCTGTACGCGTACACCATCGAGAACGTCATCTCGTTGTGGTGGTACTTGCGGTGCACCGGGTCCTTGGACACGTACACGAGCGAGTCGTGCATCCAGCCCATGTTCCACTTCAGGCCGAAGCCGAGCCCGCCGTGGTCGGTCGGCCGGGTCACGCCCTCCCAGGCCGTGGACTCCTCCGCGACGGTGACCACCCCCGGGCAGCGCCGGTACACCGTCGCGTTCATCTCCTGGAGGAACCGCACCGCGTCCCAGTTCTCCCGCCCGCCGTGCTCGTTGGGCGCCCAGTCGCCGTACTCACGCGAGTAGTCCAGGTAGAGCATCGAGGCGACCGCGTCCACCCGCAGGCCGTCGATGTGGAACTCCTGGCACCAGTACACCGCGTTGGCGACGAGGAAGTTCCGCACCTCCGTCCGCCCGTAGTCGAACTCCAGGGTCCCCCAGTCGGGGTGTTCCGCCCGCCGCGGGTCCGGGTGCTCGTACAGCGGCGTGCCGTCGAACCGGGCCAGCGCCCAGTCGTCCTTCGGGAAGTGCGCCGGGACCCAGTCCACGATCACACCGATGCCCGCCTGGTGGAGCCGGTCCACCAGATACCTGAAGTCGTCGGGCGAGCCGAGCCGGGCCGTCGGCGCGTAGTACGAGGTGACCTGGTAGCCCCAGGAGGGACTGTACGGATGCTCGGAGACCGGCATCAGCTCCACATGGGTGAAGCCCAGGTCCTTGACGTACGCCGGGAGTTCCTCGGCCAGTTCGCGGTAGGTGAGCCCCGGGCGCCACGACGGCAGGTGCACCTCGTACACCGAGAACGGCGCTTCGTGCACGGGGCGGTCGCCGCGGTGGGCCATCCAGTGGCCGTCCCCCCACACGTACTCCGACGAGGTCACGACCGACGCGGTCTCCGGCGGGCACTGGGTGCGCCGGGCCATCGGGTCGGCCCGCAACGAGTGGTGGCCGTCGGGGCCGGTGATCTCGAACTTGTAGAGCGTGCCCTCGTCGATGCCCGGCATGAACAGCTCCCAGACCCCGCTGGAGCCCAGCGACCGCATCGGCAGGCCCCGGCCGTCCCAGAACGTCCAGTCCCCGGCCAGCCGCACCCCGCGCGCGTTCGGCGCCCACACCGTGAAGCGGGTGCCCGTGACACCCTGATGGGACATCACCTGTGCGCCGAGCGCCCGCCACAGCTCCTCGTGCCGCCCCTCCCGCACCAGATGCAGGTCCAGCTCCCCGAGCGAGGGCAGGAAGCGGTACGGGTCCTCGGCAAGCACCTCGCCGCCGTCCTCGTACCGGACGGCCAGCCGGTACGACTCCGGTACCGCCGGCAGCGGCAGGACGCCCGAGAACAGGCCGTCGCCGTCGTCGTGCAGCGCCCGCCGCTCCCCGTCGGCCGTCACCACTGCCACCGCACGGGCGTGCGGGCGCAGCGCCCGGAACGCCACGCCGCCGCCGTCCGGCAGCGCGTGCGCGCCCAGCAGGGCGTGCGGGTCGTGGTGCTCCCCGGCGAGCAGCCGGTCCCGGTCGGAGCCCTCCACGGGGTGCGGCACCGGCGCCCCGTGGGCCTCGGCACGCGGCCGGGGCGGTACGGCGACGGGGTCCCGGCCCTCCGCGGGCGCTTCCTCCAGGGGGAGCGTCGCCTCGGGCGCGGGTGCCTCCAGGGTGGCCCTGCCGCGCGGGGCGCGGGTTCGGGCGGGGGCGGATTTGCGGGTCGGACGGCTGGGGGTCACGGGGGAAGGCCTCCTCGGGCGGGTCACATCAGGGGGTCGGGGGCGTGGGGTGGGCGGCGCGGGTGCCGGTCCGGGGCGCTGCCAGGCGCCGGACGGCCGCCATCGGGACCGGCAGCCAGTCGGGGCGGTGCCGGGCCTCGTACACGACCTCGTACACCGCCTTGTCGGTCTCGTACGCGCGCAGCAGTGCCTGCTCGGCGCGCGGGTCGCGGCCGGACGCCTCGGCGTATCCGGCGCAGTAGGCGGCCCGGCAGCGCTCGGCCCACTGCGGCGCGGCGGGACGGCAGGAGTGGGCCGCGTAGTCGAAGGACCGCAGTATTCCCGCCACGTCCCGCACCGGCGGCTGCGGGTGGCGGCGCTCCGCGAGCGGCTTCGTCGGTTCGCCCTCGAAGTCGATGAGCGTCCAGTCGCCCCCCGGTGTGCGCAGCGCCTGCCCCAGGTGCAGGTCCCCGTGCACCCGCTGGGCCCGCCAGGTCGTGCCCTCCTCCGCGAGCGCGGCCACCGCCTCGAACGCGGCCCGCAGCCCCGGCACGTACGGCATCAGCGCGGGCACCGCCTGGGTGGCTGTGTCCAGGCGGCGGCTCATCGCCACGGCCAGGTGCTGGGCCTGCCGCCGGTCGAGCGTGACGGTCGGCAGGGTGGCGGCCAGCGCGGTGTGCACCTCCGCGGTGGCGCGCCCCAGGGCGTGTGCTTCCGGGAGGAAGTCCCGCCCCGCCGACAGGGCGTCCAGCGCCAGCTGCCAGCCGTCCTGCGAGCCGCGCAGGAACGGCTGGAGGACGCCGAGGGTCGAGCCGTCCGCCTGCCCGGCCGCCGCCTCGTACCAGGCGACGGGCGCGGGCACGCGCGTGCAGCCCGCCCGGGCGAGGGCGAGAGGCAGCTCCAGGTCGGGGTTGGCCCCGGTGTGGATGCGCCGGAAGATCTTGAGGATGTAGGCGTCGCCGTACACGAGCGAGGTGTTGGACTGTTCGGCGTCCAGGACACGCGGGGACAGGCCCTCCGGGATGCGGACCGTGCGGTGGAAGTCCAGCGGCCCGATCGCGCCCGGGGTGCGCAGCCGTTCCATGAGCAGCGAGGCCAGGCGAGGGTCGTCCAGCGCCTCGTACACGGCCCGCCCGGCGAGCGGACCGTCCGTCACATGGCCGATGAGCGCGGGTGCGAGCTGTGGCGGCAGGGCCTCGCGGACGCCGAGCAGCAGCTGGTAGCAGTCACCGTCGGTGAGGCCGGGCTGCTGGACCCGCACGAGCAGGTGCAGCAGCCCGGGGCCCGCCGAGTCGACCGGCAGCAGTTCGGTCGACGAGACGAGGGCGAAGCCGGTGACGGGCCTGCCCTTCCCGGCGAACCAGCGCCTGCGCGGGAGCCACGTGCGGAGCAGTGGCGCCAGCGACGGCAGCAGGGCGACGGGTGCCCGGGCGGTGGATGCGGTCTCCGACATGGCAGCGCGTCCTTTCCCCGGGTACTACAGAATGCACGGAACGTGCAGAGTGTCCCGGAATGCGGCAAGGCTGTCCGGCTGTGCGGGACGTGTCGGGCGGGGATGATCCGGATAGACCCGGATCGAGGTACAGCGTGGGCGTCAGAACGTAAGCGCGTACGACTGGTGAATACGTACGGCGTGTGAGGGTGACAGTGCCCAGAGTGAGGCGGGGAAAACACCACGGCCCGTGGGCGTCCGGCGATCCGGCCCGATCGGGCCGTCGTCGCGGACGCCGGGCAGCGGCGCGCGGGGGTGGGCGAAGCCGATGCCGTACGGGGACGTGCGGGGGTCAGGCCGTGCGCGTCACGCCCGGCCTCTTCCGCGGCGCCGGGTCCTTCCGCAGCCGGAACCAGTAGAAGCCGTGCCCCGCCAGCGTCAGCAGGTAGGGCAGCTCACCGACGGCGGGGAAGCGTACCCCGCCGATCAGCTCCACCGGGTGCATCCCGTCGAACCGGCGCAGGTCCAGTTCGGTCGGCTGCGGGAAGCGCGAGAAGTTGTTCACGCACATCACCAGGTCGTCCTTGTACTCCCGCAGGAACGCGAGGACGGCCGGGTTGGACGACGGCAGCTCGGTGTACGAGCCGAGACCGAAGGCCGGGTTCTGCTTGCGGATCTCGATCATCCGCCGGGTCCAGTGCAGCAGCGAGGACGGCGAGGCCATCGCCGCCTCCACGTTGGTCACCTGGTAGCCGTACACCGGGTCCATGATGGTCGGCAGGTAGAGCCGTCCCGGGTCGCAGGAGGAGAAGCCCGCGTTGCGGTCGGGTGTCCACTGCATCGGGGTGCGGACCGCGTCCCGGTCGCCGAGCCAGATGTTGTCGCCCATGCCGATCTCGTCCCCGTAGTAGAGGATGGGCGAGCCGGGCAGGGACATCAGCAGAGCCGTGAACAGCTCGATCTGGTTGCGGTCGTTGTCGAGGAGAGGCGCCAGGCGCCGCCGGATGCCGATGTTGGCGCGCATCCGCGGGTCCTTGGCGTACTCCGCGTACATGTAGTCGCGCTCCTCGTCGGTGACCATCTCCAGGGTCAGCTCGTCGTGGTTGCGCAGGAAGATGCCCCACTGGCAGTTGGCCGGGATCGCCGGCGTCTTGGCCAGGATCTCGGAGACGGGGTAGCGGGACTCCCTTCTCACCGCCATGAAGATGCGCGGCATCACCGGGAAGTGGAAGGCCATGTGGCACTCGTCGCCGCCGGCCGCGAAGTCGCCGAAGTAGTCGACGACGTCCTCCGGCCACTGGTTGGCCTCGGCCAGCAGCACCGTGTCCGGGTAGGCGGCGTCGATCTCCTTGCGGACCCGCCTCAGGAACGCGTGGGTCGCGGGGAGGTTCTCGCAGTTGGTCCCTTCCTCCTGGTAGAGGTACGGCACGGCGTCGAGGCGGAAGCCGTCGATGCCCAGGTCCAGCCAGAACCGCAGCGCCGACAGGATCTCCTGCTGGACCGCGGGGTTCTCGTAGTTGAGGTCCGGCTGGTGCGAGAAGAACCGGTGCCAGTAGTACTGCTTGCGGACCGGGTCGAAGGTCCAGTTGGAGGACTCGGTGTCGACGAAGATGATCCGGGCGTCCTCGTACTGCTTGTCGTCGTCGGCCCAGATGTAGTAGTCGCCGTACGGGCCGTCGGGATCGGCACGGGACTCCTGGAACCACGGGTGCTGATCGCTGGTGTGGTTCATCACGAAGTCGATGATCACCCGCATGCCCCGCTGGTGGGCGGCGTCCACGAACTCGACGAAGTCCGCCAGGTCGCCGAACTCGGGGAGCACGGCCGTGTAGTCGGCCACGTCGTAACCACCGTCCCGCAGCGGGGACTTGAAGAACGGCGGCAGCCACAGGCAGTCGACGCCGAGCCACTGCAGATAGTCCAGTTTGGCCGTGAGGCCCCTGAGGTCGCCGATGCCGTCGCCGTTGCTGTCCTGGAAGGAGCGGACCAGCACCTCGTAGAACACGGCACGCTTGAACCAGTCGGGATCCCGGTCCTTGGCGGGAGTGTCCTCGAACGTGTCGTGGACGGGCTCGTTCACGGTCATGATGTGGGTGACCCTCCGATCGGGGGAGACGGTCGCAGGACCACGAGTACGTGCGCGGGCGTGACGCCCGGCTCAAGGCGCACGTAGTTGGACCTGCCCCAGTGGTATGTCTGGCCGGTGAGCTCGTCGCGCACCGGTACGGACTCGTGCCAGTCGAGGCCGAGTTCCGGCATGTTCAACGAAACCGTGGCCTCCTGGGTGTGGTGGGGGTCGAGGTTCACGACCACCAGGACCACATTCGAACCCTGCCGCTTGCTGTACGCGAGGACCGCGTCGTTGTCGGCGTGGTGGAAGGCCAGGTTCCGTAGCCGCCGCAGCGCCGGGTGACGGCGCCGCAGCCGGTTGAGTGTGGTGACGAGCGGGGCGATGCTGCGGCCCTCCCGCTCGGCCGCGGCCCAGTCCCTCGGCCGCAGCTGGTACTTCTCCGAGTCCAGGTACTCCTCGCTGCCCGGTCGCAGCGGGGTGTTCTCGCACAGCTCGTACCCGGCGTACATGCCCCAGGCCGGAGACATCGTCGCCGCCAGCACCGCCCGGACCTCGAAGGCGGGCCGGCCGCCGTGCTGGAGGTAGGCGTGCAGGATGTCCGGGGTGTTCACGAACAGGTTCGGCCGCATGAAGCCGGCCGTCTCCCGGGACAGCTCCGTCAGGTAGTCGGTCAGCTCCTGCTTGGTGTTGCGCCAGGTGAAGTACGTGTACGACTGCTGGAAGCCGACCGCCGCGAGCGTGCGCATCATGGCCGGCCGGGTGAACGCCTCGGCCAGGAAGACCACGTCCGGGTCCGTGCGGTTGATGCTGCCGATGACCTTCTGCCAGAACACCACCGGTTTGGTGTGCGGATTGTCGACCCGGAAGATCCGCACCCCGTGCTTCATCCAGTGCCGCAGCACCCGCACGGTCTCCCGGACCAGCCCCCGCATGTCCTGGTCGAAGGCGATCGGATAGATGTCCTGGTACTTCTTCGGCGGGTTCTCCGCGTACGCGATCGAGCCGTCCGCCCGGTGGTGGAACCAGGCCGGGCGCTTCTTCACCCACGGGTGGTCCGGCGAGCACTGGAGCGCGAAGTCCAGCGCCACCTCCATGCGCAGCTCACGGGCGCGCGCCACGAACGCGTCGAAGTCCTCAAGCGTGCCCAGGTCCGGGTGGACCGCGTCGTGACCGCCGTCGGCCGAGCCGATCGCCCAGGGCACCCCCGGGTCGTCGGGCCCCGCGTCCAGCGTGTTGTTCGGGCCCTTGCGGTGCGTCGTGCCGATCGGGTGTACGGGCGGCAGGTACACCACGTCGAAGCCCATCGCGGCGATCGCGGGCAGCCGCTCGGCGGCGGTGCGCAGGGTGCCGGACACCATGCGACCGGTGCTCTCGTCGCGATGGGCGCCCTCCGACCTCGGGAACATCTCGTACCACGCGCCGTACAGCGCCCGCTCCCGCTCCACCAGCAGCGGCAACTTCTTGGAGGCGGTGACCAGTTCGCGCAGCGGGTGGCGCGCGAGGACCTCCCGCACGTCTGTGGCGAGCGCGGCCCCGAGCCGCCGCGCCGGCTCCATCCGTACATCCCTGAGCGCGTCCACCGCGGCGAGCACGGCCTCCCGCTCCTCGTCCTTCGGCACGCCCTCGGCGGCACGTTCGTGCAGCGCGGCCCCCTCGGCCAGGACCAGCCCGGTGTCGATGCCGGCCGGGATCTTGATGCCCGCCTCGTGCCGCCAGGTGGCGACCGGGTCGCTCCAGGCCTCCACGTGGTACGTCCAGCGGCCCTCACACGTCGGGGTCACGTCCGCGCCCCACCGGTCGGTGCCGGGCGCCAGCTCTCGCATGGGGGTGAACGGGCCGGGCCGCCCGGCCGGGTCGGTCAGCACCACGTTCGCGGCCACCGCGTCGTGGCCTTCGCGGAAGACGGTGGCCGAGACCTGGAAGGTCTCACCGGTCACCGCCTTGGCCGGCTGTCTGCCGCAGTCGACGAGCGGGGTCACATCCAGGACGGGAATGCGGCCGATCAGCGAGTTCACAGATCCACCTGAGGGTTGTGTACGGGATATCGCTCTTTGTAACCGCTCTGTTGACGCAGAGGATGTCGCAGGCATCACCGCTCCTCTCCGGGTTCACTCGGGTGGGCGGGTACCGGAGGAGCCTTCCCATGCCTCTCGGGTGGGCAATCCGGGGGTTTCGCACTTACCGGCACGTAGGGTTTCCGGCCAGACAGCCGAGAACCGACCCCGTTCGATGGAATCCGGGGCCGGTTCACATTCCGGGTGTGTCCCGGGCCTGCGGCCGGCCCGGTCAGGACGCCTCAGCCGACCCGCCCGCCCACATCTGCCAGGGGCGCCGCGCCACCCAGTCCTCCACCGGCGCGGGCTTCAGCGACAGCACCCCGGCCGAGGTCCCGTCGTCGCCCGCCATCAGCAGCGGGTCCGCGTCCCCCGCCATGTGGTGGTAGAGCCCCGCCACTCCGGCCGCCGCGGCGGCGCCCAGCACTCCGGCCAGGGTCCGTTCGAACACCGCCGGATCCAGCGGCACATACCGTACGGAGCGGTTCAGGCCGCGCTGGAAGGCCCCCGCCAACTCGTCGCCCGTCAGCGTCCGCGCGCCTCCCACGTCGAACGTGCGCCCCTCCGCGCCGTCCACGGTGAGCGCCCCGTACACCGCCTCAGCCAGGTCCTCGTGCGACAGCCACGCCACGGGCGTGTGTGCGGGCAGCGGGTAGGCGAGCACGCCCTCGTCGACCAGCGCGGGCCCGTTCCAGGGGCTGAACAGGTTGTCGAGATACACCGGAGGCCGCACCACCGCAAGGGGCACACCACTCTCCCGTAGCACCTCCTCCGCGAGCCGCCGTGTCTCGAACGCGGCGACACCGCTGTCCGTCGAGGGAATCCGCGTGTTGGCGTTGTACACGAGCCGCCGCAGCCCCGCGTCCCGGGCCGCGTCCGCGAGGTTGCGCGCGTAGGTCACGACGCGCTGCTCGTCGTATACGAGCGGCATCACCACGGCGGCGTGCGTGGCGCCCTCGAACAGGGCCCGCACGTCCTGCGCCCGGCCCAGGTCGCCGGTGGCGCAGGCGATCCCGGGCAGCGGCGGCCGGTCCGCCTCGGGGCGCCGGGTGAGGGTGCGGACGCGGTGACCGCGCCCGGCCAGGAGACGGGCGACGGCTCCGCCCTGGAAACCGGTCGCGCCGACGACGGCGACGCGCATCGGGATGTGATCGGACATGGGGATGAACGGCCCTTCGATAGGGTGTCTGATGCTGCCAATCCGGCAGGTTCAGGCTGGCGGCGGCGGCTTCGGCCGATCAATTAACAAACCGGGGCGGGGGTTGAAGGATCGTCCATGGACACCACGCGGAGCGACGGCGACGACCTTCTGAGCGAACTGCTGAAACCCCTGCGGCTGACCGGGGTGTTCGACAGTCGCTGGCACATGCGGGCACCATGGGCCATCGAGGGGGACGCGGAGCAGAGCTGCGCGGTGCTCCACTACGTCGTGCAGGGCAGTTGCTGGATCACCGGCACGGACCAGCCGCCGCAGCAGCTGCGGGCCGGGGACCTGGCGGTGTTCCCCACGGGCGTGGCACACCGTCTGTCGGACCGCCCGGACCGGCAGGGCGTGCCGCTGAAGGCGGTGCTGCCCGAGCGCGAGCCGGGAACCTCGGGAGAGATCCACATCGGTGGCCAGGGCGAGGAGAGCCGCCTGCTGTGCGCGGGCCTGCACTACGACGCCAGCGCGGCGACCGGCCTGTACCAGGCCCTGCCCTGGGTGCTGGTCCTGGACGGGGCGCAGGTGGACCGCGAGCCGCTGCTCCGGGACACCCTCACGCTGCTGGCGTCCCCCGACCGCCCGACGGGTCCGGGCGACCGCCTGATACACCTGCGGGCCTTCGAGATGGCCCTGGTCCTGGCCCTGCGCCCGCTCCTTCGCGACCTCACCGAGAACTCCTCGGGACTCCCGGTCCTCCGCCACCCGGCGATCAGCCGGGCCCTGGTCATGATCGCGACGCGATTCGCGGAGCCCTGGACGATCGAGTCCCTCGCCCGTGAGGTAGGCATGTCCCGCTCGGCCTTCACGGCGGCCTTCCGCGACCTGGTGGGGGAGGCCCCGGCCCGCCACCTGACGGGCCGCCGCATGCAGGAGGCGGCGCGGCTGCTGTGTGAGACGACCCTCCCCCAGTCCGCCGTCCCCCAGCGCGTCGGCTACCAGAGCGCGGTCGGCTTCCACCTCGCCTTCCGCAAGTGGTTCGGCCAGACTCCCGGCGAATACCGCACCCACGCCACGAGCGCCGCGTAGGGCGGCGCGACCCGCCCTGCTGCCGGAGACCCGCCCCGGACCGGCCGGCCCCGATGCACCAGGGCACCCCGACCGGCCGTCCCGCCCAGGCACCCCCGGGGGCGCGGCCCCCGGCTCTCGCGCCCACCCGCCCCCGTCCAGCCGCAGTGCACCGCCGGACGCTGGGGGAGGCGCGCCCGCAGCGGGGTGCCGGTCCCCGCGACGCGGACCCGGTTCCGTCGCCCGGGGCGGGCAACCGGTTGTGACCGACAGGTGGTCCTGGTGAAGTGCCCGAGCCGGATAGGGTGCCCCGGAGTCAGGCACGGGGGGGATCTCGTTGGAGCGACGGAAGCTGATCGGCATCGGGACAGGGGCGGGGCTGGCGGTCCTGCCCGCCTGGTGGACCCTGCGTCAGGCGGCGAACGGGGCGGGCGAGGACTGGCGCACCGACACCGCACCGCTGGAGCGCGCGTTCCCGCTGCTGGGCCCGCTCACCGACGCCAAGTGGGTCAGCAGCCGGGACAACGATCGGGGCCTGCCGTCGCCGGAGCTGGTGATCTCGGGCTTCGCCCGGCTGGCACCGGGGAGACTCGCCGAGCTGACGGCGGCCCACGCGTTCGTCTCCGAGGGGCCGGCCGACGACTTCTCCTCGTGGTTCGAGAAGCCGCTCAGGGGCGAGGGGCCGGAGAACCCCCGGTGGATCCGGTCACCCGAGCTCGACCGCGACGGCAGCGGCCGCTCCGCCGGCCTGTGGTTCGACCGTCGCAGCGACACCGTCCGCTTCCGGGCACTCAACCCCTACGGCTAGACGCGCAGATCGTGACCGGTCGGGCGGCCCGCGCGCGGTCCCCGGACCAGGTCGCCGCGGCGCGAGGCGCCGGACCGCCACGGTGTCCCCCGCCACTGCCCGCCGGTCTGGAACCGCCTGACGGGGGCGGGATGCTGGCCGGTTCTTAAGTGCTGCTGGACGGTCGTTCATTGCTCTGCTCACGTACCGCCGTACAGGCTCTGGGACGGCGCACAGACGTTCCTCCAGAGGAGACATGGTGACCCGGTCCGGTCAGGAGTACCTGCAGGCGTTGCGCGACGGGCGCGAGATATGGCTCGACGGCGAGCGCGTCGCGGACGTCACCGTGCACCCCGGCTTCCGCAACACCGCCGCGTCCCTCGCGCACCTCCACGACCTCGCGCACGACTCCGCGCACCGTCCCGTCCTCACCCGCGACGGCGTCCACCGGGCCGGGATCGTGCCGCGCTCCTACGAGGACCTCGTCGCCCGCCGCGCCGCACACAAGGTCTGGGCCGAGGCGGGCTACGGATTCCTCGGGCGCACGCCCGACTGCATGGCCGCGGCGGCCGCCGGGTTCGCGGCCGTGCCCGGGGTGCTCGCCGGTGGTGCCTACGACGGGACCGGGGCCGGGCTCGCGCTGCACCGGCGGCTCGGGGAGGGCGGGCTGTACGGCGCCTTCACCCTGACCAATCCGCCCGGCCGGCAGACCCCGGACGACGAGCGGACCCTGCGGGTCGTGGGGGAGAAGGACGGCGGCATCGTGGTGCGCGGCGCCAAGATGATCGGCACCGCCGCCGTCTTCGCGGACGAGATCGTCGTCGGCACGATCGAGCCGCTGGGGGAAGGCGATGCCGACCGGGCCGTCACCTTCGCGCTGCCCGTCGCCGCCGCCGGTGTCTCGCTCGTTTCCCGCACCTCCTACGAGGGCCGGGCACGGAGCGTCTTCGACAGTCCGCTGTCCGCCCGGTTCGACGAGAACGACGCCCTGCTCGTGTGCGATGACGTGTTCGTGCCGTGGGAGCGGGTCCTCACCTACCGCGATGTCGGTTCCACCTTCCGGGTCTGGTGGCACAGTCCCGCCTTCCTGAACCTCGTCCACCAGGGCGCCACCCGCTTCTGGACCAAGCTGGAGTTCCTGACCGGGATCGCCATCCTGCTCGCCAAGAGCAGCGGCACGTACGAGCTTCCGCCCGTCACGCAGGCCATCGGGCGGATGCTCGGGCGGGTCGCTCAGGCCAAGGCGTTCGTGCTGGCCGCCGAGGCGTCGTACGAGAGCGTCGACGAGGGGCGCGGGGGCGTCGCGCCCGGCAGGGACATCACCTACGCCCAGCGCATCATGGCCGGGGAGCTCTACCCGCAGGCCGTGCAGGAGGTCAAGGCACTGGGTGGCGGCGGTCTGCTGCAACTGCCTTCTTCGGGCGCGGACCTGCTGCACCCCGACCTCGGTCCGCTGCTGCGGGCCTACGTCCGGACGCCCGACAGTCCCGCCGACGCGCGCGTGAAGCTCCTCAAGCTCGCCTGGGACGCCCTCGGGTCCGAGTTCGCGGCTCGCCACGAGCAGTACGAGCGCTTCTATCACGGTGCCCCGCACGTCTATCTCATGCAGCAGGCGTGGGAGGGGGACGGCGCGAGTTGCGAGCGGCTCGTCCGGGACTGCCTGGACGGGTACGGGCCGACCGGTCGGCCGGAGAAGCGGTGAGCGGCGAACGGCGCGGGGGCGGGTGGGCGCTCGCCCTGCTCGCCTCCACACAGCTGCTGCTCATCATGGACACCGCCATCGTCAATGTCGCTCTCCACTCGATCGGGGACGACCTCGGGGTGGGGTCTGCCGCCCTGTCCTGGGTCGCCAACGCCTATCTGATCGCCTTCGGCGGGTTGTTGCTGCTCGCCGGGCGGGCGGCCGATCTCTTAGGGCACCGGCGGCTGTTCGCCGGGGGGCTCTCCCTGCTCGGGGGCGCCTCCGCGGTCGGGGCGCTCGCCCAGTCGGCCGGGGTGCTCGTCGCGGCCCGTGCCGTTCAGGGAGCCGGCGCAGCGCTGGCCGCCGCTTCGGCGTTCGCGCTGTTGCTGCTGCTGTTTCCCGAGGGAAGCGGGCGGCACCGGGCCCTCGGTGTCTTCGCCGCCATGGGCGGGCTCGGGGGCGTCTCCGGGACCGTCATGGGCGGCGTGCTGACCGATCTGCTCGGCTGGCGGTCCACCTTCTGGCTCAACGTCGGGCTGGTCCTCCTCATGGCGCCCGCCGCCCTGCGGCTGCTCGGACCGGGGCGCCGCGCCCCCGTAGCCGGTTTCGACCTCGGCGGCGCGGTCACCGCCACCGGCGGTCTCGGCCTCGTCGCGTACGCCCTGGTCGACCGCAGCCTCCTGGCGGGCGCCGCCGGACTCGCCCTCCTGGGCCTCTTCGCCGTTCTGGAGACCCGGCCGCAAGCCCTCCGCCTCGGCCGGGCAGGGGGGACCCCCGTCGCCCGGCCCCTCGTGCCGCCCGCCCTCGCGAAGCGCCGTAACCTGCGGCTCGCCAACGGGCTGAGTGCCCTCGCCCAGACGGCCCTCTTCCCGATGTTCTTCCTCGTCAGCCTTTATTTGCAGAGCGTCCTCGGGTACACGCCGCTCGGCGGCGGACTCGGGCTGCTGCCGCTGTCGCTGGCCGTCGTCGCCGTCGCCCCGCAGACCGGGCGGCTCATCGGGCGGCTCGGCCTTCCCCGTACCACCACCCTCGGGTTCGCCCTGCTCTGCGGCGGCATGCTGTGGCTCGCCCTCGGGCTGAGCGCCGACGGCACGTTCTCCGGCACCGTCCTCGCGCCCAGCCTCGTCCTCGGCGTCGCCCTGCCCCTCGTCGTGGTCACCACCAACGTGGCCGCCACGGCGGAGGCCGCGCCCGAGGAGACCGGGCTGGCCTCCGGACTGGTCAACACCAGCCAGCAGTTCGGCTCCGTCCTCGGGCTCGCCGTCCTCGTCGCCGTCGCCGACGCCGTGACCGGGACCGACGCGACCGCGCCCGCCCAGACCACCGGCTTCCGTGCGGCGCTGCTCGTCGGTGCCGCCTTCGCGGCGTCAGCCGCGCTGCTCTCCCTGCGGCTGCGCCCGCCCTCCCCTGCCCTCGGACCCGCGGCGACCCCGCGCGAGGACCGGGTGGTGGGCGACCCGCGGTGACCGCCCGGCGCCTCCGGGGCGCCCCCACCGGGCGACAACCGCGTCACACGTCATCTCACACTGCCCGAGAGGGGCCCCGCGTTGACTCTGTACGACCTTGTCGAGCCCGGCACCGGCATCAGGACCGGCACCGGCGACCACACCCGCACCGCCCCCGACCCCCGCTACCGCGTCCACCGGATACGCGCCGCCGACCCGCTGGGCGCCGACGCCCTGCTCGCCGCCGTGCCCGCCATGAACCGGGACGCCGACGTGCCCGCGCTCACCGTCGCGCTGCGCGCCCTCGTCCCCGAACCGGACCTGGTCGCCCGGTGGGACGTCGTCGAGTGCCTGGCCGCCATGCGTGATCTCGGGCTGCTGCTCGGCTCCCTGAAGCGGCACGGCACCGAACCCGTCGCGGCCGTCCCCGCCGTCCTGCCCGTCCTGCGCGAGCTGGGCCGCCGCACCGACATGGTGCCCCGCGACACCGTGCATCACTACACCACCTGGAACCCGCCCGGCGACCGCTGCCGCAGCTACACCGCCACGCCCATGGAGTACCACCTCCAGAACGCGGTCCGCATGGTGTTCCCCAGTCTGGTCGCCGCCCTGGACACCTGCGCCGAGGTCGCCCGCCTCGAACCGTACGACCCCGGGTTCGCCCCCGCCCTGGACCGCATCGCACAGCACGTCCAGGCCGTGGTCGACTCCATCGACTTCACCGTCGCCCATGTCACGCCCGAGTTCTTCGCCCGCACCCTGCGCCCGTACTTCGAGGAGGTCGGCGTCGACGGGCGGGACTACCTCGGCCCGGCCGCCGCGCAGGTGCCGCTGTGGCTCGTCGACCTGGCGCTGTGGCAGAGCGACCGCTCCGACCCCGCCTACGACGCGTTCCTGGCCGAGTCCCTCCCGTACGGACTCCCGGCCTGGCGCGCCTTCCACGCGGCGCACCGCGGCGGCGTGTCCGCCGTGGGCAAGCTGTCAGCCGCCCTCAGCTGGGAGGGCGCACACCGGACGCCGCCGCAGCTCACCGCCTCCGCCGTGTCCCTGGCCCGGGTGCTGCGGCTCCTCAAGACCTTCCGCGCCCGCCACTTCGGCATCGCCCGCAAGGCCTACAGCGACGACCTGCGGCTGTACGACGCGGGAAGCGGCGGCGCGCCCGTCGCCCTGCTGCGCACCGTGCTGGACCTGACCCGGGACAACGAGACGCTCGTCCGGTGCGCCCTGCCGGACCGGGGCGCCCCGCGCACCCCGGCCGCCTGAAGGGGAGCGACCGGACATGACTCACCCCACCACCCCCGACATCCTGGTCGCCGGCGGCGGCGTCGCCGGGCTCACCGCCGCGCTCGCCCTGCACGCCGCCGGGTTCGGCCGCGTCACCGTCGTCGAGGCCGCGGCCGAGCTGCGGGAGGTCGGCGCCGGGCTGAACCTGATGCCGAACGCGGTACGCGAGCTCGACGCGCTCGGGCTGCTCGACCACCTGGAGACCGACGCCGTACGCACCCGGGAGCTGCGCTACTACCATCGCTGCGGCACCCTCATCACCCGCGAGGAGCGCGGGCTGCGCGCCGGTCACCACTGGCCGCAGCTGTCCGTCCACCGCGCCCACCTCCAGCGCGTCCTGTCCGACGCCGTACGGGAACGCCTCGGTCCCGAGGCCCTGGTGACCGGCGTCCGCGTCACCGGCGTCGAACAGCAGCGCGGGCCCGGCGCCCGGCCCCGCGTCCGGCTGGAGCACCGTGACGGCGCCACCCGCAGCGTCGCCACCCTCGAACCGGACGTGCTGGTCGGCGCCGACGGCATCCGCTCCGCCGTCCGCGCCGCCCTCCACCCCGACGAGGGCGAACCGCCCTGGAACGGCATGCTGGTCTGGCGCGGCGTGTCCCGCATGGACGCCCGCCGCACCGGCTCGTTCATGCTCATCGCGGGCGACGACCGGCGGCGCGCCGTCGTCTACCCGATGACCGAGCCGTCCCTGCGGCGCCCCGAGATCCTCGTCAACTGGGCGCTGGCCGTGCCCGCCGAAGCGGTCGACGAGCGGTTCCTCGGGGACTGGAACCGGCCTGTGCCGGTCAGCCGGTTCCTCGGCCACTTCGAGGGCTGGGAGTTCGGCGGGGTCAGTGTCCCGGAGGTGCTGCGCGCGGCCGACGGCGCGTACGAATACCCCATGGTGGACCGCGACCCCCTGCCCCGCTGGACCGACGGCCGTACCACCCTCATCGGGGACGCCGCCCACGCCATGTACCCGGTCGGCTCCAACGGCGCGACACAGTCCGTCCTCGACGCCCGCGCCCTCGCTCACGCCCTGGCCGTCCACCGCGACCCGGAGGACGCCCTCGCCGCGTACGAGAAGGAGCGCCGTCCCGCCATGAGCGAGCTCCAGCTGGCCAACCGGAGGCAGGGACCCGAGGCCGTCATCACCCTCGCCCACCAGCGGGCCCCCGGAGGGTTCAGCGACATCGGCCAGGTCATCCCACCCGACGAGCTGCGCGCCATCGCCGCCCGGTACGCCACGGCCACCGCCAACGACCCGGATACCGTCAACCAGGGCTCCCCGTACGACATACCGGAGGCCGTGCGCCCCTGAGCGCGCCCCCAGTGCCACGTGCGCCGCGCGCCATGGCCGCGCGCGGCGCCGTGGCACTACGGTCGGAGCAGGAGGGCGGACGCATACCGTGGTGTGTCCGCCACTGTACGTACGTACTCCCTGCGAAGGTGGAACACGTGAAGGCCATCCGTCGATTCACCGTCCGCCCCGTCCTGCCCGACGCCCTGCGTCCGCTCAGTGATCTCGCCCGCAACCTGCGCTGGTCCTGGCATGCCGAGACCCGCGAACTGTTCCAGACCGTCGACCCCGAGGGCTGGCGCGCCGCCGGGGGCGACCCCGTGCGGCTCCTCGGCTCCGTCCCGGCCGCCCGGCTCGCGGAGCTGGCCAGGGACCGGCGTTTCCTGCGCCGCCTGACCGCCGCCGCCGACGACCTCGACGACTACCTGCGGGGCCGCCGCTGGTACCAGAACCGGCGGGAGGAGGCCGAGCCGGGCGCCGAACCCCCGGCCGCCATCGCCTACTTCTCGCCCGAGTTCGGCATCACCGCCGCCCTGCCGCAGTACTCCGGCGGCCTCGGCATCCTCGCCGGCGACCACCTCAAGGCGGCCAGCGACCTCGGCGTCCCCCTCGTCGGCGTCGGCCTGCTCTACCGGCACGGCTACTTCCGCCAGTCCCTCTCCCGTGACGGCTGGCAGCAGGAGCACTACCCGCTGCTCGACCCGAACGAGCTGCCCGTCACCCTGCTGCGCCGCCCCGACGGCAGCCCCGTACGGATCTCCCTCGCGCTGCCCGGCGGGCGGGCCCTGCACGCCCACCTGTGGGAGGCGCAGGTGGGGAGGGTCCCGCTGCTGCTCCTCGACTCGGACGTGGAGGAGAACGGGCCGGGCGAACGGAACGTCACCGACCGGCTGTACGGCGGCGGCAGCGAGCACCGGCTGCTCCAGGAGATGCTCCTGGGAATAGGAGGTGTCCGGGCGGTCCGCGCGTACTGCGCGCTCACCGGCCACCCCGCGCCCGAGGTGTTCCACACAAACGAGGGCCACGCCGGGTTCCTCGGCCTGGAACGCATCCGTGAACTCACCGACGACGGAACCGGCTTCGACGCGGCCCTGGAGGCCGTGCGCGCCGGGACGGTGTTCACCACGCACACCCCCGTCGCGGCCGGTATCGACCGCTTCGACCGCGACCTCGTCGCCCGGCACTTCGGGCCCGGCGCCGAACTGCCCGGCCTGGACGTCGGCCGGATCCTGCAGCTCGGCCGCGAGACCTACCCCGGCGGTGAGCCGAACCTCTTCAACATGGCCGTCATGGGCCTGCGCCTGGCGCAGCGGGCGAACGGCGTGTCCACCCTGCACGGCGCGGTGAGCCGTTCGATGTTCGCGGGCCTGTGGCCGGGCTTCGAGCCCGAGGAGGTGCCCATCACCTCCATCACCAACGGCGTCCACGCCCCCACCTGGGTCGCCCCCGAGGTGTTCCGGCTGGGCGCCCGCCGCATCGGCACCCAGCGTGCCGAGGACGCCCTCAGCGTCGGCGGCTCCAACCGCTGGGACGCCGTGGCGGACATCGACGACTCCGCGATCTGGGAGTGCCGCCGCGAGCTGCGCGAGCAGCTGGTCCACGAGGTCCGGGCCCGGCTGCGGGCCTCCTGGCGGGAGCGCGGCGCCGGAGCCGCCGAACTCGGCTGGACCGAACACGTCCTGGACCCGGACGTCCTCACCATCGGCTTCGCCCGGCGTGTCCCCTCCTACAAGCGGCTCACTCTGATGCTCCGTGACCGCGACCGGCTGCGCGAGATGCTGCTGCACCCGGAGCGGCCCGTGCAGATCGTCGTCGCCGGAAAGGCACACCCCGCCGACGACGGCGGCAAGCGGCTGGTGCGGGAGATGGTCAGGTTCGCGGACGACCCGCGCGTCCGCCACCGGATCGTCTTCCTGCCCGACTACGGCATGGCCATGGCGCAGAAGCTGTACCCCGGCTGCGACGTCTGGCTCAACAACCCGCTGCGCCCCCTGGAGGCCTGCGGCACCAGCGGCATGAAGGCCGCACTCAACGGCTGCCTCAACCTGTCCGTGCGGGACGGCTGGTGGGACGAGTGGTACGACCCGGACTTCGGCTGGGCCATCCCCACCGCCGACGGGGCGGCCACCGACGAGGACCGGCGCGACGAGCTGGAGGCGAACGCCCTCTACGAGCTGATCGAGCAGCGGGTCGCGCCGCGCTTCTACGACCGGGGCGGGGCGAGCGGACTGCCGGAGCGCTGGATCGGGATGGTCCGCCGCACCCTGACGTCCCTGGGGCCGAAGGTGCTCGCGGGTCGGATGGTGCGGGAGTACGTGGAGCGGCTGTACACCCCGGCGGCGCTCGCCCACCGGTCGCTGGACCTGGACGCGGCGCACGAGCTGGCCGGGTGGAAGTCCCGCGTGCGGGCCGCCTGGCCCGGGGTGGCCGTGGACCATGTGGAGGCGGACGAGGCCGGTGACGTGGCCGAACTGGGCTCGACGCTGGCTCTGCGGGTGCGGGTGACGCTGGGCGACCTGACGCCGGAGGACGTGGAGGTGCAGGCGGTGGCGGGCCGGGTCGACGCGCACGACGCGCTGGCCGACGGGCGGGCGGTCCCGCTGAAGCCGTCGGGCGGCGGTGCGGGGCCCGACCAGCAGGGCCGGTGGGTGTACGAGGGGCCGCTGAACCTGGACCGTACGGGGCCGTTCGGCTACACCGTACGGGTGCTGCCCGCGCACCACCTGCTGGCGTCGGGGGCGGACCTGGGGCTGGTGGCACTGCCGGCGGAGTCGGCGGGGGAGGGGGCGGGGGTGCTGATGCGGTAGCCCGGGACGGGCGCGAGGGCCGGAGGGGCCGATGTCAGCCCCTCCGGCCCTCGCGGCCTGTCTCCCGGCTTACGGGAACGTCAGCTTGAAGCTGTTGATGTAGCCGGTGTCCCACCGGGCCGTGTCCCGCACCCGCAGCGTCCAGGTGCCGTTCGCGTTCTCGGAGGACGCGTTGACGGTGTACGTCTCCTTGACGTTGTCCGCCGAGTCGCCGCCGCTGGAGTTCTTGAGGCGGAACTCCCTGCCGGACGGGCCGACCAGGTCGACGACCAGGTCACCGCGCCAGGTGTGGACGATGTCCACGCCGACCTTGAGGTCCGACGGCGCCTTGCCGCTGATGCCGGTGACGTCGACGGTGGACGTGGCGGTCCCCAGGTCGGGGATGTTCACGTCGGTGCCGTTCTCGAAGACCTTCCCGTCACCCGGGTCGCCGCCACCGGGGCGGGAGCCGACGTTGACCCCGGCCCAGGCATGCTGGACGGCCTGCACCTCGGCGCTGTTGGCGCCGTACAGCTCGGTGGCGACCGCGACCGTGCCCTCCCGGGCGCCCGCGTAGTTCGTGGTGGTGGTGAACTTGGTGGTGAGCGCCTTGAACCAGATCAGCGACGCCTTGTCGCGGCCGATGCCGGTGACGGGCAACCCGTCGGAGGTCGGGGAGTCGTAGTCGACGCCGTTGACCGTCTTCTTGCCGGAGCCCTCGGACAGCATGTAGTACCAGTGGTTCGCCGGCCCAGACGAGTAGTGCACGTCGACGTTGCCGATGCCGGAGTACCAGTAGTCCTTGGAGTTGCCGTCGCGGCTCGGCTTGTCCATGTAGCGCAGCGGGGTGCCGTTGCCGCGGATGTCGATCTTCTCGCCGACCAGGTAGTCGCCCTTGTCCTGGGAGTTGTTCCCGTAGAACTCGACGGCGGCGGCGAAGATGTCGGACGTGGCCTCGTTCAGGCCGCCCGACTCGCCGCTGTAGCGCAGCCCGGCGGTCACCGAGGTCAGGCCGTGGGTCATCTCGTGGGCGGCCACGTCGATGGACGTCAGCGGCTTGCTGTTGTTGGAGCCGTCGCCGTACGTCATGCAGAAGCAGCTGTCCTGCCAGAACGCGTTGACGTAGTTGTTGCCGTAGTGGACCCGGGAGTACGCCCCCACGCCGTCGCCGCGGATGCCGGAGCGCCCGTGGACGTTCTTGTAGTAGTCCCAGGTGAGGGCCGCGCCGTAGTGGGCGTCGGCGCCGGCGGTCTCCAGGTTGGACGGGGAGCCGTTGCCCCAGGTGTCGTCGGAGCCGGAGAAGAGGCTGCCGGTGCCGGACGTGCCGCGGTTGAGGTTGTACGTCTTGTGGTTGCCGCGGCCGGTGTCGGTGAGCGTGTACGAGGACCCGGACTGGGCGGTGCCCAGCGTGACCGTGCCGCTGTACATGGTGTTGCCGGTGCCGTTGTGGACGGCCTGCCACTCGTACAGCTTCTCGCCGGTGCGGGCGTCGGTGACGACGTGCAGCTCGTTGGGCGTGCCGTCGTGCTGGAGGCCGCCGACGACCGTCTCGTAGGCGAGGGTGGGTGTGCCCTCGGCCATCCAGACGACCTTGCGCGGGGCCCGCTCGGGCTTCGTGGCCTTGGAGCCCTCGGACCTGGCCGCGGAGAGCGCCTGCTTCTCGGCGGCGGCCGGGGCGAGGCCGGCGCGGGTGTCGACGCTCTTGAGGGCCGCCCGGGACGCCTTGGCGACGCCTTCCCGCTGACCCGCGCGGTCGGCGGAGACGACGAGGTCGCCGCCGAGGACGGGCAGTCCGTCGTAGGTCCGCTCGTAGCGGGTGTGGGTGGTGCCGTCGCGGTCCTGGACGACGTCGCGGACGACCAGCTTCTCCTTGGTGCCGAGGCCGAGTTCCTTCGCCGTCCTGTCCTTGGACGCGTCGGCGGCCTTGATCAGCGCGGTGCGCTGGGCGGGGGAGAGCTTGGCCGGCAGGGAGCCGGGGTCGGCCTGGCCGACGGCCTGTCCGCGGGGTGCGGCGAGCCGGGCGTCGTCGGCTGTGGCGGTGCCGGTCTGGACGCCCACGGCGAGCATGGCGGCAGCCGCCACGAGCGCTCCGGTGGCGGTCGCGCGACGGGTTGGCGTGGATCTCACGCGGACTCCTTTTGCGAGGGGGGTCGCCGGGGGCTGGGTGTGCCCCCGGGTGGTGCAAAGAAGTGCGGCGGAGCAGTTCGCGCGAACTCCCGTGCGGTCGTGCGGAGTACGCGCGAAGAACAGAGGAAGAACGCAGGAAGAGTGACACCGGAGGGCGAGTCCTGTCAGGACCGCGTCAACAACTTGGCCGGATTTCGTTCGTTGCCCGAAATGCCATTTCCGTTAACCGGACGGTTACTTGCTCGGGCGGTTACGTGTGCAGTACCGCGCCGTCCGCGCTGACGGTGATCGTCGTGCCGCCGTACAGCTCGACCCGTCGCCCGGTCGGCGTCAGCGCGTCCTCAGGCAGGAAGGGGCACAGCTCCAGCTCGTCGCTGTTGAGCCGGTGCACCATGCAGTCCCAGGCGCGGTGCGCGGGCGGGGCGTCCGGGTCCAGGTAGTGCGAGCTGCTGACAGCCACCTCCGCCCCGACCAGCCCCTCCTCCCGCGCCTCGGCGCAGTCCCCGACCCGCACGACGTCGCCGGTGCGGTACCGGGGAGGGGCGGCGGCCTCCTCCTCGCCCGCCGTCACGTTGCCGGGGCGGACGGCGGGGTGGAGGAAGGCGCCGCCGTCCCCGGGCCACTCCCACCCGCCGGTCTCGTCGAACCGGAACCCCAGCTCCCGCAGGCACGCGGCGGTGGACCCGTGGGGCGTGACCTCCAGCCCGAACCGCAGCCACCCGGGCCGCCGCTCCGACCACTCCGGCGCGGACATCTCGGCCTCCCCGTATACGGCGAGCGCGTCCCGGAAGAACGAGGTGAACCCCGCACCCTCCGAGGGCGGCGCCTCCACCCACAGGGAGATCCAGACGAGGCGGTATGGCGCGAGGGCCACAGGACGTCACACTCCTTCAGGGCGGGACAAAACGGCTGGTCGTAGGTGTCGGCCGCTGATTACGGTAAGGGACATGACCAGCGCGAACGGCACACCGACGACGACCGCCACACTCTGGCGCCCCACGGGCCCCGAGGAGCCGGCCCTCGTCCGCGCCGCCGACCGGCGGGCCTGGCCGCCCCGGCTGCCGGAGCAGCCGATCTTCTACCCGTTCCTGAACGAGGACTACGCGATCCGCATCGCGCGCGACTGGAACGTGAAGCACGGCGGGGTGGGGTTGTGAGGTGTTGGGTACTGAGTGCGCGTATGCGTGTGTTGGGTGAGGTGGGGTGTGGTGGGGCGTCACCTGTAGGCGTGTGGTGCGTTGATACAGGTGTCCGGCTGTCGGGTTCGCGTGCGAGAGGGGGTGCGGGGTGGGTGGTGAGGTGCTGCGGGTGGTGGCGGCGCCGTTCGTCGTGCTCGGGCCGTCCGGGGTGGCGGTGCGTGACCGCTTGAAGGGTCTGACGGCCGGGGACGCCGAGGTGTTGCGCCTGGTGGGAGACCATCTCGGGTCGCTCGCCTCGCGTGACCTGAAGGTGCGCTGTGCCGCCGGTACGGACCACGACACCGGCCAGTGGGCGGAGCGCAAGCGGGCGTTGACGCAGGAGTCGTCGTCGCGGTGGGCCGGGGCGATCACCAAGGCCACCCATGACCAATGGGCGCTGGCCCGGCGGGGTCAGCTCGTGCACATCCAGGGCCTGGAGGCGGGGGTGCGCACGCTCGCGCACCGCCTGTCCCTGCCGGTCGGGGAGAAGGGGACGAAGCGGTCGCCGGGCGGTTACCGCACCCGCCAGGAGTGGTTCGCCAAGTCCCGGCGCCTGCACGTGCTTGGCGACCGGCTCGAAGCAGCACGGACCGACCGTGAGGCCGGAGTCGTGCACGTGGTTCGCGGCGGCAGGCGACTGCTCAACACCCGCCACAACCTTCAGGCGGCCCAGCGCAGCGAGGAGGGGTGGCGGCGCCGGTGGGAGGCGGGGCGCCGGTTCTTCCAGGCCGATGGCGAGAGCGGGAGGCGGTTCGGCAACGAGACGGTCCGTGTGACCCCCGAGGGTGAGGTGAACATCAAGCTGCCCGCCCCGCTCGTCCACCTGGCCAACGCCCCGCACGGCCGCTACGTACTTGCCACGAAGGTGTCGTTCCCGCACCGGGGCGATCAGTGGCGCGACCGCGTCACGGCCAACCGGGCAGTCGCCTACCGCATCCACGAAGACACGGTGCGGGGCCGCTGGTACCTGACCGCCTCCTGGACCATCCCACCCGTCAAGACCGTGCCCCTTGAGACGGCGCGGGCTGGTGGGGTGATCGGGGTCGACACCAACGCCGACCACCTCGCCGCCTGGCACCTCGACCACCACGGCAACCTGGTGGGTGCACCCCGCCGGTTCGACTTCGACCTGTCCGGTACCGCCCAGCACCGCGACGCGCAAGTGAGGCATGCGCTGATCCGTCTGCTGCACTGGGCCGCCCGACGCGGGCTGTCGGTCGCGATCGAGGACCTCGACTTCGCTCGGGACAAGACGCGGGAGAAGCACGGACGGCGCAAGCGGTTCCGCAAGCTGATCTCCGGCATGCCCATAGCCGGACTGCGGGCACGGCTGGTGGCGATGGCGGCCGAACTCGGCATCACCGTCATCGCCGTCAACCCCGCCTACACCTCACGCTGGGGCGCCCAGCACTGGCAGAAACCCCTCACCACCAAGACCAGGAAACCCACACGCCACGACGCGGCATCCGTGGCGATCGGAAGACGCGCCCTGGGACACCCGATCCGGCGACGGACGGCACCGCCCCGCAACGACCAGAGAGATCGTTACGGGCATCGGACCGCCCAGGCCGGCTCGGTTGCCCCAGGGTGTGAGGAAACCCGCCCCCGCATCCCCGGACCACGCACAAGATGCGCGCCGCCCGGACGCGGAGCGAAAGCGGGCGACCAGAATGCCCACCACCGTTCGGGGCATTCGGCTGAGCACGAGTCCTGGCAACAGGACTCACTCCCGCTCAGTCCTTAGGAACGGTACGTGACCCGCTTCGAGATCGACACGGACTGCGTATCCAGATACCCGGTCCAGCGGGCGGGCAGCGAGACGATCCTCGAACTGTGGGGCCCGGCAACGGAATTAGCCGAGTTCAACGCCCACATCGTGGGCCGCATCGAGGTCGTCCACGAGTTCCGCTGACGCGTCGGTACGGGTCCCGGGCGCCCCTCAGGCGACCGGCGCCGCCGCCCTGCGCGGCCTGGGGACCAGTTCGCCGCCGCAGTTGGGGCAGACATCCTGCATCGCGTTGCCGCACGGAACGCAGAACGTGCACTCGTACGAGCAGATCCGCGCGGGTGCGTCGAGCGGCAGCGCCGCCGTCTCGCACCGCTCACACCGGTCCCGCATCTCCAGTGCCACGCCCGCCTCCCGGCTCACCCGTTGACCGCGGCCCATCGTAACCGCGCCGCGACGCGCGGGCGAGGTGCAGCAGCCCGGCGCGGATCCGCTGCTCGCCCACCTCGGGGAGCAGCGCGGCGACATGCTCGGCCGCCATCCCGGCGAGCAGTGCATGGGCCGTGTGGTCCGGGTCGGGCGCGCCCCGCAGCAGGATCGCCAGATGGCGGTGCCAGAACCGGTAGGCCCCGATCCGGTAGCGGGCCCCGGGTGCGGCCGTCTCCGACATCCGTACCAGGTCCAGGTGTTCCAGCAGGTAGTCCAGATACGCGTCGACGAACGCGGCCAGCCTCTCGTCCTCCGCTGCGCCGGGCCCCAGCGGCGGCGGCCCGTGCAGCACCGCCTCCTGGAGCGCGCACTCCCGGGCGTCCAGCAGTGCCACGGCCAGCCCGGACTTGTCCCCGAACCGCCGGTACAGCGTGCCCTTTCCGACCCCGGCCGCCGCGGCCACCTGGTCCATCGACACCGCCCCCACCCCGTGCTCCGCGAACAGCGCGGCGGCGGCCTCCAGCACGGCGGCGCGGTTGCGGGCCGCGTGGGCGCGCTCCTTGGGAGGGGGTGGAGTGCGCAGCAGTTCCAGGGGGGCGGCCCCCTCGGGCATTGCAAAACCGGACTGCGGTCCGTTACTGTCGTGAGCCACAACCGGACTATAGTCCGTTTTCCTGATGTGGAGGTAGTGGCATGACCGCTCTCATCACCCGTGACGAACTGAAGGCCGCGATCGAGGCCGGCGCGGTGACCGTCGTCGACACGCTGGGCGGCGCGTACTACGCGCAGCAGCACATCCCCGGCGCCGTCGAACTCGCCCCGTCCGAGGTCGACGCCCACGCCGCGACCCGGCTCCCCGACCGTGACGCGGCGATCGTCACGTACTGCTCCAACCCCGCCTGCGGCAACAGCGGCCAGGTCGCCGACCGGCTCACCGCGCTCGGCTACGGCAACGTCCGCAAGTACCGCGAGGGCATCCAGGACTGGGTGGAGGCGGGCCTGCCCGTCGTGTCCGCGTCCCCGGCCGCCTGACCGCCCCGCCTCAGGCGCGGCGGCGCACCGGGTACATCGTCTCGACCGGCTCCTCGCCGAGGAAGTCGAGAATGATCCGGTTCACCAGATCCGGCTTCTCCATGAGCAGCGCGTGAGAAGTGCCGGGGACGACGGCCAGCTCGGAGCCGGGCACCGCCCGATACAGGGCGATGGTGTGCTCCAGCGAGACCACGTCGTCGTCCCCGGAGAGGACGAGCGTGGGCGCGCCGATGCGGGCCAGGTCCTCCGTCGGGATGTTCGGCTGCGTACGGAACATCCCGGTCAACTTGCCCGTCACGACCGGCCAGTGCTCGGCGCCGTCCGGTGACACCGCGGCGTACATCTCCCGGAACGGCGCCAGCTCCGGGGCGTCGGGAGACATCTGGTCGAGCAGCCCCGGCGCCGCGGCGCACTTGGGGGCGGGCAGGAAGCTGGCGCCCGTGACCACCGCCTTGCGGACCAGGTCCGGCCGGGCGGACGCCACGAGGAGGGCGATGATCCCGCCGTCGCTCCACCCCACGAGGTGGGCGGGACCGCCGACCACCTCCTCCAGGAACGCGGCGGTGTCGTCGGCCATGTCCTGGTACGAGGCCGGCCCCGGCACGTCCGGCGTGTGGCCGTGCCCCCGCCGCTCGGGCAGGAACAGCCGGAACCGCGCGGCGAGGTCGGCGCGCTGCGGGCCCCATGTCTCGTTGGTGCAGAAACCCCCGTGCAGCAGGACGACCGGGTCACCCGAGCCCTCGGTCTCGTACCACGTCCTGACACCGGGCAGTTCCACGTACGTGCCCATCACCGCGGCCCTTCGCTCCGGTACGCCTCGGCCCCCTGGGCTTAGTGTCCGCCGCGGTTCCTGCACGCGCACGGCGAGCTACGCCGTCAGGCGTCGAAGCCCCCGCGCTGTACGGCGCTCACGAAGGACGCCCACGCGGCACGGTCGAAGGCGAGGACGGGGCCGTGGGGCGCCTTGCTGTCACGGACGGGGACGACGCCGGGGGCGGCGGGGGCGATTTCCACGCACTCGCCGCCGTCCGGGCCGCCGGAGCTGCTCTTGATCCAGTCCATGGCGCCGGTACCCCTCCATCACGTCTCTGATCAGAGCCGCTGAGTCCTGGGCAGACAGGACATCAGCCCTGAGCACATCATAGGCTTGGCTGTACCTGGCGTAGACGTGCGGATCGTCCAGGAAATGGCCTCCGTTGAGGGACTCCGAGTAGACGCAGTCGAGTTCGCCCGGAAGCGAAATCAGGTACATGGAGGTCTTGAGGCCGAGCCCGGACGGTCGGCCGGAACCACCTGGATCCTGATGTTGGGGCGCCGGCCCACGTCAAGGAGGTGCGCGCATTGGCTGCGCATGACGGCGGCGCTTCCCACCACGTTCCGCAGGCAGCTCTCGTCCAGGACTGCCATGAGTAGTGGGCCGCCAGGAGCCAGGAAGCGGGGCTGTCGGCTCAGTCGAGCTCTGATCCGCTCTTCGATCTTCTCAAGGTCCGCAACGTGCATGGAGAACTGGGCTCGAACTGTAGTCCCCGGTCTGCAACAGGCCGGGCATGAAATGCGTCTCGTACAGGCGAATCGCTGTGGCCCTCGCGTCCATCAGGGCACGTCGCCGGAACCAGTAGGGGTGCTCGACATTCGGGTACCAGTCGATCTTCCCCCGCATGTCCTGCAACACTGCGCCGGTCTTCAGGACCTCGTCGCACTTGATGGCGAAGGTGTCCTGGGGGACCTGCTTGCCCGCTCCACATGGGCGACGTGCGAGCGGCCGCATGGGGCCTCGCGGGCCAGGGCGGCCTGTGTCATGCCCGCCGCCTTGCGGCAGAGCTTCAGGACCTCCCCGAACATCGCGGCTGTGGTGTAGGGCGCCGCCTCTTGGGTCACCGTGTCCTCCTCTGTGCCCGTCCGCCAGTCTCACGCGCTGAGCGTTGAGTTGGTTCTACGCGCTACGCAACGCCGAGGGGAATCAGGGTAGTCACGCGCCTCCGTCGTGGGAGGCGTCTATCCCTGTACGGAGCACTCATGGAACAAGCAGCCGTATCTGGAACATACGTCTACGATCCCTCGCGCCCGCCCGCAGCCGTCCCCGGCTGCCCGGCCTGCCTGGAACTCGCCGCGCAGCGCGCGGAGGCCCGGCATCGGGGTGACGCAAGCGCCGCGACGGACGCGAACGTGTTGTTTCGCCGTCATCTCGAAACCGCGCACGTGGACTGAGGGTTCTGTCGGAGGTTGACGAACGGGGCGTCGGAATACTGTCGGCGGCGTAGTAAATCGCCTGCGCCGATGGCGGGTTGAATCCCGTCATGGCGACTGATTCTGATGCTTCGGTGTCGGGGCTGGACGGGCCCCGACTCCACCCGCGCGTCGAGGTCGAGCGGCTCCGTGACGAGGCTGCCCGGCACAGGAGCCTGTCGGACAGGCGGGCCGGCAGGTGGGTGAAGGTCGAGATCGCCCTCGGGTTTCCCGCCGCCCTGCTGGCCGGAGTGTCCGGCGCGACGGGGCTGGCCTCGGCCGATGCCCGTATTCCGGCCGCGCTGATGGCGCTCACGGCCGCAGGGCTGGCCGCGGGGGCGGCGTTTCTGCGGAGCGACGCTCGGCGCCGGGCCAACAAGCGGGCCCGCCAGGCATGGGCGGCCGTGGAGGACAGGGCCGGCAGGTTGCTGGTGCAGGATTCGGTGTCCTCCGAGGACCTCGACAAACTCTACGCCCTCCATCAGGCCGCCCTTGCCGCGTACGAAGGAGTCGCCGTCAGAGGCGAGGCCGAGTAACCCGGCCCGGCGAAGGCGAGCCACTCAGGGGCGCGGTTGCAGGGGGCAGAGTGCGGGCCACAGGTCCATGGACCACAGGACCAGGTTCTGCCGACCGTTCGCCCCGCCCGAAGGACTCTGCCGTGACCGTCGTCCGTTCCGTCGCCCTGTTCGTGCTGGCCGCCCTGTTCGGGATTGGCGGCGCCTGGCTCGTGTGCGGGAGGGCGTACGAGAGCACCGGGGCTGGAGGTGAGCGGGGGCCGGGGCGCCAGCTCTCGGTGCGTACGGGTTCGTCGCTGCTTTTCAGACGGACCCGCACTTCGGGCGGATCCTGGCCGCGTACGGCGGAGTGCTCGTGGCGGGGGCGTCGGCATGAGGAATGGTGATGGACGGAGTGCGGCCGGACCGGTCGGACGTGACGGGGGCGCTGGTCTGCCTGGTCGGCGTGGGCCTGATCATGTACGCGCCGCGCGGCGGCCAGCAGCGGGAGAATAATGACGTACCGAACCCTCGGCGCCCTGATGGTGCCGGGCACGCCTGACAGCTTCCGTCGCGAAAGGACCGCTCAGCCGATGACCACAGCCACGCACGGCGCGGGAGCCGTTCCCCCGATGCCCGAATACACCCCCAAGGCCCTCCGCGCGGCCATCGCGCAGCACACACCGAAACTCCTTGTCGACTTCGACCGTCACTGGCGCCGCGACATCGCTGACGCCTACGACCTGGCTCCCGTCCCCGCCTTCATGGCCCGATGGTGGGGCGAGTACGCACTCGCCCGCGACCCGCGCCTGGAAGCCGCGGTCCACCGCCTGGAGGACGAGGCCGCCCGCGAACCCGACTACACGCGCGCGAAGGCCCTCATCGAAGAGGCCGGACGTCTTCGCCGCGCCGCTGCGAAGGCGGAGCCCGGCCAGTGACGGACGAGTTCACGGGGCCGCCATGGCAGGCCGACTGGACCAAGGATGCCGAGGACGGCCGTAACACGCTCCCCGAGGCGGCCCGTGTCCTGGCCGAAGCCGCTCGCGCCGAACTCGTCGTCGCACGCGATCCCTATTTCCGTGGCATCGACACCGACCGGGACCTACCAGCCGGAATGAGCGTCGAACCTGTCCAGTCCACCCGGCCTGGTGGCATGCACATCATCTACTTCGACTGGGGGCGTGGGTGGCTTCGCTACCATTTCGTCCCCCGCACCGCTGACCCGCAGATCGTCATCGACGAGTGCTTCTGGCAGTAGCGGTCCAACCCCCGGCTCCGGCCGCCTCGCCGCCCTATGATGGGCGCCGTCATCAAGACGGATTGGGGGAGATCCGTGCGAGACCTGGTGCTCGGGGGCCGGTACCGGATGCTGCGACCGCTTGGCGAAGGCGGGATGGGGCAGGTCTGGGAAGCGCGGGACGAGACGCTCGAACGGCTGGTCGCCGTCAAGGTGATCTCGCTCCTGGCCGGTGGCGGAAGCCGGGGCGACGACGCGCGCGCCAGGTTCCTGAGGGAGGCGCGGATCACGGCCGCGCTCCAGCACCCGTCCATCGTGACCGTTCACGATCTCGGTGAGGCCGAGGCCGGGGAGGGCCGAACACCGTTCCTGGTCATGGAGCTGGTGCGGGGCGAGGGGCTGGACGCCGTCCTGCGGCGGCACCCCCTCGCCCTGCCACAGGCAAGCCGCTGGGGCGCGCAGATGGCCGATGCGCTCGGAGAGGCGCACGCGGTGGGTGTGCTGCACCGGGACATCAAGCCCTCCAACGTCCTCATCACCGCGTCAGGTGTGGTCAAGCTGCTCGATTTCGGGATCGCGCGGGCGGCGGACCCCTCCGCGACGCAGGGGCGCCTCACCCAGACCGGGTTCATCGTGGGCACGCCCCAGTACATGGCGCCCGAACAGGCGCGGGGCCACCCCGGGACGTACAGCGATCTGTACGCGCTCGGGTGTGTGCTCTTCGAGATGATCACCGGCCGACTGCCGTTCGACGCACCCGACGCCATGGGTCATCTCACCGCCCACCTCACCCAGGAGCCCCCCGCGCCCAGCTCCGTCGCGACCGGGGTCACACCGGCGTGGGACGAGCTGGTGCTCACCCTGCTCCGGAAGGAGCCCGACCAGCGGTACGGCTCCGCTGCCGAAGTCGCTCAGACGTTGCGGCGCCTCGACCAGGCGGCGCCCGCGTACGCCCCCACACAGGTGCCGGCACCCGCCGAACCGGAACGGCGCCCGATCGTCCCGCCGTCGGCCGCACCCACCGCCCCGGCCCCCGGGCCTCCGCCTCCCGTGGCTCCGCCCGCAATCCCCCCGGTTCCTGTGTCCGCGGTCCCCGTCCCCGTGCCCCGCAGAGCTTTCCGCACGGACAAGGACGCCGTCGCCGTGGCCTTCTGCTCCGGCGGGCGCCATATGGTCTACGCCATGACCAACGGGACCGTCGTCGTCATCGACCACGCGGGAGACGAGGTCCACCGCATCGTCCACCGCACCGGCTGGCTGGAGTCCCCGACGCTGGCCGTCAGCCAGGACGGCGCACTTCTTGCCACAGTCCGCCGCAAGGGCTGGAAGTGGCTCCGGATCTGGGACGCCGCCACCGGGAGCGAGCGCCAGGGGTTCGACCTCGGGGGGAGTGCGCACCACCTCGCGTTCAGCCCCGACGGAGCCCGGATCGCCACCGCGGGCGGTGGGTGGGTCCACGTATGGGACACGCGCACCGGTGAACGGCTCCTGCGTGCCCGTGGAGGCGTCAGCGGCCCGAACGACGTGACCTTCAGCCCGGACGGCCGTCTCCTCGCGGTGGGCGGACCGCGCGCGGTCTCCTGTGCGGTCTCCGTCGTGGACGCGGCAAGCGGCTCCATCGTCCTGGCCGTGCCGATCAAGCGGATCAAGATCTCCCCGGGCAGCCTCGCCTTCAGCCCGGACGGAACCAGACTTGCCCTGCCGGTCGAATTCCAGAACCCGTCGCTCAGCCAGGGTCTGTGCGTTGTGGACACCCGCTCCGGCGGCAGGCTCCTCGACCTCGACCTGGGGGAGCGCATCGACAGCAAGCTGCGTGTGGCGTTCAGTCCCCGCGGCGACTGGATCGCGACCTGCGGGGGCAGGGAAGCGCGCCTTTGGGACGCCACCAGCGGCGAACTCCTGTCACGCATCCCGCCACACACGGACCCCGTCTGCGACCTCGCCTTCAGCCCCGACGGCACCATGCTGGTCACCGCCGGAGCCGATCGCACGGTCAGGATCACGGACCTGACTGCCCCACCAGGCTCTCCCGCCACGCCCGGTGCAGCGCGGCGAAACGGCCCTCGTCCGCGATGAGCCGGGCGGGCGGGCCGTCCTCCACCACCCGGCCGTGCTCCATCACCAGGACCCGGTCCGCGATCTCGACCGTGGACAGGCGGTGGGCGATGACCACCGCCGTGCGGCCGCGCAGCACCGTGTCCATCGCGCGCTGCACCGCCCGTTCGCCCGGGATGTCCAGGGAGCTGGTCGCCTCGTCTAGGATCAGCACCCCGGGGTCGGCCAGCAGGGCGCGGGCGAAGGCGACCAACTGGCGCTGGCCCGCCGAGATGCGCCCGCCCCGCTTCCGCACGTCCGTGTCGTAGCCGTCCGGCAGCGACATGACGAAGTCGTGCGCGCCGATCGCCTTCGCCGCGTGTTCGATCTCCGCCCGGGTCGCCTCCGGGCGGCCCAGAGCGATGTTGTCCGCGACCGTCCCGGAGAAGAGGAACGCCTCCTGCGTCACCATCACCACTCCGCGCCGCAGTTCGGGCGTGGACAGGTGGCGGAGGTCCACGCCGTCGAGCAGCACCCTGCCGGTCGTCGGGTCGTAGAAGCGGGAGAGCAGCTTCGCTAGGGTGGACTTGCCCGCGCCCGTCGTGCCGACCACGGCCACCGTCTGGCCCGCCGCGATCTTCAGGTCGAAGCGGGGGAGCACTTCCCCGCCCGTCCGGTACGCGAAGCCGACGCCCTCGAAGACCACTTCGCGGCCCGGTGCGTTCCCGGGGCGCGGCGGCAGCTCGGCGGCCGTCCCCCCGGGCGGTTCGGGGACCGTCGGCCGCTGGGCCAGCAGGCCGGCGACCTTGCCCAGGGACGCCGCTGCCGACTCGTACGCGTTGAGGAACATCGCCATCCGGTCGATCGGATCGTAGAGCCGCCGCACGTACAGCACCGCCGCGGCCAGCACGCCCAGCGCGAGCGTGCCGTCCGCGACCCGGTAGCCGCCCCACAGGACCATGCCCGCGACCGCCGTGTTGGCGATCAGCCGGGAGCCGACGACATAGCGTGCCATCTCCAGGATCGCGTCGCCGTTGCGCCGTTCGTGTAAGTGGTTGAGCGCGTCGAACTCCGTGTCGTTCGCACGCTCGCGGCGGAACGCCCGCACCGGACGGATGCCGTTCAGGGTCTCCGTCACCTTCACGATCACCGCGGCGATCGCCGTGGAGCGGGCGCTGAACGCGACCGACGCGCGGCGCCGGTACACCCGGATCAGCAGGGCGAGAGGCACGAACGAGACGACGGCCACCGCGCCGATCCCGAAGTCCAGCCACAGCAGGAGGAGGGAGATGGAGAGCAGGGACAGGACCACCTCGATCAGCTCCTGGAGGCCCTCCGAGAGAAGCTGGCGCAGGGATTCGACGTCCGTGGTCGCGCGGGAGATCAGGCGGCCGGACGTGTAGCGCTCGTGGAAGTCCACGCTCAGCGCCTGCGCATGGCGGAAGATCCGGCCGCGCAGGTCCAGCAGCACGTTCTGGCTGACCCCGGCGTTCGTACGGACGGAGCCGTACTGGAGCAGGGCGGCACCCAGCGCGCAGGCGCCGTACCCGACCGCCACGGCGACCAGCGGGCCCCGGTCACCCGCGCGCAGGGCGGGCACGGCCCGGTCGATCGCGTACGCCACGAGGAGCGGCCCCGTCTGCACGGCCGCCTGATGGGCGATCAGCAGCAGCGCCGCCAGCAGCACGCGGGCCCGGTGCGGGCGCAGCAGATCCCGTAGCAGGGAACCGGTCGCGCCCCGGGGGCTGTCGAGGTCGTCGCTGTCGAAGGGGTCGGGGGGCGTGGCCCGCGCCGCCTGTTCCGCGCGGGGCGTCCGCCCCGCCTCCGCGGCCTCTGCGGGACGCCCCGCCGGGGACGGCCCGTCCCGCCCGTCCGGCTCATGCCGCGGCGTGTCGTTCGTCGCCGTGCTCATCGGGGCCCGCCCTTCCTCTCCTCGCCCGACATCAGCCAGGCGTACTCCGCGCAGTCCCGGAGCAGCTCCTCGTGCGTGCCCACCGCCGCGATCCGGCCCTCCGACAGCAGCGCCACCCGGTCGGCCAGCGCCACCGTCGACGGACGGTGAGCCACCACCAGGGCTGTCGTGTCGCGCAGCACCTCCCGCAGCGCCGCCTCCACCAGCGCCTCGGTGTGCACGTCCAGCGCCGACAGCGGATCGTCCAGGACCAGGAAGCGCGGCCCGCCCACCACCGCCCGGGCCAGGGCCAGCCGCTGCCGCTGGCCGCCCGAGAGGCTCAGCCCCTGCTCGCCCACCCGGGTCGCCGCACCGTCCGGCAGCGCGTCCACGAAACCGTCCGCGCGGGCGACGGCCAGCGCCCGGGCGAGCTCCGGCTCGTCCGCTCCCATCAGGACGTTGTCCCGCACACTCGTCGAGAACAGGGTCGGCTCCTCGAACGCCACCGACACCAGCGTCCGCAGCCGCTCCCGGGGCATCGCCGTGATGTCCGCACCGTCCAGCAGGATCCGCCCGGCCGTCACCTCGTGCAGCCTCGGCACCAGCGCGGTCAGTGTCGTCTTGCCCGAGCCGGTAGCGCCGACCAGCGCCATCGTCTCGCCCGGCCGGATGTGCAGGTCCACCCCGCGCAGCACCGGCGGTGTGTCCGGCGAGGCGTCCGCGTAGCGGAACGCGACGGCCTCGAAACGGATGCCGTCGCCCTCCGTCGGCACCGCCGCCACGGCAGCGTCCCGGGCGTCCTCCTCCGGCTCGTCCACCACCTCGAAGAACCGGTCCGTCGCCGTCGCCGCCTCCTGGCTCATCGCCAGCAGGAACCCGATCGACTCCACCGGCCACCGCAGCGCCAGGGCCGTGAACAGGAACGCCACCAGCGTGCCCGCCGACAGCCCCCCGTCGGCGACCTGCACCGTCCCCAGCACCAGCGCCGCCCCGATCGCCAGCTCCGGTACGAGGGTGACGACCGCCCAGGTCACCGCGAGCAGCCGGGCCTTCCCCAGCTCCGTGCCACGCAGCCGCCGCGCCAGTGCCCGGAACGCCACGGCCTGGCTGCGGTGCCGGCCGAAGCCCTTCACCACCCGGATGCCCAGCACGCTCTCCTCGACGACCGTCGCCAGGTCGCCCACCTGGTCCTGGGCCCGGCGCGCCACCACCGCGTACCGCGCCTGGAACAGCGAGCACGCCACGATCAGCGGCACCACCGGGACCAGCAGTACCAGACCCAGCGTCCAGTCCTGGGCCATCAGCAGCACGAAGCCCGCGAGCAGGGTCACGGCGTTCACGAACAGGAACGTCAGCGGGAACACCAGGAACATCCGGACCTGCGTCAGGTCGTTCGTCGCCCGCGACAGGAGCTGGCCCGAGGCCCACCGGTCGTGGAAGTCCATCGGCAGGCGCTGCACCCGCCGGTACAGGTCGCGGCGCAGCGCCGCCTCCACCCCGGTCAGGGGCCGCGCCACCAGCCACCGCCGGAACCCGAACAGCAGGGCCTCCAGCAGACCCAGCGCCAGCAGTGCCAGTGCACCCCACCCGACCCCTGCGGGGTCGCGGTCCGCGACCGGGCCGTCCACCATCCACTTCAGGACCAGCGGGATGACCAGGCTCAGGCAGGACGCGACCACCGCGACGAGCGCGGCCGAGAAGAACCGCACGCGGATGGGGCGCACATACGGCCACAGCCGCAGGAGCGACCGGACGGCGGACCGTTTGCGGGGCAGGGGCGCGTGGGGTGACCGTGAGTCAGGCATCAGGACCGAGCGTACGGTTCACCCCTGACGGGCTTCACGGATTTTTCCGCCGAACAGGTTCCGGCCCCCGGACCGAGGACTTCAGCCGGTACGGCACCTGAGGACGAGCGCCGACCTCGCCGCCACCCGCACGCCCGCCCCGCCCTCGTAGGCCGTCCCCGGCGCCGCATCCTGCTCCTCCCGCGCCGTGTCCACCACCAGCTCGTACGACTCCGCCCACGGAGGCCCCGGCAGCCGCTGCTCCACCTCGCGGTCGCCCGCGTGGAGCACCACCAGGAAACTGTCGTCCCGGACCGGCTCGCCCCGCGCGTCCCGCCCCGGGATGTCCCGCCCGGAGAGGTAGAAGGCGATCGTCGCCGTCGGCTCGTACCAGTCACGCTCCGTCATCTCCACGCCCCCGGCCGTGAACCAGGCCAGGTCCCGCAGCCCGTCCGCACCCTGCGGGCGGCCCGAGAAGAAGGCGCGGCGGCGCAGCACCGGGTGTGCGTGGCGCAGCGCCAGCAGCCGCCGGGTCAGCGCGAGCAGCTCCCGTGCCCAGGGCTGGTCGAGCAGGGACCAGTCGACCCAGCCCAGCTCGTTGTCCTGGCAGTACGCGTTGTTGTTCCCGCCCTGGCTGCGGCCCATCTCGTCGCCCGCGACCAGCATCGGGACCCCGGTGGACAGGAGCAGGGTGGTCAGCAGGTTGCGGATCTGGCGCCGCCGCAGCGCGGTGACGGCCGGGTCGTCCGTCTCCCCCTCGGCCCCGCAGTTCCACGACCGGTTGTCGTCGGTCCCGTCCCGGTTGTCCTCGCCGTTCGCCTCGTTGTGCTTGTGCTCGTAGGACACCAGGTCGCGCAGCGTGAAGCCGTCGTGCGCGGTGACGAAGTTGACGGATGCGTACGGGCGGCGCCCGCCCCACGCGTACAGGTCGCTGGACCCGGACAGCCGGTAGCCGAGGTCCCGCACGTCGGGCAGGGCGCCGCGCCAGTAGTCCCGTACGGCGTCCCGGTAGCGGTCGTTCCACTCGGTCCACAGCGGTGGGAAGGCGCCCACCTGGTAGCCGCCGTTCCCGACGTCCCACGGCTCCGCGATCAGCTTCACCCGGCGCAGCACCGGGTCCTGCGCGATCACCGCGAGGAACGGCGACAGCATGTCCACGTCGTGCATGGACCGGGCCAGCGCCGCCGCCAGGTCGAACCGGAACCCGTCGACGCCCATCTCCGTCACCCAGTACCGCAGCGAGTCCGTGATGAGCCGCAGCACCTGGGGCTGGACGACGTGCAGGGTGTTGCCGCAGCCGGTGTAGTCGGCGTACCGGCGCGGGTCGGACTGGAGCCGGTAGTACCCCCGGTTGTCGATGCCGCGCAGCGACAGCATCGGTCCGAACTCGCCCGCCTCGGCGGTGTGGTTGTAGACCACGTCCAGGATGACCTCGATCCCGGCGGAGTGCAGCGCCCGCACCATGCGCTTGAACTCAGCGACCTGCTCACCGCCCGTGCCGGACGCGCTGTACGCGGCGTGCGGGGCGAAGTAGCCGATCGAGTTGTATCCCCAGTAGTTGCGCAGGCCGCGCCGCAGCAGATGGTCCTCGTGCGCGAACTGGTGCACGGGCAGCAGCTCGACCGCGGTCACCCCGAGCCGCACGAGATGCTCGACGGCGGCGGGATGGGCGAGCCCCGCGTACGTACCGCGCAGGGCTTCCGGAACGCCCGGGTGCCGCCGGGTGAACCCCTTCACATGCAGCTCGTAGATGACGGAGTCGGCCCAGGGGGTCTTGGGCCGCCGGTCTTCCGCCCAGTCGTCGTCATCGTGCACGACCACTCCCTTGGGGACGTACGGCGCCGAGTCCCGCTCGTCCCGGACGGTGTCCGCGACCCGCTGGTCGGGCCAGTCCCGTACATGCCCGTACACCTCGGGCGGCAGGCCGAGGGCGCCGTAGTCGCCGTCGACGGCCCGGGCGTACGGGTCGAGCAGCAGCTTGGCCGGGTTCCAGCGCGCCCCGGTCCACGGGTCCCACCGCCCGTGCACCCGGAAGCCGTAGCGCTGCCCGGGCCGTACGCCCGGCACGAAGCCGTGCCAGATCTCGTGCGTCAGTTCGGCGAGCGGTACACGGGTCTCGCCCCCGTCCCGGCCGAAGAGGCACACCTCCACGCCCTCGGCCCCGCCGGCCCAGAGCGCGAAGTTGGTTCCGGCGACCCCGTCGGCCCCCACCCGGAACCGCGCCCCCAGCGGCGTCGGGGTCCCCGGCCACACGACCACGCCGCCGGGCCCCGTGGGCCTGTCGTCCTTCCGGCCGCCGACGGGGCTCGCCCCCGGGGCGGACCCCGCTCCAGCCCCCGCCGCGTCCGCGCCGACACCGCGGGAGGGACCGGCCTCGGCGGCGTCGCCCCGGCCCACCGCGCGGAGCGGTCCCGTGTCCGCGTCTGTGCGGCCGGGAGTCGGGGTTCCGGCATGCCCGGCTCCCCTCACCGCCCCGGCACCCGCCGCGCCCGCGCCGACGGGCCCTTCCGCACCGGTACGCCTCACCCCGATCACCGCCCTGTCACCCATGACGCCCGGGGCCGCCGCATCTGCGCCGCCGCCCCCGGGAGCCCCGTCTACCGTACGTCCCGACCTGGCCACCGCCTCGGCATCCGCCGCGTCCCCGCCCCCGCCGCCGGTCCCGGAGCCGGGAGCCGACGGAGGTAACCCGGCGGGGGCCGGGGGGCGGGTGGCCCGGGTTCGTTGCTGTTCCGCGTTCGACACCTGCCGGCCTCCTGCGGCTCGTCCGGCTGACGGGACCGGTCGCCCGTCCCGGGGGCTCCCGGTCCTCACCGTGTTCTGCCCGGACCGTCCTGATCCCAACATGGCCGATACCGAACACGACCCGTACAGACGTTTCCGTACCCGGGCCATGGTCGTTGTGCGGGACGTGAGACGACGTGGACTGTGCAGACTCTGGAAGCTGAAGCGGGCCGCCGTCGCCGCGCTCGCGGGCGGCGGGCTCCTCCTCGGGCTCGCCGGATGCCTCGGCGGCGGGCCGGGCGGGCCGGGCGGACCTGACGGGCGCGGCGGTGGTGAGAACCGGCGGTCCGACGACGTCATCCGGGTGCTCCCGGACGACGGGGCCGAGGACGTCGCCCCCGACGCCCGCGTCGAAGTACGGGTCCCCGACGGGCGGCTGGAGAGCGTACGGGTGCGCCGGATCGAGGACGCCCAGCCCGCCGACCTGCCCGGCGCCGTCTCCGGCGACGGGCTCACCTGGCGTCCCGGCAAGGGCACCCGGCTCGCGCTCGCCGCCAAGTACAGCGTCGACGCCGTCGCCGTCGACGGTCACGGCCGCCGTTCCGCCCGGCACACCACCTTCACCACGCTCGTCCCCGAGCACCGCTTCATCGGCTACTTCGCCCCGGAGAACCGCGCCACCGTGGGCACCGGAATGATCGTCTCGTTCCGCTTCAACCGGCCCGTGGAGAACCGCGCCGCCGTGGAGCGGGGCATCCGCGTCACCGCCGACCCGGCCGTCGCCGTCGCCGGACACTGGTTCGGTGACCAGCGGCTCGACTTCCGCCCCGAGACGCACTGGGCCCCCGGCACCCGCGTGACCGTCGACCTGCGGCTGCGGGACGTGGAGGCGGCGCCCGGGGTGTACGGGGTGCAGCGGAAGGTGGTGCGGTTCACCGTCGGCCGTCACCAGATCTCCATGGTGGACGCCGAGAAGCACACCATGGAGGTGTACCGCGACGGCAGCCTCCTCGCGACGCTGCCCGTCACCGCCGGAGCGCCGAAGACCACCACGTACAACGGGAAGATGGTGGTCACCGAACTGTTCGAGGTGACCCGGATGAACGGTGCCACCGTCGGCTTCAAGGACGCCAAGGGCAAGAGCGAGTACGACATCAAGGACGTCCCGCACGCCATGCGCCTCACCGCCTCCGGGACCTTCCTGCACGGCAACTACTGGGCCCCCGCCGACACCTTCGGCTCCGACAACGTCAGCCACGGCTGTGTCGGGCTGCGCGATGTGAAGGGCGGCGGCGACGACACCCCCGCCGGGTGGTTCTTCGGGCAGACCCTCGTCGGGGACGTCGTCGAGGTCGTCCACTCCAAGGACCGGAAAGTCGCTCCCGACAACGGCCTCGGCGGCTGGAACATGGACTGGAAGCGCTGGAAGGCCGGTTCCGCCCTGCGCGGCTGACGCCGGAAAGTTGTCCATTGAAGCTTTGGGACCGAACGGTGACATTCCGGCGCGCTTCACGTGACCGGCGGTGTGATTCTCTGGCCTCGTGCGCGCGGGGACAGCGCGCGGGGGTGCGGGTCGCGGCGGTGCCGGGCCCGGCGAGGGGAGAGGTGCATCGTGAGGATGCTGCCGATATCGGAGGACTACGCCCAGGGGCCCGTGCGGGCGTCGGACGGGCGCGGCGGTACCCGACCGCGCCGGAGCGGCCGGACCGCGCTGGCGGTCGCCGCCGGAGCCTTGCTGCTGCTGGTCTCCGCCTGCTCGGGCGGTTCCGGCGCGGGCAGTACCGAGGACGACGCGGCCCCGGCCGCGCCGGGCGCCCGGCAGGTCGACAACTCGCCCTCGCAGGCCATCGTCACCATCGCCCCCAAGGACGGCGCCGACGGCGTCGAGACCAGCGGCGCCCTCAAGGTCTCCGCCGAGCAGGGCAGGCTCACCACCGTCACCGTCACCGACTCCAAGGGCACCCCCGTCGACGGCCGCATGTCCACCGACGCCACCAGCTGGCAGCCCGTCCGCCACCTCGCCGCCGCCACGACGTACAAGGTGCACGCCGTGGCCGAGGACGAGGCGGGCCGCGAGTCGGCCAAGGACACCAGCTTCACCACGCTCGTCCCGCAGAACACCTTCATCGGTGAGTTCACGCCCGAGGACGGCTCCACGGTCGGCGTCGGCATGCCGGTCTCGCTGCGCTTCTCACGCGGCATCACCAACCCCGAGGCCGTGGAGGCCGGTGTCAAGGTGACGGCCCAGCCGTCCGTACCGGTCGAGAGCCACTGGTTCGGAAACGACCGGCTCGACTTCCGCCCGGAGAAGTACTGGGCGGCCGGCACCAAGGTGACCCTGGAACTCGACCTGGACGGTGTCGAGGGCCGCCCCGGCGTGTACGGCAAGCAGAAGAAGACCGTCAGTTTCACCGTCGGCCGCAGTCAGGTCTCGACCGTCGACGCCGAGGCCAAGACCATGACGGTGGTCCGTGACGGCAAGGTCCTCAAGACGCTCCCGATCACGGCCGGAGCCCCGTCCACGACGACGTACAACGGCCAGATGGTGATCAGCGAGAAGTACAAGGTGACCCGCATGAACGGCGCCACCGTGGGCTTCGGCGGCGAGTACGACATCAAGGACGTCCCGCACGCCATGCGGCTGTCCACCTCCGGCACCTTCGTGCACGGCAACTACTGGGCCGCCAAGTCGACCTTCGGCTCCGCCAACGTCAGCCACGGCTGCGTCGGGCTGCACGACGCGCGCGGCGCCGGGAACCCGAACACGCCGGCCGCGTGGTTCTACGACAACTCGATGATCGGTGACGTCGTCGTCGTGAAGAACTCCAAGGACAAGCAGATCCAGCCGGACAACGGCCTCAACGGCTGGAACATGTCCTGGGAGGAATGGAAGAAGTAGGGCGTCCCGACGCGGGGCCCGGTGCTGTGACGCACAGCACCGGGCCCGCTGCCGTTAACGGCGGCTAACCTGCCCCGTATGACAGTCACTCTCGAAGTCTCCGCGGGCGTCGGCACCATCCGTCTGGACCGTCCCCCCATGAACGCCCTGGACGTCGCCACCCAGGACAGGCTCAAGGAGCTGGCGGAGGAGGCCTCCCGCCGCGACGACGTACGGGCCGTGGTCATCTACGGCGGCGAGCGGGTCTTCGCGGCCGGTGCGGACATCAAGGAGATGCAGGCCATGGACCACACGGCCATGGTGCTGCGCGCCAAGGCCCTCCAGGACTCCTTCACCGCCGTCGCCCGCATCCCCAAGCCGGTCGTCGCCGCCGTCACCGGCTACGCCCTGGGCGGCGGCTGCGAGCTGGCGCTCTGCGCGGACTACCGGATCGCCGCCGAGAACGCCAAGCTGGGCCAGCCCGAGATCCTGCTCGGCCTGATCCCGGGTGCGGGCGGCACCCAGCGGCTCGCCCGGCTGGTCGGGCCGTCGAAGGCCAAGGACATGATCTTCACCGGACGCCAGGTGAAGGCCGACGAGGCGTTGACCATGGGGCTCGTCGACCGGGTCGTCCCCGCGGCCGAGGTGTACGAGCAGGCCCACGCGTGGGCGGCCGGGCTGGCCCAGGGGCCGGCGCTGGCGCTGCGAGCGGCGAAGGAGTCGGTCGACGCTGGCCTGGAGACGGACATCGACACCGGTCTCACCGTCGAACGGAACTGGTTCGCGGGGCTGTTCGCCACCGAGGACCGCGAGCGGGGCATGCGCAGCTTCGTCGAGGAGGGGCCCGGAAAGGCCAAGTTCCTCTGAGGTGCGGCAGATCGGGCGGACCGGACGGTACGGCCCGGGACCCCTCCGGACCTCCGGGGTCTCACGGGATCTTCCCGGATGTTCCGGGCCGCTGTGTGAACGTTCATCCATCCGGGTGGTTTAAGGCTGCCTTAAAGGGGCCTTAAAGCCTGTTCCCCCGGGTCTTTGCGCGACCATGACAGAGCGTTGCGTTACCGCAGGTCAGGGGGTGCGGGTTGGGTGCTGATTGCCTCCGTCATATGCCCACCGTGCCCCCTCCGGGCGTGGGTTCACCGGTGGTGATTCCCGAGTAACCCCTCCGCGCGCCCCGCCCGGCGGCCATCATGTAGGGCATGGCGGGGCTGGAAGGTGTGGAGCAACCATGGCAGCGCGGCAGTGCCACCACCGCGCGGTGGGTGCCCACGGCCGACGACGAAGAGGCGCTCAAGGCGCTGGAGGAGTACGGGGACCCGACGGTCGGAGAGGTGCAGATGCTGTCCCGCCCGCAGAACGCCCGCCTCGCCCGCCGGATCACCGAGCACATCGTGCTGCGCCGCTGGGCGCTCGGCCAGGCGGTCGCGGACGACGCGGTACTGCTGGTCTCCGAACTGGTCGGCAACGCCGTACGGCACACCGGGGCGCGGGTCTTCGGCCTCCGGATGCGCCGCGCCCGAGGCCGCATCCGCATCGAGGTCCGCGACCCGTCGCGGGGTCTGCCCTGCCTGATGCCGGTCCGCGACCTGGACGTCAGCGGGCGGGGGCTGTACCTCGTCGACAAGCTGTCGGTCCGCTGGGGCGTGGATCTGCTGCCGCGCGGCAAGAACACCTGGTTCGAGATCCGGGTGGCGGACCGCGGCTGACGTCCTGTCTCCCGCCCTGGTCGCACAGAAGCCCCCTGCCGGCCGCGGTCGCGGCCACCTCGGGGGCTTCTGGATGCGCGCGCCCCGAACGGATAGGGGTGTGTCCGACGGCGCTGTCGACGACCTGGCCCGGGTCAGGGGGGTCGTAGGCTCCGACTATGGCAGACGGGGGGCGTTGCCACCAAAAAACCGCACATGACGGGTCAATCGATACGTTCACCGCCTCATCGCCCTTAAATGGTCCGCGTGACCGTGCACAAGATGACGCGCCCCTCGATCCTGCTCGCGGCAGTCCTGCTCGCCGCGCTCGTCGGTGGCTGCGGCAGCGCGAGCGACCCGGCGAACCCGCAGGCCGCCGCGCCCGCCGCCGTACCGAAGAAGCCCGAGAAGCCGGCCGCGCCGCCCGGACTGCCCGGGATGCCGCCGGTCCTGGACCCGAAGGACATCTACGCGGCGGACCGGCCGGACAAACTGTCCGCGGTGGTCAAGGACTTCCCGTCCCGGGTGTACGTGCCGAACACGCTCTCCAACACCGTCACGGTCATCGACCCGGAGACGTACGAGATCGTCGAGACCATCCCGGTCGGCAGGCATCCGCAGCACGTCGTGCCGTCCTGGGACCTCAAGACCCTCTGGGTCAACAACAACCAGGGGCACACGCTCACCCCCATCGACCCCGCGACCGGCAAGCGCGGCAAGGACGTCGAGGTCCACGACCCGTACAACCTCTACTTCACGCCGAACGGCAGGCACGCGGTCGTCATGGCCTCGCTCGACCGGGAGCTGGTGTTCCGCGATCCGCACACCATGAAGCGGCTGCACACCGAGCCGGTCAGCTGCTACGGCGTCAACCACGCGGACTTCTCCGCCGACGGGCGCTACTTCATCGTCTCGTGCGAGTTCTCCGGCGAACTGCTGAAGGTCGACACCGAGAAGATGAAGGTGGTCGCCCAGCAGAAGCTGCCCTTCAACGGCGCTATGCCGCAGGACGTGAAACTCTCGCCCGACGGCAAGACCTTCTACATCGCGGACATGATGGCCCACGGCATGTGGGTCCTGGACGGCGACAGGTTCGGCACTCCGAAACTGCTGCCCACCGGCAAGGGCTGCCACGGGCTGTACATCTCCCGGGACTCCAAGGAGATGTACGTGCCCAACCGGGGTGAAGGCTCCATCTCCGTCTTCGACTTCGCCCGCAACAAGCTGACGAAGAAGTGGTGGCTGCCGGACGGCGGTTCCCCCGACATGGGCGGCGTGTCCGCCGACGGCAAGGTCCTCTGGCTGTCGGGCCGGTACGACTCCGAGGTGTACGCCATCGACACCAGGACCGGCGAGCAGCTGGCCCGCATCCCGGTGGGCGACGGCCCCCACGGCCTGGCCGTCTACCCGCAGCCGGGGCGCTACTCCCTGGGCCACACGGGCGTGTTCCGCTGACCGGGGCTCCGCCCCCGGCGGGGGCCTCACGAGGTGTCAGCCGCCCCTGCCGCTACGCTGATCGCCGTAAACGCAGGTTCCTGGAAGGGGTGGAGCGATGGCCGACATCGATGCCGCGCGCAAGGCTTTCGACCGGTTCGATGTGAACGGCGACGGGTTCATCACGGCCGCCGAGTACAAGAGCGTCATGGCGCAGCTGGGCGACTTCAACGTCACCGAGCCCGTGGCCCAGGCCGTCATCAACAACCAGGACGGCAACGGCGACGGCCGGCTGAGCTGGGACGAGTTCTGGGCCCACATCAACAAGGTCTGACGCGGCGGCCCGTCGCCGGACGGGTGCCCCCCCCACAGCCGGGGGCGCCCGCCCGGGACCTCAGCACTCGATGATGTTCACCGCGAGACCGCCGCGCGCCGTCTCCTTGTACTTCACGGACATGTCCGCGCCCGTGTCCTTCATGGTCTTGATGACCTTGTCCAGCGACACCTTGTGGCTGCCGTCCCCGCGCATCGCCATCCGTGCCGCCGTGACCGCCTTCACGGCGGCCATGCCGTTCCGCTCGATGCACGGGATCTGCACGAGGCCGCCCACCGGGTCGCAGGTCAGGCCCAGGTTGTGCTCCATGCCGATCTCGGCCGCGTTCTCCACCTGCTCCGGAGAGCCGCCCAGCACCTCCGCCAGCGCGCCCGCCGCCATCGAGCAGGCCGAGCCGACCTCGCCCTGGCAGCCGACCTCGGCGCCGGAGATCGACGCGTTCTCCTTGAACAGCATGCCGATCGCCCCGGCGGCCAGCAGGAAGCGGACCACGCCGTCCTCGTCGGCGCCGGGCACGAAGTTCATGTAGTAGTGCAGCACCGCCGGGATGATGCCCGCCGCGCCGTTCGTCGGGGCGGTCACCACCCGGCCGCCCGCCGCGTTCTCCTCGTTCACCGCCATCGCGTAGAGGGTGATCCACTCCATGGAGAGGGCCAGCGGGTCGCCCTCGGAGCGCAGCTTGCGCGCGGTGGTCGCGGCGCGGCGGCGGACCTTCAGCCCGCCGGGGAGGATGCCCTCACGGGTCATGCCCCGGGTGACGCAGGCCTGCATGACCCGCCAGATGTCCAGCAGGCCCTCGCGGATCTCCGCCTCGGTGCGCCAGGCCTTCTCGTTCTCCAGCATCAGCGCGGAGATCGACAGGCCCGTCTCGCGGGTGAGCCGCAGCAGCTCGTCACCGGTGCGGAAGGGGTACTTCAGGACCGTGTCGTCGAGCACGATCCGGTCCGCGCCGACCGCGTCCTCGTCGACGACGAACCCGCCGCCGACGGAGTAGTACGTCTTCTCCAGCAGCGTCTTCCCGTCGGCGTCGTAGGCCCACAGGGTCATGCCGTTGGCGTGGTACGGCAGCGTCTCACGGCGGTGCAGGACGAGGTCCTCGTCGAAGTCGAAGGGGATCTCGTGGGTGCCGAGGAGGATGATCCGCTTCTCGGACCTGATCCGCTCGACCCGCTCGTCGGCGGTCTCCACGTCGACCGTCCGGGGCGAGTCGCCCTCCAGGCCGAGCAGCACCGCCTTGGGCGTGCCGTGGCCGTGGCCGGTCGCGCCGAGCGAGCCGTACAGCTCGGACCGTATCGAGGCGGTGGAGGTCAGCAGCCCCTCGTTCCTCAGCCGGCGCGCGAACATCCGGGCCGCCCGCATGGGGCCGACCGTATGGGAGCTGGACGGGCCGATGCCGATCGAGAACAGGTCGAAGACCGAGATGGCCACGGGAACTCCTAGGGGTGGTAGACGCCGCTGTCTGCCGGGTCGTGCGGATGTGCGGTCGGGCGGGGCATGAGACGGGGCACCGCACTCACCGTCCAGTGTGCGCGGTGCCCCGCAATGTGGTCTGTAACGTACGCAACGCCGAAACATCCGGATACGTACGGGAAGGTTACAGACCCGGGTAGAGCGGGTGCTTGGCCGCGAGGGCCTCGACCCGGGCGCGGAGCGAGGCCGCCTCGTACGACGGCTTCAGCGTCTCCGCGATGATGTCGGCCACCTCGCGGAAGTCCTCCGCCTGGAAGCCGCGCGTGGCCAGCGCCGGGGTGCCGATCCGCAGGCCCGAGGTGACCATCGGGGGACGAGGGTCGTTCGGGATGGCGTTCCGGTTGACGGTGATGCCGACCTCATGGAGCCGGTCCTCGGCCTGCTGGCCGTCCAGCTCGCTGTTGCGCAGGTCCACGAGCACCAGGTGCACGTCGGTGCCGCCGGACAGCACGTCCACGCCCACGGCCTTGACGTCGTCCTGGACCAGGCGCTCGGCGATGATCTTCGAGCCCTCCAGGGTGCGCTGCTGGCGCTCCTTGAAGTCCTCGGTGGCCGCGACCTTGAAGGAGACCGCCTTCGCGGCGATCACGTGCTCCAGCGGGCCGCCCTGCTGGCCGGGGAAGACCGCGGAGTTGATCTTCTTGGCCAGTTCGGCGGTGGAGAGGATCACGCCGCCGCGCGGACCGCCCAGGGTCTTGTGCGTGGTCGTGGTCACGACGTGGGCGTGCGGCACCGGGTTCGGGTGCAGCCCGGCCGCGACCAGGCCCGCGAAGTGGGCCATGTCGACCATCAGGTACGCGCCGACCTCGTCCGCGATCCGGCGGAAGGCGGCGAAGTCCAGCTGGCGCGGGTAGGCGGACCAGCCGGCGACGATCAGCTTCGGCTTGGACTCCTTGGCGAGGCGCTCGACCTCGGCCATGTCGACGACGCCGGTCTCGTCCACGTGGTACGCGACCACGTTGTAGAGCTTGCCGGAGAAGTTGATCTTCATGCCGTGGGTCAGGTGCCCGCCGTGCGCGAGGTTCAGACCCATGATCGTGTCGCCCGGCTTCAGCAGCGCGAACATCGCCGCCGCGTTGGCCTGGGCGCCGGAGTGCGGCTGCACGTTGGCGTGCTCGGCGCCGAACAGCGCCTTGATGCGGTCGATGGCGATCTGCTCGACCACGTCGACGTGCTCGCAGCCGCCGTAGTAGCGGCGGCCGGGGTAGCCCTCGGCGTACTTGTTGGTGAGGACGGAGCCCTGGGCCTCCATGACCGCGACCGGAGCGAAGTTCTCCGAGGCGATCATCTCGAGGGTGTTCTGCTGGCGGCGGAGCTCGGCGTCGACGGCGGCGGCGACGTCCGGGTCCAGCTCGTGGAGAGGGGTGTTCAGAAGCGACATCACGCGGTCCCTAGGGGTGGGGTCTGAGTGTCGGGCTGATGCCGGTGGCCGGCCGACGACGGGCCGGCCACCGGCGGGCCGGGCCGGTCAGCCGGCGGTGTACTCGGTGTACGCGTCGGCGGAGAGCAGGCCGGCCGGCTCCTCCGTGACGCGCACCTTGAACAGCCAGCCGCCCTCGAACGGAGCGGAGTTCACCAGCGACGGGTCGCTGACGACGTCGTCGTTGACCGCGGTGACCTCGCCGGTCACCGGCGAGTACAGGTCGCTGACGGACTTGGTGGACTCCAGCTCACCGCAGGTCTCGTCGGCGGTGACGGTCTCACCGACCTCCGGAAGCTGGACGTACACGACGTCGCCCAGGGCGTTCGCCGCGTGCTCCGTGATGCCGACCGTCGAGACGCCGTCCGCGGCGGCCGACAGCCACTCGTGCTCCTTGCTGTAGCGCAGCTCGGTGGGGTTGCTCATGACCTGAATTCTCCTGTACGCGGGGGAGTGCTGATGAACGGGGTGCGCGTGCGCGGGGTGGGCGTACGCGCGCGGTGGGCGGGTGTGACGCGCGAGAGGTGTCCGCGCGGTGTCCGCAGGGGCGCTCGCGGGGTCACGTCCGGCCCCGCGAGCGTGTCACTTCTGCCGCTTGTAGAACGGCAGCGCCACGACCTCGTAGGGCTCGTGGCTGCCGCGGATGTCCACGCCGACGCCCTCGGTGCCGGGGGCGGCGTGCGCGGCGTCCACGTACGCCATGGCGATCGGCTTGCCGAGGGTCGGGGACGGGGCGCCGGAGGTGACCCGGCCGACAACCTCGCCGCCCGCGACCACGTCCATACCGGCGCGCGGCACCCGGCGGCCCTCGGCCACCAGGCCGACCAGCTTGCGCGGCGGGGCGGACTCGGCGCGCCCGGCGGCGGCCCGGAGGGCCTCGCGGCCGACGAAGTCGCCCTCCTTCTTGAACTTCACGACCCGGCCGAGGCCCGCGTCGAACGGGGTCAGCGCGGTGGTCAGCTCGTTCCCGTACAGCGGCATGCCCGCCTCCAGGCGCAGCGTGTCACGGCAGGACAGGCCGCAGGGGATGAGGCCCACGGAGGCGCCCGCCTCGGTGAGGGCCTTCCACAGCTGCTCGGCGTGCCCGGGCGCCACGAACAGCTCGAAGCCGTCCTCGCCGGTGTAGCCGGTGCGGGCGATCAGCGCGGGCACGCCCGCGACCGTGCCCGGCAGGCCCGCGTAGTACTTCAGCCCGTCCAGGTCGGCGTCGGTGACGGACTTCAGGATGCCGGGGGACTCGGGCCCCTGCACCGCGATCAGCGCGTACGCCTCACGGTCGTCGCGCACCTCGGCCTCGAAACCGGCCGCCCGCTCGGTCAGAGCGTCCAGCACGACCTGCGCGTTGGAGGCGTTGGCGACGACCATGTACTCCTGCTCCTGGAGCCGGTACACGATCAGGTCGTCGAGGATGCCGCCGTCCGCCTGGCAGATCATCGTGTAGCGGGCGCGGCCCACGCCGACGCCGCCGATGTTGCCGACCAGTGCGTAGTCGAGCAGCGCGGCGGCCTGCGGGCCGGTGACGGTGATCTCGCCCATGTGGGACAGGTCGAAGAGACCGGCCCTGGTCCGTACTGCGGTGTGCTCGTCGCGCTCGCTTCCGTACCGCAGCGGCATGTCCCAGCCGGCGAAGTCGGTCATGGTGGCGCCCAGCGAACGGTGCAGGGCGTCGAGCGCGGTGCGGCGGGGGGCTGTGCTCATGGAATGGCTCCCAGGTTCAGGGGGCAGAGGTGACGAGGACGGTCTGTCCTCCCCATCTGTCATCGGAACCTGAGAGGTTCGCCGTGACCCGGCGGCCTGGGGCCGGGGACGCGGCTTGCACCTTGGGTGGAGCGCTCACCGCGGGAGCGGGAGGGCTCGCTTTTCAGATCTGCCTCATCCGTGCGGTGCGGGGCCTGAGAGATTCAAGGGAGGAACTTGCTCCTTCGGCGCCCGGACCCGATGCCTGCGTGTTCTCGCAGGCCGGTCCGGAACTCTCCCGCACGGATTCGATCGGCCGGTATGAGGTTGTGGCCGGTCCCGAGGGGTGTCGGCGCGCACATCATCGCACGCGGGTGCGGATCGGCAAACCCTTGGTTTGTCACGCTCGTCACGGTGCCGCGGTATGCCGCTGACCTGGGGCTCCGGGTGAGGTCGTATCGCCTTGTCGGCAAATCAGGTTGGAGCTATTACCGTTTCTTTACACTTCATGGGCAGGCTGTGGGGAGCCGACTCGGGAGGGGCCATGACAATGCAGCGGTCCGGCGCGTACGCCACGACCGCGGGGGTGCCGGTGCGGGGGGCCCGACGGGCCCGGCGGGCGCCGATCCGTGCGCTCCCGGTCCCGGGAGTCGTCCGCGACCTCCGGGACCGCGCCGGGCGCGGGCCGCGCGAACTGACCTTCGCGGAAGGGGACCTGGTCGTGGTCTCCGGCCTTCCCGGCAGCGGCAAGTCCACGCTCATCCGGAGGGCCGTGCCGGACCGGGCGGTCGACTCCCAGGACGCCCGCGAGCGCTGGGAGCGGCGGCTGCCGCGGGGCCTGCGCTTCCTCCCGTACGCCCTCTACCGCCCGCTCGTGCGGGCCGCCCACTACGGCGGGCTGTGGCGGGACCTGCGCCGCGGCCGCGGGCTCGTCGTCCATGACTGCGGCACCCAGGCGTGGGTGCGCCGCTGGCTGGCCCGGGAGGCCCGGCGCCGGGGGCGGGCGCTGCATCTGCTGCTGCTCGACGTGGACCCCGGCACGGCCCGTGAGGGCCAGCGGGAACGGGGGCGGGGCGTCTCGGTGTACGCCTTCGCGCGGCACCGCGGGGCCGTCGGCCGCCTGGTGCGGGACGCCGAGCGGGGTGAGCCGCCGGCGGGCTGCGCCTCGGCGGTGCTGCTGGACCGGGCTGCGGCGTCGGGACTGGCACGGATCGCCTTCCGGTGACGCCGACCGGCTAGGGTGCGAGCGCAGGTACCGGGGAGATCCGGAGCAGGTACGGAAGGACACAGGAACGCACATCGTGGAGAGCGTCGCCGCAGCGGCCACCGCCTGGCCCGCCAACGAGTTGGAAGAAGTCCTCGCGGCCTCCGTCGGTCACCCCGGCGCCGGGGCCCGGATAGCGGAGGTCCTCGGCCGCAGCCAGCTGTGGATACCCCTGCCCAAGGGCGGTGGCCCCGACAGCGCGGGACCCGGCGGGCCCGGCCTCGACCTGCCGACCCTGGAACTCGACGGACAGCCGTACGTCCCGGTGTTCAGCTCCGAAGCGCAGTTCCGGCACTGCGTGGGCGGCCACATGGCGTACGCGGTGGCGCCCGCGGTCGAGTTCGCGCGGGGACTGCCGCCGCAGCTCGGCATCGCCGTGAACCCGGGCGGCGCGGTCGGGGCGCCGCTGCCGCCCCCGGCTGTCGCGGAACTGTGCCGCACCGGGCGCACCCCGCTGGACGGTCCCGCCTCCGGGGCCCGGGTGCGGCTCTTCGAACCGGACTGGAAGGACGACCCGGTGGACTTCCTGGCCGCGGCCGGGGAGGAGTTCGCCGCGACCGGCCTGATCCTGACGGCCCGCCGGGCCCTGGCCAGCGTCGAAGGTGAGCCGCCCGCCCTGTTCGTGGGCGTGCAGCTGTCCTCCTGGGAGAGCGCGGACCGCACGGTCGCGATGGACGCCCTCGGCCGCGCCCTCGGCCGCGTCCCCGTCCCGTGGCCGGTCAACCTCGTCCTCCTGGACGTGGCGTCGGATCCGGTGGGGGACTGGATGCTGGAGAAGGTCCGCCCGTTCTACTGCCGGGAGCCGTAGCACCCGCTGGGCAGCCGCGACCGGGGGCCGCCGGGGCGATGCCTGTTCTCGTACGCCGCACGGGCTCGGGCCGCCGCCCGTCGCGCGCCGGAAGAGGCGTCGCGCACCCGGGCGTTGCCCCGTGAGGCCCGGAGCCGGCCTCGCCCCGCGCCCGGGGTGCGGGCTCCGCCGACGCGGGTTCGGCCTGTCGTCCGGCGCCCGGCCCCCGCGGCCCGTGCCCCGGACACCCCCGGCGCCCGGGCCGGCCGACCCGCAGTGTTGGATGGAACCGTGGCGGGACGGCAGCGGGAGAAACGGCCTCCCTCCGGCCTGCCCGGGGAGATCGTCCTGTTCGCGACTCCGGAGGGCTGGCGTCACGGTCTCCTCACCGTGGAAGGCGGAATGCTCTGCGGGCGCCTGGACGTGCCGATCGGCACCGGCCCACCGGAGGCGCGGGCCGCGGCTGCGGACATGGTGACGCGACTCGCGCGCGAGTTCCACGGCACAGAGGTCGAGGTGACCTGGGATCCGCCCCGGAAGCCCTGGTCGTGGACCGCCCGGATCACCCGCGTCGCCGGGGAGGACATCGCCTCGCCGGATGTCGGACGCTGAACGGCGAGCCCACGTCCGCCCGGCGACCGTGCCGGGGCTGCCGGACGGGTTTCGGCCCGCCGGAGCCGGAGCCCCCGGTCACGGGAACGGGCTCCCGCCGCGCGGCGGTGATCGGGCACGGCGGGGAAAGAAGCGCCCCGCCGCCGACCCGTTCGCCACGAGGCCGCATAAGCTGGCCCCGCAAGTCACACGGAGCGAGGGGCGGGAGCCAGGTGGGCGCGTCAGGAACGGCGGCGAACAGCGGGGTCGAGCACACGCTGCGGCAGGTCACGCCCGGTCGCTACGACGCCTACGAGGCGCTGCTGCACGCCCTCGCCGACTCCAGGGTCTGGATGCTGCTCTGGCAGGGCCACCCCGGCACCCCGGACGCCCAGTACGGAAAGGTGGAACTGGACGGACACGGCTACGCCCCCTGCGTCACCTCCCCCCAGGAACTCGCCGCCTCCGGCTGGACCCGCGCGCACGAGGTCGTCCCCGTCCGCGACCTGGCCCGCACCCTCTACCCGGACCGCTGGGGCATCTGGCTGAACCCGCACAGCCCCGGTGGCGGCGTCGGCATCCCGTGGGCCGACCTGCGCCGCATCGCCACCGGCCTGGACCGCATGCCCGCCGGCCCCCTGCGGCTCGGCGAGCCCGCCCTCCCGCTCCCGCAGTTCTACGCACTGCTCACCCAGAACGCCCACCGCACCGCGGCCGTCCGCTCCCTGCGCCGCGCCTGGGTGCAGCCCGCGCTTGGCACGCCGTACCTGGCCATCGGCCTCGACCTGTACGACACGGGCCCGGGCTCCGTCGACGCGGTGCGCGCGATGATGGCCCAGTCCGTCGGAGCCGTACCCGACGGGCTCCCGGTGTCGACGGTCGCGATGTCCGATCCGTACGACCCGGTCGCGATGTGGCTGCGCGCCCACGCCCGGCCGTTCTACGACCGTGAGGCCCACCTGGCCGCCGCCCCGCCGCCCGGCGGCTACGGGTACCCGCAGCAGCGCTGACCTGCCCTTCGGCGGTCGTCCGAAGCCCCTGGCGAACTCCCCCGTATGTCCGGGGTGTTAACGCGCGCAGAGGGCTTGTCCCGGATCTGACCGGTTTGGCGACTGTCCGGGTCTCGACTAGGTATCACCGCTATCCGGACTGTTCTCCGGGTGGCCACCCGTGGGTAGTCTTCGGCCCACTCAAGACCTCGTTCACTAGGCCAAACCAGGGGTGGCCCATGCGAATATTCAAGTCCCGTACGGTCCGGGCGGTCACCGCGGCGCTGGCCGTCGGAATGATTGCCACGGGCTGCGCCAGCGAGCGCGGGAAGGACGGCGCCGGAGACGGCAAGGACGGGGCGAAGGACACCTTCGTCTTCGCGGGAGCCGGTGACCCGAGCTCCCTCGACCCGGCCCTCGCCAGCGACGGCGAGACCTTCCGCGTCACCCGGCAGGCCTTCGAGGCGCTGCTGGAGCACGAGTCCGGCGGCAGCAAACTCGTCGGCGGCCTGGCCGAGACGTGGGAGAGCAACGCCGCCGGCACCGTGTGGACCTTCAACCTCCGCAAGGGCGTGAAGTTCCACGACGGCGAGTCCCTCAACGCCGAGGCGGTCTGCGCCAACTACGATCACTGGTTCAACTGGACCGGCACCTACCAGTCGAGCGCCGTCTCGTACTACTGGCAGACCATCATGGGTGGTTTCGCCAAGAACGAGGACAAGGACGCGCCGAAGGCGAACTACAAGTCCTGCACCGCCAAGGACGAGAACACCGCCGTCATCGAGGTCCACGAGGCCTCCGCCCAGCTGCCCGGCGGCTTCTCCCTCCAGGCCCTCGCGATCCACTCGCCCAAGGCCCTCAAGGAGTACCAGAAGCAGGCCGCGACCGGTTCCGACGACGCGATCACGTACCCCAAGTACAGCCAGGAGCCCGGCACGGTCTCCGGCACCGGTCCGTACAAGATCACCGGCTGGAACAAGGGCAACAAGGAAGTCACCCTTCAGCGCTTCGACGACTACTGGGGCGACAAGGCCAAGATCAAGAACCTGGTCTTCCGCACCATCGACACCGAGGAAGGCCGCCGTCAGGCCCTCCAGGCCGGCGACATCGACGGCTACGACCTGGTGTCCCCGGCTGACGTGAAGACGCTGGAGGGCGAGGGCTTCCAGGTCCCCACCCGTGACGTCTTCAACATCTTCTACCTGGGCATGACCCAGGAGAAGAACCCGGCGCTGAAGAAGCCCGAGGTCCGCCAGGCCATCGCGCACGCCATCGACCGCGAGAACATCGTCAAGACCCAGCTCCCCGAGGGCGGCAAGGTCGCGACCCAGTTCATGCCCGACACGGTCGACGGCTGGTCCGACAAGGTGAAGACGTACGGCTTCGACACCGCCAAGGCCAAGCAGCTGCTGAAGGACGCCGGCGAGTCCGGCCTGAAGGTCGAGTTCTGCTACCCGACCGAGGTCACCCGCCCGTACATGCCCGCCCCGCAGGACATCTTCGAGCTGATGAAGGCCGACCTGGAGAAGGCCGGCATCCAGGTCACCCCCAAGCCCATGAAGTGGGCCCCGGACTACCTGGACGCCACCGAGTCGGGTTCCTGTGCCCTGCACATGCTGGGCTGGACCGGTGACTTCAACGACGGCTACAACTTCATCGGCACCTGGTTCGCCGGGTACGACAAGCAGTGGGGCTTCAAGGAGTCCGCGGTCTTCGACGCCGTGACCGGCGCCTCCAAGGAGACCGACCCGGCCAAGCGTGTGGAGGCCTACAAGGCCGCCAACGAGAAGATCATGGACTACCTGCCGGGTCTGCCGATCTCCTCCTCGCCGCCGGCCATCGCCTTCGGCAAGAACGTCAACCCGATGAACGTCTCCCCGCTGACGCAGGAGAACTTCGCCGAGGTCTCCTTCAAGTAACCGCATCCGCACGCGGAGTCCGCCCGGCCACACCACACACGTGGCCGGGCGGGCCCGCTTCTGCCGTATAGAAATACGCAAGAAAGGGGCACGCGGGGTGCTGCGACTTGTCGTACGAAGACTGCTCCAGCTGATTCCCACCCTGCTCGGCCTGTCGGTTCTCCTCTTCGTGTGGCTGAACCGGCTGCCCGGCGGACCCGCCTCAGCGATCCTGGGCGAACGGGCCACGCCGTCCGAAGTGGCGCGCATCAACCGGGCCCTGGGTCTCGACCAGCCTGTCTGGGTGCAGTACTGGCGCTTCCTGAAGCGCATATCCGAACTCGACCTCGGCACCTCCACCCGGACCCGCCAGCCGGTGTGGGACGAGTTCGTCCTGCGGTTCCCGGCCACCGTGGAACTCAGCATCACCGCCATGATCATCGCCATCGCCGTGGGCATCCCCCTCGGCTACCTGGCCGCCCGGCGGCGCGGCGGCTGGCTCGACGTGGCGTCCGTGTCCGGCTCGCTGTTCGGTATCTGCGTGCCGGTGTTCTTCCTCGGCATGATCCTCAAGGGGATCTTCGCCGTGCAGCTGCACGTCTTCCCCAGCTACGGGCGCATGACCACCGGCATCGACGCGACCGAGGTCACCGGCTTCGCCGTCCTCGACGGCATCCTCACCGGCGAGCTGGACGCCGCCTGGGACGCGCTCTGGCATCTGATACTGCCGGCCGTCACGCTCGCATCCATCCCGCTCGCCGTCATCGTCCGGATGACCCGGGCGAGTGTCCTGGAGGTCCTGGGCGAGGACTACGTGCGCACCGCCGAGTCCAAGGGACTCGAGAAGAGCGTCGTCCGCCTCCGGCACGTGCTGCGCAACGCGTTGCTGCCGGTCGTCACGGCCATCGGTCTGCTCACCGGCTCCCTGCTGTCCGGGGCCGTCCTCACCGAGTCCGTCTTCTCCTTCAACGGCATCGGATCCTTCATCCGCCTCGCCATCGACGCCCGCGACTACCCGGTGCTCGTCGGTTTCATCATGTTCATCACGATGGTGTACGTCGTCATCAACCTGCTGGTGGACCTCGCGTACAGCCTCATCGACCCGAGAGTGCGGGTGAACTGACGTGTCCGCCAAGATCTCCAAGGTGCCCGACGGCCCCGACGGCTCGAACAGCCCGCAGATGTCCAAGGCTTCCGCGGCTTCCCGGGTTTCGACCAAGAAGGACAGGATCGACCGGCTCGCGGAACTCACCCAGAGCACCGAGACCACATCGGGCGGCAGCCTGTGGCGCGAGGCGTTCCGGCGGCTCAGGAACAGCAAGATGGCCGTCATCGGCGCGGCCGTCATCGCCGTGTTCGTCGTCGTGGCCATCGTCGGCCCCTGGCTCGCCCCGCACTCCCCGACCGCCCAGACATGGCGGGGCGAGGTGTTCCCCAACCGGGGGCAGTTCGTCGGCATGCGCGGCGAGAACTGGTTGGGGCTGGACCACCTGGGCCGCGACATGTTCTCCCGGATCCTGGTCGGCGCCCGCCAGACACTGCTCGTGGGTGTCGTGTCGATGCTGATCGGCCTGCTCGTCGGCGCGCTGATCGGCATGCTGTCCGGCGCCGCCGCGACGCTCGGCGGCAAGGCGGGGCGACGGGTCGACACCGTGGTCATGCGGTTCATCGACATCATGCTGTCGCTGCCGTCGCTGCTGCTCGCGGTGTCCATCGCCGCAGTGCTGGGCCAGTCCCTGACGACCGTGATGATCGCTGTCGGTGTCGTCCAGATCCCGGTCTTCGCGCGGCTGCTGCGGGGTTCCATGCTGGCGCAGGGCGGCTCGGACTACGTGCTGGCGGCGAAGGCGCTGGGCGTACGGCGCAGGCGGATCGTCGTGACCCAGATCCTGCCCAACTCCCTCAGCCCCGTGATCGTCCAGGCGACCCTCAGCCTCGCCACCGCGATCATCGAGGCCGCCGCGCTGTCGTACCTCGGGCTCGGCAACCCCGACCCGGCCGTGCCCGAGTGGGGCGTGATGCTCGCCCAGGCGCAGCGGTTCTTCGACAACGCGCCGATGATGGCCGTCTATCCGGCGGTCGGGATCATCATCACCGCCCTCGGCTTCACCCTGCTCGGCGAGGCCATGCGGGAAGCCCTCGACCCGAAGCTGCGAGGCTGAACAGCGATGCCACTGCTCAGTGTTGAAGAACTCACCGTGACGTTCGGCGGCCGTGGCCGCACCCCCGCCACGGCCGTGGACGGCGTCTCGTTCACCGTCGACGAAGGCCAGGTCGTCGGCCTGGTCGGGGAGTCCGGCTGCGGCAAGTCCGTGACGTCGCTGGCCCTGATGGGCCTGCTGCCGCGCAAGGGCGTCGAGATCGGCGGGCGCGCCGAGTTCGACGGCGAGGACCTGCTGCGGATGAGCCCGAAGAAGATCCGGGACATGCGCGGCAGCAAGCTCGCGATGATCTTCCAGGACCCGCTGTCCTCGCTGAACCCGGTCATCCCGATCGGGCTCCAGGTCACCGAGATCCTCCAGCGCCACCGGGGCATGAAGGGCGAGGCCGCGAGGAAGGAGGCCGCGCACCTGCTGGACCGGGTGGGCATCCCGGACCCGGACCGGCGGCTCAAGGAGTACCCGCACCAGCTGTCCGGCGGCATGCGCCAGCGCGCACTGATCGCGATGGCGGTGGCGTGCGCGCCGAGGCTCCTGATCGCGGACGAGCCGACGACCGCCCTGGACGTGACGATCCAGGCCCAGATCCTGGAGCTGCTGAAGGAGCTGGTGGACCAGGAGGGCACGGCCCTGCTGATGATCACCCACGACCTGGGCGTGGTGGCCGGCCTGTGCGACCAGGTCAACGTGCTGTACGCGGGCAAGGCGGTGGAGTCGGCGGAGCGCAGGGAGCTGTTCGCCCACCCCACCCACCCGTACGCGCACGGCCTGCTGGGCTCCATCCCGCGGCTGGACGCCCCGCGGGGCGAACCGCTCAACCCGATCCGCGGCTCGATCAACGACAAGATCGCCTGGGCCGACGGCTGCGCGTTCGCACCGCGCTGCGACCATTACTCGCTGGACTGCCTGACCGGTACGCCCCAGCTGACCGAACCCGGCGCGGCGGGCCACCAGGTGCGCTGCGTCAACCCGATCCTTGACGCTGCGGCTCATGAGGAGGTCCAGGCATGAGCCTGCTCGAACTGGACGGTGTGAAGGTCCACTTCCCCGTGAAGAAGGGCGTGCTGTTCGACCGCACGGTCGGCCATGTGTACGCGGTCGACGGCGTGTCGCTGAAGGTGGAGCCCGGCCAGACGTACGGCCTGGTGGGCGAGTCCGGCTGCGGCAAGACCACGCTGGGCCGGGCGGTCCTGCGGCTGGTGGACGTCACGGACGGGTCTGTCGTCTTCGACGGGACGGACCTGGCGAAGCTCCCCGAAGAGGAGATGCGGAAGTTCCGCCGTCGGCTGCAGATGGTCTTCCAGGACCCGCTCGGCAGCCTGAACCCGCGTCAGAACATCGAGTCGATCCTGACGGAGGGGATGCTGGCGCACGGGATCGGCGGAAACCAGGAGGAGCGGCGGGAGAAGATCAAGGCGATCCTGCAGAGGGTCGGTCTGCCGTCCAACGCCCTGTCCCGCTACCCCCACGAGTTCTCCGGCGGGCAGCGGCAGCGGATCGGCATCGCGCGGGCGCTGGTGCTGGAGCCGGACGTCATCATCTGCGACGAGCCGGTCTCGGCGCTGGACGTCTCCATCCAGGCGCAGGTCATCAACCTGCTGGAGGAGCTTCAGGAGCAGCTGGGCCTGACGTATCTGGTGATCGCGCACGACCTGGCGGTGGTGCGGCACATCTCGGACGTCATCGGGGTCATGTACCTCGGCTCGCTGGTCGAGGAGGCGCCGAGCGACGCGCTGTACGAGGCGCCGAAGCACCCGTACACCAAGGCGCTGATGTCGGCGGTGCCGGTACCGGACCCCGAGGTGGAGGACCGCCGCGAGCGGATCCTGCTCCACGGCGACCTCCCGTCCCCGGCGAACCCCCCTGCGGGGTGCCGCTTCCACACCCGCTGCCCGTGGGCCCAGGAGCGCTGCGCACAGGAACGCCCGGCCCTGACGGACGCGGGTGACGGCCACCGGGTGGCGTGCCACTTCGCGTCGGACATCGAGTCGGGGGCGCTGCAGCCGAATCCGCGGTGAGGCGGCCGGGGGCGGCGCCCGGTCCGGCGCCGCCCCAGGTCCTTCCCCCGGGGGGGCGGACGGCCCGCGGTCCTGCGGCGGGCGTCGTCCGCGAGGCGTGGCGGCTGCTCCGGCCGGGGCTGACTGCGGGGTGTGCTGTCCGGGCGTCGTCTCCCGCCGCCCGGGCCGCCGCCGGCCGGTGGGCCGGGACCGCTCCGGGGCGCCGGCCTCCTCACGACGGCTCGCGCGGGCCCAGGCGCCGCGGCGGGCGTCGTCACCTCTCCCGAGATGCGAGATCCGCTTGGACGGGGGCCCGTGGCGGGGTCCTCCGTGTCCCCTCCCGTCTGAGCGGTGACCGCTGCCCGACGGTCCCCGGGGCGCGGTGGCCGCCTCCCTCCACGGCCGGGCAGACGGGCCGGGCCGTCGACTGCGCGCCGCGCTCTGCGGCGGGCTGCGTTGTCCGGGGCGGTGAACCTCCGGTTCCGCTGCGGGTGCGCGCGCCGGGGCGAGGCAGGCCCGCCGCGGGCCGCCGATCCGCGCGGCCACCCCGCGACCCGTGCGCGCCGCAGCCGTCGCGGGGGTCCGTCCGCCCGTGGGTTCTGCGGCTTCCCCGGGCCCCGCCCGGCGCGGGACGCATGGGGCGACGCCGCACGGACGGGGACCGCGGGGTACAACGGTGCGGTGCTCCAGGATCTGTTCACCCCGTCGGTACTCCACGCACTGGACCTCGCCGGCATCTTCGTCTTCGCCATCTCCGGCGCCCTTCTCGCCGTCCGCAAGAACTTCGACGTCTTCGGCATGGCCGTCCTCGCCGAGTTCACCGCCCTCGGCGGGGGACTCTTCCGGGACCTGGTCATCGGCGCCGTGCCCCCCGCCGCGTTCACCGACCTCGGCTACTTCCTCACCCCCCTCGTGGCCACCACCCTCGTCTTCTTCCTGCACCCGGTCGTCGAGCGGACCCAGGCCGCCGTCAACGTCTTCGACGCCGCGGGGCTCGGCCTGTTCTGCGTGGCCGGGGCCACGAAGGCGTACGAGTACGGTCTCAGCCTCACCTCGTCCGCGGTGCTCGGCCTCGCGACCGCGGTCGGCGGCGGCGTCCTGCGGGACGTACTCGCGAACGAGGTGCCGTCACTGCTGCGCTGGGACAGGGACCTGTACGCGGTCCCGGCGATCGTCGGCGCGACGATGGTGGTGCTGTTCATCCGCTTCGAGATGCTGAACCCCCTGACCAGCGGCCTCGCCGCGGTGACGGCGTTCGTGCTGCGACTGCTGGCGATCCACTACCACTGGCGGGCGCCCCGGGCCTGGAACCGCAGGTCGGCGGCGAGGGAGGAGGAGTGACGGGGGAGCGGGGGAGGAGAGGACAAAGAAAAAGCTACCGCTTAGTAGTTTCTTGTTGTACGGTGCCGCCATGCACAGCAGCCAGTTCGACCGCGACACCGCGGTGACCCTCCGCGCGCCCGGCGTCTACGACACGGCGCTCTCCGCCGACTGGACGATCTTCGGCGTGGTCAACGGCGGCTATCTGCTCGCCCTGCTGGGGCGCGGGCTGGGGGAGGCGCTGCCGCACCCGCACCCGTTCACGGTGTCCGCGCACTACCTGGCCCCCTCGCTGCCCGGCCCCGCCGAGATACGGACCGAGACGGTCCGCGCCGGCCGGACCCTGTCCACGGGCCAGGCGTCGCTGTACCAGCGGGACGAGGACGGCGCCGAGGTCGAGCGGATCCGTGTCGTCGCCACCTACGGGGACCTGGACGCCCTGTCCGACGACGTCCGTACCAGCGCGAAGCCCCCGGCGATCCCGCCGTACGAGAACTGCTTCGGTCCCTCGGACGCTCCCGCGCCCCTGCCGGGCTCCGCCGAGATCGCCCGGCTGCTGGACATCAAGCTGGACCCGGAGACCATCGGCTGGGCCGTCGGTGCGCCGTCCGGCAAGGGTGAGGTACGTGGCTGGTTCGGTCTGGCCGACGGCCGTGAGCCCTGCCCGCTGTCACTCCTGCTGACGGTGGACGCACTGCCGCCCACCGCCTTCGACCTGGGGCTCAGTGGCTGGACGCCGACCGTCGAGCTGACCACCCACATCCGCTGCCGCCCGGCACCGGGCCCCCTGCGGGTGTCCATCACGACGCGCAATCTCGCGGGCGGCTTCCTGGAGGAGGACGCGGAGGTCTGGGACAGCGCCGACCGCCTGGTCGCCCAGTCCCGCCAGCTGGCCCGTGCGCCGAAGTCGCGCTAGCCGGCCGGGGTGCCGCTCCCTCGCGGCACAGCCGCCCGTCGGTACGGGCGGGCAGGGGCGGGGCGAGGGGGGCGCCGGTCAGTCCAGCCAGTGCCGGCTCCCCACCGCGATCAACCGCAGCCGCCGCGCCGACACCCGGGCCGCCTCCCGCCGTGCCTCCGCGTCCGCCCCCAGGAGCGCCGACGCCGTCATGACCATGTGATCCACATACAGCCCCGCCAGCATCAGCAGATCCTCCGTGGGCCACCCGCCCGTCTCCGGCTGCCGGGCCAGATCCTCGGCCACCTCCTGGGCGAACCGGTCGAGCTGAGCCGCGATGGCCTCCCGAACCGCCCGCACCCCACCGTGCTGTTCCCGCGCCACGAACCGCACGTGCGCGGGATGGTCCCGTACGAGCGCGGCGATCAGTTCCACCGTCCCGGCGATCCGCGTCTCGCTGTCCCCGGTCGCGGCCAGCGTCGTACGGATCGTGCCGTGCAGGCTGCCCAGCGCCTCGTCCACGAGTGCGACGCCCAGATCCGCCGTGTCGCGGAAGTGCCGGTAGAACGCGGTCGGGGCGATCCCCGCCGCGCGTGTCACCTCCCGCAGCCCCAGACTGCTCAGGCTCTGCTCCTCCAGCAGCACGAGCGCCGCGTCCAGCAGGGCCTGACGGGTCTTCTGTTTCTGCGCCTGCCGGACTCCGCCGCGCACCCCCGTGGTGTGACTCATGCCATGCAGTAAACAACTGTTCTCCGAGGGGGGCCAGGCGTACCCATCTACTAGACTCATTAGTCAGTGTACAGTTGTCAGCTCAGTTGTCGACCCCGCCACCGGCTCCACCACGCGAGAGGCAACCCGATGCTCTTCCTCGTCGCCGCCCTGCTCCTGCTCGGCACCCTCCTCGGCACCGCCGCCTTCCTGCCGCCGCCGGTGACCGCCGCAGCGGCCGGTGCCATCGCCGTCTGGCTGCTCGTCTTCGCCACCCGCGAGCGTCTCGCCCGCAAGCGTCCCACCAGCTGAGGAGCCCGCCATGGAACTCGCCGCCCACCACCACCGCCCCGTCACCCGCGACGCCGACGGCATGGCCGTCGCCTCCTTCGTCCTCGGCCTGGCCGGGCTGCTCTTCTTCAACGCCCTCCTCGGCCCCGCCGCCATCGGCCTCGCGCTGCTCGCGCTGCGCGGCCGGACCGCCCGCAGGGGCCGCGCGTTCCTCGGCCTCGCCCTCGGTGCCGCCGACCTCGCCGTGCTCGCCGCCCTCGTCACCCTCAACGGCACCGTGTCCTGGAACCTCGGCTGAACCGCCCCCGCCGCGCGGCGGATCCCGGCCCGTAGAATCGGGGCACCATGGTTTACCTCGACCACGCCGCGACCACACCGATGCTCCCCGAGGCGATCGAGGCGATGACCGCCCACCTCGCCCTCACGGGGAACGCCTCGTCCCTGCATGCCGCCGGGCGCCGCGCCCGCCGCACCGTCGAGGAGGCGCGCGAGACCCTCGCGGAGGCGCTCGGCGCCCAGCCCAGCGAGGTCGTGTTCACCTCGGGCGGCACGGAGGCCGACAACCTCGCCGTCAAGGGCCTGTACTGGTCGCGCCGGGACGCCGACCCGCGCCGCGTCCGGGTCCTCGCCAGTCCCGTCGAGCACCACGCGGTCCTGGACGCCGTCCACTGGCTGGGCGAACACGAGGGCGCCACCGTCGAGTACCTGCCTGTCGACGCGTACGGCAGGGTCCACCCCGACGCCCTGCGGGAGGCGATCGCCCGCGACCCGGAAGGCGTCGCCCTCGCCACCGTCATGTGGGCCAACAACGAGATCGGGACGGTCCTGCCGGTAAGCGAACTCGCCGCCGTGGCACGTGAGTTCGACGTGCCGCTGCATGCCGACGCCGTGCAGGCGGTCGGGCAGGTGCCGGTCTCCTTCGCCGACTCCGGCCTCGCCGCCATGACCGTGTCCGGTCACAAGATCGGCGGCCCGTACGGCATCGGCGCGCTGCTGCTCGGGCGCGCCCACAGCCCCGTGCCCGTCCTGCACGGCGGCGGCCAGGAACGGCACGTCCGCTCCGGCACCCTCGACGTGCCCGCCGTCGCGGCGTTCGCCGTCGCCGCCCGCCTCGCGTCCGAGCGGCACGAGGAGTTCGCCCGAGAAGTCGGGGCCCTGCGTGACGAACTGATCGCCGCCGTACGCGCCACCGTCCCGGACGCCGTGCTCGGCGGCGACCCGTACGACCGGCTCCCCGCCAACGCCCACTTCAGCTTCCCCGGCTGCGAGGGCGACTCCCTGCTGCTCCTGCTGGACGCCCAGGGCATCGCCTGCTCCACCGGCTCCGCCTGCACCGCCGGGGTCGCCCAGCCCAGCCACGTCGTCCTCGCCACCGGCACCGACCCGCGCCTGGCGCGCGGCACTCTCCGCTTCTCCCTGGGCCACACCAGCACCCGTGCCGACGTCGAGGCGGTCGCGAAGGCGATCGGCCCTGCCGTCGAGCGGGCGAGAACAGCCGGCCTCAGCTGATCGAGGCCTCCGCGCCTGAGCCCGGGCGCCGACGGGCCGGGTGCCCGTCGGCGCCCGGACTCAGCCGGCGGCGGTGGACGGCGATGCAGCCGGAGAGGGCACCGGCGGAAGCGTCTTCGCCCTCCGTACGAGCTCCAGATAGCGGTCCCAGTCCCAGTGCGGGCCCGGGTCCGTGTGATCCGTGCCCTCGACCTCCACGTGCCCGATGATGTGCTCCCGGTCGACCGGTATCCCGTACCGCACGCATATCCCGGCTGTCAGCCGCGCCGACGCCTCGTACATCTCCGCCGTGAAGTCCTTCGGCCGGTCCACGAAGCCCTCGTGCTCGATGCCGATGCTCCGTTCGTTCATGTCGCGGTTCCCCGCGTGGAACGCCACGTCCAGCTCCCGGATCATCTGCGCGACCCGCCCGTCCCCGCCCACCACGTAGTGCGCCGCCGCCCCGTGCAGCGGGTTCTTGAAGACCTTCAGGGCCGTCGCGTAGCTGCCCTCCACCACATGGATCACCACCCGGTCGATCCGGTAGTCGTCCGGCCGGTCGGCCCGCCGCCAGTTGGCCCGGGAGGCTGCCGTCCACACCGCGCCCGCGTAGTCCAGTTCACCCTCCACCCGCGGCTTCTCCGTGCCCGGCAGCAGCCACCACATCCGCTCCAGCTCGTCCCACGCCAGCACCACCCCGCCCACGGCGGCGACCCCGCCGCCCACCAGCAGCGCCCGCCGCCCCAACCGCTTCCGCGGACCCCGCTCAACACTCCTCATGTGACCATGAACGCTCACACCCGCGCCGACGGTTCCCACGGCCCCGTACCCTGGTGGGGCTATGACTGAGACCTCCCCCCGCGCGACCTCCCCCCGCCCCCTGCGCGTCCTCGCCGCCATGTCCGGCGGCGTGGACTCCGCCGTCGCCGCCGCCCGCGCCGCCGAAGCCGGGCACGACGTGACCGGGGTGCACCTGGCGCTCTCCGCGAACCCCCAGTCCTTCCGTACCGGCGCGCGCGGCTGCTGCACCGTCGAGGACTCCCGCGACGCCCGCCGCGCCGCCGACGTCATCGGTATCCCGTTCTATGTGTGGGACCTCGCGGAACGCTTCCGCGAGGACGTGGTGGAGGACTTCGTCGCGGAGTACGAGGCCGGGCGCACCCCCAACCCGTGCCTCCGCTGCAACGAGAAGATCAAGTTCGCCGCGCTCCTCGACAAGGCGCTGGCGCTCGGCTTCGACGCGGTCTGCACGGGCCACTACGCGAAGGTGGTCACCCTGGCCGACGGCACCCGTGAGCTGCACCGCGCCTCGGACATGGCGAAGGACCAGTCGTACGTCCTGGGCGTCCTGGACGAGAAGCAGCTGGCGCACGCGATGTTCCCGCTGGGCGACACCGTCACCACCAAGGACGAGATCCGCGCGGAGGCCGAACGCCGGGGCCTGGCCGTGGCGAAGAAGCCCGACAGCCACGACATCTGCTTCATCGCGGACGGCGACACCCAGGGCTTCCTCGCGTCCCGCCTGGGCAAGGCGGAGGGCGACATCGTCGACGAGTCGGGCAACCGGCTCGGCACCCACGACGGCGCGTACGGCTTCACCATCGGCCAGCGCAAGGGCCTGCGCATCGGGCACCCGGCCCCCGACGGCAAGCCGCGCTACGTCCTGGACATCTCCCCGGTGAACAACACGGTCACGGTCGGCCCCGTCGAGTCCCTGGACGTGACGGCCCTCACCGCCGTCAAGCCCCGCTGGTGCGGACGGGCTCCCGGGGCCCCCGGCACGTACACCGCCCAGCTCCGCGCCCACGGCGGCGAGACGGAGGTGACGGCGGAGCTGGCGGGCGACGAGCTGAAGGTCGGCTTCACCGCCCCGGTCCGCGGCGTCGCCCCCGGCCAGGCGATCGTCCTGTACGACGGCACACGGGTCGTCGGCTCGGCCACCATCGCGACGACCACCCGCCGCAGCGGGGTCGCCTCAGTCTCTGGCTAGAGCGCCGGAACGGTTCACGTCCCCACGGGGGAGACGGAGCAATCAGGCGCTCACGAACGCACGGCGGCCCGGTCGGACTCGCTGCGCAGAACGCAGAACTCATTGCCTTCGGGATCAGCGAGGACCGCCCAGCCCGAGCCGTCGGCGTGCCGGTGATCGGCGACCAAGGCGGCACCCAGGCCCAGCAGCCGGGCCACCTCCTGATCGCGCGAGGTCTCAGGGCGCAGACACAGATGGATCCTGTTCTTGACCGTCTTCGCCTCCGGCACCTGGTTGAAGTACAGCACCAGCCCGTCCGACAGCGGTACCTGAGTCTCCCGGTCACCCGGTCCGTCCTCCGGATCCAGCGGACGGCCGGTCACCATGCTCCAGAACCGGGCCAGCTGATAGGCATCCGCACAGTCGATCGCCACGTTCTGCACCACTGAGACCATGCGCGCCAGCCTTCCTGATCTCCAGGCCGAACACCACCGGGCTGCGTGCGGTCTTCAGGCCGAGTGAGCGCGCGAGCGACGCACACCGCGCCTGCGCTCCGACTTCTGGTCGGTGGACGCGCCGGTCTCAAGGACGCCGTCCGCTCAGGCCCCGGGCTCGTCCTCGTCGTAGAAGCAGAAGTGGCCCTTGACGGCGGCCACCTCGGGCTTCGGGTCTTCGTAGGCCCATACCGCGTCCGGGTGTCCGGGGAGGGACCAGTACGTGGCTGTGCCCTTGAAGGGGCAGTACGTGCGGGTGGCGGAGGGGGTCAGGAGATCTGTGCGGACGTCCTGCGGGGGAAGGTAGCGGCGGGGGCGGCAGCCCGTTTCGTGCAGGAGCAGTGCGTGGGCGGAGTCCGCGACCACGTGGCCCGCGCGTACGACGCGGACCGGCTCGGAGGCCGGTTCGAGGGTGATGCGGTGTCCCTGTGACGTCATGGCTGTTTCAACGGTGGGCCGCGGCGCATCGTTCCCGCCGTACGGTTGGCCCATGAACATCTGTGTCTTCCTCTCCGCCGCTGATCTCGACGACCGCTACACGGCGCCCGCCCGCGAGTTCGCGGAGCTGCTCGGCAAGGGCGGGCACACGCTCGTGTGGGGCGGGTCCGACGCCGGACTGATGAAGGTCGTGGCCGACTCCGTGGAGGAGTCCGGCGGGCGGCTGGTCGGGGTGTCCGTGGACTTCCTGCATCACAAGGCCCGGCCCGGCTGCCACGAGATGGTCGTCACCCGCGACCTGGCCGAGCGCAAGGCGCAGCTGCTCGCGCGGGCCGACGCCGTGGTGGTGATGGTCGGCGGGACGGGGACGCTCGACGAGGCCACCGAGATCCTGGAGCTGAAGAAGCACGGCATGCACGCCAAGCCGGTCGTGCTGCTCAACACGGCGGGCTACTACGACGGGCTGAAGGAGCAGTTCCGGCGGATGGACGCCGAGGGGTTCCTGCCGGTGCCGCTGGCCGAGCTGGTCTTCTTCGCTGAGGACGGGGTCGCCGCGCTCACCCATCTGGAGGCGGCGGGCGGCGTCCGGTGACCGGGCGGGGAGGGGTGCGAGGATGGGCCGTATGGCTACTCATGTGATCACCGGGGCGGGTTCGGGTATCGGCGCCGCCGTCGCGCGGCGGCTGCACGCGCGCGGGGACGAGGTCGTGCTGGTCGCCCGCGACGCCGGGCGTGCCAAGGAGCTGGCCGAGGCCCATCCGGGCGCGCGGACCCTGGTCGGGGACCTCACCAACCCGGACCGGCTCTCCTGGGCGTTCTCCCACCAGTCCCTCCCCGAGCGGGTCGACTCGCTGCTCCACGTCGCCGGGGTCGTCGACCTCGGCACGGTGGGCGAGCTGGGCCTCAAGGCATGGCGGAGCCAGCTCGACGTGAACCTGTTGGCTCCTGTCGAGCTGACCCGGCTGTTCCTTCCGCAGCTTCGGGTGTCCCAGGGGCATGTGCTCTTCGTGAACTCCGGCGCCGGGCTGCACGCCCACGCCGAGTGGTCCGCCTATGCCGCCTCCAAGCACGCGCTCAAGGCGCTGGCCGACTCCCTGCGGGCGGAGGAGCACGCCAACGGGGTGCGGGTGACGTCCGTGTACCCCGGGCGCACGGCCAGCCCCATGCAGGCCAAGGTGCACCAGCAGGAGGGGAAGGCGTACGAGCCGGGACGGTGGATCGATCCCGAGTCCGTCGCCACGACCATTCTCATGGCACTGGACCTGCCTCGTGACGCCGAGGTCCACGACCTGAGCGTGCGGCCGGGGCGGTAGCCCCGTCCGCGTACGCTTCCGGGGTGAGTGAGAACAGCCAGAGCGAGGACTTCAACTGGGGCCCGGCCACCGGAGTCGGGTCGCTGCCGGGCGGGGACGCCCGGGAGGCCGCCAAGACCGTCACCGGGAGCTTCGAGGACTTCGTCCACCTCCCGGAGCTGCCCGCCCGAGGGCCCGGCGCCGACATGATCGGGCGTACCGCCGGACTGCTGGTCGACGTCTACGCGCGCGTGGAGCCCAGTGGGTGGCGGGTCGGGGACCGGCCCGGCCGGGACACCAGGCGCGCCCGGGCGTGGCTGGGGGAGGACCTGGACGCGTTGGAGGAGTTCACCCAGGGGTACGAGGGTGTCCTGAAGGTCCAGGCCGTGGGGCCGTGGACGCTTGCCGCCGCGCTGGAGCTGCGGGGTGGCGAGGCGGCTCTGGCCGACCCCGGGGCCTGCCGGGACCTGGCCGCGTCGCTCGGGGAGGGGCTGCGCGGGCACCTCGCGGAGGTCCGGCGGCGGGTGCCGGGGGCCGGGATCGTCCTCCAGCTCGACGAGCCTTCGCTGACGGCGGTCCTGCGCGGCCAGGTGAAGACGGCCAGCGGCTACCGCACCTACCGGGCCGTGGACCGGCAGGTCGCGGAGGCCGCCCTGCGTGAGGTGACGGGCGTCGCGGACGGGCCGGTCGTCGTCCACTCGTGCGCCCCGGATGTGCCCTTCGGGCTGCTGCGCCGCGCGGGCGCGGCCGGCGTCTCGTTCGATTTCTCGCTTCTTACGGAACGTGACGACGAGGCGATCGGGGAGGCCGTGGAGGGCGGCACACGGTTGTTCGCCGGGGTCGTGGCCTCCACCGACGGTCCGTTGTCAGACCCTGCCGGTAGCGTCATGGGTGTCAGGACGCTGTGGCGCAGGCTGGGGCTGCCTCCGGGTTCGCTCGCCGATGCCCTGGTGATCACCCCGGCGTGCGGGCTCGCGGGTGCTTCGCCCGATTATGCCCGCCGCGCGCTGGCGCACTGTGTCAAGGCGGCGAAGTCCCTCGCGGACAACCCTGAGTAACGGGAGGATCGACGTGGCGGTCGAACAGGACGGTCAGCACGGGCAGGACGGCCGGCACGATCGGCAGGAGCGGCGCGACGAGCACGGGCAGAGCGACGTCGTGCCCGCGGAGGCGCGCGAGGAGCACGCCCGGCTGGCCGAGCAGGTCGAGGAGCACCGGTTCCGGTACTACGTGAAGGACCAGCCGGTCGTCAGCGACGCCGAGTTCGACCGGCTGCTGCGCGCACTGGAGCAGTTGGAGGAGGAGTTTCCGGAGCTGCGCACTCCGGAGTCCCCGACACAGAAGGTCGCCGGGGCGTACGAGACGGAGTTCACGGCTGTCGAGCACCGGGAGCGGATGCTCTCCCTGGACAACGCGTTCGACGACGAGGAACTGGCCGCCTGGGCCGAGCGCGTGGCGCGGGATGTGGGCGCGCCCGGGCACCACTTCCTGTGCGAGCTGAAGGTCGACGGGCTCGCGGTGAACCTCACCTACGAGAAGGGGCGGCTCACGCGCGCGGCCACCCGCGGCGACGGCCGGACGGGAGAGGACATCACCCCGAACGTGCGGACCATCTCCGACATCCCCGACCGGCTGAAGGGCGACCGTGTCCCGGACCTGGTGGAGATCCGCGGGGAGGTGTACTTCCCGATGGAGGCCTTCGAAGAGCTGAACGCGCGTCTGGTGGAGGCGGGGGACAAGCCGTTCGCCAACCCTCGCAACGCCGCCGCGGGATCGTTGCGCCAGAAGGACCCGCGCGTCACCGCAACGCGCCCGCTGCACATGGTGGTGCACGGCATCGGCGCACGCGAGGGCCTCGCCATCGACCGGCTGTCGGAGGCGTACGACCTGCTGCGCGAGTGGGGCCTGCCGACGGCCCGGCACAACAGGGTCGTTGACAGCCTCGACGGGGTGCGGGAGTTCATCACGCACTACGGCGAGCACCGGCACTCCGTGGAGCACGAGATCGACGGGGTGGTCGTCAAGCTGGACGAGATCCCGCTCCAGGGGCGGCTGGGCTCCACCTCGCGCGCACCGCGCTGGGCCATCGCGTACAAGTACCCGCCGGAGGAGGTCAACACGAAGTTGGTGAACATCCGCGTCGGTGTCGGCCGCACCGGGCGGGTCACGCCGTACGCGCAGGTGGAGCCGGTGACGGTCGCCGGGTCCGAGGTGGAGTTCGCCACGCTGCACAACCAGGACGTCGTGAAGGCCAAGGGCGTGCTCATCGGGGACACGGTGGTGCTGCGGAAGGCCGGGGACGTCATCCCGGAGATCCTCGGGCCGGTCGTCGACCTGCGGGACGGCAGCGAGCGGGAGTTCGTCATGCCGGCCGAGTGCCCCGAGTGCGGCACCCCGCTGAAGCCGATGAAGGAGGGCGACGTCGACCTGCGCTGCCCGAACGGCCGCACATGCCCGGCGCAGCTGCGGGAGCGGCTGTTCTACCTGGCGGGGCGCAAGTGCTTCGACATCGAGAACTTCGGCTATGTGGCCGCCGCCGCGATGACCCGCCCGCTGGAGCCGTCCGAGCCGCCGCTGGTGGACGAGGGCGACCTGTTCGACCTGACGATCGAGCAGCTGCTGCCCATCACGGCGTACGTCCTGGACCAGGACAGCGGACTGCCCAAGCGCGACCCGAAGACCGGTGAGGAGAAGATCGCCACGGTCTTCGCCAACCAGCAGGGCGAGCCCAGGAAGAACGCGCTGGCGATGCTGAGGAACATCGAGGAGGCCAAGAGCCGTCCCCTCGCCCGCGTCATCACGGCCCTGTCCATCCGTCATGTCGGGCCGGTCGCCGCCGAGGCGCTCGCTCGTGAGTTCCGCTCCCTCGACCGTATCGAACAGGCCACCGAGGAGGACCTGGCGGCCGTCGAGGGCGTCGGGCCCACGATCGCCGCCTCCCTCAAGCAGTGGTTCGCGGAGGAGTGGCACCGGGAGATCCTGCGCAAGTGGCGGGCCGCCGGCGTCCGGATGGAGGAGGAGGGCGGCGGTGAGGACGATGGGCCCCGGCCGCTGGAAGGGCTGACCGTGGTCGTCACCGGCACTCTGCAGAACCACACCCGGGATGGCGCAAAAGAAGCGCTCCAGACACTCGGCGCGAAGGTGACCGGTTCCGTTTCGAAGAAGACCTCCTTCGTGGTGGTCGGTGACAACCCCGGCTCCAAGTACGACAAGGCGATGCAGCTGAAGGTTCCGGTTCTGGACGAGAACGGCTTCGCCGTCCTGCTGGAGCAGGGCCCCGAGGCTGCCCGAGAGGTCGCCGCACCGATCGAATCCGTCGAACAGTAGGGCGAGAAAGAGGGCTGAGGGCGGCGGAAACGGCTGGAAAAGCTCACCCGTTCGGCGCATATCAGATGGATAAGGGTGGCTGGGTCGCATTCGGGCAAGAGCAGTAGAGCGCTGCCCGTGGACGTCCTCCGCGGCCTACTGTTGTGACGTGCGCCTGTCGTGCACGGCCGCGTGGGGACTTTTCCGGTCGTGGTGGCATGACAGCAGGCCATCACCAGGCAGAGGCAACGGCACCGCCGGCTGTGAGAGGGACGGAATGAAACCGACCGAGAGTGCCGACCCGGTCGCACGGCCGCGTCCGTACGCGGCCGTCCGCGCCGCCTGCGCGGGCGTCGTCACCAGGCTTCCCGCCATCGTGGTCGGCGGCGCGGCCGTCGCGCTCGCGACCGGCTTCTACCAAGCCGTCAGCCACGGTCACGCCCTCTTCCCCGGCGGCGCCACGGGCTGGTCCCTCGCCGTCCTCACCGGCATCGTCGTCGGCCACCTCGTCGCCCTCGGCCGGGACCGCTGGTGGGGCGGCACCGGCTCGGGTGCCGCCCTCACCCTCGCCGTCCTGCTCCTGTACGGCTGGGTGCCGGCCGGCCTGGTCAGCCTCGCCGTCGTCGTCCTCGTCGGCGCCGCCCGCCGCCACCGCTGGCGGCAGGGCCTGCTGCACGGCGCCGCCGACGTCCTCGGTATCGGCTCCGCGGCCCTCGTCCTCGCCGCCTTCGGGGACGTCCCGTCCGTCGAACGGCCCTGGGAGCCCCTCGAATGGGGGGTCGCCGCCGTACCGGAAGTCGCGCTCGCCGCCGGGACGTACCTGGTGGTGACCCGCCTCGTGCTGTGGTACACGCTGGCGCCCCCCACCGGCGGGCTGCCCACCGCCACCCGCACCGCGCTGCTCCGCCAGGGGCTCGTCGCCGTCGCCCTGCTCGGCCTCGCCCCGCTCATCTGTGTCGTCGCCGTCTCCCTGCCGGTCCTGCTGCCGCTGTTCGCCGTGCCCTTAATCGCCCTCGACTCCACCCTGTGGATCGCCCGCGCCCGCGCCGAGGAGCAGTTGCGCGACCCGCTCACCGGCCTGCCCAACCGGCAGTGGCTGCTGGAGCGCACCTGGACCGCTCTGGAGGCAGCCGAGGCCGACGGGGTCCGCTGCGCGCTCGTCCTCATCGACCTCGACCGCTTCCGGTCCGTCAACGACACCCTCGGGCACCTGGCCGGCGACCGGCTGCTCCTCCAGATCGCGGAGCGGCTCCGGCTCGCCCTTCCCCGGGGCGCCGAGACCGCGCGGCTGGGCGGCGACGAGTTCGCCGTCCTCCTGCCGACCGCCGACTCCCCGACCAGCGCCCAGCGCGTGGCCCGGCACCTCGCGGCCGAACTGTCCTCCCCGCTCGACCTGGACGGCCTGACCCTGGTCCTGGAGGCCAGCGCGGGCGTCGCCGTCTTCCCCGACCACGCCCACGACGCCGAGGGCCTCCTGCAACGCGCGGACGTCGCCATGTACCAGGCCAAACGGGACCGGACAGGCGTCGAGGTGTACGAGTCCAAACGGGACTCCAACACGCCCGACCGGCTCGGCCTCCTCGGGGACCTGCGGCGCGCGCTCGACGCGGGCGAGGTCGAACTGCACTACCAGCCCAAGGTCCGCTTCGACGGCCATGTGGCCGGGCTCGAGGCCCTGGTGCGATGGGTGCACCCGGAGCGCGGCAAGGTCCCGCCGGACGAGTTCATCGCCATCGCGGAGTCCTCCGGGCTGATGCCGCACCTCACCGAGTACGTCCTGGAGACCGCCCTCGGCCAGGTCGCGCGCTGGCGCGCCCAGGGACTGGAGGTGCCCGTCGCCGTCAACGTCTCCCCGCGCGACGTGCACAGCCCCGGTTTCGCGGGCGCGGTCGCCGCGCGGCTGGCCCGGCACGGGGTCCCGGCGGGGGCGCTCCAGCTCGAGATAACGGAACACGTGCTGCTGGAGGACCCGCAGCGGGCCGCGGACACGCTCGCGGGGCTCACCGGGCACGGCGTGAAGATGTCCCTGGACGACTTCGGTACGGGCTACTCCTCGCTCGTGCACCTGCGGCGGCTTCCGGTGAGCGAGCTGAAGATCGACCGGTCGTTCGTCGCGCGGCTGGCGGTCGACACCGAGGACGCGGAGATCGTGCGGTGCACGGTGGATCTGGCGCACTCGCTGGGGCTTCTCGTGGTCGCCGAGGGAGTCGAGGACGACGAGACGTGGGAACGGTTGCGGGATCTGGGGTGCGACGCGGTGCAGGGGTGGCTGGTGGCCGCGGCGATGCCCCCCGGGGAGACGACGGCCTGGCTCCGCGCGCGCGAGCGGGGGTGGCAGCGTCCGGCCGCGGCGCTGCCGCCGGCGCCTTCCGACCAGCCGTCGGGACAGACCGTGACCTAGGCGGGTGCGGCTGAGGGCCCCGGGGCGCGGGCGCGAGCCCGATGGCCGTCCGGCGGGTTCCGGCGGTCTGTCCACAGCGGGGACGGGCGGCAGGGCCGCACCCCATAGGATTGGGCCAAAATCCAACACACTCACCCTGAGGATCGCTGCATGCCTGGCATTACGCGCGAGGAGGTCGCACACCTCGCCCGGCTGGCGCGTCTGGAGCTGTCCGGTGAAGAGCTCGACCACTTCGCCACGCAGCTCGACGACATCATCGGCGCGGTCGCCCGCGTCTCCGAGGTCGCCGACCAAGACGTCCCGCCGACCTCCCACCCGCTGCCGCTGGCCAACGTCATGCGCGCGGACGAGGTCCGTCCGTCGCTCACCCCGGAGCAGGCGCTCTCCGGCGCCCCTGCCCAGGAGCAGCAGCGTTTCAAGGTGCCGCAGATCCTGGGGGAGGACTGACCGACATGACGGACAGCACCATCATCAAGCTCACCGCCGCCGAGATCGCGCAGAAGGTCGCGTCCGGCGAACTCACCGCCGTCGAGGTCACCGAGGCCCATCTCGCCCGCATCGCCGCCGTCGACGAGAAGGTCAACGCCTTCCTGCACGTCGACCGCGAGGGCGCCCTCGCCCAGGCCCGCGCCGTCGACGAGAAGCGCGAGCGCGGCGAGGAACTCGGCCCGCTCGCGGGTGTGCCGCTCGCCCTGAAGGACATCTTCACCACCCAGGACATGCCGACCACCGTCGGCTCCAAGATCCTGGAGGGCTGGCGCCCGCCGTACGACGCGACGCTCGTCAAGAAGCTGCGCGCCGCGGACGTCGTCATCCTCGGCAAGACCAACATGGACGAGTTCGCCATGGGGTCCAGCACCGAGAACAGCGCCTACGGGCCGACCGGCAACCCCTGGGACCTGACCCGCATCCCCGGCGGCTCCGGCGGTGGCTCGTCCGCCGCGCTCGCCTCGTACGAGGCCCCGCTCGCCATCGGCACCGACACCGGCGGCTCCATCCGCCAGCCCGCCGCCGTCACCGGCACGGTCGGCGTCAAGCCGACCTACGGCGCGGTGTCCCGGTACGGCATGGTCGCGTTCTCCAGCAGCCTCGACCAGGGCGGGCCCTGCGCCCGCACGGTCCTGGACGCGGCGCTGCTGCACGAGGTGATCGCCGGGCACGACCCGATGGACTCCACCTCCATCGACGCGTCCGTGCCGCCGGTCGTCGAGGCCGCGCGGGGCGGCAGCGTCCAGGGCATGCGCGTCGGTGTCGTCAAGCAGTTCCGCGGCGAGGGCTACCAGGCCGGTGTCGTCCAGCGGTTCGACGAGTCCGTCGCGCTGCTGAAGGAGCTGGGCGCCGAGATCGTCGAGCTGGACTGCCCGTCCTTCGACCTGGCGCTCTCCGCGTACTACCTGATCGCGCCCTCCGAGTGCTCCTCCAATCTCGCCCGCTTCGACGGCCTGCGCTACGGCCTGCGCGCCGGCGACGACGGTTCGCGCTCCGCAGAGGAGGTCACCTCCCTCACCCGCGAGGCCGGATTCGGCGCCGAGGTGAAGCGGCGCATCATGCTCGGTACGTACGCCCTCAGCTCCGGCTACTACGACGCGTACTACGGCTCGGCCCAGAAGGTCCGCACGCTCATCAAGCAGGACTTCGACAAGGCCTTCGAGCAGGTGGACGTCATCGTCTCCCCGACGACGCCGACCACGGCCTTCCCGATCGGTGAGCGTGCCGACGACCCCATGGCCATGTACCTGGCCGACCTCTGCACCATCCCGACCAACCTGGCCGGAAACGCCGCCATGTCCGTCCCCTGCGGCCTCGCGCCCGAGGACGGCCTGCCGGTCGGCCTGCAGATCATCGCCCCCGTCATGAAGGACGACCGGCTCTACAAGGTCGGCGCCGCCGTCGAGGCGGCCTTCGTGGCACGCTGGGGTCACCCGCTGCTGGAGGAGGCTCCGTCGCTGTGAGTGCACTGAGCAAGGCCAAGGGCTTCAAGAAGTCGAAGACCGGTACGTACGTGTCCATCGGGACCACCGCGTTCGGCGCCATGAGCGTGATCAAGCAGGCCCGCAAGGCCCGTACCGAGCACGACACGCTGCAGCTCGTGGACGCGGTCGTGTCCGCCGCTGCCATCGTCACCGGCATCGCCCTGCTGGTGCGCGAGCTGAAGCGCATCGGTGACGACGACGTCCTGTTCGGCTGAGAGGGAAAAGTTTCACCGTGACCGTCACGACTGACCTGGTGTCGTACGAGGACGCTCTCGCCACCTACGAGCCCGTCATGGGCTTGGAGGTGCACGTCGAACTCGGCACCAAGACCAAGATGTTCTGCGGCTGCTCCACGGAGCTGGGCGCGGAACCCAACACCCAGACCTGCCCGGTCTGCCTCGGCATGCCCGGCGCGCTCCCGGTCGTCAACGCGATCGGCGTCGAGTCCGCCGTCAAGATCGGCCTCGCGCTGAACTGCGAGATCGCGGAGTGGTGCCGCTTCGCCCGGAAGAACTACTTCTATCCGGACATGCCGAAGAACTTCCAGACCTCCCAGTACGACGAGCCGATCGCCTTCAGCGGCTACCTCGACGTCCAGCTGGAGGACGGCGAGGTCTTCCGCGTGGAGATCGAGCGCGCCCACATGGAGGAGGACACCGGCAAGTCCACGCACGTGGGCGGTTCGAGCGGCCGTATCCACGGCGCCCAGCACTCCCTCCTCGACTACAACCGCGCGGGCATCCCGCTCATCGAGATCGTCACCAAGCCGATCGTCGGCGCCGGTGACCGAGCGCCCGAGGTCGCCAAGGCGTACGTCTCCGAGCTGCGTGCCCTCATCCGTGCCCTCGGCGTGTCCGAGGCGCGGATGGAGATGGGCCAGATGCGCTGCGACGTCAACCTGTCGCTGCGCCCGATCGGCACCGAGAAGTTCGGCACCCGCAGCGAGACCAAGAACGTCAACTCGCTGCGCTCCGTCGAGCGGGCCGTCCGCTACGAGATCCAGCGGCACGCCGCGGTTCTGGTCGGCGGCGGCACGATCATCCAGGAGACCCGCCACTTCCACGAGGACGACGGCTCGACGACCTCCGGCCGGGTGAAGGAGGAGGCCGAGGACTACAGGTACTTCCCGGAGCCCGACCTCGTGCCCGTCGCCCCGGCCCGTGAGTGGGTCGAGGAGCTGCGGGCCGAGCTGCCGGAGCTGCCGCGCCTGCGCCGCAACCGGCTGCGTGAGGACTGGGGCGTCTCGGCTCAGGACATGCAGTCCATCCTGAACGCCGGGGCCATCGACCTGATCGTCGCCACGATCGACGCGGGCGCCCCCGCCGACCAGGCCCGCAAGTGGTGGATGGGTGAGCTGTCCCGCAGCGCCAACGAGACGGGCACGTCCCTGGACGAGCTGGCCATCACCCCGGCCGAGGTGGCCCGGGTCACCGCGCTCGTCGCGTCCGGCGACCTCAACGACAAGCTGGCCCGCCAGGTCATCGAGGGCGTGCTGGCCGGTGAGGGCGACCCGGACACCGTCGTCGAGAAGCGCGGCCTGAAGGTCGTCTCCGACGAGGGCGCGCTGGGTGCCGCCGTGGACGAGGCCATCGCCGGGAACGCCGCCATCGCGGACAAGATCCGCGGTGGCAAGGTCGCGGCGGCCGGTGCGCTGGTCGGCGCGGTCATGAAGGCCACGCGGGGGCAGGCCGACGCGGCCAGGGTCCGTGAGCTGATCCTGGAGAAGCTGGGCGTCAGCGAGGGCTGAGCCCGGCCCTCGAAGCCGCGACGCGGCCTTCGGAGCCCTGAGCAGCGGGGGCGCACCGGTATGAACCGGGGCGCCCCCGCTGTCGTACACGCTGCTCCGCGGTGCTGTGGCGCGCTCCTCCGTCTGGGCTGTGAGTAACCCCACGAAAGGGACAATTGATCTCTTTTGGCTGTCAGGGTGGCTGACAAGAAGGTCATGTGTTCTCCGGGAGATTCCCGGCCAGAACCACGAACCCCTCAGGGAGCGACCCCTTGGCAGCCCTCGCCCGGTGGTGCATGCGCCACCGACTCGTCACCGTCCTGATCTGGCTCGCCGCGCTGTGCGGCGTCACGGTGGCGACGGGCGTCGCCGGGTCCGCCTACTCCAACGACTACGACATCCCGGGCACCGAGTCCGGCCGTGCCGCCGCCGTGCTCCAGGAGACCTTTCCCGGACAGGGCGGCAGCAGCGCGACCATCGTCTGGCACACCGAGGACGGCAGCGTCCGCGCGGAGCCCGTCGAGCAGCGGATGACCGGCATGCTCGACGAGGTCGCTGAGCTGCCCGGCGTCACCTCCGTCACCGGTCCGTACGGTGCCGCGGACCTCCCCGGGATCGCCGGCACCAGCGACGTCCCCGCGACCACCGGCGCCACCGAGGGCGCCGCCCCCGAGGACCGGGGCGCCCGGACCGCGCAGGCTGCCGAGGCCGACGCCCACGAGGCCCCCGCCCAGGAGTCCGGTGAGGGCTTCAGCGGCCAGATCAGCGACGACGGCCGCACCGCCTACGCCACCGTCACCTTCGACCGCACCGCCGACGACATCCCGGCCGAGCAGGCCGGGGAGTTCGTCGACACCGCCCGCGCCGCCGCCGGGGACGGCGTCCAGATCGAGGTCGGCGGGTCCGTCGCCGCGCTCACCAAGGACGGCGGCGCCCATGTCGCGGAGATCGTCGGCGTCGCCGTCGCCGCCGTGGTCCTTTTCCTCGCCTTCGGTTCCCTCGCCGCCAGCGTGCTGCCCATCGCGACCGCCCTGGTCAGCGTCGGCACCGCCTACTCCGGCATCGGGCTGCTCAGCCACATCATGTCCGTGGCCGACTTCGCGCCCATGCTGGGCATGCTCATCGGCCTCGGCGTCGGCATCGACTACGCGCTGTTCATCGTCACCCGGCACCGACGCGGACTGAAACGCGGCCTCTCCGTCGAGGAGGCCGCCGAGACCGCCGTCGCCACCACCGGGCGGGCCGTCGTCTTCGCCGGGGCCACCGTCTGCATCGCCCTCCTCGGCATGCTGATCCTGCGGCTCGGCTTCCTCAACGGCGTCGCCATAGCCGCCTCCCTCACCGTGCTCCTCACGGTCGCCGCGTCCATCACGCTGCTGCCCGCACTGCTCTCCTTCATCGGCATGCGCGCCCTGTCGCGCCGCGAGCGCCGCCGCCTCAACGAGCACGGCCCCGAGCCGGAGCTGCCCACCGGCTTCGCCGCCCGCTGGTCCGCGTTCGTCGAGCGCCACCCCAAGAAGCTCGGCGCCGTCGCCGCCGTGATCATGCTGCTCCTGGCGCTGCCCACGCTCTCCCTCCGGCTCGGCACCTCCGACCAGGGCAACGACCCCGCGTCGACCACCACCCGCCAGGCCTACGACCTGCTGGCCGACGGCTTCGGGCCGGGCGTCAACGGCCCGCTCACCCTCGTCGGCCAGATCGACGGAGCCGCCGACCGCCTCGCCATGAACGAGCTGCCGGCCCAGCTCCGGGCGTCCGAGGGGGTCGAGTCCGTCGGTCCCGTCACGTACAGCGGCAGCGGCAACACCGCGGTGGTGACCGTCGTACCGGACTCGGCGCCCCAGTCGGAACAGACCAGCGAGCTCGTCGACCGGCTGCGCGGCGAGGTGCTGCCCGCCGCCGAGCAGGGCACCTCGCTGGACGTCCACGTCGGCGGTGTCACCGCCGCCTACGACGACTTCGCGCAGGTCATCATCGGCAAGCTGCCGCTGTTCGTCGGCGTCGTCATCGCGCTCGGCTGCCTGCTGCTCCTGCTCGCCTTCCGCTCCATCGGCATCCCGGTGAAGGCCGCGCTGATGAACGTGGCGGCCGTCGCGTCCGCGTTCGGAATCGTGGTGGCGATCTTCCAGTGGGGCTGGGGCAGCGAACTCCTCGGCCTCGGCGCGGCGGGCCCGATCGAACCGTTCCTGCCGGTGATCGCGGTGTCCGTGCTCTTCGGCCTCTCCATGGACTACCAGGTCTTCCTGGTGAGCCGGATGTACGAGGAGTGGCTGGAGACCCGGGACAACCGGCGCGCGGTACGGGTCGGGCTGGCCGAGACCAGCCGGGTCATCAACTCCGCCGCCGTCATCATGATCGCCGTGTTCCTGGCGTTCGTGCTGTCCGGGGACCGGGTCATCGCGATGTTCGGCATCGGCCTGGCCGCGGCCGTCGCCCTGGACGCGTTCATCCTGCGGACCCTGCTCGTACCGGCCCTGATGCACATGCTGGGCGGCGCGAACTGGTGGCTGCCGCGGTCCCTGGACCGGATCCTGCCGCGGATCAGCATCGAGCCGCCCGAGAGCCGCGAGCCCGCCGGTCATGCGAAGATCCCCGGGAGCCGCACGAGCGACGACGGAGAGCTCGTGCCGTAACGGCGCAAGCCGGAGTGATCAGAGGGGGGACCCATGGTGTTCGCGACATCCCTGGGCGAGGACGGCGCACAGCTGTGCCCGCTGGAGCCCTGGCAGGCCGAGGAGTACCTCGCCCACCTGGACCGGGGCCGCGACTTCATCGGACGGTACATACCACTGCCGGACGTGTGCGCGGACCTGGAGGCGGCGCGGGCCTTCCTCCAGGGGTACGCGGACAGGACCGCCGCCGACACGGGCCGCCTCTACGGCATCCGGCTGGACGGCACGCTCGTCGGAGGCGTCATGTTCCGCACCATGGACCACGCGACCGGGGTGTGCGAGGTCGGCTGCTGGCTGGAGCCCTCGGCGGTGGGGCGGGGACTGGTGACCCGGGCGGCCACCGCGATCATCGACTGGGCGGTGGAGGCGCGGGGCATGTACCGGGTCGAGTGGGTCGTGTCGCCCGCCAACACCGCGAGCGTCAACGTCGCCAAGCGCCTCGGCATGACACGTGACGGGGCACTGCGCGGCGCGTACGTGCTGCGGGGCGAGCGCGGCGACAAGGAGGTCTGGTCGGTCCTGGCACCGGAGTGGCGAGGTCAGCGGGCCTGAACGGGCTCGGGTCCGGCCTCGCTTCCGGGGCCGGTACCCGGGCGGGCCGGAGCGGCCCGCGCGCGGGGCGGGGCGCCGGGGCCGGTTGTGCTCAGCGCCGGGGCCGGGCGCGGGGCGTCCGGGTCGGGACGGGCCGCCTGCCGGGACGGGGTGCCGTCCGGCCGCTACGAGACCTCCACCAGCAGGATCCGGTCGTCGCCGGGCTCCGGCGTCCCGCGGGTGTCCGTCTCGCTCGTGACGAGCCACAGCCGGTTCCCGCCCGCCGCCAGCACCGTCCGCAGCCGCCCGTACTCGCCTTCCAGGAACGCCTGCGGGTCCGCCGAGACCTTCCCGCCCGCCAGCGGGATCCGCCACAGCCGCTCCCCGCGCAGCCCCGCCATCCACACCGAGCCGACCGCCACCGCGATCCCGCTCGGGGACGCCTCGGCCACCGGCCACTGCGCCGCCGGCTCCACGAAGTCGCCCCCGCCGCTCTCCCTGCCCTCCGCCTCGGGCCAGCCGTAGTTGCGGCCCGGCTCGATCAGGTTCAGCTCGTCCCAGGTGCTCTGCCCGAACTCCGAAGCCCACAGCCGCTTGTCCGCGTCCCATGCCAGACCCTGGACGTTGCGGTGCCCGTACGAGTAGACGACGGAGTCCTCCTCCGGGTTGCCGTGCAGGGGCTGCCCGTCCGGCGTCATGCGCAGGATCTTGCCGCCAAGCGACTCCTTGTCCTGCGCGAGCCCCGTGTCGCCGGTCTCGCCCGTCCCCGCGTACAGCATCCCGTCCGGCCCGAACGCGATCCGGCCGCCGTTGTGGACGACGCCCTTGGGGATGCCGCGCAGCACCGTGTCGGGCGCGCCGAGCTGCCGTCCGGCCGGCTGACGCTCGTCGTAGATCATGCGGGCGATGCGGTTGTCGGACGCGGTGGTGAAGTACGCGTAGACGAGGCGGTCGGAGCCGTACGAGGGGGAGAGGGCGATGCCGAGGAGTCCGCCCTCTCCGCCGGGGTCGACGCCCGGCACCTCACCGAGCACGGTCAGCTCGCCGGTCTCCGTGTCGACACGGGTGATCGTGCCCGCGTCACGGGAGGACACCAACAGGTCCCCGTCCGGCAGGGCGGCCAGCCCCCAGGGGGACTCCAGCCCCTCCGCTACCGTCCTCACCACGCGTGCGGAGCCCTTCGCGGGCGGCGCGGAGAGCGAGGCGGTGGGGGAGGGAGATGCCTCGCGGGCCGCCGTGGACGGGGTGGGGGTGGGGGTGCCGTCGACGGGCGGCTGTCCGCCGGGCGACGAGCAGCCGGTCGCGGCCAGCAGCAGGGCACCGGCCAACAGGGCCGTGATGGCAGGACGTTGCACGGTACGGTTCCTTCCCCGGGCGGCGTGACCCGTGTGCCCCAGCCTAGGTGTTCGTTCCCCGGCCCGCCGCTTCCCGGGACCGGGGGTGCTGCCTCCGGGCCCCCGCTCCTCGAACTCCCCCGGGTTCTTCCGGCAGGGAGCCCTCACGGGGACGGGACGAGGCCCGGTTCCGGGAAGGGTTCCGCGGAGCCGCGGCTGCGAGGCGCAGGGGGAGAGGGGCTCAGTCCCACGAGACCCGTGCCGGCGGCAGTGCGGCCAGTTCGGCCAGGTCCCGCCGGCTCAGCGCCAGCGCTGCGGCGCCCGCGTTCTCCACCGCCCACTCCGCCCGCTTCGTCCCCGGCACGGCGATCACGTGCCGCCCCCACGACAGCACCCACGCCAGCGCGACCTGCGCCGGAGTCACCCCGTCCCCGTGCCGCTCGGCCACCCTCCGCAGCCCCGCCACCAGGTACTGGTTCGCAGCCATCACCTCGGCCGTGAAGCGCGGGTGACGCGCCCGCATGTCCTCCGGCTCGAAGCCCCCGCCCGGCGTGAGAGTCCCGGTCAGGAACCCGTTGCCCAGGGGCATGGCCGCCAGGAAGCCCACTCCGCGCGCGTCGCACCACGGCAGCAGCCGGGCCAGGGCCTCCCGGGACCACACGGACAGCTCCGCCTGCACGGCGCTCACAGGGAACACCTGTTGCAGCCGGTCGAGTTGGCGGATCGTTCCGTCATACAAGTCACACCCGCCCCCGTGCGGCGCCCGCCGCCCGCCCCGTGCCCCGACCGCACACAGACCCAGCGCGCGCACCTTCCCCGCGGTCACCAGTTCCGCCATCGCGCCCCAGGTCTCCTCCACCGGCACCTTCGGGTCCGCCCGGTGCAGCTGGTACAGGTCGATCACATCGGTCTGGAGGCGCCGGAGCGACGCGTCGCAGGCCCTGCGGACGTACGCGGGGCGGCCGTTGGCCACGATGTGCCCGTCCCCGACGACCAGACCGCACTTCGTCGAGACGAACGCGTCCGCACGGCGCTCCTTCAGCACCCGGCCCAGCAGCAGTTCGTTCGTGAACGGCCCGTACATGTCGGCCGTGTCCAGCAGGGTCACCCCGGCGTCGAGCGCCGCGTGCACCGCCCGAAGCGAGAGATCGCCACGCCGCCGCGAAGCGCTGTAGGCCCAGCTCATCGGCATACAGCCGAGGCCGACCGCACCCACGCCCAGCCCGGTCGCCCCGAGTGTCCTGCGCTCCAACTCCCCGTACCTCCCTGTGCAGCGCACTCAAAACTACTCAGTCGCCGCGCGCTGTCCGTACCGGGCACGTCGGCTGACGTGCTTGTCCGGATGGGGCCCGGTTGTCCGGATGGGCCCGGCCCGCGGCGAAGCCGCCGTCGGCTGCGGAATCAGGGGGCCGACCCGCCGGCCGACGGTGCCCCGGTCCTTCGCCTAGCCTCCTGGGCATGACTGCAGACGTGTGGCTTCCGATCCCGGCCGACGACATCCCCGGGCTGCCCGACCCGGCCACGTCCGGCCTCACCTACCGCTTCTGGCACGGCGGACCGGACTTCCCGGCCGACCCCGCCGACTGCGCGTTCTACGTCGTCCCGTACATGAAGGGCACGGAGATCGCCGTACGGCCGCTCGCCGAGATGACCTCGCTGCGGGTCGTCCAGACCCTGTCCGCAGGCATCGACCACGTGACCCCCGGTCTGGGGTCCGTGCCGGAGGGTGTGGCGCTCTGCAACGCCCGGGGCGTCCACGAGGCGAGCACGGCCGAGCTGGCTGTCGCGCTGATCCTCGCCTCGCTGCGCGGCATCCCCGGGTTCGTCCGGGGCCAGGAGAAGGAGGAGTGGCGGGCCGGGTTCTATCCGGCGCTCGCGGACAAGTCCGTGCTGATCGTCGGGTACGGGTCGATCGGCGCCGCCATCGAGGACCGGCTCGTGCCCTTCGAGTGCGCGCGGGTCACACGTGTCGCGCGCTCCTCACGCACCACCGGGCGCGGGCCTGTGCACGCACTCACCGAGTTGCGCGCGCTCCTCCCCGAGGCGGACGTGGTCATCCTGTCCACCCCGCTCACCCCCGACACCCACCACCTGGCCGACGCGGGGTTCCTGGCCAGAATGAAGGACGGGGCGCTGCTGGTGAACGTCGCCCGCGGCCCGGTCGTCGACACCAAGGCGCTGCTGGCGGAGCTGGAGACCCGCCGGATCACGGCCGCGCTGGACGTCACCGACCCCGAGCCGCTGCCTGCCGGGCATCCCCTGTGGCATGCGCCCGGTGTACTGATCAGCCCCCATGTCGGCGGTTCCACCTCGGCGTTCATGCCGCGGGCGAAGCGGCTGATCGCGGACCAGGTCGCCCGCTTCGCCGGGGGCGAGGCACTCCGGAACGTGGTCCTGACGACGGGGTGAGCGACCCGGGCCCCAGCGGGGTCCTCACCACGCGCCCCGGCTGTGCCGGGGGCATGTACCGGTGCGCCGTGACTCCGGTGCGTACCTTCGGCCATGACCTGCGGCAGTCACGCCCGGACGGATACGCTCCGGAACGATATGCGCGCACTGTGTGTCTATAACCTGCTTGATCGCTACGGACTGTGTACAACCCCTGTCCCTGAGTGACGAACCTGGTGTATCGTCGCATCTTGGGGGCGCGTCGAAAGACGTCGAAAGACGAGAAAAGCGCCGGGGAACGACGTGAATTGCCGACGTGATGGCTGATCAGAACACAAGGGGGGCGACGGGCGATGCGCGGTCGACGCAGCACGGATCCGAAGCGGCGGGTTACTCGGCTGGAGCCACCCCGCCGCCCTCCGCACACCGGCCGCATCCGTCGGGCCGACCGCCCGCGCGCCCTGACGAGGGTGCTTCAGCCGGAGATCTTCCGGTGAGCGCCCCGGGCATGGTCATCGACCGCCGCCCGCTCACCGGAAGCGCGGGCAGGGGCCCCGGCCGCCCGCCCGGCGGGGCGGGCGGCACCACCGCACAGCTCCTCCTCGCCCTCGCCTGCGGCGGCTATGCCCTCGGTGCCCTGTTCGGCTGGGGCTCCGAGCAACTTGCCTTGATCATGGGCGATTTCGGGCTCAGCGCCGCGGCCCTCACCGCTTCCGTCTCCTGCTTCCTCTACGCGCGTGCCCACGGCCGCCGCTTCCGGCCCGCCTGGCTGCTGTTCGCCTTCTCCTCCGCCATGGCCGCCGCGGGCAACGCCGTCTGGGGCTGGTACGAGGTCGTCCTGGGCCGCCACGTGCCCAGCCCCTCGCTGGCCGACGTGTTCTTCCTGCTCTTCGCGCCACCCGCGATCGTCGGTCTGCTGGTCCTCGCCAAGCGGCCGGTCACGCGTGCCGGGTGGGTCTGCCTGGCCCTGGACTCCTGGCTCATCGCGGGCTCCCTGCTCACACTCTCCTGGAGCCTCGCGCTCGCCCACACCGCCGCCTTCCAGGGCGAGAGTGTCGCCGCCGCGGCGCTCTCGCTGGCGTACCCGCTGCTCGACATCGTGCTCGTCAGCATGGTCCTCGCCCTGCACTTCAGGCGCTCCAAGGGCAACCGCTCGGCCGTGCACACCGCCATCGCCGCGCTCGCCCTGACCGTGCTGTGCGACGCCCTGTTCACCTCTCCGCTGCTGCGCGACACCTACCGGTCCGGGCAGCTCCTGGACGCGGGCTGGTTCGCCGGCTCGCTGCTGCTCGCGTACGCGCCCTGGGGCGTGCGCCGCGCCCCCGAGGCGGGCTCGCAGCGCGGCCCGCGGCAGGCCCGTCACTCCAGCCGCCCCATCGCCGGATCGCTCGCCGCCCTCACCCCGTACCTGGCGGCGGCGGTCTGCACGCTCAGCATTCTGTACAACGTCACCGAGGGCCGCCGAGTGGACCGCGTCGTCGTCTTCACCGGCTGCACCGTCGTCCTCGCCCTGGTCGTACGGCAGGGCATCATGCTGCTCGACAACATCGCCCTGACCCACGAACTGGCCCAGAAGGAGAACCACTTCCGGTCTCTGGTGCAGAGTTCCAGCGACGTCATCATGATCGCCGCCCCGAGCGGTGTCCTGCGCTACGTCAGTCCTGCGGCATCGGGAGTCTACGGGCGCGACGCCGAGGAACTGGTCGGCACCGAACTGGCCGCCCTGATCCACCCGGACGACCTGGGGATGGTCGTCCACGAGGTCCGCCGCTTCCTGGCCGCCTCGCCGTCCGAGGAACCCACCACCCGGATCGAGTGCCGTTTCCGCTCCGGCACCGGCGACTGGCTGAACGTCGAGTCCACCGTCAACCGCCACCAGGGCGGGCTGATCTTCAACAGCAGGGACGTCACCGAGCGGGTCCGCCTCCAGGCCCAGCTCCAGCACAACGCCGAACACGACCCGCTCACCGACCTCCCCAACCGCGCCCTGTTCACCCAGCGTGTCCGCCAGGCCCTCAGCGGCCGCCGCTGCGGCGACTCCGGTACCGCCGTGCTCTTCATCGACCTGGACGGTTTCAAGGCCGTCAACGACCGCCTCGGTCACCAGGCGGGCGACGAACTGCTCGTCCAGGCCGCCCGCCGCCTCCAGGACTCCGTACGGGCCGGGGACATCGCCGCCCGCCTCGGCGGCGACGAGTTCGCCGCCCTCATCGCCGGCGACGGCGGGCAGGACCCCGCAGCCCGCGAGTTCCAGGTCCACGAGATCGCGGACCGGCTGAGGCTCACACTCTCCCAGCCGTACGAGGTCGAGGGCGGCAGTGAGGCCCGGGTTGCCGCCTCCATCGGCGTCGCGTTCGCGGAGCCCGGCATCAACGCCGGGGACCTGCTGCGCAACGCGGATCTGGCCATGTACCGCGCCAAGGCCGCCGGCAAGAACCGGGTCGAGCTGTACGCCCCTCAGATGCAGACCGAGGCCGTCCGCCGCACCGAACTGGCCACCCGGCTGCGCACGGCCCTCCACGACGGCGAGTTCGCCCTGCTGCACCAGCCGGTCGTCGACCTGGCCACCGGCCGGATCGCCGCCGTCGCCGCCCAGGCCCGCTGGCGCTCCGCCCAGGGCATCCTGTTCACCCCGGCCGAGGTCCTGAGGGTCACCGACGACGGCGGGGAGCGCGCCTCCGAGCTGGGCCGCTGGATGCTGGAGGAGGCCGTCGCCCAGGCCGCCGAGCGGCACCGTCTCGGTCACCGTGTCCCCGTCTCCGTACGCGTCCCGGCCCGCCGCCTCCTCGACCGGTCGATGCCGCCGCCCACCGTCGAGGCGCTGCTCACGCGGCACGGGCTGCCCCCGGGTGCTCTCGTCGTCGAGCTGTCCGACAGTGACCCGCGCATCCCCTTCGACGAGCTGGAGCAGTGCCTCGTCGCCCTGCGCAGGCTCGGCGTGCGTATCGCACTGGACGGCTTCGGCAGCGGATATGGCGCGATCACGGCCCTGCGGCGGCTTCCGGTCGACATACTGAAGCTCGACCGCGGCCTCGTCGAGGGCGTCGTCGAATCCGCCAGACTCAGCAAGATCACCAGCGGGCTGCTGCGAATCGCCGGGGACCTCGGCCTGAAGTCCGTGGCCGACGGTGCCGACGTGCCCGAGCAGGTCCTGGCGCTGCGGGCCATGGGGTGCAGCCACGCCCAGGGCACCGCCTTCAGCGGCCCGCTCGACGAATACCGGCTGCGCCGTGCCCTGGTCAGGGGCGAATACCGGGTCCCCGGCCAGGCGGGCCCGCAGAAGGCCGTCCAGAAAGCAGCCCAGGCGGCGTCCCAAGGGGCCCCGCAGCCCGCGCTCCTGCGAGGAGGGAGCGGGCCGGTCCTCCCCTCAATGCGCTCACATAATGAGACGCGCGTCCCACCCACTTGACACTGACAGTGCGCCGGGTGGAGGGTCATTGCCATGCGCACCCGAATTCTCGTACTTGGAAAGCGCGTCGGCTGAGCAGGTCCCCACATGGCCCTGCGGACCCACACCGGCGCGCTCCCCTCGCTTGCCTCACGGCACGAGGGGTTTTTTGTTGCACCGGCGCCTCGGAGTAAACCCGACACACGCTGACAGACCCGCCGAAACTCTCGCCCACACCCTCAGCTTCGAGAAGAGAATGACGATGACCGAGCAGGCCACCGGGGCCCACCACCCGCAGCCGCGGCCCCGCAGCGGCGGACCGCAGCCTTCCGCCACCCCTGAGCACGTCACGGGCGCCCAGTCCCTCATCCGTTCTCTCGAGGAAGTCGGAGCCGACACCGTGTTCGGCATCCCCGGCGGTGCGATCCTCCCCGCGTACGACCCGATGATGGACTCCACCCGGGTCCGCCACGTCCTGGTGCGCCACGAGCAGGGAGCCGGGCACGCCGCCACCGGCTACGCCCAGGCCACCGGCAAGGTCGGCGTCTGCATGGCCACCTCGGGTCCCGGTGCCACCAACCTGGTCACGCCCATCGCGGACGCCCACATGGACTCCGTCCCGATGGTCGCCATCACCGGCCAGGTCTCCTCCAAGGCGATCGGCACCGATGCCTTCCAGGAAGCCGACATCTGCGGCATCACCATGCCGATCACCAAGCACAACTTCCTGGTCACCGACGCGGACGACATCCCGCGCACCATCGCGGAGGCCTTCCACATCGCCTCCACCGGCCGTCCCGGCCCGGTCCTCGTCGACATCTCCAAGGACGCCCTGCAGGCGAGGACCACGTTCAGCTGGCCCCCGCAGACCGACCTGCCCGGCTACCGCCCGGTCACCAAGCCGCACGCCAAGCAGATCCGCGAGGCCGCCAAGCTGATCACCCAGGCCAAGCGCCCCGTCCTGTACGTCGGCGGCGGCGTCCTCAAGGCCGGTGCCACCGCCGAGCTGAAGGTCCTGGCCGAGCTCACCGGCGCTCCCGTCACGACCACGCTGATGGCCCTCGGGGCCTTCCCCGACACCCACCCGCTGCACGTCGGCATGCCCGGCATGCACGGAGCCGTCACGGCCGTCACGGCGCTCCAGAAGGCCGACCTCATCGTCGCCCTCGGCGCCCGCTTCGACGACCGGGTCACCGGCAAGCTGGACAGCTTCGCCCCGTACGCGAAGATCGTCCACGCCGACATCGACCCGGCCGAGATCGGCAAGAACCGCGCCGCCGACGTCCCGATCGTCGGCGACGCCCGTGAGGTCGTCGCGGACCTGGTCCAGGCCGTCCAGGCCGAGCACACGGCCGGCCACAAGGGCGACTACGCCGCCTGGTGGAAGGACCTCAACCGCTGGCGCGAGACCTACCCGCTCGGCTACGAACAGCCCGAGAACGGCACTCTCGCCCCGCAGCAGGTCATCCAGCGCATCGGCCAACTCGCCCCCGAGGGCACGATCTTCGCTGCGGGCGTCGGCCAGCACCAGATGTGGGCGGCCCACTACATCGACTACGAGCGGCCCGCCACCTGGCTCAACTCCGGCGGCGCGGGAACCATGGGCTACGCCGTCCCCGCCGCCATGGGCGCCAAGGCCGGCATGCCCGGCAGCACGGTCTGGGCCATCGACGGCGACGGCTGCTTCCAGATGACCAACCAGGAACTGGTCACCTGTGCCCTCAACAACATCCCGATCAAGGTCGCCATCATCAACAACGGCGCCCTCGGCATGGTCCGCCAGTGGCAGACCCTGTTCTACAACCAGCGCTACTCCAACACGGTCCTGCACTCCGGCCCCGAGGCCACCGGCAGGGAGCCCAGCGCCGGCACCCGCATCCCGGACTTCGTGAAGCTGTCCGAGGCCATGGGCTGTGTCGCACTGCGCTGCGAGCGCCCCGAGGACCTCGACAAGGTCATCGCGGAGGCCAACGCCATCACCGACCGCCCGGTGGTCGTCGACTTCATCGTCCACGAGGACGCCATGGTGTGGCCGATGGTCGCGGCCGGCACCTCCAACGACGAGATCATGGCCGCCCGGGACGTCCGCCCCGACTTCGGCGACAGCGAAGAAGACTGAGAGAGAGCCGAGTTCCGAACATGTCCAAGCACACGCTCTCCGTCCTGGTGGAGAACACGCCCGGCATCCTCGCCCGGATCGCCGCCCTGTTCTCCCGCCGCGGCTTCAACATCGACTCGCTCGCCGTCGGCGTCACCGAGCACCCCGACATCTCCCGCATCACCATCGTGGTCAATGTCGAGGACCTGCCGCTGGAGCAGGTGACCAAGCAGCTCAACAAGCTGGTCAACGTTCTGAAGATCGTCGAACTCGAGCCCGGCGCCGCGATCCAGCGCGAGCTCGTCCTGGTGAAGGTCCGCGCCGACAACGAGACCCGCTCCCAGATCGTCGAGATCGTCCAGCTGTTCCGCGCCAAGACCGTGGACGTCTCCCCGGAGGCCGTCACCATCGAGGCCACCGGATCGAGTGACAAGCTCGAAGCGATGCTGCGGATGCTGGAGCAGTTCGGCATCAAGGAACTGGTCCAGTCCGGCACGATCGCCATAGGGCGCGGTGCCCGGTCCATCACGGACCGGTCGCTGCGGGCCCTGGACCGCTCGGCCTGATCCGCCCCGGTCCGACGGGCCCCCGCCCCGCGCGTCCGCGTGGCGAGACCCCTCAACTTCCACCCCCATCCCCCGCGTACGGTGGGACGCACCACCAGAACATCCAAGGAGAAGACCCAGTGGCCGAGCTGTTCTACGACGCAGACGCCGACCTGTCCATCATCCAGGGCCGCAAGGTCGCGGTGATCGGTTACGGCAGCCAGGGCCACGCCCACGCCCTGTCGCTGCGCGACTCCGGCGTCGACGTCCGCGTCGGTCTGCCCGAGGGCTCCAAGTCCAAGGCCAAGGCCGAGGAGCAGGGCCTGCGTGTCGTCACCCCCGCCGAGGCCGCGGCCGAGGCCGACGTCATCATGATCCTCGTCCCCGACCCGATCCAGGGCAAGGTGTACGAGGAGTCCATCGCCCCCCACCTGAAGGACGGCGACGCCCTGTTCTTCGGTCACGGCTTCAACATCCGGTTCGGCTTCATCAAGCCCCCGGCCGGCGTCGACGTCTGCATGGTCGCGCCGAAGGGCCCGGGCCACCTGGTCCGCCGTCAGTACGAGGAGGGCCGCGGCGTCCCGTGCATCGCCGCCGTCGAGCAGGACGCCACGGGCAACGCGTTCGCGCTGGCCCTGTCGTACGCGAAGGGCATCGGCGGCACCCGCGCCGGCGTCATCAAGACGACGTTCACCGAGGAGACCGAGACCGACCTGTTCGGTGAGCAGGCCGTGCTGTGCGGTGGCACCGCAGCGCTGGTGAAGGCGGGCTTCGAGACCCTCGTCGAGGCGGGCTACCAGCCGGAGATCGCCTACTTCGAGTGCCTGCACGAGCTGAAGCTGATCGTCGACCTGATGTACGAGGGCGGCCTGGAGAAGATGCGCTGGTCGGTCTCCGAGACCGCCGAGTGGGGCGACTACGTCACCGGCCCCCGTGTCATCACCGACACCACCAAGGCCGAGATGAAGAAGGTCCTCACCGAGATCCAGGACGGCACCTTCGCCAAGAACTGGATGGACGAGTACCACGGTGGCCTGAAGAAGTACAACGAGTACAAGACGCAGGACTCCGAGCACCTGCTGGAGACCACCGGCAAGCAGCTGCGCAAGCTGATGAGCTGGGTGGACAACGACGAGGCCTGAGCCTCGTGAGGGCGGGGCCGGGCGCGATGCCCGGCCCCGCCGCGTCGTGCGCGGTCACCCGCGCGGCGGCTTGCGCACGCTTGTCCACCGCGTCCAGCCCCGTGCGGGTGATCCTGCCGACCAGGCGCAGATATCCCTGCTTGCCGCTACTAGACTGGGCGCGGCACTGCACACCCGTACGCGTTCAGGCTCACAGCGTCGTGCGTCTTCCACGCGGCAAGCCCCCTCCACCGCCTGCGGCCGTCGGGACGGCCGTCCGCACTGGACTTGTGAGGACCTCACGTGAGCTCGAAACCCGTCGTACTCATCGCCGAAGAGCTGTCGCCCGCCACCGTCGACGCGCTCGGCCCCGACTTCGAGATCCGGCACTGCAACGGCGCGAACCGCGACGAACTGCTTCCGGCCATCGCGGACGTCGACGCGATCCTGGTCCGCTCGGCCACCAAGGTCGACGCCGAGGCGATCGCCGCCGCGAACAGGCTGAAGGTCGTCGCCCGCGCGGGCGTCGGCCTCGACAACGTCGACGTGTCCGCCGCCACCAAGGCCGGTGTGATGGTCGTCAACGCGCCGACCTCCAACATCGTCACCGCCGCCGAACTCGCCTGCGGTCTGCTCATCGCCACCGCCCGCAACATCCCGCAGGCCAACACCGCTCTCAAGAACAGCGAGTGGAAGCGCAGCAAGTACACGGGCGTCGAGCTGAGCGAGAAGACCCTGGGCGTCGTCGGCCTCGGCCGCATCGGCGTCCTGGTCGCCCAGCGGATGTCCGCGTTCGGCATGAAGGTCGTCGCCTACGACCCGTACGTGCAGCCGGCCCGCGCCGCCCAGATGGGCGTCAAGCTGCTGACACTGGACGAGCTGCTCGAGGTCTCCGACTTCATCACCGTCCACCTGCCGAAGACTCCCGAGACCCTGGGCCTCATCGGTGACGAGGCGCTCCACAAGGTCAAGCCGACCGTCCGCATCGTCAACGCCGCACGCGGCGGCATCGTCGACGAGGAGGCGCTGTACTCGGCGCTCAAGGAGGGCCGGGTCGCGGGCGCGGGCCTCGACGTGTACGCCAAGGAGCCCTGCACCGACTCCCCGCTGTTCCAGTTCGACCAGGTCGTGTGCACCCCGCACCTGGGTGCCTCCACGGACGAGGCCCAGGAGAAGGCCGGTATCGCGGTCGCCCGCTCCGTCCGCCTGGCCCTCGCGGGCGAGCTGGTCCCGGACGCGGTCAACGTCCAGGGCGGCGTCATCGCGGAGGACGTCAAGCCGGGCCTGCCGCTGGCCGAGCGCCTCGGCCGGATCTTCACCGCGCTGGCGGGCGAGGTCGCGGTGCGGCTGGACGTCGAGGTGTACGGCGAGATCACCCAGCACGACGTCAAGGTGCTGGAGCTGTCCGCCCTGAAGGGCGTGTTCGAGGACGTCGTCGACGAGACCGTCTCGTACGTGAACGCCCCGCTGTTCGCGCAGGAGCGCGGCGTCGAGGTGCGGCTCACCACGAGCAGCGAGTCTCCCGACCACCGCAACGTCATCACCGTGCGCGGCACGCTCGGTGACGGCGAGGAGATCGCGGTGTCCGGCACGCTCGTCGGCCCCAAGCACATCCAGAAGATCGTCGCCGTGGGCGACTACGACGTGGACCTCGCGCTGGCCGACCACATGGTCGTCCTGCGCTACGAGGACCGCCCGGGCGTCGTCGGCACGGTCGGCCGCATCCTGGGCGAGGCGGGCCTCAACATCGCGGGCATGCAGGTCGCCCGTGCCGAGGAGGGCGGCGAGGCCCTGGCCGTCCTGACCGTCGACGACACGGTCCCGGCGCAGGTCCTGACGGACCTGGCCGCCGAGGTGGGCGCCACCTCCGCCCGTTCGGTCAACCTGGCCTGACACGGCGGGGCTTGTCGCAGCTGCCCTCATCCGCCACGGTGCGGGTGGGGGCACCGCCATGTCCGGCCACGGGGCCTCAGCCACCGCTCTCGGAGCAGTCTGTTCCGCTCCGGCACGGCGGCATGTCCCGCACATATGGTTCCGGCGGGGGCGGCGGAGCCTGCCGCTCGGTGTACTCGGCGAAACCAAGCACTCCCACGGCCAGCAGGCAGCCCACCAGCCCCTGGGACCAGACGGTCACCCACAGCCGTCCGCGCGCCGAGCGGACGGCGACCACAAGGGCGACGGCGGCGACGACACCGGCGGCGACCATCAGCATCCCGTCGTAGGAGAGCCCCTCCGGCGTGGTCCCGTTCTTGCCGTCGGCCCACGCCGAGATGCCGACGCAGTACCAGGCAAGGGCCAGAGCGGCCGCCTCCGCGACGAACATCCCGATCGCCAGTGCGATGTCGGCGGCGCTGTCTCTCCCGGTGTCGACCATGCTCGCGAGTCTGGCGGTCGGCGCCGAGACGCGCCTGAGCAGGAGTACTCAGAGGCGACGGGCTTTCAGCGCCATGTGCAGCAGCAGCCGGTCCTCGCCCGAGTCCAGATCCAGGCCGGTCAACTGCTCCACGCGGGACAGGCGGTAGTAGAGGGTCTGGCGGTGGATGCCGAGCGCCTGGGCGGTGCGGCTCGCCTGGCCCGCGCAGTCGAGGAACACCTCCGCCGTCCGGGCCAGTTCGCTGTGCGCCGGGCCGAGCAGCAGACGGACCGCCGGGTCCGGGGCGGTCGCCCCCGGGCCGCCCGGCACGACGGGCCCGCCCTCCGTCTCCTCCCCCGGCAGGGCCGTCAGCAGCCGGTACGGCCCGATGCCCGACCAGGTGGCCACCGGCCCCCGTTCCGGCTCCGCCCGCGCCGCCCGCGCCGCGCCCAGCGCCTCCCCCCACGCCACCGCCAGCTCCGCCAGGCCCCGCCGCGGCTCGGCCACCCCGGCCGCCGCGCCCGGTCCGGCCACGCCGCGCAGCCGCGCCCCCGCCGCCAGCACCGGGGACAGCGCGCCCGCCGAGCGGAGCCGTACCAGCGCGCCCAGCGCCTGACCCTTCCGCCACGGCACCGCGCACAGGGCCGCCGCGCCCGGAACCGCCCGTACCGAGGGTCCCTCGGCGTCCGGCCAGGGCAGCACGCACACCAGCGCGTGCAGGCCCTCCGCGTCCGGGCCCAGCGCCTCCCGCAGCGCCGCCAGCGCCATGTCGTACTGCCAGTCGCGCTCCGCCGTCAGCGCCGCCCGCAGCTCCCGTGACAGGTCGGAGCCCGCCCGCTTCTCCTCGGCCAGCAGCGCCCCGACCCGGGACGCCACCTCCATCGCCGCCGCCAGCCGCTCGGGCCCGGGCCCCGGCTCGGCGTCCAGCAGCCAGACGTACCCCAGGGCGACGCCCCGGTGCCTTACGGGGAGACAGAGCCGGTCCCGGTGCACCCCGGCTTCCGGCGTGGCCGGAATGCGCACCGGCCCGGTCGCCCGCGCGATGCCGAAGCTCTCGAACCACGCCCGGACCGCCGGGGTGGACTTCCGGGTCAGGATCGACCGCGTACGGACCGGGTCCATCGCCGAGTCGTCCTCGCTGTCGTGCGCCCCGAAGGCGATCAGCCCGAAGTCCCGGTCCTCCAGCGTCGCCGGGGCGCCCAGCAGCGCCGAGATCTCGTCGACCAGCTCCTGGTAATCGCCCTTCACCCGCCCATTGTCCCACTGGCTTCAGACAGATGTCTGAGATCCGCGGCACGGACCCGTGACACCTGTCGCTGGCCGCGGTCTGGCCTGATCCTTAGGTTTCACGGTGGTTCCCCGTGCTGTTTCCGGTACGTCGGTTTCCAGCCTCTTCCTGCTAGTTCTCCCGTTCATGGAGGTGCCCGTGCTGGGTCCCGTGATCCTCGCCGCGTCGCGCAGCGACAAGATGCGCCGCCTGGTGTCCGCGGCCCCGGTGACCAAGCCGGTCGTCGACCGGTTCATCCCGGGTGAGACGGTCGACCAGGTCATCCCCATCGTGACGGAGCTGGCCGACAAGGGCCTGGAGATCACGCTGGACGTGGTGGGGGAGGACATCACCACCCCCGAGCAGGCCTCCGCCGCCCGCGACGCCTATCTGGAGCTGATCGAGCGGCTCAGGCCGCTGCGCCTGGAGGAGGGCGCCGAGATGTCGGTCAAGCTCTCCATGTTCGGCCAGGCGCTGGAGGGCGGCCACGAGCTGGCCCTCGCGAACGTCCGTCCGGTCGTCGAGGCCGCCGCCGCGATCGGCACGACGGTCACGCTGGACGCCGAGGACCACACGACCCTCGACTCGATGTTCGCCATCCACGAGGAACTGCGGAAGGACTTCCCGCAGACCGGCTGCGTCATCCAGTCGTACCTCTTCCGCACCGAGGAGGACGCCCGCCGCCTCGCCGCGAACGGCAGCCGTGTCCGCCTGGTGAAGGGCGCGTACAAGGAGCCTGCCTCCGTCGCGTACCAGGACAAGGCCGAGATCGACAAGGCGTACGTCCGCATCCTGAAGATCCTGATGGCGGGCGAGGGCTACCCGATGATCGGCTCGCACGACCCGCGGCTCATCGCCATCGGCCAGGAGCTGGCGCGCCGCGCCGGGCGCAAACTGGACGAGTACGAGTTCCAGATGCTGTACGGCATCCGTGGCGAGGAGCAGACCCGGCTGGCCGCGGAGGGCCACCGGATGCGCGTCTACACGGCGTACGGGACGGACTGGTACGGGTACTTCATGCGCAGGCTCGCGGAGAAGCCGGCGAACCTGCTGTTCTTCGCGCGGAGCATGATCACCAGGAACTGAGCCCGCCCGGCGGTCCGCACCCGCGAACCCGAGCCCCCGATCCGTGGTCGAAAGGGCCGGATCAGGGAAGGCGAACCCCGAGGGGCCGTACCCCTGGCCCCCCGAGAACCCCGGAAACCCCAGAACCCCAGGGCAGAGCCCACCCCTCACTGAAGGAGCTAGGTAAACCATGGACGCTGTGACCCAGGTCCCCGCCCCGGTCAACGAGCCGGTGCACGGCTACGCCCCCGGTTCTGCGGAGCGCGCACGGCTGGAGGCCAAGCTCAAGGAGCTGGCCGAGAACCCCATCGACCTGCCCATGACCATCAACGGCGTCAAGCGCATGGGCCGCGGCGAGCGGGTGAACGTCGTGCAGCCGCACAACCACCAGGCCGTCATCGGCACGTTCGTCGGTGCCACCCGGGAGGACGCCCAGGACGCCGTCGACGCGGCCCTGGCCGCCGCGCCCGGCTGGCGCGCGATGTCCTTCGACGACCGCGCCGCGATCTTCCTGCGCGCCGCCGACCTGCTGTCGGGCCCGTGGCGCGAGACGCTGGCCGCCTCCACCATGCTCGGCCAGTCGAAGACCGCCCAGCAGGCCGAGATCGACACCCCGTGCGAGCTGATCGACTTCTGGCGCTTCAACGTCAAGTACGCCCGTGACCTGCTGGCCGAGCAGCCGCCGGCGAACTCCCCGGGCGTCTGGAACCGCCTCGACCACCGCCCGCTCGAGGGCTTCGTCTACGCGATCACGCCGTTCAACTTCACCGCGATCGCCGGCAACCTCCCCACCGCCCCCGCCCTCATGGGCAACGTGGTGGTCTGGAAGCCGTCCCCGACGCAGACCCACGCCGCCGTGCTGCTCATGGAGCTGCTGGAGGAGGCCGGGCTGCCGAAGGGCGTCATCAACCTGGTGACGGGCGACGGCATCGCCGTCTCCGAGGTGGCCCTGAACCACCCGATGCTCGCCGGCATCCACTTCACCGGTTCGACGAAGACCTTCCAGCACCTGTGGAAGACCGTCGGTGCCAACATCGAGAAGTACCGCTCCTACCCGCGGATCGTCGGCGAGACGGGCGGCAAGGACTTCGTCGTCGCGCACCCGAGCGCCGACCGCGCCGTCCTTAAGACCGCGCTGACCCGCGGCTCCTTCGAGTTCCAGGGCCAGAAGTGCTCCGCGAGCTCGCGCGCGTACATCCCGGCCTCCATCTGGAACTCCGGCTTCAAGGAGGAGTTCGCGGCCGAGGTCGACGGCATCAGGATGGGCGACGTGTCCGACCTGTCGAACTTCATCGGCGCCGTCATCGACGACCGCGCGTTCGCCAAGAACAAGGCCGCGATCGACCGGGCCAAGGCCGACCCGACCTGCACCGTCGTCGCCGGCGGCACGTACGACGACTCGGTGGGCTACTTCGTCCGCCCGACCGTCGTCGAGTGCACCGACCCGTCGAACGAGGTCTTCACGACCGAGTACTTCGGCCCGTTCCTGGCGGTGTACGTGTACGAGGACGACCAGTACGACGCCATGCTGGAGCAGATGGAGTCCGTCTCGGCCTACGCGCTGACCGGCGCGGTCATCGCCAACGACCGCGCCGCCGCCCGGTACACGATGGACAAGCTGCGCTACGCGGCCGGCAACTTCTACATCAACGACAAGTCGACCGGCGCCGTCGTCGGCCAGCAGCCCTTCGGCGGTGGCCGCGCGTCCGGTACGAACGACAAGGCGGGCGCCCCGCAGAACCTGATGCGCTGGACGCTGACCCGCGCCATCAAGGAGACGCTGGTCCCGCCGACCGAGTACGGCTACCCGCACATGGGCTGACGCCCGGCGCGGGCTCACGCCCCCGCGGACACCGCCCCCCTTCGGCGCCCTCACGCCGGACGGGGGCGGTCTCATGTCCGCGGGGGCCGCGCCGTCTCAGATAGTAGGAAGTCCGAGTAATTGTGGAGACAGAGGCGCCCGGCTCGCTTAGCTTTGTAGGAGCCGAACGTCTCGCTTCACCAGCGAACGGCGGTCGAGCGCGCGATTCGCCCCTGACAGGCAACCCCTGTGGCCGCGCCTCCCGCCCCTTCCGGCGCCTTCATCCCCCTCGTCTGAAGGAGTCGATCCGCGATGTCTTTCGCCGCCCCCCGCCCCGCCCGTGTCCGTGTCCGCCACGCCGCCGCCCGCTCCGCCGAGGCCGAGCGCAAGAACGCCGCCGCCGCGCTGCAGCGCGCCCTCGACCGCCGGGACAACGGCGGCGCGACCGGCCACTGAGCCGGTCGGCCGCGGCCCTGCGCCTGCTCGCGCGTGGTCCACATGGTGGACGGTCGATGTCAGGCAATGGGACGAAGAGTAGGGTGCCGACATGTCTCGCAGCATCAATCTCGCAGTGATCCCCGGTGACGGCATCGGCCAGGAGGTCGTGGCCCAGGGACTCAAGGTCCTCCGGGCCGTCCTCCCGCAGGACGTGAAGCTGGAGACCAAGGAGTACGACCTCGGCGCCCGGCGCTGGCACCGCACCGGGGAGACCCTCCCCGACGCGGAGCTGGAGTCCCTCAAGGGGCACGACGCCATCCTGCTGGGCGCCATCGGTGACCCGTCCGTGCCCTCCGGCGTCCTGGAGCGCGGGCTGCTCCTCAAACTGCGGTTCGCCTTCGACCACTACGTGAACCTGCGTCCGTCGAAGCTGTTCCCGCAGACCGAGACCCCGCTCGCCGGGCGTCCCGACATCGACTTCGTGGTCGTCCGCGAGGGCACCGAGGGGCCCTACACCGGCAACGGCGGTGCCCTGCGCACCGGCACGCCCGCCGAGGTCGCCACCGAGGTCAGCGTGAACACCGCGTACGGCGTCGAGCGCGTCGTCCGGGACGCCTACGAGCGCGCCGACGCCCGCCCGCGCAAGAAGCTGACCCTGGTCCACAAGAACAACGTCCTCGTGTACGCCGGACACATGTGGAAGAGGATCTTCGACAAGGTGGGCGAGGAGTACCCCGAGGTCACCACCGACTACCTGCACGTCGACGCCGCGACGATCTTCTTCGTCACCCAGCCGGAGCGGTTCGACGTCATCGTCACCGACAACCTCTTCGGTGACATCCTCACCGACCTCGCCGCGGCCGTCACCGGCGGCATCGGGCTGGCCGCCTCCGGCAACATCAACCCGACGGGTGCCTTCCCGTCCATGTTCGAGCCCGTGCACGGCTCGGCGCCCGACATCGCGGGCACCGGCAAGGCCGACCCCACGGCCACGGTCCTGTCCGTGGCACTGCTCCTGCGCCACCTCGGATACGGCACGGAGGCCGCCCGCATCGAGGAGGCCGTCGCCGCAGACCTGACCGAGCGCGCGGGCTCCGCCGCCCGTACTACGGACGAGACCGGTGACGCCCTGGCGGCGCGGGTGGCGGGCTGACCCGACACGGACCCGGAAACAGCCAGGTGAAGCCGCCGGGCCGCGCCCCCGCGCCCGGCGGCTTCCGCATGCGCGGCCCGGGTGCGCCCCGGCGCCGGACGGCGCGCTCGCACAGGGTCACACCCACCGCCCGTTTCCCCGGCCGGGCCCCCCGGGCGATAATCGAACGCGGGGCCGCGGCATGCGGTGACGCCCAGACGTCCTGGCAGCAGCACGGAGCAGCAGCGACAGCGGCAGGAACGGCGTGAGGCGCGGTCCGTCACACACGAACCGGTGAAGGACATGCACTCATGACGACGCCCACGACGATCGAGCTGAAGCCCTCCTCGAACCCGCTGTCCGACGCGGAGCGCGAGGCGATCCTCGCCAGCCCCGGCTTCGGCCGCCACTTCACCGACCACATGGTGGTCGTCAAGTGGACCGAGGGCCGCGGCTGGCACGACGCCGAGCTGGTGCCGTACGCGCCGCTGTCCATCGACCCGGCGAACATGACCCTGCACTACGCGCAGGAGATCTTCGAGGGTCTGAAGGCCTACCGCCGCCCCGACGGCTCGGTCTCCCTCTTCCGCCCGGAGGCCAACGCCAGGCGGTTCCAGCTCTCCGCCCGCCGCCTGGCCATGCCGGAGCTGCCGGTCGAGACCTTCGTCGCCGCGTGCGACGCGCTGGTCAGGCAGGACCAGGCCTGGGTCCCGCCGCACGGCGGCGAGGAGTCCCTGTACCTGCGTCCCTTCATGATCGCCAACGAGGTGGGCCTGGGGGTCCGCCCGGCGAACGAGTACCTCTTCATCGTGATCGCCTCCCCGGCGGGCGCGTACTTCCCCGGCGGCGTCAAGCCGGTCTCCGTCTGGCTGTCGGAGAACTACGTCCGAGCCGTCCCCGGCGGCATGGGCTTCGCCAAGACCGGCGGCAACTACGCGGCCTCCCTGCTCGCCCAGGCCGAGGCCGCGGCGAAGGGCTGCGACCAGGTCGTCTGGCTCGACGCGCTGGAGCACAAGTGGGTCGAGGAGATGGGCGGCATGAACCTGTACTTCGTGTACGGGGACCGCATCGTCACCCCCGAGCTGACCGGTTCGCTCCTGGCCGGGATCACCCGTGACTCCCTCCTCCAGGTCGCCCGGGACCTCGGCTATACGTCCGAGGAGGGCCGCATCTCCACCGAGCAGTGGCGCCGGGACACCGAGAACGGCACCCTGACCGAGGTGTTCGCGTGCGGCACCGCGGCGGTCATCACCCCGGTCGGCACGGTCAAGTCCGCGAACGGCGAGTGGACCCAGGGCGACGGCGAGCCCGGCGAGGTCACCCTGAAGCTGCGCGAGGCGCTCCTGTCCATCCAGACCGGCGCGTCCCCCGACACCCACGGCTGGACCCACCCGGTCGCGTAACGCCACTCCAGGCTCCCCCGAAGGGCCCGGCTCGCAGCATGCGAGCCGGGCCCTTCACTTCTCGCGCCCGCGCTTCGGCTTCCGCTTCCGGTCCAGCAGCCACTCCAGCCCGACCAGCAGCGCGTCCCCGGACCACGCGACGATCCCGGCCGCGGTCCTGAGCCCTCGCACGACGAGGGACCCGACGACTTCCTCCATGCCCACCCCGTTCTCGTAGAAGACCAGCTCACCAGGGAAGACGCCCGCACCGGCGGTCGGGTTGTGCCCGACGCCCTGCCGGCCCGCCGTTTCGTGCCGGGGGCCCGGCGCAGCTCCCCGGTTTGGGGAAGGGACGGAACGGCGGACATTTGAGCAGTACTCAATACAAGGTCGCGAACCCCTACCGCTTGCGTTCGCTTCATGGTTAGAGTGACGCTCAAAAGTCCCCGCCAGGAGGTGAACGACATGCGACTGACCCCGACGGAACGCGACCGCCTGCTCCTTTTCGGAGCCGCCGAACTCGCCCGGGCCCGCCGCGCCCGCGGTCTGCGGCTCAACGTCCCCGAGGCCACGGCCCTCATCGCGGACACCGTGTGCGAGGCGGCCAGGGACGGCCGCCGGCTCGCGGAGGCCGTCGAGGCGGCCCGCGCCGTCCTCGGCCCCGACGACGTCCTGCCGGGCGTGGCCGATGTCGTCACCGAGGTCCACGTCGAGGCCGTCTTCGACGACGGCTCCCGCCTGGCGGTGGTCACCGACCCCGTGGGCGCCGCCGCCACCGGGGGTGAGGACGCCCCCGGCGCCCTCCTCCCCGGCCCCGGCTACGCCGGTCTGGTGCCGGAACTGAGGCTCACGGTCCGCAACACCGCGACCGTCCCGGTCAGCGTCACCAGCCATTTCCACTTCTTCGAGGCGAACCCCCGGCTCCGCTTCGACCGGGCCGCCGCGTACGGCATGCGCCTGTGCGTCCCGGCCGGCTCCTCCATGCGCTTCGACCCGGGCGGCGAGGCCGAGGTGGGCCTCGTCCCGGTCGGCGGCGACCGTGTCGCGATCGGCTTCGCGGGCCTGGTCGACGGGCCGCTGGACGCCCCGGGCGCGAAGGAGGAGGCCCTGCGCCGGGCGGCGGCCTGCGGCTACCTGGGGGCGGCACCGGAACAGGTGACGGGCCCGGCGACACCGCGCCCGGCGGAACCGGCGCGGACACCGAGTCCGGCGGCACCCCGTACGGCACCCCCCGTCGCACCTCCGCCGACCCTTCCGGAGGCCGCCCTGGCGGCAGGCCCCGCAGCCGCCGCGACGGCCGAGACGGAACCCGCCGGAGCGGAGGAGAACGCCTGATGGACCCCTACGAGTACGCCTCCGTCCACGGCCCCCGTACGGGCGACCGCGTCCGCCTCGGCGACTCCGGCCTGACCGTACGCGTCGAGTCGGACGCCCAGAAGCCGGGTGACGAGTTCCTGGCGGGCTTCGGCAAGACGGCCCGCGACGGACTGCACCTAAAGGCCGCCGCCGTACGTGAGACCTGCGACGTCGTCATCAGCAACGTCCTCGTCATCGACGCCGTCCAAGGCATCCGCAAGGTGTCCGTCGGCATCCGCGAGGGCCGGATCCACGCCATCGGCCGAGCGGGCAACCCGGACACCCTCGACGGCGTCGACGTGGTCGTGGGCACGGGCACGAGCATCGTGTCCGGCGAGGGCCTGATCGCCACCGCCGGTGCCGTGGACACCCACGTCCACCTGCTCTCCCCCCGCATCATGGAGGCGTCCCTCGCCTCCGGCGTGACCACGGTCATCGGCCAGGAGTTCGGCCCGGTCTGGGGCGTCGGCGTCAACTCCCCCTGGGCGCTGAAGCACGCGTTCAACGCGTTCGACGCCTGGCCCGTCAACATCGGTTTCCTGGCCCGCGGCTCGTCCTCGGACCCCGCGCCGCTCGTCGAGGCGCTGGCCGAGGGAGGCGCGTCCGGCTTCAAGGTCCATGAGGACATGGGCGCCCACACCCGCGCCCTCGACACGGCCCTGCGCGTGGCCGAGGAGCACGACGTCCAGGTCGCCCTGCACAGCGACGGCCTCAACGAGTGCCTGTCGGTCGAGGACACCCTGAAGGTCCTCGAAGGCCGGACGATCCACGCGTTCCACATCGAGGGCTGCGGCGGCGGACACGTCCCCAACGTCCTGAAGATGGCTGGCGTCCCCAACGTCATCGGCTCCTCCACCAACCCCACGCTCCCCTTCGGGCGGGACGCGGTCGCGGAGCACTACGGGATGATCGTCTCCGTCCACGACCTCAAGACCGACCTGCCCGGCGACGCCGCCATGGCCCGCGACCGCATCCGGTCCGGGACGATGGGCGCGGAGGACGTGCTGCACGACCTCGGCGCGATCGGCATCACCTCGTCGGACGCGCAGGGCATGGGAAGGGCCGGCGAGACCGTACGCCGGACCTTCGCCATGGCGGGGAAGATGAAGGCCGAGCTGGGCCCGCTGGAGGGAGACGGGGACGGCGACGACAACGCCCGCGTCCTGCGCTACATGGCCAAGCTCACCATCAACCCGGCCATCGCCCACGGCCTCGCACACGAGGTCGGCTCCATCGAGGTCGGCAAGCTGGCCGACATCGTGCTGTGGCGGCCGGAGTTCTTCGGTGCGAAGCCGCAGCTCGTCCTGAAGGCGGGTTTCCCGGCGTACGGGGTCGTGGGCGACCCCAACGCGGCCACCGACACCTGCGAACCCCTGGTGCTGGGACCGCAGTTCGGCGCACACGGCGCCACGGCGGCGGACATCTCGGTCGCGTTCGTGTCCGGTGCGGCGGCCCGGCTGGACGGCGACCGGATGCCGACCAGGCGCCGCAGGGTGGCCGTCCGCGGCACCCGCGGCATCGGCCCCGGAAACCTCCTCCTCAACTCCCGCATCGGAGAAGTGGCCGTGGACGGCCGCACGGGCCTGGTCACGCTCGACGGCGACCCGGTCCGCTCGGACCCCGCCGACTCCGTCTCCCTCAACCGCCTCTACTTCCTCTGAGGATCCAGCTCCCCATGACAGCCCCCAAGACAGCCCCCGCGACCTTCCGCATGCCGGCAGAGTGGGCTCCCCACGAGCGCACCTGGATGGCCTGGCCCAGCCCCAACCCCACCTTCACCGATGCCGGGGAACTGGCCGAGGCCCGCACCGCCTGGGCGCGGGTGGCCCGCGCCGTGCGCCGGTTCGAGCCGGTCACGATGGTCGTGGCCCCCGGCGACGCCGCCTCGGCCCGTGAGGCGCTCGGCCCGGACGTCGAGCTTCTCGAACGGGACCTCGACGACGCGTGGATGCGCGACATCGGCCCGACCTTCGTCACCAACGGCAGTGAACTGGCCGCCGTGGACTGGGTGTTCAACGGCTGGGGCGCCGCCGACTGGGCCCGCTGGGAGCATGACTCCAAGATCGCCCGCCATGTCGCGGACGCGGCCGAGGTCACCGTGCACAGCAGCCCCCTCGTCAACGAGGGCGGTGCCGTCCACGTGGACGGCGAGGGCACGGTCCTGCTCACCGACACCGTCCAGCTCGGCCCCGAGCGCAACCCCGGCTGGACCCGCGCCCAGGTCGAGGCGGAGATCCACGCGAGGCTCGGTACCAGCAAGGCGATCTGGCTGCCGCGCGGACTCACCGGCGACTACGGCAAGTTCGGCACCCGCGGCCATGTCGACATCGTCGCCGCGTTCGCCCGCCCGGGTGTCGTGGTCGCCCACACCCAGCCCGACCCGGCCCACCCGGACCACGAGCTGTGCAAGGAGATCGTGGCGCTGCTGCGGTCCCGGACGGACGCCAGGGGCCGCGCGCTGGAGGTCGTGGAGGTGCCCGCGCCGACGGTCCTGCGGGAGGACGGCGAGTGGGTCGACTACTCGTACATCAACCACTACCTCTGCAACGGGGGTGTGGTCCTCTGCGGCTTCGACGACCCGCGTGACGAGATCGCCGCCGGGATCTTCCGCCGTCTCTTCCCGGACCGCACGGTCACCCTGGTCGACGCCCGCACGATCTTCGCGGGCGGCGGCGGCATCCACTGCATCACCCAGCAGCAGCCGAAGCTCTGACACTTGCCCTCGCGGCCCGTCCACTGGGGCGGGCCGCTCGTGATCAGGTAGAACGTACGCGTGAACGAATCACCCAGGGCCGCCGCGGCACGGCGGCGGAACGCCGCGCCTCCCCGTGAGGAGGTGCTGGCCGCCGCCATGGCGATGATCGCCGAGCGCGGGCTCGAAGGCCTCACCATGGCGGGGCTCGGCCGCGAGGTCGGCATGAGCAGCGGTCACCTCATCTACTACTTCCACACCAAGGACGAGCTGCTGCTCCAGACCCTGGAGTGGAGCGAGGGCCGCCTCGGTGCCGAGCGCAGCGCGCTGCTGTCGCGCCAGGACCTGCCGGTGGGGGAGCGGCTGACCGAGTACGTCGGCCTCTACGTCCCCGACGGGCCGCGCGACCCGCACTGGACGCTGTGGCTGGAGGTCTGGAACCGGTCGCAGAACGCCGACGCGGACGCCCGCGCCCGGCAGGCCGCCATCGAGGGCGCCTGGCACCGGGACCTGGTGGCGCTGCTGGCCGAGGGGGTCTCGCGCGGCGAGCTGCGGGCGGTGGACCCCGACCGGTACGCGACCCGGCTGCGGGCCCTGCTGGACGGGTTCAGCGTGCACGTGGCGGTGGGGATACCCGGCACGGGCCGGGACCAGGTGCTCGCGCACGTGGAGGAGCACCTGCAGCAGACCCTGCTGACCGCATCGTGAGACCCTTGCCCACACCTCGGCCGGTGTATGGCAAACTGCCATCGTGCTCGCAAACCCGATGATTATCGGCAGCAGCGCGCCGGTCCGCAGTGACCGCTGACCCGACACCCACACCTTGTCGGGCGGCGGACACCGTGTCCCAGACCCGCGCGCAGACCTCTCGCACCCGCGAGGGGTTTTTTCGTTTTCCGGCCCCCCACCCGGGAGTGCGGCGGACGGCGCGCGAAGACAGGGACAAGTGGAGCCCTTCATTCCGGTGTTCCGGACCCGGAGCCACATCCCCACAGGAGCAGGACAGCAGCCATGACCAGTGATCAGCACGTCGACGACACCTTCCACGTGTTCGACACGACACTGCGCGACGGCGCCCAGCGCGAGGGCATCAACCTCACCGTCGCCGACAAGCTGACCATCGCCCGGCACCTGGACGAGTTCGGCGTGGGCTTCATCGAGGGCGGCTGGCCCGGCGCCAACCCCCGCGACACCGAGTTCTTCGCCCGCGCCCGCGCGGAGATCGACTTCAGGCACGCCCAGCTCGTGGCCTTCGGCGCCACCCGCCGCGCAGGTATCCAGGCCTCCGAGGACCCGCAGGTCAGGGCGCTGCTGGACTCCGGGGCCCCGGTCGTCACCCTGGTGGCGAAGTCGCACGACCGGCATGTGGAGCTGGCCCTGCGCACCACCCTGGACGAGAACCTGGCCATGGTCCGGGACACCGTCTCGTACCTGCGCGAGCAGGGCCGCCGGGTCTTCGTCGACTGCGAGCACTTCTTCGACGGCTACAAGGCGAACCCGCAGTACGCGAAGGCGGTCGTGCGGGCCGCGCACGAGGCGGGCGCCGACGTCGTCGTCCTCTGCGACACCAACGGCGGCATGCTCCCGCCGCAGGTCCAGGCGGTGGTCTCCACGGTCCTGGCCGACACCGGCGCCCGGCTCGGCATCCACGCCCAGGACGACACGGGCTGCGCGGTCGCCAACACCCTGGCCGCGGTCGACGGCGGCGCCACCCACGTCCAGTGCACCGCCAACGGCTACGGCGAGCGCGTCGGCAACGCGAACCTGTTCCCGGTGGTCGCGGCCCTGGAGCTGAAGTACGGCAGACCGGTCCTCCCCGAGGGCGCGCTGGCCGAGATGACCCGGATCAGCCACGCCATCGCGGAGGTCGTCAACCTCACCCCCTCCACCCACCAGCCGTACGTCGGCGTCTCGGCCTTCGCGCACAAGGCGGGCCTGCACGCCTCCGCGATCAAGGTGGACCCGGACCTGTACCAGCACATCGACCCGGAACAGGTCGGCAACACCATGCGGATGCTGGTCTCCGACATGGCCGGCCGCGCCTCGGTCGAGCTGAAGGGCAAGGAACTCGGCGTCGACCTGGGCGACGACCGGGAGCTGGTGGGCCGCGTGGTGGAGCGGGTCAAGGAGCGGGAGCTCCAGGGCTACACGTACGAGGCCGCGGACGCCTCCTTCGAGCTCCTGCTGCGGGAGGAGGCGGAGGGCCACCCCATCCGCTACTTCCGTACCGAGTCCTGGCGGGCGATCGTCGAGGACCGTCCGGACGGCACCCACGCGAACGAGGCCACGGTCAAACTGTGGGCGGACGGGGAGCGGATCGTCGCCACGGCGGAGGGCAACGGCCCGGTCAACGCCCTGGACCGGGCGCTGCTGACCGCCCTGGAGCGGATCCACCCGCAGCTCACCAAGTTCGAGCTGGTCGACTACAAGGTCCGCATCCTGGAGGGACGGCACGGCACGGAGTCCACGACCCGTGTCCTGATCACGACCACCGACGGGGACACGGAGTGGTCGACGGTGGGTGTGGGCGAGAACGTGATCGCGGCCTCGTGGCAGGCGCTGGTGGACGCGTACACCTACGGCCTGCTGAGGGCGGGTGTGGTACCCAGGAGGGACTGACATCCCGCAATCCCCCAAACAGGGACAAAGAGGTACTGTCGATGATATGAGGGCAAGGCCGCTTTCGATCCTCGCGGGCCTGGTGCTGGCGCTCCTCCTGGCACTGGCGCCCGCCACGGGTGCGAAGGCGGCCTCCGACGCGCTGCGGGACGCGGCGAGCGCGCTCAAGCAGGGCCCGGTCTACGTCCACCCGGCGGCGACGGCCCAGCTCCCGCCCTCGGCGGAGCGGGCCCTGGAGCAGAAGATCATCCAGGCGGACAAGCCGCTCATGCTGGCGGTCCTCCCGGCCACGGCCGACTTCCCCGAGGAAGACCTCCTCCAGGATCTGCGCGCGCTCACCGGTGTGACCGGCGTGTACGGGGTGAGGCTGGGTGACGCCTTCGACGCGGGCGCGGACCGGGTGGTCCTGTCGCAGCCGACGGTCGAGAACCTGGTGACCGGGGTGAGCGGCCCCGGGGTGGACGCCACCACCCAGCTGAACAACTTCGCCGACCAGGCCCTGCCGCAGATGCGCGGCTCGGCCCCCGCCTCCTGGGCGGGTTCACCGGGCGAGAGGGTCTCGGTAGGCGGCCTGATCACGATGGGCACGCTGCTGCTGGCGACGGGCGCGGGCGCGACGGCGGTCACCCTCCGCAAGCGGGGCCGCAGGAGGGCGGAGGAGCAGGAGGCCCTCGGCAAGCTCCGCACGGTCGTGGACGAGGACATCACGGCGTACGGCGAGGAGCTGGACCGGCTCGACCTCCACCCCGCCGACGACGACACCACGCGCACGGACTACGGAAACGCCCTGGACACCTACGACAAGGCGAAGCAGCTCATGGACCAGGCCCGTCACCCCCACGACGTCCGTGCGGTGACCGAGGCCCTGGCGGACGGCCGCCACACGCTGGCCGTCCTTGCCGCCCGCCGCGAGGGCCGCCCGCTTCCCGAGCGGCGGGCACCCTGCTTCTTCGACCCGCGCCACGGCCCGTCGGTCACCGAGCTCTCCTGGACCCCACCGGGCGGCACACCCCGCGAGGTCCCGGTCTGCGCGTCCGACGAGTCCCGCCTGAAGGCGGGCGCCCCACCCGACGCCCGCACCGTCGACACCCCCGACGGCCCCCGCCCGTACTGGGAGGCCGGCCCCGCCTACGGCCCCTGGGCCGCCGGCTACTACACGGGCGGCCTCCTCCCCGGCCTCCTGATGGGCACCATGCTCGGCTCCATGCTCTCCACCCCGGCCTACGCCGCCGAATACGGCGGCGCCGACTTCCAGGGCGGCGACTTCGGCGGCGCCGACTCCGCGGGTTCTGGCTTCGGCGGCGATTTCGGCGGAGGCGGTGGGGGAGGGGACTGGGGCGGCGGGTTCGGCGGCGGGGACTTCGGTGGGGGGTTCTGACCAGCCGCACTCCTCTTCTTCCTCGTATCGTCAGGAAGCGTGAATTGGTTGCGACGCGGGAAGATGGCTCTCATTCCCGTGCAATGGCATTCCTGGCGAACGCAAGTCGCCGTCGACTGTCATCCAGCCAATCGTCATCCACATCGATCGGTATGCGTACAGATATCTGCGTTGACGGTGAGTCGTGCACGGTTACTTCTACTGGATCATCGGGAGTCACCGCGAGCCATGCGCTACGCCCGCCCGCAGGCCATTCGATTCCCTCGTCGGCGTTCAATGAAGTGAGGCAGCGCTCCCAGTCGTCCAAGTCTCGAAGCGATATCTGCAGGCTGACGCGACCACTAACGAAGTCGCTTTTCAGTTCGATTTCAGCCGAGTGGTATCGCTCGCTCTGCATTGCGTAGGAAGCCTCGAGCGATAGGTGCACTTCCAGGCTTTGGATGTGATCATTGAAGCTAATCAGCGTGATCGTGTCTTGCTTCGCCATAGATGCCTACTGTGTAGTGACGGGTGATTGGGATTCCTGGCCTTCCGTTCTCTCTGCTGCGTGCTGTTGAGTGAATTCCTCCACTCGATCCTAGGGGGAAGAGAGGGAGCCGCCGGAGGACCGGCTAGCGGGGCGCCAGCCGTGGGCGAAGCTCTTGGAGGCGAGGGAGGGGCCGGTCGCCGGGCCGGGGTACTGGTTCGTGGTGCCTTCGGACCAGTTGGCCGTGACCGGGTGGACCGTCACGGGACGGGCATTGCAGGAGTAGGACCAGGTGTTGTAAAGGGCCAGGTTCGCGCCGAGGATCCAGGCGTTCTTCAGCGAGGACTCGACTCCGGCGAACTTGAGGAACGAGACGGCCTTGTGCCCGCCACCGTCGTAGGTACCGGCCTTCAGCACGGTGTTGGTGGAGAAGTTGGTGTTGTAGGGATGCTGGACGTAGGTGCCGGACGTCGCGCTGATCCGCGTCACGGAGGGGTCGACGCGTACGGGGAAGACCCGCTCGGGCTCGGTCAGCCACTCCCCGTCGAGCGTGACGGTGAGGACGAGGCGGCCGTCCTGTTCATCAAGCTCGTACGTGACGCCGTCCGAGATGGCGCCCTGGTTGGCGTTCTCGGCGACGGCCGAGTCCTCCATCCAGCCGCGCGGCATGCGCGCCCGCTCCGCACCAGAGGAGTCGCTGAACACCACGGCACCGTCGTCGTCCAGTCGGGCGTTCAAGCCGTCCAGCTCCAGCGGGAAACGCCACCGGGTTGGAGCGTCCGAGCTCTTCAGAACGATGGTCTCCTTCACCGTGCTGTTGGAGGCGAGGAGTTGGATGTCGGAGTCGGGACGCACGTCGGTGTAGGTGATGGTGCTGCCCTTCACCTCCCCGCGACTGCCGACCGCGCCTTCGACGGAGTAGCCCACGGACAGCCCGTCAGCCACGCTCATGCGCACCAGCGGTGAGGCGTCGGCGGTCTCACCCAACCGCGCATCGGCCTGGGTCGAGCGCGTCTCCCACATCTCGTCGGAGCCACTCATCCCCCGCGGGCCCGAGGGCTTGACGAGCGAGGCGTCGATCTCCTCCCAGGATCCGCGCTCGTCCTGCCGGTGGTTGACGGGCTCGTTGTAGAAGCGGGTGGTGTAGGTGCCGTCCTGGTTCAGAAACGTCCGCGTGCGCTCGCCGCGCTGCTCCGGAAGCTCCTTGCTCCGCTTCTCGTCGAAACCGGACTTCTCGTCGGAGCCGGAAGCGGCTTCCTCGACGTCGGGCGCGGGCATCTTCCGAACCTCGCCCATGGCAGGCGGCTTCGGCGGCCCGGGGAGCCGAACATCCGAGACCCCGGTCTCCTGGCCGAGTTGTCCGGGAGCGGTCAGCACCTTGTCGCGCCCACCGGATGCCTTCGCCTCCGTACTGCCCAGCTCCGCCTGATGGCTGCGTCCGTCGGCGCTGCCCCAGCGCTGGTCCGGCGCGTCGCCCGCGTCCGATGTTGCTGCCGGGCGACCGGAGCGCTGCAGCACGGTCGCGGCAGCGGTCTCCGTACCGGCGATGACAGCCATGACGAAGGCCATGGATATGACAAGTGGACGCGCGCGGCGCACGGACTTCCCCCCACTGTGATGATCAGGTGAGGGGAAGGTGTAGTAGCACTGGAGTGCGCATCACAAGGTCTGCACGGATTTGTGTGACATTGATCGCTGACGGAGGCAGGGAGGGATGGGGCGGTTCATGTCACTTAGTGGCAGATTCGGAGACAACCCCTGTGCAAGGCAGACACCTGGCCGAGTCGGCGGCGCCCAGGGCATATGAGCCCCTGCACAGAGGGGACCGGGGCGACCGCCTCGGCCGCGGGCCACGATAATCGCGGGATGCGACACGCGAACCACACACGCTCCCGGTCCCGCCGCAGACCCCAGGCGGACCTGTCGGGGAGGGACAGACTGCCGTCCCTGACCGGGCTCCGCTTCTGGGCCGCTCTCCTGGTCGTGCTCTATCACCTCTCCCGGCAGATCGGTGAGATACCCGGTGTCAGCCAGACCGTGTGGTACGGCCGGAGCGGTGTCACCTTCTTCTTCGTCCTGTCCGGCTTCGTCCTGGCGTGGACGTACGACGGCAAGGCGGTTCCCGCGAAGGTCTTCCTCTGGCGGCGCTTCGCCCGCATCTGGCCGCTCATGGCGGTCACGGGTGCCCTGTCTGTCGCCGTGTGGATCTGGCTCGGCCAGACAGCGATGGTGTCGGCGAAGTCCGTGGTCGCGAACCTGTTCCTCGTGCACGCCTGGATGCCCGACACGGTCAAGGGCGCCAATCCGGCGGCCTGGTCGCTCAGCGACGAGGCCTGGTTCTACCTGCTCTTCCCGCTGCTGATGGCGCTGCCGGCGTTCCGCTCAGGCCGGGGCCGCCGCTGGATCTGGGTGCTGACGTGCGCAGGCGTGGTCCTGGTGTGGCTGAGCGGCGCGCTGCTCAGCGACGTGGCGACGCGGGTGTGGGCGCTTGACTACCTGCCGCTGACCCGCATGCTCCAGTTCATGCTCGGTGTCGCGGCGGGCCTCGCGGTGGCCCGTGGCTGGCGGCCGCCGGTGGGCCTGTGGTCGGCCGTGGCGCTCACCGCGGCCTGGCACCTGGCACTGATCCCATGGTCGTGGTACACCTCGGACGCCGATTGGTTCGGTCCGCTGCAGGCGTCGCAGCTGCTGTCCACGCCGCTCTTCGCGCTCCTCGTCGCCGCGGCCGCGCGCGCGGACCTGGAGGGGCGCAGGACCGGCCTGAGCGGCCGCTGGACGGTGCGGCTCGGGCACTGGTCGTTCGCGTGGTACCTCATCCACGAGATCGTCATCCGGCCGTGGCGGGCGATGTACGGCCGTCCGGACGACCTGATCGCAACAGCCCTGGTGTGGTTGCTGGTGATCGTGGTCAGCCAGGCCCTTTCCGGCCTTGCCTACCACTGGGTGGAGCACCCCTTGGAGCGCATGCTGCGCGCGGCGGGCCCGCAGCCGCCCCGACCGGCGGAACCCGCCGTGACACCGGCTCCGCGGACGGCTCCGGATGCGGACACGCCCGTATGCCCTACTCGCCCTCGTGTAAGCGGTGCCGGTCCACGAGGATGACCTCGCCACGCTTCTCCGCCGCCCTGGGGTCCTCGGTGAAGCCCGCGCCGCTGTAGCAGGCGGGCTTGGCGAGGATGGTGTCGACTTCCTTCCCCTTCAGCAGCGTCAGGGTGTACCGGAGGCGTCCAGATGGCTCGTATCCGTTTTCTGGGTCCCCCTTCGCCTCGCCCACCGACAGCAGGACACCGGTCTCCCGGCCGACCGCACCGCGTACCAGCGGGTCGAGCTCGTGGCTCGTACGGGCCGTCGGGTCAGCCACCGTGCCGCAGGAGACGTCGAGCGGCCGCCGGAGGTTTCCGGGCCGGCGAGGTGCGACACCCGGTCACGGCACAGCGGCTCGAAGCGGGGCCCGGGACCGCCGACCGGAAGCGGGCCTGACTGCCGGACCGGACTGCGGATGCGATCAGGGGAAGTGCGCTTCCTCACCGCACACGGTAGGTATGCGGTGACACCGCGTTCCTGGCCCGGGCAGCCGCTCAGGGTCAGGTCTTTGGTGGGTCTCCACAACCCACCCCCGGGTTCCCCTGGTGGATCAGGCACCCGCCGTCCGGGTTCTGTTCGGGGGGTACAGGAGATGACTTCGGAGACTGTGTGGAGTCGACGGCGGGATTTGCTTGGTGGGGTCCGTAGGGTCGGGGCATGACCGTTGTGGACGAAACCCAGGGTGCGCCGACCGACGCCCGAGGGCGGGTGGCCGAGCTGCACGCCCTGCGCGAGGAGGCCCGTCGCGGCCCCAGTGAGCGGGCCACCGAGGCGCAGCATGCCAAGGGAAAGCTGACTGCGCGGGAGCGGATCGGGCTGCTGCTGGAC